>JAADHN010000157.1:0-45642 GCA_013151865.1 Kiritimatiellota bacterium
GCAGAAATGGTTCCTGAGTTCAGATGTAAATAGCGTCAACCGCCCGGCCACGCCGATCCTGGCCGCAAAAACCCGGGCAAGATCGAGGACGCGGAAACTGACCTTACTCCCAACAGCCCGGCCCATTTGTGAAATCAGGGAAACAGCACCCCTGGCGGCGCGAACCCCCGTGCCGTACGCAAACGAGACGGCCGTCTTGAAAGACGGCCCGAATCGTGCGCCCGCCCATCTGCCCGCACTGAATACCGCCTTGCCAAGAAACGGCGCCACGATGCCGGTGATGACCAGCGCCGCGAAGAACTGCCGCATCGCTCGAGGGTCGTCAAAACCGAGGGCCAACAGGGAACCAATCAGTCTGAGTCCTTGAAGAATCATCTGATTTCTCAAATGGAACATTCGGATGGCGTCGAGGTCGCTTCGGGCGAGGATCAAGAGAGCATCCTGGATCGCATTGGTCTTTTTCATTGCCGCATACATGTTCATTGCTGCCGGCTGAATAGCCCCTTCCAGTGACGCGGCAATGCTCACGCCTGAAAGCAGGCCCGAAAGCGTCATCATTCCACTCGGGTCCAAGGCGTTCGCCGGGTCGCTTGCGGCGTAGGCGAAGCGGTGGAGGGAGGTCGGGGCCGAAGGGCTGCCGGGATACGGGTCCATGCGTGTGAAGGCCCCGAGGGCGGGGGCGTACCAGCGGGCGCGAAGATACTCGAAGCCGAGAAGGGAATCGAAGTGCTCGCCGGTGTAAAGGTGCGGGGTTCGCGGCGGAGTCACAGCGTTCGGTTGCGGAGTCCGCACATTGCCCCAGGCGTCGTACCGGAAGCGGTCGGTGAGCGCGCCGGTTGCGTCGGTCAGCAGGCGGGTGGAGCCGTGACCGTCCGGAAGGAGCCAAGACGTGCCACCTGCGTCGGTCTGAGCCAGGATTCGGTCGCCGATGGTGTACGAGCGGTCCAGGCCGGCGGCGGTGGTTTCTTCGAGGGCCTGGGTGTAACCGGTCGGGTTTTCGGCGTCCGGCAAAAACGTGCGGGACCGGTCCACAGGAGCGCCGCCGTCCACGCTCAGGGTTGCGTCTTCGGCGATGCGAAAGCCGCTGGCGTCGTATCGGCACGAGGTCGCGATATCGACCGTGTGCTCGGCGTCGCCCGCGTCCTTGTCGAACCGATGGATTGCAGCCCAAACCAGGCGCTCCTCGAGGCTGTACTCGTATGCGGCGTGTTCGCCGGTGGTTGCGTTCTGTTCGAACGTCAAGGAACCGTTGGCGTCGTAATCATACGCGGTAACGCCTTTCGATGCAAGCGATGACGCGGCGGTCAGGAGTTGGTCGTTCGGGTTATAGACGTAGGCGACGGTTTCGGGCAGGCCGTCGCGGTTGCGGTCGGTTTCGGTCCGAATGCGGTTGCCGCAGAGGTCGTAGGTGTAAGACGCGGAGAAACCGGAAGCCGAACCCGACACGGACGGGACGCCTGTGGTGCTCTCCCGTGTGAGTCGGTTGAGAGCGTCGTAGGCGTAAGAGACTGTCGTGGTTCGGAGCGCATCGCTCCCTCTGATCTTCTCCTGGACGCCGGTGCGGCGGCCGTCGGGGCCGAGGGTGTAGTCGAAGGCGGCAAGGATGTCGCCGGCGGCGTTGACATGGGTGACGCTGCCGAGCCGACCGGCGTTGTCGTACGCGTAAGTGGTGAGGACGTCGTTGGGGCGGAGCACGGCAGCGGTGCGGTCGGTGTCGGTGTATTGGTATGCCGTGACTTGCGGATCGACCAGGGCCTGGCCGTTGCGTTTGGCGACCGTAACGCCGATGAGGCGCCCGAGCGCATCGTAAGCGTATGCGGTATCAGTGTTCGCGGTCCATGTCCGGGTGCGGCGGCCGGTGACACGGTCATACTCGTAATGCACGGTCCCTTCGGGAGAGGCGACCTGAAGCAAACAGTCCCGATCGTCGTAGGTGAAATCAGTAATGCGGAGGGTACGGGGGCCCCTGGAGGACGCATTGCCGCGGGGAACTCGACGCAATGCAACACGCCCCGAGGGTGGGGCCCGGGGTCTGCTCTCCGTGATGCGGGACTGCCGGCCGCAATCGTCGTAAGTGTAGACGATTTCTTCGTCCGGAGCAGGGAGAACGGGCATGTTTTCGGCGGGAGCGCCAAGCAGCGGATTGGGAAAGGCGAGTCCTTCGAGCGTGCCGGCGCCGAAGAGTTGCTTGCGCCGAATGCGCCCGAGAGAGTCGTAAACGCAAAGGGTGAGTTGGCCCTTGAAATCGAACCGATGGGTGAGTTGGCCGAAGCGATTGTAATGGCTGGTCTCGGTCTGTCCCATGGGCAGTGTGCGGGAAGTGCGGCGACCGCGCGAATCGGAGGTGAAACGGGTGACACGCCCTTTCGGGTCGGCGATGGAGCGGAGGCGACCGTAGGCATCGTATTCGTACTCGTATCGGGGACGGACGGTCGCGTCCGTGTCCGGATCGACAACCGGGGGCAGGAGGACGGCGGTGAGGCGACCCTGGACGTCGTACTCGAAGTTGCGGGTATTGCCGTTGGCGTCGGTTTCGGCCCTGCGACGCCCGCATTTGTCGTAGGAGGTCGACGTGGTTGCATCGGTGGGGAGAATGGTTCGCGTGCGGCGGCCACAGGCGTCGTAGACGAAACGAGTCTCCGCGCCGTGCGGGTCGCGGACCAGGACTTGGCGACCCGCGGCATCGAACTCGTACTCCGTGCGGCTCACGAATTCGAGGCCTTCGCCACGGGTCGTCGACGGCACGAGGCGAACGACGGCGGTCCGGCGACCCGCCAAATCGTATTCATAGCGGTGGACGGCCCCGGAGCCGTCGGTTTCCTCGATTACCCGACCTGCGGCGTCGTAGGTTCGGGAAGTGGTCGAGCGGACGGCGGCGGCGGAGATAAAGACGGAACGCACCGCGCCAATCTCTCTGTCGCGCATCGCAGGCGGAACGCCTGCGCCACTTCCCGTGCCACGCTGTTGCACGAGTTCGATCACGGCGTTTTCGAGTTGTTCCGTGCGCACGGCGTGGCCCAAAGCATCGAACACAGTGCGGGTTGCGACGGGGAACGTCACGGATACGGACGGTGCGGCGCCCGGGCCGCCAGGGACGGAAGCGCGGCGGGTGCTGACAACGGCGCGCCCGTTTTCATCGTAGACGGCGCGGGTGACGGTGCCGTCCGGATAAAGGGTTTGGACAAGGTTGCCTCGAGCGTCGTAGGTCATTTCGGTGACATTGCCGAACATGTCGGTCGTGCGGACGGGCTTGTCGGCGGCATCGTATTCAGTGGTAGAGACATTGCCGTCCGGATCGACGGTTTGGACGAGACGGCCGGCGGCATCATACACGGCGCGGCTTGCGACAATGCGGACATCGGTGGGATCGTCGGGGTTCACCCACTGCCAGGAAATACCGGTTTGATTGCCGTCGGCGTCGTAAGAGAAGTTGCGGGTGACGCCGTTGGCGTCGATCACGGAGGCCAGGTTTCCGGTCCGGTCGAACGCGAACTCCGCAACGCGGTTGCCCGCCGCATCGAACCAGGCGACGGGCAGTCCGTCCCGGTCGTATTCGGTGCGGGCGGTGTTGCCGAGTGCGTCGGTGACGGCCACGAGATTACCGTCGGCATCGTACGTGTTGGTGGTGGTGTTTCCGAGGGGGTCGGTCGTGCTCAAGACATTTCCGTAACTGTCGTAGACATAGGTCGTAGTGTTACCCAACGGGTCCGTGATGCTGGTGCGGTTTCCCTCCGCGTCCCAAGTGTGGGAAACCGTGTGTCCCAAGGGGTCGGTGACGGTGAGTTCGTTCCCGGCGTCATCGTAGGTGCGGGTGGTGCGGTTGCCGAGCGCGTCCACGGTCATGGTGACATTGCCACGGGCGTCGTAGACATAGGCGGTCGGATTGCCCATGCGGTCGGTGACGGTTTCGACGCGCTCGGCGAGATTGTGATCCAGTTCGATGCGATTGCCGTCGGCGTCCAGGAGTGCGACGAGGCGTCCGTCGGCATCGACTTCGGTGCGGAGCGGAGCAATACCGCGCGCGTCTTTGATGCCGGTGATGTAGTGCGGGAAGTCCGGAGCCTCGTACAGGTACTCGACAGTGCGATACGCGGGCGATGTGGGATCGGTGCGGTCTACAAGGCGTTCGACTTTGACGAGATTGCCGTTGGCGCCGTACGTATAGCGGACCGTAGGCGGGCCGGACGGCTTGCCTTCGGCGTCGAGCGCACTTCGGGCGTACACGGCGGTGATTCGGCCCGAAGCGTCGCGTTCGAACACGACGGCGACGGTTTTCTCGCCTGCGGCGTTGTAATGGTCGACGCCGGAACCGTCGGGTCGGAACTCGATCCGTGCGCCGCTGCGCGCCTCGATTCGGCGCAGGTGCGCCGTTCCCCAGGTCTGGATGTAGGGTACGGTCGCGGTCCAGGCGTCCTCGAAGAACGCGCCGGTGTCTTCGCGGTCGATGATATAGCGCGTACCGTCTTTCATGGTGAGGACAAATCCGGGGAATTCGAAATTGTCCATGGGGGTTTCGAGTCCGGCGGCTTCCCAGTACGGATCGAGACCCGGCAGGGCAATAATTTTCGGGGAACAGGTCGGTTCGAGCGCTGCGTGCACGCCGGGGCCGGGTTTCCACGCGGCCCGATAGGTGAACCAGCCGGCCGGTTGGATGCGATAGTAGAACGTGGTGCGGCGGCCGTTGGGGAGCGTGAGGGTGACGTCGCGTCCGCCGCCGTTGCGTTTTGAGAACGGATTGCCGTCGGTATCCTGGGTCGAAGCACGCCGCTCATCGATTTCCATCCGAATATCCGAGACGGCCATGGCCCAGCCGGGCCCGAAATCGCCCTGCTCTCCCGTGTTGGCGACGATCGAGTCGTACGACCGGGCCACGATGATCGAAAGACCGGGCAGAGGCACGGTCAAGTCCTGCTGACTGAACCGGAACGCGCCCACCTTGAGTTGAGAATCGAGCGCAATCGGTACGGACGCAGTTGCGGAATCCGCACCGCCGTAGACGGTGAGCACGAGGTCGTACACGCCGTTGGGCACGAGAGTGAAGTCGAGTGTCCCGAACGCGCGTTGGGCGTCGGCGGGCAACGTATCGCCGGCGTTGTGCAGCACGCGGCCCGTGTGCCGGCCCGAAGCGTCGGCATCGGGCGTCACGTTGCGGACGAGTATGCCGTCGGGTCTGCATAATTCGATCTTCCACGACACGGCGTCCGCGGCGTCGGGATCATCGGCAGTCCCCTGCAGTTCGAGGAGTCCGTCGCGGATGCGCACCGGCGGCTGCGAGCCGTCGTCGAGAAGTGCGGGCAAGTCGAGATTGACGAATTCCGCAATTGGGGGGCCGGTGACCAGGTCTTTTGTGAAACTCGCGGTCGAGACGCTGTCGACCCCGCGGACATCGAGTTCGACGGTGAACGCGCCGTCGCGGTACGGGGTCAGGTCGATGCTCCGATGGATGGCCGCGGAATGTCCGGTGATGTCGGGGATGGTCGCCGGGCCATGGAAGCGAATGCGCCAGTCGGCGGCGGCGCGCAGGAGCGCGTGCACGGTGATGTTTGCGCCGGTGGGCAGGCCCGGGACGATCTGCTGCGGGGTGATGATGAAGCGGCGGACGGGGTTATCGGTAAGGATTCGATGGGGTGCGGAGTCCGCCAGATTTCCGGCGACGTCCGCGGCGCACGCCAAGATGGTATGGGCGCCGTCGCCCAGGAGTTCCGGCGAGAGGACGACATCAAGCAGGGCTGCGCCGGTCGGGGCGCTGATTGCCGCGATCTCGGCGCCGTCGAGCAGGACGGCGATACGGCGGATGCCGGAGTCGTCTGCGGCGGCGACATGGACTTGGACGGGACCGGTGACCGGACCGGTTGCGGAGTCCGCGGATGTAGTGAGCGCGACAGTTGGAGGGACGGCGTCCGGAGTAGCGGTGCGATTGACGGCGAGCAAGGCGACAGTGCGATTTCCGTCGCGATCTTCGGCCCAGACCTCGACCCGGTGGTTTCCACCGATGATTACGGCGGGATCGATATCGGTTTCGAGTCTGCCCTCGGTCGTGCCGACGGCAAATGTTTGCAATGCCGTGGATGCGCCGTCCACAAGACAGTCGATGCGGGCGAGATCATGGTTGTCCACCGCGCGGGCGACGATGTGTGCGGGGTTGGCGGCCGTTGCGAAGTCGGGCGCGCCGACGGTGAGCGTGGGCGGGGTGGCGTCCGGGACGATTTGACTGGTGAGGAACGTGAACGTCGAAGATTGCGCTGTATTCCCGGCAGCGTCCGTGGCCGAGGCCCCGAGGGTATGCACGCCGTCCGCCAGTTTGGTGCAATCGATTTGGTAGTCGAGAGAGCTGCGACCCGGGTCTGTCCGCGCCGCGGTTTGGTTGTCGAGCAAGAGTTCGATGGACGTGATGCCGCCGGCGTCCACGGCGCTGACGGAGACCGGGACCTTACCGCGCAGCACGCCGGCGTCGGGTTCGACAGGTGGGCCGGAGAGCCTGATTTCGGGGGGCGTCGCGTCCGGGGCGGGGTGGTTGACGGCGAACGTCCCGGCGGTGCGGGTGATGCTCGTGTTTCCGGCCTTGTCCGCGACGGAGAGCAGGGCGTAATATGTGCCGTTGGGCAGGCGGGTTTCATTGATCGTCAGGAACCGGGCGTCGGTGACCGGCAGATTGCCTTCGGTCGGGAGGAGGTCGGCCGGATCGAGCGCGGCGACGGGTGCGTCCGTGGCGGCGTCACGGAGTTCGAGGGTCCATGCGTCGAGATTGGCGTCGTCGGCCGTGCCGCGGAAGGTGAACACAGTCGTGCCGTGGCTGGTGCGAGAATCGAGGCTGAGTACCGCAGCGGGCGGCGTGGCATCAAGCACCACGGCGTCGCCGACTGCCGCCGCGCCTTCCCCCTGGACGGCGAGGGTCCAAAGGCATGGGCCGTCCGGAGCGAGCGCGCCCGCGGCGTTGCGTCCGTCCCATTGAACACGGACGATGTTCGGGTTGCCCGCATCGGCACCGAGATTGTCGCCCGGGGTGAACGTGCGGAGTTCGCGGCCTTGGGCGTCGGTGATGCGCAGAGTCCAGGCGGTCGCATTGAGCACGGTTGCGGTGAGCGCAAAGGCGTCCTGGACACCGTCGTCATTCGGAGAGAAGAGGTTGGATGGCGAATGCACGTTTACGATCAGAGGCTGTTTGGACACGGTTTCGATCCGGCCCCAGAGCGCGATGGCCGCCGCGGTGAGTTTGAGTGCGGAGACCGCGGGACGCACGGGTGCATCGGAGGCGACTGCACGGTCCGGCATGGCGAGGAAGTTCTTGATGTGCGCCATAGCGGGGACGTACGAGACGCCCGTGCTGAATGTGGCGTCGTGGAGCGCCGCGAGCCAAGCGTGTGCGGCGGTTGCGAAGTTCGCGGGGGTTTCCGGCAGCGCGGCCGGATCGAGCAGGTCCGGCACGAGCGTCGGGGCCGAAACCGGGGCGGTGGCAGCCCCGGCAGTGCGGACGGCGCCGGAGTCGGCGTCGATCAGCATCAAGTCCGTGGCGCCGTCCGCGGGGTAGACGGCAACGACCGACTCGAAGCGTCTGCCGGCTGCGGCGACCGACGTGCGCGGAAAGACAACCGTGGCGCCCTGGTTGAGGGCACCGAGCACGACACTGCGTCCCGCCGCGTCGAGATCGAGGCCGAGGCCGTCGAATACGCTGTCGTCGAGGGGTGTGGCGGGTAGGATGTCGTCCGGTCCCGGGGTTGGAACGAGACCGATAATGGGAATCAACGCAGCGGAAGCGGCGGCGAGGAGCTGCAGCGGCGAGGCGGCCGGTGTCCCGGTCATTTGCCGAAGCGTGTTTGCGGCGAGCACGGAGCCGACGAGGGCGTCGAGAATGGGAAAAACGGCAGCGGCCAGCGCGCGGTCCGCGGCGGGACCGCCCTCGGACCCCGGATGAAACACGTCGGCGTCCGGAAGCGAGAGCGGCGAAACGGTGAAGGCGCTGCGCACGATCCGCAGATCGATGGGGCCGGGTTCGACGGTGAACGGTAGATCGTAGAGCGTCTCGACCCGGAACCCGGTGGAAACGCGAATGAGCGACGGCCGACGCAGGACGAACAGGTTCAGGAGGCCCGCAGTGACCGGGGTGAAGCGGTCGGCTTGGTAAAAGCAAGCACGACCGACGGCATCGAGGAATTGATCGAGGCCCGCGTTTCTGCTCGGGAGTTCGGCATCGGCGGCGGCGATATCGACGGCGGCGATGCGTCCGGCATCGAAAACAAACGCGGCGAGCGCCCCCGCCGGGAGCCGGTCTCCGACGCGTCGAGTGCGGCGCGCGTCGGGGTTGGGAAACAGCGCGGGGTCGGCCCCCGCGCCGAGGAACCGCCAGTCGAGGCGGACGTTGGCCCCGAGCTTGATCGGTCGCGCACCCCCGGCGACGGGCTCTCCGTCGAGAAGGAGACGGGGGAGGACCCGAACGCGCCAAGCGGGGAATGGGCCTTGTGGGCCGGCCGCCGTCCATGCCTGGATCTCCGCGCAGTCGGCGTCCGTGGCGGCGGTCCAGGCAAGCGTGAGGCGGTGATCCAGGACGCTTGCCTGGAGTGCGTCCCAAGTCAGCAGCTCATGGCCGAATCGGTCGGTGATCGCGAGAGACACGCGCGCAGTGAGTGCCTCGGGAATCGTGGCCCAAGCGCCGCCGCGGGCCTCGATCCGATAGAGGTCGGCACAGGGAAGGAGGCCGCAGGATTCATCCACAATGACCCGCCGGCGAAAGACGGTGTCGAGGGTGAGTTCGTCGTGGGTCATACGGTCGTAGATGCGCTGGGCGGCATCGGCTACGTGGTCGAGAATGAAGTTCCGAGGCAAGCTCGTGACGTTATCGTCGCCCGGCAAAGGCGACCCGTTGGCGAGGCCGGGGGTTTCCGGTAGGATGTCGCGGACCGTTGCGGCGCGCACGTTGGCGCGGAAAGCGGCGGTATCGAGGCCGATATCGGCTTCGAGGTTGCGAACCCCGCGGAGTGGGATGAACGTGTGCTGTTTGAACGACGGATCGAGTTCGATCCAGAAATCGCCATGTGCGCCGGGCGCCCCGTTTGCGGAGTTCGCAGGCGGGGTGCTGCCACGGTACGGCAGGTAATCGATCCAGGCAGCGACCCAGACGTGATCGAGAAGGACGTCGCTGCCGGATTCGTCGGAGGCAAGTTGGAAGGGGAGACCGGCGGCGGCGAGCAGGTCCGGAACGGCCTCGTTTTCCACTCCCAGCCAGGAAGCGGCCTGGGAGCGAGTGAGGCGGATCGTACCGTACACGTACCGGCAAGGGACCCCGGCGGTCCGGAGTACACTGATGAGCGCGGAAGCGATGTCGACGTCGCTGCCCGCCCGCTCGACGATGGTGCGGTCGGCGCCTTTGACCGCGCCGAAGTACGGTTCGTAAATAAAATGGTTGCGGAAATGCTCGAAGATCTTCACCGGGGTTTCGAGCTGGGCCGCCAGTGCCCGAACTGCCGCGGCTGATGACGTCTGCGGCGCGGAGATCGCGAGATCGGCGGCGACGGGGGGGCCGGCCAGCGGGCTTGGCGCGGCGGAATAGAGGTCGGGCAGGAGCATATCGGAGAGAGCGGCAAGGGGCCGGTCGCTCCAGTGGGGAATGGAAGCAGGAAGGCGGCGGGGGCCACAGGAAAAGGAGGAAGGCGCCGCAGGCACAGGAAGGCGGCGGGGGCCGCAGGAAAAGGAGGAAGGCGCCGCAGGCGCAGGAAGGCGGCGGGGGCGGCAAGCAGAGGAAGAAGCTGGAAAGGGGAAAACGGAAGGGGAGGCGCTGAGGGAAGATGAGAGGTGGGCAATTTCAGTATCGAGGCGCGCAAGGATACGGTGGGCCGCAATCCGAGCCGCGGGCGTGTGTGGATTTGCCAACCTGCGGGCGAGTGCGTGGCGCACCTGGCGCAGGTCCGCACGAATCCTGCGCAGTTCGCGGCGTTGAGCCGGGGTCGGTCGGGAATCGGACACGGCGTTTGTAAGAACGTCGAGTCTGGGGAGGATGTCCCGATGCAAGGCGGTGACGGGATCTTCGGCGATGCCGATGGCATGGCGCCGCGCCCGTTCAGCGGCGGCAACATGCCGGGCGGTCGCGAAAGCCAGTGCGGGCCCCATGTTTGTCAGCAGCGGCAGCGACACGGCGGTCAGGATCACGCCGGTACTCCGCCGCCGGGCGCAGAAAAGAAGTGGGTACTTGGATCGGTTGCGCTTCACCTACCGCCCAGCCCTCCTTTATCCAATGGGGTGATAATCCCCTGAAAACCGGGAGCGTCGGCCCGCCCGGTCCATCGGAGTTGGGGGACCACTCGCCTTTCCATTACGGCAAACGGCATTCGATGGCCGACGGCCTGTTGCCGGGTTGCAGGCGGCCCGGCGATGGTGGTCCGAGACGCCGTAACGAGGATCCGACGGCCGTAGATTCGCGCCTGTTCGAATCGATTGAAACGACCCCCGGCTTCGATCCGGGCGTCCGGCGCATAAATGAGTCCCGTCAACGAGTTGCTGACACCGGCGATACAGACACGGCGGCCGAGGGCAAAGAAGAGCATGTCGTTTTCGGTGTCGAACGGTTCGATCCGGGCGTTGCGCGAAAATACCATGATATCGCCTTCGGCAACGATGGTGGCGTGCGCGTGTACGGGACCGAGAATAAGCACATCGCCCCGGACGAAATGAATACCTTCAGGCAGGCTGGCCTGAGTACGGAGCACGAGGGAGCGGTCGTGGACGAATTGTGCCCTGGCAAGATACGCCTGGGGGGCGAAGCGCGGAAAGGGCAGTAGGGTGCATTGCTCGGCGACCTGTCCGCCGCCGTCAAACAGCCCGCTCATCCGCACCCTGCCCGTAGCGGAAATTCGTCCTTCGATTCTCAGGGAGCGTCCGGTGATACGGACGTCCCCGTTGCTGTGGATCGCTCCGCGAACGGCGGTGCCGAGCCCGGCAAGTACGACGCCGATGCTGTGCGAGTCCGAAGGATTGCCGAACAGGACGGGAAGTCGGGCCGGTTCATTGCGGCGGACCGTGAATGACCATTGAGCCTCGGAGCGGTTTCCCGCGGCGTCCTCGACCGTCACTTCGGCCGAATTCACTTCCCCGGGCAACAGTTGTCCCCCGGTAATGATGAGGAGGCCTGTCAGCGGCGCGAACGTGTGGGCGACGAGTGTGCCGTTCAGTTCGGTGCGGATCGTTCCGGTCCCGATTCCCGAAAGGTCGTCGTGCAGGATTGCGGATACGGTTGCATCAGGGGGCACGTCGACCGCTGAGCTGCCCGGGCTGCGATCGCGGATCGCGGGCGCGGTCGTGTCGATGTTCAGTACGACCGTCGTTTCCGCGGTGTTGCCTGCGAGGTCTGCGGCGTTTCCGGCGACACGGAGATTGGTCCCTTCGGCCGAAACTGTCCGCGCGCCGGTCACGTATGAAACGCCGCTGAGAGCATCGGTCGCTGCGAAAAAAACCGTAACGGCCGTGTTGTTCCAGCCGTTCGCATTTGGGGCGGGGTCGCACCGGGCGGTCAAAACGGGCGGGGTTTTATCGACCTTGGTTGTGACCGTGCGGTCGGGCTCGATGTTGCCGGCATTGTCTTCGCTGCGAAACGCGATGGTCGCGACGCCTTCGTCGGGAACCGTGATGATTGCACTGGCGGTTGTGATGTCGCGCAGAGTCCACGAGGTTTTCTTCACCCCGCTGCCGCCGGGATTGTCGATGGCGACAAGGGCGATATGGACGTCGTGATTGACCCAGACCCCGGCGGATGCATAGTCGTGCGTGGTGGTGGGCGGCGTGCGGTCGATGGTGAAACGGACGGTCTGGGTGGCGGTGTTCCCGGCGAGGTCCACTGCGGTAATCCGGAGCGTGTGCAAACCCTCTGTGCGCACTCTCGTCCCGGAAACAAAAGGTTGTCCGTCCAAGGCAAAACTGTTAGCGTCCGGATGATCTTCGAGGACGGCAACGACCGGGATGACGTCCCGATTGGTGACTTGGCCATCCGTGACGCCGGCGACCGTGAGGACAGGCGTGGTCCTGTCGATATTGACGGTTGCGGTGAGCGTGGCGACATTGCCGGCGGCATCGGTGGCCCGGCCGGCGACCGCTTGTCCCGCCCCTTCGGAACTGATCGTGACCGGGGAAGTGACGGACTGGATGCCGGAGAGCATGTCCGCGGCCTGGAACGTGACCGTGACGTCCGAGTTGTTCCACCCATTGGCGTTTGGGGCCGGATGGAGTGCGGCGGTCACCGTGGGCGCGGTTTTGTCAATCTTGATGGTCAGAGCACTGTCGGTTTCCAAATTACCGACCTTGTCTTCGCTGCGGAAGGTGACGACCGAAATGCCCTCGCTGGAGACCGTGATGGTGGTACCCGTGGTTGTAACACCGCCCAGAGTCCACGACGTATGTTTGACCCCGGAGCCCCCGGGATTGTCGGCGGCCGTGAGAGTGATGCGGGCATCGTGGTTGATCCAGGTCCCGTCGGATGCATAGTCGTGAACGGTGGTGGGTGGGACTGTGTCGGTGGGCCGATCTCGAACGGTGAGTGGGGCGGTGTCGAGTGCCGTGGGATTGCCTCGGCCTTGAATCGCTTCGAACAGGGCGAGATACGGGCCTTCCGGCAGATCGGATGACGGCAGGTTTGCCCATGTCCCGGTGATCGAGTCCCCGACTGCCAGTTCGGCAATTTCCTCGGATTGCGCGAGGGAGCGCCACCCCCGACTCCTGGCGCCCGGTTCCGGGGAGATGGTAAGTTGGATCCGGAAGTTCCGGAGTGTGGCATTTCCGCGGTTCTCGACGGTCCAATCGACGGCGAACCTCGCCGGATGGACAATCGTCCGCGGCCGCGTTTCTATCTGCCCGGCCAACGCCGTTTGGAGGGCCCCGTTCCCGCCGATGGCGACATTGATTTCGGTTGTGGCAAGGAGAGTCCCGTTCGTGTCGGTGACGACCTGACGAACTCGCCACGTTCCAGGCGTATGATCTTGGGTGTTCCACGTGACGCTGTGCACCGTTTCCCCCCCGGGGACGAGCCGGGGAACGCGAAAAGAAAAGCGTCCATCGGCAACCGGACGGTTTTGAGGATCGAGCAGATCCAGCACGATGCGCAGGTCTTCGAGCACGCGTTCCGCGTCCAGATTTCGCAGGACAGTGGTGAACACCGCCCCGGTGTGGGGAGGGTACGTCGAGTTGTTCGCGGCCAATGCGGTGTCGAGAACGCCGGCGGGATCGGCGGCGGTGACGTCGAAATCGTCTGAGGCCGTGGCCGCGGGGGCGTCGTCCCGCAGAATCAGGCGTGCGCGGACGGTTCCCCTCGAATCCGACGGCAGGTTGCGGACGGTCCACTCGACTGAACGCCGAAGGGTCGTTCCGTAGTCGCCGGGAAACAGGTTGAACGCGGCGGGTGTATCCGCCACGGCCCCGTCCGGTGCGCGAACATCGAGGAACACGCGCGCCGGGCCGGTGTTGTACCATACGGTGACGAACCCGATTTCCGGCACAACACCTGCGGCATTTGCAGTGAGAGCTACGTCGAGTTCCAAGAGGCGCCCGGTCGGGCAAGGGATGTTTTGGCCGGGGGTGGTGATGGGCGCGGAGAAGGCGGCTTGAGCGAGGGCCGCCCGGGTGGGGGCGCTACGGACACGAATGGCCACGGGCCTATCCGCCGCATCGAACGCCTCTGAGTTGAGTACGTCGAACTCAAGTACGGTCCAACTTGCTGCGGGGTCCGCAAGGTCGGGTTCGAGAACATACCTGCCTGTGATCGGCGAAGCGATGCGCTGAAAGCGCTGCCCCTTTGGCAGGTCCAGATCGACGGTAAAACGGGCGGTGTCGCCCAGTGCGTAGGCGTCCCGGTCCGCCGTGACAGTCAAGCTGTACAGCGACGGTGCGACAGACACTCCGAGCGGGCCGCGGACATCTTCCACAAACTGAGACCGGCGCGTGAAACACGAAACCGTCAGACTGTTCTGGACCCTGCGGAATTCCCCGGGAACGATGCGGTCGAGAATCTGATCGAAGGAGAGATCGAAAGATCGGCCCTCGCTCACGTCTCCGATGAACCAAGTGAGCCGGCGCTCCGAACCGTTGGTCGACACATGGGGTCCCTGTTCCGCGAACGAGCCTGCCGCGAGTTCGTTCCCGGTATCGGCAGGCAGGGAAACCGTCACCTCCACGTCACGCCAGACGGCGTCCGGTCCGATCACGCCTTCCGAAAGGCAGAGTATGGCCCAAGCCGTGGTGAGTTCGTCGGGATAATGAAACACCCCGGCATCTTCCCAGTGTCCGTCCGGTCTTTGAGTGCGTACCAGATAGGGCCGGAAACCTTCATGCACGTCGCCGGGGGCGGCGAGATTCCTCTGCCAGTCAAAACGTCCGTCCGGTGTGTTGAGGTGGGTGACGCCCGCCATACGCAGGGCGCGGGCGACGGTCCACATTTGGTAGGTGTCGCCGAAGAATGCATATGTGTTCCGGCCGAGGTCCCGCCAAAGCGTGCCGATTTGAGCCAACGTCTGGGTGGCCGTTTTTCCGGCATCGATACCCGGAGCCCGGGTATTGTCGGTCACGAGGATCAATCCACTCAGCCCGGATGCCGTGGTGGCGGCAGAGGCATTGGACGGCCCCGCGGCGCCGGTTTGGTAACTGAATAACCCCTTGTTGGGAACGTAAGCAATTGACAAGAGGTTTTCGCACCACACTGTCGCCCAAGCCGGGATTACCGCACCGAACTGCCGTACAGCCTCCAACGCCACGTAGTTCCAACTGGCTATGGACATGTCCACCCAGAATGAATCGGTATAAGCATAAGACCAACCGCCGCTGCCGCTTCTGCCCAGTTTCCAAACGTCGAAATCGGCGGCGTCCTGTACGATGTCCAGCAATGGGGTTCCGGCCCCGGCGTTGTCGAACGGTGCGGTATGCGTCACGTAATCCGGTGTTCCGGACGCACAGAGCGCCGCCAGACACATGGCATGGGTGTATCCATCGACTCCGAGGGCGCCGGTCATCCCGGCCCCCGTAACCGCGGGTGTTCTGTTCTTGGCAAGCAGGATACCGCGTCCGTTGCCGTCAGCGTCCGGATCGCCTTTGACGGTTACGGCAATAGGCATGTATTCCGAAGCCCCGAGGATGTACTCAATGGCGGCTTTGACAGCCCCCTGGTAGACATCGACGGCGGGATCTGCGTCGGGCGTGTGCCCCGCGTTTTCGAAGGCCCACAAGACGGTCGCGGTACATGCTGCGGCATCCTTGTACGGCCACGAGCCATCGGCGGCCTGGCGCAGGAACAGCCAATGGAGGGCCTTGTCCAAGGCGATCCGCCGTTCTATTTCGAGGGATTCCTGCTGGGTGTCGCTGAGGGGATCGGCTGTTGAGACCACCCTTAGTCGTCCCATGGCCCGGCCCTCTCCGCCGGGACCGCTCACGGTGAGGGTCGGCAGGAGCCAAGCGGACGTGGCGGCGCTTCCCAGGGAGAAAGTGCAGGTGACGGAGATGTTGCGGCAGTCGGCAACCGCCCCGGAAAGGGGTGTGCCCGGATCGAGTGCCATCGACACGGCATCGTCGTGCTGGAATGTCCAAGTGTACGTTGTTCCCGCCGGCGGCGGAGCGAACGTGCCGAAATCAAGCGTGCCCCAAATCGTTACGGGTGAATCGGGGCGGGCGTATCCGGCGGGCATGACGTTGACGTGCGGGACGGCGGCACACGCGGCCGGAACCCCCGAAGACAGGAAGAAGAGGATGGCGCCGTGGGCGCAGGAAAGCGGCAGGGACCGCAGGAAGAAGAGGAAGGGCCGCGGGCGCAGGAAAGCGGCAGGGACCGCAGGAAGAAGAGGAAGGCGCCGCGGGCGCAGGAAAGCGGCAGGGTCGCAAGGACAACGGGAGACGGGGCGGGCCGAGGCCGACGGAACGACGCCCAACGGACAACAAAGGAAAACGGACGGCGGCCACTGAGGACATTCACGTGGCCCGATTTCGGTGACGCCGAACCATGCTCTGTTCTGTAAGCCCCTGTTTTCACTGTCGCTTGAGAAAAACCTCCGCGTTGGCAATGTTCGTGCCGAGCCAGTCGGCCTTGTCGGGGAAGTACTGATAGAAGCGGAGGACGACCACCGAATGCTCATTCGCACCCGACTGGTTCGGGTCCCACTGTCCTCCGCCGTCCGGGGGTTCCATGGAGGGAAGCGCGGTCCCGGATGGGGCATAATCGAGCTGAACAGTCCCATTTACGACGGAAAGAATGCGGACCCCGACCGTGGGGTCGGCTTCGGGGGCGGCGGTCCCGGATGGAATTGTGCCATAAAGCGCCCTGACGGCGATGCGTGTGCCGTCCGGTACGATTTGCCCAAGACTGTTGACGACCTGTGTTCCGAGGATGCTGACAGATGATGCAACATCATCTACAATATCCTGTCGCGGTGTGACTTCCAGGTGTCGGATTTCCACGGGAACGTCGGGGGAATCTCCTGCGTTGCCCGCGGAAAGTTGCAAGACCGTCCGGACTCGGACTTTGCCAAGAGGGGCAACTTGGGCGGGCACGACTTCGTTGCGAATACCCAGGTGCAAAGGGGGCAGTAAACTGAACCAGGCTGTGGCCCGGGCCGCAACAGCCCCCTCCAGATCCCGGGCGGTAACCTCGACGGTGTACCGCCCCGCAAGCGTTAGGGTGCCGGTGACAGGCCGGCTCAAAACGACCTGTTTTGACAATTGCGCCGCGAGAACTTGAACATCCTCCGGGGCGGAAGCCGCCCCCATGGGGGTTCCTTCCGGATCGAGCAAGCGCCAGGACACTCGCCACCGGGAATCCAGGTTCGAGCCGTTTTCCAAGACGACCGTGATCGGCAGCGGATCGATCACACCGGCATCGACGATCCTTCTTGGCAAGGAGACGCGGAGAGCCCGGAGGGCCGTGGTGGCGGCAACGTCGAATTCGGCTTCCGCTCGGGCAAGAAGCGCGCCGGTATCCGCATGTAAGTAACGCGCCTGGGCGATGTATCTGCCGGGCCGGGCGTTGCCGGCGTTCCATTGCCAAACGCCTGGGAAGTCCAAAGAAACCGGGGCAAATTCCGGAGGGGTCCCGTCCGGGCCGAGCAGGCGGAGACGGATCGCAGCGTCCGAAAAGGCTGACATGACAGTGAGGCGAACAACATCATACGCTTGGCAGGGCGGGTCGTACTCCTTGTTATCCACCCAACGTGTGACGGCCACGCTGCACATGCTGCCGACGACTTGGAGCGTCAAATCAACGATGTTGTCGGATTCGTCGGATTCGGCCACGGCACCCGCCGCATCTCCCGTCACACGCAGAACGTGTACGCCGGCCCCGGGCGACCAAGGGAAGTGAACCATGACCGCATTGCCCGCCGGAATGGTTGGCGCCATGACGCGGGCGATGGGAGCAGCGCCATCCCTAACATCGAGCCGAGTGCGGGCGAGCGCCGTATCGCCTGAGTTTTCGAGCAACACGCCGACATCGACCGTGGGGTTGGTCAGGCGAAGCGTGTCCGTATGCACCTGGCCGAAAGTGAGGCCGGCAGTCGACAAATGCAGGTTCGGGCCGTGTGCAGCGTCGGCGGGCCCCACCCCGACCAGAGGCAACCGGCGAAAGGCGAGGTTGTTGGTCTCGTCCGTCTCGGGAACTTGGTTTTGCGGGTCTGCCGTCGCGAAAACCCGCGGTGAGGCGGTGAGTGCGGCTGTGTCCAGAACCACTTGGACATGGACCGATCCGGCCGCCGGAATGGCGGCAACGGTCCGGACAGCCCCAATCCGTACGCCGTCTTCGCGCGGGTCGCCCCGGAAGAAGGCGACTGCCACATTTGCCGCAAAGGCGGCGCCGATGTTGAAGACGACGGCGTGGACGGTCACCGTCTGGCCGGGGTGCGGCAGTGCAGGCGTGAACCAGATGCCGGACACGTGCACGAGCAGGTCGGGAAGCGGGCCGGGGTCCGGGGTGCGGACGGCGCCGAAAGCCAGGACCGCGGCGGCGGTCGCGCACACATCTTGGTCCGGCGCGCCCGGTTCGGACCAGTGACCGTCGGCGGCCTGCAGGCGCTCAAGCAACAGCAAGGCGTCACTGTAGAGACCCGGCGGATCGAAACGGACCAAAGTGCAATAGGCCGAGGCGGTATCCGTAACGGACGCCGGTTTTGCAAGGTCTGCATCGAGCGCAAACCGACCATCGGCGCGAAAACTCGCGCGCAGTGCGGGCAATGCGGCGTCCACGGCCGTATCAAGGGCCGCCCGAGCAACATCGTCGAGGACGGCAAACCGCAAAGCATCGACGGCGCGGACCACGCGGGCGGTCAGCTCGAGGCGGCCGGGACCGCCGTCGGCCGACAATGTCCAGAGCCCGTCCGGCTGCTGCCGGGTCGTGAGCCAGGCCGCAGCGCGGCGCGCGCAGTCCGCAGCGAGTAGGTCGCGCCCGGCCAACGCATTGACCACGAGGGCGGTATCGAGCACGTTACTCTGCTGTCCGACGGCCATGGGCCAGCCGCCGTCGGCGTTTTGGGCGGCGAGCAATGCGGCACCGGTGCCGGCGGAATCGCAGAGAAAAACCGCGAGCCGGTTTGGAACGAGATCGGGATGGGGCTCGAGTGCGAGCAGCAGTGCGCCGCGGGCGCGGAGGGCCGCGACACGGTCAACGTCGGTCCCGGCAGTCTCGAGGGCCTGGGCCGCACGGAGTGTGTCGGCGGACATGCGGGCAGTGGGCTGAGACCAGACGCCGGAAGACGTTTGGCGCGAGGCGAGCCATCGGCAAGCCAATGGGACCGGTGAGGCGTAAACGGCGGCGAAATCGAACAGCACCAACAGGGCGATCCCGCGGGACCGCCGTGTGGCCGCAGACACCGTGAAACCATGCCCCTGCCCCACGAGCCTCCTGCTCCCGTGCTTCACAGACGATTAGATACAACTCCGCCGAACAACGCAGCCGGCGTTCTCTGCGGAGATTCACGTGCCGCCCGGGGCATTGTTGCCCCGATTTACGGTAAAATACGCCGACGGCGCACCTCCGAACGCATTCATGGTCTCGAGGTATTGATCGTCGCGAAAGAATCCGGAGCGCAGGCGAACTCGGGACCCGAGCAAGCGGAATGACCCGATATTCGTTCGGGTCATTCCGCGTCTACTATACGAAAGACGGGAAGCGGTTTCAAGTTCGGACGGGAACTCGACGCGCGCCGGGGGGGCGGTCGGATTGCGGCGCGTAACGCGATGCGACAAACGGGGAAGGGGGAGTCGTCCGTGCGGCGTTCCCCGTCGAGGAGCAGTCGAACCGCCTGATGGACAGACAGAACGGAAGTCACGCGGATCACCGGCCTTGGGGCAAGCGGGTGGTTTTTGCGACCGGCGATGAGGCGCTCCGCCAGCCGATGGCTTCGAGCATGGGGGCGATCTCCGGATTGGACATGAACATCCGCCAGCACAGGCCGGTCCGCCAGTTTTCGATCATGCACACGATAGGGCCTTGGTCGATGGCCAGGTAGCTCCCGGCGAACCAGTCCCGGGTGGGATTGAAAGCGTCCCGAAAGCCGAATTCGCCCCAAAGTCGTTTGCCGTAGACACGGTAAAAGTATTTTAGCGTGGCGATGGACTCGGCCGGGGTGTAAGGCATGGCGGCGAGGGCGGCCGTGGGGCTGAGCGTTCCGTTGTCCCGGCGCCCCGGCGCGTGCGCCGCGTAGCCGTCGGGGTCGTCCGAGGCGGTCAGCCCCCATCCCAGTTCGCTGTACCCTTCGAACCCTTTCGGGTTGGCGCGACAATAGGCGCGTTGGATGAGCGAGATATGACGGTTGTTTTCGAAGTAGTTGCAGAACCGGTCCTGTTTTCCGCGCGGGTCGAACCCGAGGAACGAGTAGTGCGTGAAGAACAGCGGACCGCCCAGGGGCCGGCCGACCCACTGTTTGTAGCCGAAGTAGGTCTTGCCGTTCGCGTAGGTCTTCGGGTCGGCCACCCAGCCCTTGTAATAGCACGCGGCCGGGATCGAGTGGGTGGGCGAGGCGATGGCGAGTAGATAGGTGATCATGCATTCGTTGAAATGGCCGCCGATGGCGTGGTTCTTCTTCCAGCCGTAACGCGGGGACCAATGCCAATACAGCTTCCGGCCGTCCGGGGTGCGCAGGTACCAGTCCCACTCGACCTCGCGCCAGAGTTGCGTGGCGCGCCGCCGGAGTTCGCGCTCGACCGGGTCGGCGGCGTCGAAATAGCGGCGGACCGCGAGCAGGCCCTGAACCAGGAAAGAGGTTTCGACCAAATCCCCGCCGTCATCGAACTTCGAGAACGGGATCGTCCGTCCGGTGCGACCGTCGAGCCAGTGCGACCATGCCCCATGGTACCGTTCGGCCTTCTCCTGAAGGAAGGTTACGATCTTCAGAACGCGGTTCGCGGCCCGGGCCCGACTGACGAAACCGCGCTCCGCGCCGACCATGATGACCATGAGCCCGAACCCCGTACCGCCGGTGGTGCATGTGTGCCCGGAGGTGTTGCGTTCCCGCGCCAGGCCGCTGACCGGATGTCCCCAATCCCAGAAATACCGGAACGTGGCTTTTTGAACCGAAGTGAGCAGTTCCTCGTCCGTCATGGACCGCGACGCGGCGGCGACGGTCCCGGATGGCGGCGACGCGGTTGCCGTATCCTCTTGGGGAACAACCGACACTCGGTAAAAGAACGTTTGTCCGTTCCGGCCCACGAAGTCACTGTACACGTTGGGCAGGTGAGGCTTGGCATTGATTTTTTGGAACGGACCGCCCTCGGCGGGAGCGCGGTAGACATTGTAGGCCGGCGTCCTCCCTGCGGAGAGCCTCACTGGATCCCAGTGGAGGTCGATGCGGCTGTCGCAACCTTCGGCGACCAAGTTCCGCACGACCGGAGGAGCCGGCCCTCGGGGCACGACGGCACACCCCCCGACCAGCAACACCGCAATTGGAGCAAGTCTCATGGTTCGTCCCTTGGGTCGATCCGGTTCCTCACCGCCTGTCGGTCCCTCGAATACGAGGGGGCATCTCGCCGCGGCACCGTCCTTTCATACCTCCTCATCTGCGTCCATTCACGTTCATCCGCGGTCCTGATTGAGTCTTATTGACCGCAGATGGACACCGATTCACGCGGACACGGGCGATTCCCGGTTCCGCCCGGACGGGACGGCAACGCGCACTTCGCAGAGAGCAGACGCGGCGTCTCGCCGCGGGCTCAAGAGGAAAACGGCGGGACGCCGTTTCTACTTTGGCGGCACCGTCCTTTCATACCTCCTCATCTGCGTCCATTCACGTTCATCCGCGGTCCTTGTTGAGTCTTATTGACCGCAGATGGACACCGATTCACGCGGATACGGGCGATTCCCGGTCCCGCCCGGGCGGGACGGCAACGCGCACTTCGCAGAGAGCAGACGCGGCGTCTCGCCGCGGGCCCAGGAAGAAAACGGCGGGACGCCGTTTCTACTTTGGCGGCACCGTCCTTTCATACCTCCTCATCTGCGTCCATTCGCGTTCATCCGCGGTCCTTGTTGAGTCTTATTGACCGCAGATGCGCTTGAAGGCTGCACGCCAAACCAAGAGTGCAGGTCCGCAAAGAAACGGCTATCGGAGCCGCTGCGACTGCTGAAGCACGCCGGCGCTGTCTCACGAGGGAACGCTGTATTGGCCGCAACAGCAGTACATGGCCTCGGGCGACATCTTCAGTTTCGCCCCCAGGATGTCCCACAGTTCGCGTTCTTCCGTGCAGAGGTTCACGGGCGTTCCGGGGCTGATCCGCCGAATCTCCGCGATGTAGTGCGCATAGATCTCGGCGCGGACGTCGCGCGGAAAGGGGCCGCTGTGATGACCGTCCAGTTCGGATGCGGCGGCGCGGATGGCTTCCAAGCACTCGGGGTCGAGGTTGTCGGCCCCGAAAATCTGCTCCGCCTCCTTGGCGAGCATCATGGAGACGACCCACAATCGGACCGTGTCGGGTCGTGCTGCGGCAAAGAGTTTTTCGAGCGCATCGGTGGCTTCCTCGCGCCAGTTTCGGTGGGGGACAATGGGGGTGAACCCGGCCCGGACCACGTACCCGGCATCCTGACACTTGCGCATGGCCTCGAGGCGTTCCGCGAGGCTCGGTGTGCCGCGCTCGATCCGAGAGCACTGGGTTTCGGTGGCCAGGGTCCAGTAGCACAGGACGTTGCGTTTCCAGGGCAGGTCGAGCAAATGGTCGATATTGTTGCTTTTGGTGTAGACCAGCAGGTACTTGTCATTTCGGGCGAAGCACTCTCCCAACAGTTCGGAAGCGCCGTACTCCGGCTCGAAGCAGGGGTAATCGCTCTTGAGGTCGTACCGATAGAGCAATTGATGCGGACGTTCCAGGAAATTGCGTTCGAGTTCCGTGACGAAATCTTCGAGGTCGAGCAACAAGCACACGAAGAAGCTCTGGCCGCAGTAATCGCAACGGTGCACACAGCCTTCGATCGTGTGAATGCCCCAACCGCCTTGGCAGACATAGGGGCGCCGCGGGTCCCGTCCATCGGTTTGCTCGCGCCTGCTGTAGGCGAACTCCCGGCCGACGCCGGCCATGTGTCGGGCGATGCTTTGGGCGCGCGGATTGCGAAACCGTTTCGGTGTATGCCGCTTGGCGTCATCCCAAACGAACGTGCTGAACAGAAAGACGGGGGTCGTCTCGGTCTTTTCGATGCCCATTCGAACCCGACCCGACTGCACGGGCAGATCCTCGCGTGCGCCCGCCGCTTCCACGACCTTGTCCGTGTCGTTCTCGTCGACCTCTTCGAAAGGCGGGTTTCCGAGGCCGGCCAGCATGCGTTCGAGTCGGGCGACGGCCTTGTCGTTTTCCCAAACGCGCTTGTGAACGAAGACACGGGGCGGGCGCAATTCATACATGGCTCGGGCATTTCCTTGATTGCGGTTGGGGGTTCGCGGCGTCGCACGGGCGGCCGCGCAAAGGTGTTTGACACAGGGCGGATTTCGGCGGAAGAAACGGCGGCGCGGCTCGTTTCGGAAAGAACATAACCGCGATTCGCCCGGACACGCACACGTTGCGGCGTTTTTGGCGTCGATTTGAGCGCCTGTCCACGTTGCGTCTCGCAGCGTCCGCCCGTACATTGCAGAGAACGCAGAGGAACGCATGACCAGGGCCCGTCCGCAAAGGGCGCACGGCCGCACACGAGGACGTTCCGGGCGAGGTTCCGTGAGTCTTGCCCGGCGATACCGCCCTGGGGGGCAATCCCGATGTGCGGGAAACGGAGACGATTGACGGGGGAAGCGTCGTCGCGTGTCGGGCCGCTTGGCCGCCTGCGTGTGCGGGGATGCTCCGGGACCTGCCCTGTTGCCGCGCCCTTTCCGCCTTCGCTTGGCCATGGCGCGCCGCAACGATGCAGCAGAAAAGGTGCTGGTTTGGATGTGAAAGATTCTCCGGAACAATTGCGGATCCAGTTCGATGCGACGAACCCCCTGGCGGCGTGTCTGCAGGAGGGGAAGTTCACCGTTCTGGTCGAGGTGGACGTCCCGGCGAAGGACCAGCCTTTCGATTCCGCCATCACACTCGCCCGGCAAGTGGCCCGCCAGGCCGGGCGGCACGAGATCGTCTCGGGCATTGCCGTGACTGACCGGCTGCGATCCGACGAAACGCACGACAACGTCGAGGCGGCCTCGAACCTGCAGAAGGCCTCCGGACTGCCCGCGGTCCTGCATGTTTCCGGGCGGATGACCACTCGTGCGCGTCTGGCGGAATTGACGGGGAGAGCGCTTTCCGAGGGGGTCCGGAACGTCCTGCTCGTTTCCGGCGACGCGCCGCGCACCGGGCCGGGCAGGGCCGACGGTCCCCGGGCGGCATGGCGCTCAATTCATTACCTGGACAGCGTCAAGATGATTGCGCACCTGCGCGCCATCCGCCCCGACCTCCGCCTGGGGGCGGGCGTCAACCCGTTCAAATACAATCCGGCGGACGTGTACCTCCAATATTTCAAGATGATCCGAAAACTGGCCGGGGGCGCCGAATTCATCGTGGCGCATGCCGGGTGGGATATGGCCAAGCTGCAGGAGTTGCAATGGTACCTGCAGATGCGGGAGATCAATTCCCCGGTTTTGGCGCGTCTTGCCGTGCTTTCGCCCGATGAAGTCCGCCGAATCCACGACGGGGTCTATCCGGGCGTGTTCGTCTCCCGGGAGTTGGCGGCCCAGATGCAACGCGAATCGAGCCTCAACGCCAACCAATTCATGGCCGCCCAGTTACGACGGATCGGCCTCCAGGTCGCCGGGTGTGCGTTGCTGGGGTTCAGCGGCGTCCAGATCGCCGGGCTCCGCGATGAGGCCACGGCGCGAATGGTCTTGGCCCGGGTCGAGGCAGCGCCCTCGGAATACCCGGATTACCCAACTTGGCTCACCGCCTGGAAAGAGTACCACGACGGCGTGACCTTTGCGCCGGCGCCCGATGCGTTCTACGCCTTCAGCGGACTGCTGACGCCGGACGCCCGGATGTTCGACCCCGAAGCCGGCAGACAGCAGCAGGGACCGTTCCCGGACGCCCGGCTCCCGGACCGGTGGCGCGCCGCGTTTTGGGGCCGGATCTTCGCTGGCGAGCTGCCCGACTCGGTCAAAGACCGGCTGGTCCGCCTGCTGGGACGGGGGCGATTCTCGCGTTCCGAACTCGAGGCGTGCCGGTATCTCTATCCGGGGAAATGTCCGAAAGGCCTGGTTTACGGCGCCTGCGGCGGGGCCGGTGCGGACGGAATCTGCGAATTCCGCACGCAACGGTGTTTTTTCCACCGGGTGCTGGCCGTAGCCGCATATCGCCGGGAATTGGACTGCCTCGAACGGGAGGTGGCCGATGCCCTCTGAAGACCAATTCCTGGGAGCACTCTTCCGGCGGCTCGGACCTTTTCCCCCGGAAGTGGCCGTGCCTCCGGGCGACGACTGCGCCGCACTGCGTCTGGGGTCCGGGTCGCTCCTGCTGGTTGCGGTGGACCAGGTCGTCGGCGACCGGCACTACTGCTTGGACGGCCCGGCTGCCGCGACCCCCGAAGAGGTCGGACACAAGCTGCTGGCCCGCAATCTGAGCGATATCGCGGCCATGGGCGGTATCCCTTGCTACTGCCTGGTCGCGCTCGGGATGAGCCCCCGCCACGACGCGGTTTGGACGCGTCGCTTTCTCGACAGCATTGCAGACGCGGCCCGGCGTTTCGGGGTGAGCATGATCGGGGGCGACCTCGCCGCCACCCCGGCCGACGCCGTAGCGGCCCTGACGATCCTCGGCCGCGTAGGCGCGGAAACGGTCTGCCGGCGCGCCGGTGCTCAACCCGGCGATCTCCTCTTTGCGACCGGCGCGTTCGGCGCGTCTCTGCCCACCGGGCATCATCTGCGTTTCACTCCACGCTGCGCCGAAGGCCGCTGGCTGGCGGAGAACCGGTATGCACGTGCCATGATCGACGTCAGCGACGGCTTGCTCCTCGATCTGGAACGGCTGTGTCGCGCCTCGGACGTGTCCGTCCGGCTGGACCCCGACAGCATCCCGCGACGCGTCCCCGGCATACCCCTTGCCGAGGTGCTGACCGACGGCGAGGACTACGAGCTGCTCTTCGCCGTCCGTCCCGAACGCGCCGACGAACTGATCGCCGCCTGGCCGTTCGACGCGGTCCCCCTGGCGAGGATCGGCGTGTTCCGTCCGCGGACCGGGGACTTGGTTCAGGACATGAACGGACGCATGTTCGGGGCGGTGGACGCGGCCGGGGCGGGGTACGACCATTTCCGCCAGACTCCTGCCTGAGCGACGCGCCGGCGCGCAACACCGGATCCTCCCCGCTCTGCCCGCGCCCGGATGAAGCGCAACGGGCCCCCGGCCGACCGGCGTTCCCGGAGGAAACGAGAACCGGAGACGGGCGATGAAACGTGTCGCGGCATTGTTGTTGGGTGCGACCTTGACCTCGGCGCTGGGGGCGGAAGCGTTGCCGAGACTCCCCCTCGACTTCAACTCCGACCCGGGCTGGAAAGCGCGGCCGCGGTTCCTGGGCAATCCCGCGGATCGTCCGGAGGTCGTTGCCGCGAACGGCAGCGCAACCTTGCGCGTCGCCGAGCCCGGCAGGGGTATGAAGTTCGAATTGCAGGTCAAGCCCTTCGACTCGGACGCGGTCGCGTACCTCTTGATGCGTTACAAGGCCCGGAATTTGGCGGGCGGATATGCCTTATGGATCTTCGACGGCAGCGCCGGCGGTCGTCAGATTCTCGGGGTCACCGAGCTGGAGCAGGACGGCCGGTGGCATGTGATTGCCGTCGATCTCTGGGCGCGGGGTGCGGTCGGCCTCGTTCGTTCCCTGCTGACCGAAGTGCAATGCCGCGATAAGCCGGCATCCATCGCCTTCGACTATATCCGGCTGAGCGATGAACTCCCTGTCGGCGCACGGGTCGTGCCGAAGCATCGGCCCCCGGAAGCGGAGCAAGTCGTTCACGCCGCAGCCTTGAAACTCGAAGCCCAGCCGACGTGGCTCGGCAGCCCGAGCAAGGTCTATCGGGCTGAAACCCGGAACGGTCTGGCGCACCTCTCCGCCGGCGGCGCGGGCCGAGGCATGAAGTGGTCCGCCGTGCTGCCCGCGCCCGTGGATCTTTCCAAGTACGGTTTTGTCGCTGTGCGTTACCGTGGGCGGAACGTGGCGCCCTGGGGGGACTACCTGGTGTATTTGGGCAGTGGTCCGGGCGGGCGGCCCGAGAACCATGTCAGCCCGATCGCCCTCCGGGATGTGCAGGCCACCGGAGAATGGCAGGTCGCGATCGCTCCGGTCCGCGAACGCTTTACAGCCGCGAACATCGCCCTGCAGGTGAGCAGCGCCGGCGATACGGGCGAAATCTGGATCGATACGATTCGGTTCACTGCACGTCGACCGTTGATCGAGGCAGCCGACATGATCTCGTTCGCGAAGGGATGGGACGCCTCGGTCCTGCCCCCGGGAGCGTTCTCTTCGGTGAACCTTGCCAGGGACGCCAACGTCCGGATCCAGGCCCGACTGCGTCGGTTCGGGCTGCGCTCGTGGTTGCCCGAGGGCGACGTCACGATCCACGGAATTCCTTTCCGCCTTCTCGGCGCCGGAAAGAACGTTGTGGGGGAAGCGTCGGACGGCGCCGGACGCATCGTGCTGCCGGTTGGACGCCGGGCGGCCGAGATGTTCTTCCTAATGGTCTCCAAACTGCCCGACCTCCCGCCGCGGCACGGACGGATACGGCCCTTGACGTGGTTTGCGACCCCCGAGCGCTTCCTGGTCCGAGTCGAATATGCCGACGGTGTCAGGGACGACATGTTTCCGATCTGTCGCGGCACGGCCGAATTCGAAGTGCGCGCCGGCCCCCAGGTCTATGCGCTGACCGGCCTCCGCCCGAATCGCGTCCGCCGGATTGTATTGTGGAATCGGACGGACGGCGGCGTGTTCCTTCTTGCCGGTGCAACCGTGAATCAAGGGCCGCCGGTCGTGTCCGAACCAGGCGTGTTTGAATTGCCTGCGCCGATTCCGGTTCGTAACGAACAGCCGGGCGTTGCGCGGATCGTCGGGACCGCGGATGGGTTCCGGATCGGCAATGCGTTGATCGAAATCGACCTGAAGACACGCGGCGGGATCGAACTGCGTCGGATCGACAATCGCTGCCTGCGAGGGGAATCGTTCGAGTTGGGTCCCGGACCGCTGTTCGAAATCGGCGCCGACGGCAAACTGCTCACGTCCGCCGAAGTGGCAGTCGGCACCCCCTCAGTGTCGGAACGCGACGGACGCCCCGCCCTGGTCGTGCCGGTCGACGGCTCTCCGCGGGGTGTGCCGCTCAAAGGCGAATTGCGCGTGACGGTGCGCGCGGACGGCGGGATCGAGATGCGGTTGGCCTTGACCCAGATCGGCCCGCGGACATGCACGCCGGTCGTGAATTTCCCGGTCCTTCGGAATGCGAGGATCGGGGCGGTTCCGGATACCTGGTACCTGTGGGCCCGGAAGGGCGGGCTCATCCACAATGCTCCGATTCACCAGCGGCTCGCCTACGGCGGCGAGCATCCGCTCCAAGTCACGGACGTTTTCAACCCCCGGGCCGGGGGCGGTCTGGCCCTGATGACGCTCGATCTCGAAGACGTGTACCGGTTCCGCAGCATCACGAAAGACGATCGGGGCGTGACTCTGCGGATCGAGTATTGGCAACGGGAGTACGGGCCGGGTGAAGCGTTCGAAAGCGTTCCGACCGTGCTGCGGGCGCACACCGGCGATTGGCGTCGTGCCCTGGCTCTCTACAAGCAGTGGGGCCATTCATGGTATCGGCCGGCCGTGCCGCGCAAAGCATGGTTTCAGCGGGTGTTCTACTACCAGCAGACCACGGCCTGGGGCCGACTCCGCGACCGGGACACGGGCAGATGGCGCATGGAGGACGAGATCCGGGGGTACCGGGACTACTTCGGTTGTTTGGACTACCTGCACATCTTCGATTTCGGGCAATCGAGAAAATACGGACGTGTCGGCGACTACAGCCATTTCGACGAATTGGGCGGCCTCGAAGCCATGCGCGCTGCGATACGCCGAGCGCAGGACATGGGTGTGCGCATCGGCCTGTATATCGAAGGGTATCTGTGCGACGAGCGCGGCGTTTGGGGCCGCGAGAACGCGAGCAAGTGCGATATTCGCAAGAAAGACGGCAGCCCATTGCTGTGGCCCGGCGCCCCGACCGAGCACATGATGTGTCCCGCCAGTTTGGGATGGCGGCGGCATCTGGCCGCGACGTACAAAAGGGTCACGGCCCAACTGAAACCCGACGGGATGTACATCGACCAGTACGGATTCACCAATACCTGGAAGACTTGCTGGTCGCGCGAGCACGGTCACCCGGTCCCGTGGCCGCCGATCCGCGGGGAACGCGACACCACGCGGGCCATTCGCGCCGCGACGCCGTCGGACATCGCCACGCTGACGGAGGAAACCCCCAACGACGTCAACTCCCAATTCCAAGACGGTGCGCTCGGGTATTCGGTCTGGGGAGCGGACCCCGGGATCGCGCCGCACCGGGTCGACTTGTTCCGGTTTGCCTTCCCCACGTTCAAGGTCTTCCAACTCACGCAGTACGAGGCCTTCACCAACGGCAACTGGGAAAAATTGAAGTTCCCGTTCTTCAACGGCGAAGGCTACTGGCTGGGCAACAGCACCGCCGAATACTGCGAGGACGCCCACCGATTCCTGCGTCGAGCCTTCGCCGTTCTCCACCGGTACGCGGACGTCTTTTGCTCCGAGAATGTCGAGCCGCTGGTCCCGACAGAAATGCCCTTTGTGTACGCCAACCGGTTCCGCGGTGGAAAGTACACGGTCTGGACCCTGTTCAACGGACGTTTCCGGACGGTCCGCGGCGTGGTGTTGCGCGTTCCGCACCGAGCCGGGACAAAATACCTGGATGCCTGGCGGGACCGACGCATCCAGGTTCGGGTCGAGAGTGACACCGCCCTGATACCGGTCGAATTGGGTCCGCGCGCCGTCGGGTGCGTCGCGGCGGTCGGGCCGGAGTAGACGTGCCCGACGCAATGTCTATTCCGGCAAATGCGGTCCAGTCCAAACCCCGGCTCCGAACGTCGTTACGTAGAGCAAGTTATGGTTGGTCGGACCGACGCGTATGCTTTGGGCGTTTCCGAAGGGAAAGGCGCGGTAGTGACGCCACGTGTCGCCGCCGTCTCTGCTGAACCACAAGCCGTGTGAAGTGGTGCCGGCATATACCAGGTTCTTGTCGTCCGGGTGGATGAAGACGCACATCGTGTGGTCGTATCCCGCCCCGCCCGATTTGCGGAGCATTTCATCTGTAAGAACGTGTTTCCAGGTTTTCCCGCCGTTGGTTGTCCTGTAAACCCCGCCTTGAGGGGACCCGGGGATCGTGGCGGCTGTGATATAGATGCGACTGGGATCGTCTCGGTCGAAAGCGAAATTGGTCGGCCACGCCAGCGAGACGTTTTTCGTCATGTCCGTCCAACTTTCGGCGCCGTCCGTCGATTTCCAGAGGCCGCCGGGAACGGGGAAGTCCCGGCCGTGTCGGTTGGCCGTGATCAGACAATAGAGGTCGCCGGTCTTGGCATGCCGGCGGACGCGGTAGGCGTGCAGGTTGCCGGGATTGCCGAGTCCGTTGGACTTTTTCGTCCAACTCGTTCCGCCGTTGATGGATTTGTATACGCCTTCGCCGAAAACCGTGACGTAAAGGACACGGTTGTCCCTCGGGGAAGTCGGGTCCAGGCAGACGCTCGTACAGGGGAGGCGCGGCAACCCCCGGCAACTGGGCCGCCACGTCACCGCGTGGTCGTCGGAAATGCACAAGCCGCCCTGGTGACGCTGCGGGTTGTTCGGCGTGATGTGAGTCCAGTGAGGAATGTCGTGCCGGTTGCTGGTGGCGGCATACATTCTGCCGCTCACCTCGGGGTCGAAAACGACGTCGTAGAACGTATTGGTCCACGGACTGCCTTTCGCGGACCATGCCCATGTCTTGCCGTTATCGGTCGACCGTGCAAAGCCGATGTCCGTATAGGCGATGTATTCCCTGTTCTTGTCGAAAGGATCGAAGAGATACTCCCAGCAGCTCGTGACTTCGAGGCCCGTACAGCGGTAGCGGATTCCGGGGTCGCCGGGCAAAACGCCGACGATTTCGTTCATCTGCTGCCGCCAAGACCTGCCCCCGTCGCGTGTGACGTAGAAGTCGCCCTGCGTCGTGACGATGGCCAGGTTCGGGCTCGCCGCACTCACGCAGAAACCCCGCCTCGTGATGTAATAGCCCCAGCGAAGTTGCGTTTGGACCCAGGACGGTTCGACGTTCCGGCGAGGTCCGGAAAGGCGGAAGGCGTCCTCCCAGTTACCGCCGCCGTCGACCGACCTCCAAACCTTCTTGCACCAACGCCCGCCTGTTTGGGCCGCAAAGACGATTCGCGTCTGGTTGTGCGCCATTTGCAGATCGTTTTGATCTTCGTACTTGTCCACAACCACGTCCCATGTTTTGCCGCCGTCGCGGCTGCGCATGATCCCGACTTTCCAGGCGGAGGCGAAAAGCACAACCCCGTCTGCGCCTTTGCCGCCGGTAAAACTGAAGACTTTCCCGCCCTTCGTCTCGAGGGTCGTCGTTGTCCATGTCTTGCCGGCGTCCGAGCTGATGTGAAGTCTGTTCGGCACGCCGACAGAATAAACCGTCCCGCCGAATGCGATTGTTTTCGTGATTTCTCCGTCCAGGACGTTGCTCCAAGTTGTCCCGTCGTCGTCCGTCCGCCAGATCCCCCTGTCCGTCGAGACCAGCAGAATGCCGGAGCCCTCCGGAACCGGAGTGAGCGATGCGATCTTCGTTTTGGGCCCCCAGGGCTGCGCACGGACCTTTCGCCAAGTCCGGGCACGGTCCCGCGACACGCGCAACTCCGCACCCCGGTTCCAGAACACTCGGTCCCGAAAGTATGCCGGACGGGCGGAGTGGGCGTTCCGGTTCATTTGCATGTAATGGATCAGTTCCCAGGTCGTTCCGCCGTCGACGGACCGATACGAACCGCTCATATCGCAGGCGACCATCATGAAATCCGAGTCGTACGGAGAGATCGAGGGGACAAACATCCCGCCGGCGCCCCCAATGCCTCTGACCTTGAAAACACTCTCGGCCGTCGCAATGCGAGCGGCCAACACGGAGGCGAGGAAAATGAGGGCGCCCGTGAGACAATCCATCCGGCGTTTCATTCAGACTCTCCCTCTTACGGCAGACGGTTCTGTCAATTTTCACCACGACATTTCGCCGTAACACTCACTGTAAAAGTGCGTTACGCACCGAGTTGACCTCTCCCCCCCGTCGCCGGAGTTGTCCATAGGCGGCGGCGAAGGCGAGAATGGGTCGTAAGTCACTCGTCGGAGCCGAGTTGCCGACTGTGGGTAACTCCGGCTGCCCGACCGTCTCGGCCTCCGGTTTTTTCGTTCCGAACTTGACAGTACCCGGCAGACAGATGATTACTCTTCCGGACGGCTCCCGGCAAACGCCGTCAGGCGAAGCCGTTCTCCTTATGCAGGGCTGCTATCCGAGTCGCCAACTGATCGAGGGCGTCGTAATCGGCCGCTGCAGGCAACCCTCTGGCAAATACAGGATCGAGCACTTCCACCTTGAGGTTGGCGGTCAAGTCCGCCAGCGTCTGCACGGCCTTGGTCCGCCAGCCGTAGGAACCGATCACCGACAAAAAGCGGACTTTGGGACGCAGCAAATTCGCGAGAAGCGCCGCATACGCGACGTTCGGGTGCGGCCCCACCAGGACCGTCGGGGTCCCAATCACGATCGTGCCGGCGTCGACGAGGGCCATGGCCAGCTTGCCGATGTCGACCACGGCCAAATCGAACAACTCGACCGTGACACCTTTTTCCACCAGCGAAGCCGTGAGACGATCCACCAGGAGTTTCGTGCTGCCGTGCATCGAGATATACGGCAATACCACGACGTTTTTCGGCGGCCCGGACACCCATTCGTTATACGCGTCGACAATGAAAGATGGCCGAGGATACACGGGGCCGTGACTGGGGGCGATGAGCGCGATGTCGTACGGGGCAAGTTTGGCGAGGTCCTTTTCGACCACGCTGCGGAAAGGCATCATGATTTCGGCGTAGTACCGCTTCGCGGCTTCGTACACCCGCACTTCATCCGTTGCGAACAAGTCCGTGGACGCGATGTGCGACCCGAACAAGTCGCACGAGAACAGGACCTTGTCCTCGCGCAGGTACACCGACATGGTCTCCGGCCAATGGACCCAGGGGGTATACACGAACTCGAGCGTCTTGTCGCCCAACGACAGCGTTTCACCGTCCTCCACCGTGATGAACGCCTCTTCGGGCACGGCCAGCAAGTCCATCAGCATTCCCTTGGCTTTGGGATTGGCGACCACCTTTGCCGACGGGTAACGGGCCAGGACTTGGGGGATCGCCCCCGAGTGGTCCTGCTCGGCATGTTGGGAAACGAGGTAATCCACCGTGTCCACTCGATCGAGTTGGCCCATCAGCACATCCGCAAGGTCCGGGTCCACGGCGTCGATCAGGGCCGTTTTTTCGCTGCCCCGAACCAGGTAAGCATTGTAACTGGTGCCGTCCGGCAACGGGATCAGCGCATCGAAAAGCCGGCGCTCCCAATGCACCGCGCCAATCCAAAAGACACCGTCCCGGATCTTGCGGGGTTTGGCAGCGCCTTCCGGGCGTTCGTGTTGCGGCAGAGAACTCGTCATCGTTTCATCCCTTCTTTTCCGTTGCATTCCCCGAGCATCGCCGGGGGAATTCAAGCTTTTCCGGCAAGCGCTCAAGCTGCCGGACGGCGGCGCGCGGGCAAAACTTGCTCACCCCTCACGGCACGTCCGCAGATCGCGCCACAGTCCCGCGACGCCGGACGGCGCGAAAGTTGACCGAACGGTCCGGAGATGCACGCGTCGTCTCCAAAGCAAAATACAGCCGTTTCCCGCCCGCGAAAGACGCGAAGACATCAAAGTGGAGAGTTGGACCGCGGCACGCCGGGCCGGCGCCGAACCCGGTCGATCCTGAATGTCGGTCACGAGTACGAGCCCGGGCGGCCAGTAACCGCGGCCGCGACGCGCCAGTTCGACACGCATCGCCGCAGGGCCGGCGCCGAACCCGGGAGCGACGGCCATGCGGAAACTTTACCTGGGCCGACCGGGTGCACCGATGCGGCCGCCCCGGGGGGACCGTTCTCGACTTGCGCACCCATCGGAGTCCGGGTTTTGGCCGGGCCGGGCCCACACACATGCCACAGAATTGCCGCCGGGAGGGGGTCGCCGGATCGCGCTCCTGCGTGCGATCCACATGCTGATTCTCCCTTGAATGCGGAGTGGTTTTGTCAATTTTCACCACGACATTTCGCCGTAACACTCACTGTAAAAGTGCGTTACGTACCGAGTTGACCTCTCCCCCCCGTCGCCGGAGTTATCCATAGGCGGCGGCGCAGGCGAGAATGGGTCGTAAGTCACTCGTCGGAGCCGAGTTGCCGACTGTGGGTAACTCCGGCTGCCCGACCGTCGGCCTCCGGTTTTTTCGTTCCGAACTTGACAGTACCCATGCGGAGCAGAGAGCGGACCTTCCGGAGAACGGCGAGGCCGTGAATATCCCGGTTTCTCCGGTAAGGTACCGCGTAGATCAGGCGAGCGCAGGTCGTTGCCGAGGCGACTCCCGTTCGAGCGGGAAACGGTGCCACAGAAATCGCTACATTCCCGCATTTCTTTGAAAACGTCTGCTTCAGCGTCATTTTGGGCGTGAGGCGATTCGATTCCACCGGGCCCCTGGCACATTGCCGCGTCCGGCGCGGGTTGCCTTCCTCGTGCGGCAACCGCGGGCGCCGCGTGTTCGGTCCTCGGGCAGGCGGGAGCGGGGACCCGACCCCGTTCGGAAAGCAGGCCCCGAGCTTCACCACGCCGCGGCTACACGGCAAATGGTTATGGTGGAAGATGCCTTCCGGGACCGTGCCGGCAACCACGCCCGCGACCGCTCCTCCCGAGCGCCTTCGTAAGGAACCAAAAATGCACAGCGGTTTCCAAACGCTTCTCGTCGGCGGGGGCATGATTGCCCACGATCAAATCCTACCCTCTTTGTACCAGCTTCAGCGGGAGGGAATCGTCGGGGAACTCGCCGTGTGCGCGCAGACCGGGAAAACGGTCAAAGCACTTGCGGAAAACGCCGCGATCCTGCGTGCCTTTCCCGGACACGGTTTCACGCCGCACCCGGACTACCGGACGGTCGGAGACCTGGCGAAAAAGCACCCCTCACTGTACAAGGCACTGTTGGCCGATATGCCGCCTCGAAACCTGGTGGTCATGGCCCTGCCGGATCCCTTGCATTACGAATGCATCATGTGCGCCCTCGAGGCGGAACAGCATGTGCTGGCCGTAAAGCCGCTTGTCCTGAACCATAAGCACGCCAAGGAGATAGAGACGCAAGCACGAGAGAAGGGACTGTTTGTCGGGGTCGAGTATCACAAGCGTTTCGACGACCGTGCCTTGCTGGCGCGCATGTATTATCGCGCGGGCCGGTTCGGCGATTTCCGCCTGGGTCAGGCCGCAATGGTCGAGCCTTACTACTACCGCGAGTCCAATTTTCAGAACTGGTGCACGTGCGAGAACACCGACCTTTTCGCCTACGTCGGCTGCCACTATGTGGACCAAGTGCATTTCATTACCGGCCATCTCCCGGTGGAAGTGTCGGTCTACGGAATCGTCGACACGTATCCGAACGGGCGTAAAGGCTATTTGTGGACTGATGCACGCGTCATTTGGGACAATGGCGGCTGTCTCAGCGTCATGAACGCGTTGGGCTACCCGAATGCCGCGGCCGGCGGAAATGCACAGGGCATCCGGTTGCTCTGTCAGGGGGCTGAGGACGCCTGTCTGCTGGTCCACGACGACCAATACCGGGGTGTCAAGTATTGTTTCGACCGGCCCGGAGAGGGCCCCAACGCGACGCGGTACAGCGAGCCGAGCCCGGACTATTTCCGACTCGTGTACCGTGGCGGCGAGGGATTGACGCCGGTCGGTTACGGCTACCGTTCCATCGAAGCGATCGCCAAGGCGGCCGCCCGGGTCGAGGCTGCCGGCAGTCTCGACGCCCGCCGGGCCGAAATCGCCGAGATCGATGCCGACGGCATTATTGCCACCCCGGCCAACAGCAGTTTCAACGAACTTGTCATCGAAGCCGGTCGCTTGTCGATTGCCCATGCCGGCCGGCCCGCCTTCATCGAATATGGGGACGCGCCCGGAGTACACCTCTGAGATACCCGCGCAAGACGCCACGACTGTCGCGGCCGACCGGGAAAGGACCGGGGCAACGGCTCCGATGGTCGCAGCAGCTGTCCGACCTGCCTTGGAAACCGGAAACACGGAGTCCAACACAATGATAAAGCTCGGGTGCGGAACGGTGACGTTTCGGGAACTTCCGCTGGAAGAAGCCATGCGCAGAATCGCGGGGGCGGGGTATGAATACGTGGAACCGCAGGCCACCGCCCCTTTCTGCCCGCACGTGAATCCCTGGAAGGACGATCCGGACCGGTTCCGGCGCTTGGTCGCCGACTTCGGGTTCAAAGGCGCGTCAGCGCTGTGGGCCCCGCATGGGGCCATCATTCCGACCCCGGAGAGCGTCCGGGGGATCACGCAGGCGATCCGCTGGGCGGCCGAGGCTGCCATACCGGTCGTCAATGCCGGCGACGGCAAGAAGCCACGGGACCTGTCGGATGATGACGCACTCGAACTGATGCGCGACCGGCTTGCCCGGATCCTCGAGGTTGCCGCGGAATGCCGGGTGTTTTTGGCTGTCGAGCCGCACGGGACTTTTTCGCTCACGGCCGACGGCCTGAAGAAGATCATGGCCCTGTCGGACTCGGAGTGGCTTGGCATCAATTACGACGCCGCGAACGTGCACCGGGCCACGTACGTCGAAACCGTGGCGGGGGCATATTCCTGGACGCCCTACGGCCGGCGGCAAGACGAAGTCGCCACGCTGAAGGCGGTCGTGGAGCGGGTGGTGCATTTTCACGTGAAGGACGTGCGGGGCGCCGAATGCGTTGTGCTCGGACGCGGGGAAGTCGATAACGGGGGATGTATCGATGTTCTCCGCGAACACGGCTATGACGGCGTGCTGTCGCTCGAGACCGAGGGCGGATTCGGCCCCGACGAAGCGCAGCATTTGATCGAGGAAAGCCGGAAGTACTTGCTCGATCTCTTGGGGTGACGTGCGGAACGTACCACTGCGGCAGCCGGTGACCGGATATGCCATTGCCGAGGGCGGGGAGAAGGGCTACAGCGAGTTCGTGGGCATGCTCCATGAAATATGCCGGGCGGTTCAGACCCGCGCCCGACCGTTGCGTGCCGCCGAGCGAGCCGACGACGGGTTGGCGGTCATCGGCGCGGCATACCTCTCCGAGCTGCGCGGGGGCCGGAGCGTGGGCACCGAAGAGTTCAAACCGTTCGCCCTGGATTTGCGGGAAAAGGAAGGGAAACATGCGGCGGATGTTTTCGTCCGTCGAGTTTGCGACCACCTGCAACGACGGGCGAGTGCGTACTGACACTTGATTAAAGGCGATTCCGTTGCGCGACAAACCAACCCGAATAATGCGTGAGCCATCTGCTGCGACGAAGTTCATGGATTGATCGGACAAAGGAAATCGGATGATGCGAAACGCAAGTTTTGCCCTGACCGGATCCTGCCTTTTTCTGGCGGCGACGATGTCGAACGCCGCGCAACTGCGGCTGGCCGACGGCCGTCCGGTGGTCGGCGTCTATTACTTCGGCCACTGGTGGGAGCCGTGGAAGTCCAATGACGACGCGATCCGAAACGACCTGAACCGCCTGCGCAAGATGGGCGTAACCGTTCTATTCGCGGATCATGAATGGTCCCAGGCCATCGACGGCGATTGGCGTTGGCTCGACCGCGAACATCGCCTGGCCCGCGAAGCCGGGCTGGTGATCGTGCCCTGGCTCAGCCTGAAAACGTTCTCCGACGTCGCGCCCGGCCGCCGGCAGGAACTGGCAAAGAAGTGGTTCGGTGTGGATCTGGTGTATGGAGTGGACCAGGACGGCAAGCCCGCCGCGCCCTTGCCGTATCACCCGCAGACGCTCGAATTCGCCGTGAAATGGACGAAGGCGTATATCGAGAGGTACCGGGAGCAGGGCGCTTTGGCGCACGTCCGGCTGAACGGGCGGGAGGGCGTCTGGGTCTGTCCGACCGTGGAAATCGCGTGGGTCGGCCCGGGGAGTTTCGACCCCGCCACGGTGTTCATGTTCGTGCGCCATTTGAAGTCCCGGTATCGATCGGTCGCGGAATTGAACAAGACCTGGGGCGTCGATTACCGTTCCTTTTGGGACGTGGCCCCCCGGGACAAGCGGGTGTTCGATTTTCCCGGGGCGACGAGGGGTAAGGCGGTCCATTCGGCGGCCGTTCGGGACTGGGTCGCCTTCTGCTCGCAACTGCTGAACGACAGCCTCGAACGCATCGGTGCGGCGATCCGACGCGAAGTTCCCGATGTCGTCATCGGCACGGAAACGCCGTACCAATTGGGCAGTGCACATCCCCATGCGGCGGCGTATCGAATCGGGTATGCTGCGGACTCCGCAAGCGTTGAACATGCCGAAATCCTGGTGGTGCGTGCAACAGGCCCGCTGACCCCCGAGGAGATCGCGCTGCAGGACGCGTACCGAAAACGGGGGCACGCGGTGGTGCTGGCGTACCGCACCTACAGGCATTGGTCGGTTTTCATGGACCGGCCGGACGCGAAGGGACGCGCGGAATCGTTTGCCGCCCAGGCCGCCGAGCACGCCGACGGCCTCGGATTTTACTCTTGGAACGAAATGGTCGATACGCATGTCGCCCCCGGGACCGTTCGGAAAGAAGTCGCGCTGACACCGGCCCGGTCCGAGCAGTCCGTCCGGTTCCTCGAGTCCGTCGTGAAACATTATCTGGGCAGGGGCGGATCTGGCCGATCCGACTGACCCGCTCGTTCGAAAGCCGGAATCGTTTCGCGGGCGGAAACAGCAAGCCGTCTGCCCTGCGGAGACAGCAAAAATGAAGCATCCCCGGCTAATCGGCGGACTTCTTGTTGCGGCGACCTTCTGCCGTGCGGCCTCCGAGGTCGTCTGGCAAATCGGTACCCCGGACCACAATTACGCGGAGCTTGCGATTGCCGGCGATTACGAGGCATTCCCCTCCAGATACGGGGCCGGTTCGGTGGTATTCGATGTGGGCAAGAGCCGAGCCGACCGCGACTGGCCGTTCATTCAACCCGGCCCCGCAGATGCGTGGGCCGGGCGGCGGGTGCATCCGTTCCGGATTCGATTTCGCCTGGATCGCGAACCCTGCGGGACATTCACGCTGCGCATCGACTTGGTGGACGTCCACTCCCGGGTCCCACCGGTCCTGGTGGTGCGTGTGGGCGGTCGGACGGGACGCTTCGTCCCGGAACCCGGCAGTGGCGACGCCTCTCTCAAGGATCCCCGGCACGGTCGGGCAAAGCGTCTCGAAGCCGTGCTTCCCGCCCGCCTTTTTCGGAAAGGGACCAACGAGATTGTCATCGAGGCGGTGGACGGTTCGTGGGTGTTGTACGATGCCGTGACTTTGTTCAACGTCGCGAATGCTGCCGGCCGCGGACCGGTCGTGCGTAACTTGCGTGTGCGCGTGACTCCGTTTCTCGTCAAGCACGACGGCCGATTGCGCCGGGTGATCGAGGCGGTGACCGAATGTGCCGGTCTCCCGGAACAGCTCGCTTGGCGTGTTCGTTGCGGCGACGGCGAGCGAGAGACGGTCGCCCGCAACCTGCCGCTGTTCGGCTCGATCCGGCAGGAACTGACCGTGCCGGTTTCCGATCGGCCTGTGGACGCGGAAGTGAGCGTCGCCGCCGGCACATCGTCGAAATCTGTGCGTCTCACAGTCCGTCCCGGACGCAAATGGAAGGTTTTCGTGGCCGCCAGTGCGCACACCGACATCGGGTATACCCATGTTCAGCCGGAGTGCGCGGAGCGCCACAATCGCAATATCGACACGGCCGTCGAATTGGCAGACAAGTTCCGGGGCTTCAAATGGAACAGCGAGGTCGCCTGGATCGCGGAGAATTACCTGCGCGACCGCAAACCGGAACAGAAAAGACGGTTTCTGGAACGTACGCGGCAAGGCGCAATCGGCGTCCAGGCGTTGTATGCCAACATGTTGACAGGGCTGTGCTCGGCGGAAGCATTGTGTCGCCTCACGTGGTTCGCTCACCGACTGCACCGGAAGTACGCCATTCCGTTTGAAAGCGCCATGTTGAGCGACGTACCGACGTCGGTCTGGGCTATGCCCATGATGCTGAACCAAGCCGGCATCCGCTATTTCGCCGAAGGCTGCAACAACACGCGGGCCGTCACATTCACGGATTTGTATGCAAAATCGCCGTGCTGGTGGGAGGGGCCGGACGGCAGCCGCGTATTGATGATGTTCACCCCCGGGTATGCCCATGCCCAAAGGTGGGGCCTGACTTCCGGCATCGACAAGGCGCGCCGCCGCATCCTCGGGGACCTGCGGCGCTGCGAAGAACGGAAGGATTATCCCTACGACGCGGTGTTCCTGTACGGAGCCGTGAGCGATAACTGCCTGTTGCCGCCCAACCTCGCCTCGGTCTGCGCCGAATGGAACAAACAGTACGCCTATCCGAAATTGATTCTGTGCCGGAACGCCGAGTTCTTCCGGTATATCGAGAAAAACTACGGGGACCGTCTTCCCGTTGTCCGCGGCAGCGGTGGGACGTATTGGGAAGACGGCGCCGCCTCGTCCGCCCGTGAGACTGCGCTGAACCGTCGTGCGCACGAGGCCCTGGCGAATGCCGAAAAACTGTTTGCATTCCTGCATCGTCTCGACCCGGCGGTCGACGTGCCGGAGACCGCCCTGCAAGATACGTGGCGCAATTGTCTGCTGTACGACGAACACACCTGGGGCGCGCACTGCTCGGTTTCGCAACCTGAGAGCGATTTCACGAAGGCACAGTGGAAGGTCAAAACGCAGTTCGCGCACGACGCGGACCGTGCCGCCCGTTCGCTCTTGCACGACGCGTTGTCTTCCCTGGCTCTCCACTTACAGGCCGACACGGCGTCCGTCGTCGTATTCAACCCATTGAATTGGTCTCGGACCGACGTGGTGGAAGTCGATCTGCCGGGCGGCCGGCGCGTGGAGGACTCACGGGGCCGGCCGGCGCCCGCGTGCCGCGTGGACGGCAAAGTCGTATTCCTTGCTCGCGACGTCCCGCCGTGCGGATACCGCGTGTATCGACTCCGGCCCGGTTCGGTTCCGGAACCTGCGGAGTCCGCACATTCCCTTCAACTGGAGAATCGATTCTACCGGATTGAAGTCGATCCAAAAACCGGGGCGGTCGCAAGCGTCGCGGACAAGCAACTGGGCCGGGAACTGGTGGACCGCGCCGCGCCGTACGGCCTGAACCAGTATCTCTATGTGAGCGGCGGCAAAGGGACCAGGATCGAGACCGGGCACGGGCCGGCGCCGGACTTGAAGATCTCCACAACTGCAAACGCACGCGTGCGCTGTCTTCGCCTCGGGACCGTCGGCCGCCGGATGATCATCGAGTCGGGCGCAGCCATGACGCCCCGGTTGGTCACGGAAATCACACTCTGGAACGCGGTAAACCGGATCGAGTTCGTCAATCGCATCACCAAGAAACTCACGTACGACAAGGAGGCCGTCTATTTCGCCTTTCCATTCGCAACGGCGAATCCCGTGGTGCGCTACGAGGAACCGCTGGCCGTCGTGCGTCCCGACCGAGATTTGCTGCCCGGCGCCTGCCGCGACTGGTTCACGACGCAGCACTTCGTGGAAGTATCTTCCAAAGACGCTGCGGTGGTCTGGGCATCGCCGGATGCGCCCCTGGTCTGCTTTGGCGAAATCAATACCGGCAAGTGGAAGCGCCGCCTGGACTCGATGAACGGACACCTGTATGCGTACGTCATGAACAACTACTGGTTCACCAATTATCTTGCGGGACAGGCCGGGGATTTCACCTTCCGGTTCGCCGTTGCCGGCCGGCCCGGACAGGACGCGGCGGCCTCGGCACGGTTCGGTTGGGCCGCCTCGAACCCGCTGACGGCGGTTCGCCTCGAACCCGGTTCCGGCGGAACGCTTCCTGCGGACTCCGCACGTTTCGTCGAGATCATGGAACCCAACGTGTTGCTCATCGGCGCAAAGACCGTGGAGAAGGGCGACGGGCTGATTCTGCGCCTCTGGAACCTGTCGCGGACGGCGATCACCGCCCATATCCGTTTGCCGTTGTCCCCCGTGACGAAAGCGGAGTTATGCACCCTCGTCGAGGAGGCGCTCCGGCCGCTCGATGTTCAGGACGGGACGGTCCCCGTGCCGGTCCGGGCCGCCGGAGTGGCGACCGTGCGGATCGAGTGATCGAAGCGGCCCCCTCGAACCAGAGCATAGTGGTTTCAGTCAAAGGAAACGTGAATAATGACACACTCCGCAGAACCAACGCAGTGGTTCCGGCAGGCCGGCTGGGGGGTTTTCACACACTACCTTGCTGCGCCGGCGAGCGGCGGGCCCGCGGATATCACGCCGGACGAATGGGACCGGCAGGTGGATTCGTTCGACGTGCCGCGCCTGACCGCCAGACTCCGGTCGGTGGGGGCGCCGTATTACTTCATCACCCTCGGCCAGAACACCGGCTTCTATTGCGCGCCGAACGATACCTACGACCGGCTGGTCGGCCGCCGGCCCAGCCGTCTCTCCCGCCGGGACTTGGTTGCGGAGATCGCGGACGCCCTGGAACGCGCCGGCATCCGTACCATGGTTTACCTGCCGAGCCATGCGCCGGCGCGCGACCGGCTGGCCGTCGAACGCCTCGTCTGCACTCCGGACTGGGACGCCTCGGCCTGGCAATTGCGACCCGGAACATACTTACGCACGAAAAAGACGGACGGACGCCTGTCGGAATTCCAGCGCAACTGGGAGGCGATCATTCGTGAGTGGTCGCTGCGCTGGGGGCGCAAGGTGCACGGCTGGTGGATCGATGGCTGCTACCACGCCGAGCGCATGTACCGGCATCCTGATCCGCCGAATTTCCGGAGTTTCGCGGAGGCCCTCCGGGCGGGAAACCCGGATAGCATCGTTGCGTTCAATCCGGGGGTGAAAGTGCCGGTGGTCACCCTCACCGAGTATGAAAATTACACGGCCGGCGAGATCGCCGGCGCGCTGCCTGTCACGCCCGCACCATGGGAAGACCCGTCGGCGGCGAGCGGCCGCGTGGGGCAGGCCCAGTACCACGTCCTGACGTACCTGGGCCGGTACTGGGGCCGGGGCGAGCCGCGGTTTTCCAAAGAACTGGCCGTGGCCTACACACGGCATATCATCGACCACGGCGGCGTAATCACCTGGGACGTTCCCATCACCGCCGACGGGGGCATCCCGGACGCCTTCCTGCGCATCCTCCAGGCGATCGGCAAGGCGGTGTAGGCCGGGCGACGGAGATCGGACTGATCGGTCTGATCCGACCGATCCGCCTGACCCATCGGATGCGCCCGATCAACCGAAAGGAGCCTCCAATGAGAACAATGGTACGCTGGCTTGCGGTATTCGCAACGCTGCTCGTGGGCCGGGGGACCGGCGCCGCCGCGCCGCCCCGGGAACTGCCGGCGCATGTCGCAGCCGAAGTAAACCGCCCGGAAGCCTTGCCGCCGGGCGCGCGGTATACGCCGGTGCAATCCTGGGAGGTCGAAAAGTCCCCGTGCAATCATAACGCGGGACGTGCGGTAAAAGACTCGGACGCCTCCGGCGGGGCCGCCTGGGAGGCGCGGCCCGGACGAGACGTCGGCGGGGCTTGTATCGTGTTCGGTCCGTATTACGAAACGCCGCCCGGGGACTACGCCGCCTTCTTCCGGATACGTCTGCTCGAGCCGTGCGAAGAACCGGTCGGAAGCTTGGACGCGTGCATGGACTACGGCGAACGCGTCTTCGGCCGGCGCACGTTGAAGCCGACGGACTTGACCGTGGGGAAGTACGGCCTCGTTCCGTTCTTCTTCCGCGTGCCGGTCGGCGGCAAACTGGAATGCCGTGTGCACTGGACCGGGGCGGCCGCGCTCCGGGTGGACAAGGTCCTGCTGTACAAAGTCGCCGGGCTCGACGCCGCGCCCCTGGGCCGGGCCCCGGCGGCCGTACCCACGGGCCAACCGTCTAATCTTGCCCCGATCCGCGAAAAGCGTCCGTTTCCCGACATTTTCCCGAAGTCCGCGCTGCCGGCGGCGGAATTGCTGGTCTGCGACGTTCGCAAGGAACGCCCGGACATGCGGTTGCTGGTCTACTGCCTGCAGGGGCTGATCAACCGCCGGCAGCCCCGTGTGTACTGCATCACGGCAGACCAGGATCGGGTCTGGCTCGAGCATCTCCGAAAGCGGGGATGGATTCGAACGACCCGTCCGACATCGCCGCAAGAGCTGCTGAAACGCTTCCGCGGGACCTTCAAGGGGCTGGTGGTCGCCGACCCGCTGTTTCCAGCCACCCGCAACGCCGCCACCATGCTGGCGGCCGTGAACGACGTCCTGCCTGCCTCGCCGCGACTGGCGCGGGAGCTGGGGCTTCCGGTCGTCGACGACCTGCGCGGGCGGTGGCGCACCAACGTCGAAGTCTATCGCTGGGCCTTCGACCATCTCTGGCCGCGGCTGAACCATCATGTCATCGCCTGCCTTTGGCCGGATCATCTGGCGCTCCGCGACTACCTGGTCCGGAACCGCATCTTCATCTTCTGGCTGTCCGGTCCATTGGACGGCGCCGAGGAATACGCTTCGCCGCAGGAGGAGATCGAGGCTGCCGAGCAGTTCCTGGCGCGTATGCCTGTGAACATCCCGGTCATGGGCTATCCCTGGGCGGGCAAGGACGTCGGTATCGGCGAGGGGCCGGGAGTGAGCCTGTTTGCGGAGTTCGGCAAGTACTTGGTGGGCTCTATCGACTGCGCGAACCTGAGCGTCCATTCCGGCGTTCGCATGGAGGCGTTCCGGCAACAACCGGCGCCGCCAGTCCCGAAATTCGACCCGAAGAAAATCTATTACTCCTTCATCATCTCAGACGGCGACAACCTACCCGTGCTCATGTACAACAACTTCCCGACGAACGCCTATTGGAACAGCCCCGTGCGCGGGCGGCTGCCGCTCGGCTGGTCCGTCTCGCCGGCCGCCCGGGTGCTCATCCCGGGCATCATGGACTGGTACTACCGGAGCGCCACCGCCGAAGATGCATTTCTGTGTGCAGTCTCCGGCATCGGCTACACGTACCCGGACCTGTACGGCAAGCGGTTCCGCAAGCCGTACCGACAGAGGGCGTTCGACGGTTTCCTCGCCCAGACGGCCGCAGGCATGGAGGCCTGCGATCTCCGCGAGGCGTGGATCATGAACGCCTCCACCCCCGAGGTATTCCGCCGCTACGCCGAGAAGGTCCCGCTCCTCGACGCGATCTTTCCGGACTACGGCAGGAAGGTTTCCGCCGACGCCGACGCCACGTTCCCAACCGGGCGCAACGTGCCGGTATTCCGAGCGGTCACGTCGTGCGCAGGATTGCAGCGCGCAAAGACGCTTGAGGAAAAAGCCCGCCTGATCGCCGACGAAGTTCGCGCCATGACGCCGAAACAACGCCCGGCGTTCCTGCACGTGTTCGTGCTCAACTGGTTCGCGAACCTGCCCGTGCTCGAGACCGCGGCGAGAATGCTGGGGTCGGAGTACGTGTGCGTGCGCCCGGACCAACTTGCCGCGCTCTTCCGCCGGGAACTGCAACGGCGCAAGGTGTGGCTGCGCGCGCCGCAGGCTCTTGCCGCCATCGAGGGACGGGCGCTGGATTTCACTGTGGATGTGCAGAACGTACTCGAGCGTCCGCTTTCCTGCGAACTCCGCACAGTCGGGCTGGACGATGCTCGTCTGAATCCCCGGCGCGCGCGCCTGGAGCCGGGGCGCGCGGTCGCGGTGCAGGTCGGGGGTCGGCCCATATCCGAAAAACTCGAGTTCGAAGTCCGGGGCGCTTTCGGGACTGTGCGCACAGTGATTCCCGTCCGGCGCATCCGGAAGGTGGAACTGGTGGGCACGCTGCCCGACAGTGCGCGCTTGGTTCCAGCGGCATGGGACGAGGCCGAAAAGCGGGAGCACACCCTGGGCGAGCGGAAAGCGTTGCCCGGCGCCTTCGGCGGGGCGGCATGGGTTGCATTGCCG
>JAADHN010000157.1:45748-49283 GCA_013151865.1 Kiritimatiellota bacterium
CGCCGGTGCGTTGCTGGCGGAGTTGGACGCCTGCGTGGCCGGCGGCGCCCCGCAGACCGGGCGGCGTGCGCTCCGCGCCGGGGATTTGCCGGTCGGGCGCTGGCGTTGGGTACCGGTCGTGTTCGAGCATCCGGGCGGGGCCTACGAGACACGCGTGCTGTGGGCCGGGCACGTTCCGTTCGCCGTGGACGCCGTCGCACTATGGCGCATCGGGAAACCGTAAACTATTTCCCAAAAGGTCGTATTCGGAAAACAACACATGACCGGCAATTGCGACAACAAGTGTGAAAAGGACCAACGGATGAACAATTTCGAATACTACAATCCCACCCGTATCGTCTTCGGCGCCGGTATGATCGCTGAGCTTGGACGTCTCGTACCGGATGACGCAAAGGTCCTGCTTACTTATGGCGGGGGTTCCATCAAGAGAAACGGAGTCTATGCCCAATGCATGGAGGCCCTGAAAATGGTTGAGGTACTGGAATTCGGCGGGATCCCCCCGAACCCGACCTACGAAGTCTGCATGCGTGCGGTCGATTTGTGCCGGCGGGAAGGGATTACCTTCTGTCTCGCGGTCGGTGGGGGGTCCGTGCTCGACGGAACCAAGTTTATCGCGGCCGCGGTGCCTTTCGAGGGCGATCCGTGGCTTTTCTTGGAGAAGCGCGGCGAAGTGGTCCCCAAGGACGCCCTGCCCATCGGTTGTGTGCTGACGTTGCCCGCTACCGGCTCTGAAATGAACCCGTTTGCCGTGATTTCCAAAGAAGCGACCCGGGAAAAACGCGCGTTCGACTCGGAACTGATCCAACCCCGGTTTTCGATTCTCGACCCGAAAACCACCATGTCATTGCCCCGCAAGCAGGTCCGGAACGGCATCGTGGATGCGTTCGTCCATGTCTGCGAACAATACATCACGTATCCCGTCAATACACCTCTTCAGGACCGTCAGGCCCAGGCCGTGTTGAAAGTTCTGATCGAGGAAGGTCCCAAGACGCTGACCGATCCGTTCGATTACGATGCGAGAGCAAACGTCATGTGGGCGGCTACGTCAGCACTGAACCGACATCTCCAGGTTGGGGTTGTCCAGGACTGGTCCACGCACATGATCGGGCACGAACTGACCGCGTTCTACGGAATCGCACACGCGGAATCCCTTGCCATCGTGCTCCCGGTGAGATGGCGACTCGACAAGAAGCGCAAAGGCCGAAAGCTGTCCCAATATGCCAGGGAAGTGTGGGGCGTGGAGCCGACGAAAAAGGATGAAGAAGCGGCCGACGAGGCGATCGATAAAACGGTGACGTTCTTCAATTCGCTTGGAATGCCGACACGGTTGGCCGATTACGGCATTGATGCTCGGGAATGCGCCCAAAAAGTGCGGGCGCGGTTCAATGAACGCGGCAGCGCCTTCGGCGAACACGGCGACATCGACGGCAATAGGGCCGCCGAGATCCTGCTGCAGTGCTGACGGGAAGCCTTCGCCCGGCGAAACAGCAGGGAAACCAAACCCTTAGCCCCTCTCGCCACATCGGGGGAGTATTGTGGACGCACTCAATCTCATCTTTGTGCTGTCAGACACCTTTCGGCGCGACCATCTGTCGATCTACGGCAAGCCGCCCTGGGAGTGGAACATTCACACTCCGGCCCTGGACGTGACCGCAAGCCCCCGCGAACGCTGGCGGTCAACAGTGTCACGTTGTCTGTCCCGGACAACCTGCGAGCCTGCGCAACCGTCACGAACGCAGACAGCGCGTTGCTCTGCGCGGGGGCTCACGCACCGTCCGAACGTTACGACCTGAAGGAGGACCCGGGCCGGCAAAAGAATCCAGCACGGGAACGACCGGAGATGACTCGACGCCCTGGAATTCCTGTCTGACATCGATACCGTCGAGCAGAAACCGGCGTTGCGACGCCCACTTTCAATTCCGAACACCATGAAGGAGCGACAGAATGATGCGCACTACGGAACTCCCCGCCCTGCTGGTCCTGACGGTCTCCGCGGTCGCGGGAAGCGGGGAAGTCAAAAAGACGACGACCCGCGTGCTGCGGCCGCCGAAACACGGGGACGTGTACGTGATCGCACATCGCGGCGCGCACAACGGGATTCCGGAAAATACGCTTCCCGCCTACCAGAAAGCCATCGATCTGGGCGTGGATTTTATCGAGATCGACGTGCGTATGACCAGAGACCGACGGTTTGTGAGCTGTCACAGCGACGACGTAAATCAATACACTGTGGAGGACACCCCTGGAAAGATCTCCCGGATGACCCTCGCCGAAGTACGGGCCTTGGACGTCGGGAGTCGAATCGGACCCCGATGGCAGGGGACACGGATCCCCACGTTTGCGGAAATCCTGGACCTGGTCGAAGGAAAATGCGGTATCTATATCGACCTCAAGAACGCACCGGTTGCACCACTCATTAAAATGATCGCGGCACGCGGAATGGAACACGAGGTCCTTTGGTACGCCTACAAGGACAGCGACCTCGAGGAAATCCGGAGGTTGTGTCCGGAATGCGTCATCATGCCCGATCCCGGGCCGGAATCGAATTTACCGGGAGTAATCGAAAGATTTCGGCCCCGTGTCATTGCTTCTTCGTGGAAACATTTGTCCGCCCGCTTCGTCAAGACCTGCCACAACGCCGGCGCCATGGTCATCGTGGATGATGCCGGTCCCGAGACGTGGGACAAAATGCTGAAATGGAAGACGGATGGAATTCAGACCAACGCCCCGGAAAGGTTGATCGAGTACCTCGACAACCGGCAAAGGAATCCAGCACCGTAAAGTCGGCGATTCAAGGCTGCCGCCGCACAGACCCCGGCGGAGAGCTGAATACCATCACCAGCCTGACCGTAATACGATCCCTCCAACAGGGAGGAGCAAGGTCCGCATACCAGACCCCGCCCGGAAACTTTGCCACGCCTTCCACGGCGATGGCGTGTGATTTTAAGAGGGAAAAACATGATCGGCGTAGAATGTCTCTTCCTGGCCGGCGCGGTGCAGGCATTTCAGCCCGCAATCATCAGCGTGCGCCTCGATCGAACAGTGGTTCGTCCGGGCGGGACGATCCGCGCCACCTACGTATTGACCAATCTGGGTACCGCACCTGCGGACCGTCAGTTCACTTTCTTCGCACATCCCCGTTTGGTAGACAGGCAGGAAGGCACGTACCGGATGTTCGGTGCGGATTTCGCACCGCTCGTGCCGACCACCCGCTGGCGAAGGCTCGAACGCATTGAAGAAACGCGTCCCATCCGCATCCCCCCGGACGCCCCGCCCGGCGAGTATCGTCTGCTGATCGGGATGTACGATCCCGCGAGCGGACGGACCGCTCTGGCCAACAGGGAGTTGGCGACGCCTGACCTGCGGTACGAGATCGCCCGATTCAGTATTCTCCCGCCGGATGGGCCGGAGTCAGGCCAGAAGCCGTTCGAACGCACTTTCATTCGGGTCCGGTGCACCCTGCCGGAGGTTGCGAAACCGAACCGGACGCAAACGCTCCGCAACGACGAAATAGAAGTGGCAGTGAACGCCGCCG
>JAADHN010000149.1 GCA_013151865.1 Kiritimatiellota bacterium
GCCGGAGGCGACGATCTTACGCGGAGAGGCGTGAACCTCCGCCGCCGTGCGCGGTTTGTGATGCTGAGTTTTTACTGCGGTTCGAACAGGATACTCACCCCGGCGTTTGTGTCAGGATGTGTCGAAGACGAAGCGCAGCTGGATTCCGCGCGCGAAGTCGCGGTCGAGGATCTCCGGCCTGAGATAGACGTGTCGGAGATGCTCGCCGATGGCTTTGGCCAGGTTTTTCAGCGATTTGAAGGCCTGGAGCCCCGTTTTTGCCTTGGGGAACCTGTGTCGGTCCTCTTCCTGCATGAGTTTCGCGTTCACGTCCGTATGCATCATCAGCTGGTGCAGGCAGTGTGCGATCTGTACAAGAAGGTAGTAGTTCTTGAGTGCGTGATCTCGGAAGCCGTAGGCTTTTTCCAGTTCGTAACCGCAGTTTTTCTGAACGTTGAAGCCCTGATTTTCGATTTTTCCTCGTTGTCGTCCTCCCATGTTGATCATTTCGCGTACCCGTCCGGCGTCGGGACGGTGGTCGGTCAGGAACACGAAGCGCGTTTTCTTTCCGTCTTTTTTCGCTGTAGCGTCGTACATGACCGCGTGCAGCGTGTGCCGTCTGTAGGTCAGATTGCAAGCCCACCGGCAGACGAACTTCTCGTTGTCGTCTTCTCCGTCGAGGACCTGTTCGGGATGCTTCGCCATTTTGTCCTGCATCTGTCTGTACAGGTTCGGGATGCTGCCTTCCTTGAACCCGACGTAGAAGCTCCATGAGTTTTCCAGGCAGATGTCCAGGAGAGTCTCGTTGGCATACAGGGAGTCGAGAAGCAGGCAGATCGGCAGCCGGGGAAACATCTGCTTCAGTTCCGGCGCCAGCCGGTAGAAGGCTTTCAGCTCGCAGTCCTGCTTGTCGTACTCCGCCCCGCCGTTCTCGATGAACTCGCTGGCCATGGACAGCGCCAGTCCCGCGCGGGTCACCAGTTTCGCCTCCAGAACGCTGTGGAAGTAGTCGGTCGTCCCGTTGGCGTGCGTCTGCTTCAGGCATTCCGGACAGTGCGGACTGTGCCGGTCCTTGAATCGGTGCAATTCGGTGCCGTCCACGGCGACCAGATACTCCCCTCCGAGGCGGCAGTCCTCCAGGCGTCTGGCCTTGATCAGCGAACGGAGCATGCCGGTCCGGACGTCCGCCAGTCCAGAGGGTTCCATGCCGCGAAGCAGGTAGTCGAGCGTCCAGGTGGTGGCTGTCTGGTCGCATGGCTCGTCGATGAGCTTTCCCAGGTTCTGTGCGGTCTTCCCCTTCCTTCGTTCGGCTTCGAAGGCGGTCCGCGACCCCGGCAGGGACAGCATCATCAGCAATCCGAGCCCGACCAAGTGGCGGAGGCTGTACCAAGTCCGGTTCGGATCGCGAAAGTCCGGCAGGACGTCGACCTGTTCCCAGAAGTCCGGAAAACAGCGGTTCAGGACGACCGGGAGGTACTCGAGCGGGTTGGTGTCGGGCGGCTTCGGTTTTTGCTTCGGGCGCGTGCGGCCGGAACGTGCCCCCGGATCAGCTGTTCGCCCAGTTCGTCGATTTCCTTCAGAAGCCGTTTGATTTTTTTTCGTTCCTTCACCCAACGGTCCACTTCCTCGACAAGTTCGACCGGGACGTAGATCGACTTGGTCTTTCCCCTGACCTTGCTGGTCAGCAGATACGCGGTGTGCCGGGCCGATGGATCGCGGGCGCAGCGGCAGTTCTTACGGCCGCATTTCCTCGCGATCTTCGCAAGAGACCCCGAAATGGAGATGGCACACTCGCCCAGTCGCTTGGTCCGGGCCCGGATTCGTTGCTCAATGACACTACGTGAGAGGTTTTTCATGCATCTAAATATACCTACTTATCAGATAATGTAAAGAAATTTCCAGCCCGAAAAAGAAAAAAACTGAAAAAAACGTGTCCGTGCGGCGGGTGTGCCCGGAATCAGCCCGAAAAAAACTCTGCTTCTTTGACGCTGGTGCAGGGGGGCGGGCGATCCAGTCGTGCAAAGCCGATTCGGTGGACTCCCCTCGGCCATGATCGGTCGGGCCGCCGTTCGCCGCAAACAACTGCGGACAGCGCATCGAGAGGTTTTCGGTCGCCCCCGGGGAACGAGCATCCCCGAATGCCGCGCCATCGGCGGAATTGTCCAAACCCGGCCCTGGGGCGTCGGACCGCCGCCAAGCCCGGAATGCCCCTGGAGAAGCAACCGTTTTGCGAGTGCGAGAGTTACGGAATGACGCTGTTCCATCTCTTGAATTCTGAGCAGAGGACGGTTTATTATCGATTCGCCGTTGTTGGCCGGTCGGCTCTTTTTTTTTGAATCGGCGCCTGTTTCGGCGATTTGTATCGTGACTGACGAAAAGCCATGCCACGAGCGAAGGAACGGAGAACGATGAGACCTCTGCACCGCGCGATGATCGTTGGAATCGGCCTGTTGGGCGTCCAGACCCTGTATGCGGGGGGGACCGTCGTCAACGGCAACGTGGAAGCCGTGACCGCCAGCTGGTGGATTGCACCCATCGCCGCGGTCGTGGGGCTGGTTTTCGCGTTGGTTTTCTACCTGCAGATGTTGAAGGCGCCGGAGGGCAACGAGCGTATGCGTGAGATTGCGGGTTACGTCCGCGTCGGGGCCATGGCCTACCTGCGTCGCCAGTATGGGACCGTGAGCGTCGTGTTCTTGGCCCTGCTGGTTCTGCTGTCGCTCCTGGCGTTTTTCAGGATTCAGAACCCGTTCGTTCCCGTGGCGTTTCTGACCGGGGGGTTCTTCTCCGCTTTGTGCGGATACCTGGGCATGACCACGGCGACCAAGGCTTCGAACCGGACCGCCCAAGGGGCCATGGACGGGCTCAATCGCGGTCTGCAGGTGGCTTTCCGCAGCGGCGCGGTCATGGGACTGGTCGTCGTCGGGTTCGGTCTCCTGGACATTTCCATTTGGTACTGGATCCTGGACAAGGTTGTCTATACCCCCGAGCATATGCTGAACGGCTGGGGTTTTCTGGTGCCGCGCGGCTTCGATCCAGCTCACAAGCTGACGGAAATGACCGCGACCATGCTGACGTTCGGCATGGGCGCTTCCACGCAGGCCCTGTTCGCCAGGGTCGGCGGCGGCATTTACACCAAGGCGGCCGATGTGGGCGCGGACCTGGTTGGCAAAGTCGAGGCGGGCATCCCGGAGGACGACCCGCGAAATCCCGCCACTATCGCCGACAATGTGGGCGACAATGTGGGCGACGTGGCCGGGATGGGCGCGGACTTGTACGAGTCGTACTGCGGGTCGATCCTGGCCACCGCCGCGCTCGGGGCGGCACTGCCGTCCACGGCCGCCGTCCACGGTGTGGCCGCCGTGACCGCTCCCATGATCATTGCCGGGGTGGGCATCGTCCTTTCGGTGCTCGGCATTTGGGCCGTACGCTGCAAAGAAGGCGCCAACATGAAGACCCTGCTCCGCGGCCTGCTGATCGGGACTTTGGGCAGTTCGGTTCTGATTCTGGTCGCCGCGGCGATCTTGGCCAAGTTGCAGATCATTACGTGGGGCGTGTTCGGTTCCGTCGTTGCGGGGCTGCTGGCCGGGGTCGCCATCGGACAATCCACCGAATATTTCACCTCGGACGAATATGCTCCCACGCGGGGCATTGCCCAACAGTGCCAAATGGGTCCGGCCACAACCATCATCGATGGTCTGGCGGTGGGGATGTTCTCCGCGGGTCCGCCTGTCGTGATCATTGTCGTTGCCATCCTCTGCGCCTTCGGGTTCGCCGGCGGGTTCCAGAATCTCATTTCCGGACTGTACGGGATCGGGTTCGCCGCGGTCGGGATGCTGGCGACGCTGGGGATCACCCTGGCCACGGACGCGTACGGTCCCATTGCCGACAATGCAGGCGGCAATGCGGAGATGGCCGGCCTGCCGCCGGAGGTTCGCGAACGGACCGATGCCCTCGACATGCTCGGCAATACGACCGCCGCCACCGGCAAAGGTTTTGCCATCGGTTCCGCGGCCTTGACTGCCATGGCCTTGCTCGCGGCTTACATTCAGGAAGTGGACGTTTGGTCGCGCAAACTGGCGAGCAAGATCGGCTTCGATCAAGCCGCCTATGACCGAGCCACGGACAAGATCATGTTCTTTGTGACGCGCTACGAGTTGAACATTATGAACCCGTACCTGTTGTGCGGTCTGTTCATCGGCGCCATGATGGCGTTCGTCTTTTGTGCCATGACCATGAAGGCCGTCGGGAGGGCCGCGGGGGAAATGGTCGACGAGGTGCGGCGGCAGTTCAAGGAAAAACCCGGCATTATGGCGGGCAAAGACAAGCCCGACTACGCCCGTTGCGTCGAAATCTCGACCCGGAGCGCTCAACGCGAGATGATCATTCCTTCGCTCTTGGCGATCGCCGTTCCGGTGGCTTCCGGATTGGTCCTCGGCATTGCCGGCGTGCTCGGCGTGCTGGCCGGCGGACTGACCACCGGCTTTGTCCTGGCCTGCATGCTCAACAACGCCGGGGGCGCCTGGGACAATGCCAAGAAACACATTGAAAAGGGCAACTTCGGCGGGAAGAAGCTCCCTGACGGCACCCAGAACCCGGCCCACGCCGCCGGAGTGATCGGCGACACGGTGGGCGATCCCTGCAAAGACACGTCGGGGCCGTCACTCAATATCCTCATCAAGCTGATGAGTATGGTCAGCGTCGTGTTTGCACCGGTGATCGTCCGGTTCTCGCCCACCATTCAGGGATGGCTCGAGAGCGCCCTGACCTTCGGCCGTTGAGTGAGTGTCTCTCCCGGAGGGGGCCTCGGCAGCCGCACGCCCCCCGGTCGGGCACGGGCGATCGCGGTTGAGACGAGCACCGGCCGTCCGGTGCGCGGCGTCCCGGCGGCTCGGGGTCCGCCCGGGTTTCCCGGTTCTCCGCAACGCGACGTTTCTTGGGAGAGCGGTCCCATCGGAGCGAGACATCGGCTTCGGCGCCGCCGTACTCGATTGCCGCCGTCCGAGTCGGCGGCACCCCCTCCGGAACCGACCGATCCTGCGGCGCCGGCCGTGTGCTTCGGCAGGAGAGGCGGGGCCCGAGGCCGCCGAACGGGAGGAGACGTCTGCGAGTTCGGCCGCAGTCCGGTCTGGTTGCAAACGGTCCGCCAGAGGCGCTCAATCGCGAGGCTGTCCGGGGCTCGCCCCCGATCCCATGAAGTTGTTGCTCTACAATCTGCTTTTCCCGTTCGCGTTCCTCGCCTACCTGCCGGTGAGCGCCTGGAAGATGTTTCGGCGTGGGGGATACGCCCGCCATTTTTGGGAACGGTTCGCCCTGTATTCGCGCGAACAGCGGGCCCGGATCGCGGCCTTGGGTAGTTCGCCGATCTGGGTCCACGCAGTGAGTGTGGGGGAAGTGGTCGCCGCCCTGAGTTTCATCCGTCGTTGGCAGGAACGGACGCCCGACCTCGTCTTCGTGCTCTCCACCACCACCTCGACCGGTTACGCCACCGCCGTCAAAAAGGCGCCTCCCAAGGTTGTCGTACTGTACGCGCCGCTGGACTGTTTCTTCGCCGTACGCCGCGCCTTCCGGGCCATTCGACCGCGGATGCTGGTGATTTTCGAGGTCGAATTCTGGCCCAACCTGATCACTGCGGCCGCCCGCCGAGGGGTCCCGACCGTGCTGGCCAACGGCCGCTTGTCGGACCGGTCGGCCCGGGGGTACGCACGGCACAAGTGGTTCTTCGGCGACTTGTTTCGGCACTTCGCACTTTTCTGCGTCCAGACGGACGAGGATGCCGCGCGTCTCGGGCGCGTCGTGGGAGACGCCGTCCCGGTGCACGTCTGCAACACGATGAAGTTCGACCAGGTCCCCGATATCGAAGGCGAGAATCGCACGGACCTTTTGGATGAAGTGTTCGGCCGGGGCTTGCGCATCGTTTGGACGGCCGGCAGCACACACGCCGGCGAGGAAGAGTGGGTCGTACGGGCCTTCACTGAATTGAAAAGCGAGTTTGCCGCGCTGAAGCTGGTGCTGGTTCCCCGACACCACGAGCGCACGAACGAAGTGCGAAAGGTGCTGGACGCCGCCGGAGCGTCTTATCGACTGCTGGTTCCGCCGTCGAACGAGTCGCCGGCCCCGCGGGAGCCTGCCGTGGATGTGCTGGTCGTCAATACCACCGGCGAACTCATGCATTTCTACGCAGCGTCCGACTTGGTCTTCGTCGGCAAAAGTCTGGCCGGGAACCATGGAGGGCACAATATTATCGAGCCGGCCATCTTCGGCAAACCCATTCTGCACGGGCCGAACATGGAGAACTTCCGGGCCGTGGCCGCCATCTTTCGCGACAACGCGGCGGCCATCGAAGTCCCGGACTCTTTCGACGGGTTCCGGGACGTCTTGAACCGACTTCTGCGGAATCCGCAACAGCGGCAGGAGTTGGGGCGGAAGGCCCGGGAGGTCGTTGAAAAGCACCGTGGCGCCATCGACCGCACCATCGACATCCTGGCGCCGCTTCTACGCAAACCCGTTCCCCGCGTCCCGTCCCGCGAAACCTGATCCCACCGCTTTTCGACGTGTGTCGGCAGTCGTGGGTTGAGAGAGCAAAGATGCGCCTTCCCGCCGTGAAAATCTGCGGCATTCGCAACCGTCGAGACCTCGACGCGGCCCTGGCGGCCGGTCCGGATGCTGTGGGGTTTCTGGTGGGGCGCGTGCATGCCTCACCGGATTTCATTACTCCCCAAGGGGCCCGGGAACTGGCCCTCAGCCTCCCGTGCGGGGCTGTTTCGCCCGTGCTGGTCACGCATGTGAACGATCCCGAGAGGCTGGAGCGCCTGGTCGACGCTACCGGCATCCGGACGGTGCAACTGCACGGCGCGCCGACGCCGAAGCAGGTTTGCGAACTCCGCAATCGCCTGGGCGCCGAAGCGGTCCTGCTCCTGGCGGTGCACATCCGGGGTCCGTGCGTGGACGGCGCTTGGCCAAGGGGCTTGCCCCGGGTCGATGCCCTGGTTTTCGACACTGCCGATCCTGCGACGGATCGGGTGGGCGGCACCGGCAGGGCGCATGATTGGCGGGTCAGCGCGAGATTGGTTCGGGACTGCCCCTTGCCCGTGCTGCTGGCCGGCGGCCTGACGCCGGAGAACGTGGTCTGTGCCATTCGGGCGGTGCGTCCGGATGGTGTGGATGTGAATTCGGGCGTGGAAGACGATTGCGGGGACAAGTCCGTCACGCGGTGTCGGGCCTTCGTGGCCGCAGCCCGGGAGGAACTTGCGGTACATCACGGGGCAGGGGGCGCCGAACGATTCGGACGGTCCCAGTGAATCCGCGCAATGAAGATCCGGTTGTCGCTGCCGTACTTTTCGCACACAGCGCAATCGAAGGGGTCCGGCGAAGTGGTCTGCATCCACTCGGACACCACGACCCACGATTCTCCGGGAGAGACCGGGGTTGTGCCGAAGTTCCCGAGCCGGGCGCCGTGTTCGGGGACCACGATGCGTTCGGAACTCCGGATCAGGCAGAGTCGGTCGGGGTCGACTCGGGCCATGAACAGCGGCGCACGATGACGGAATACATGGTCGTTATTCGCGCCGCGCCGGGTGTACACCAGGAAGAGTCCGTCGCTGTGGACGATCCAGTGTTGTTGGGTGTTGTAGTTCCCGATCTCTTCGCCGTCCTCGAACGTCCACGGTTGGGGCAGAGGAAAGTCGAGTCCGTCGTAACTGGATGTAACGTAGGCGCGTACGTCGTTCCGAAGCGTCAGGAAAAAGCGCCCCGCGAAGTAAGCGAGCGACGGCTCTCCCAGTCCCCGCGGCTCGGGTACGGTGAGCACGGACCCGTGTTCGAGATAAGCGAGGGTTTCGCCGTTGAAAGCGCATCGGAGCACGACTGAGCTCGAACCGGCCTTCCACCCGGATTTCATGGACTCGGGTGAGCGGAAGTAAATGGGCAGCAAGACGTCGCCGTTCGGCAAGTCCACTCGCTGGGCGCAGCCGGCGCCGCTGTTGAAAAACAGGTCTTCGGGGAGTTCCAGGGAACGCCAGTTCCGCCATTGCCGGGTTTGTTCGTTGTAGACGCTGTAGGCCGGAGCACGGGGGTAGGGGGTCCGCACCAACGCGTCGTCGCGATACAGGGGGGTATGTCCCGTGCCGAGAAGGGTTTCGGTGACTGCGTGCCATTTCGGCCAGAAGTCGGAAACGTAGAAGTACGAACCGTCCTCGCGCGGACGCGGCGCGAAAGCGGGTTGCTCCGTGAAAGCGGACCAGCTGCGGCCGTTGTCTTCCGAGTGGGCGCTGTGAATGGCGTAAAAAATGTCCGAGCCGCTGAGGCGGAGCTTCTGCGTGGTGATCACGGCGTGGTTCGGGGGCATGATCCCCGCACGGGTCTGCACCCAACAGGTTTGGCGGTCGTACCCGCTGAACACAGTTTGGAGTTCAAGGTTGTAATCAAGCGACGGCATGCGGTTTCCTTTTCCGGCAATGTTTCCCCGGGACAGCCCGAATGCTTCGCAACTCGAACGAGCCGGAGCCGTCATGACACGACTGGAGCGCCTGCCCGGGCGGTGCGCGCCGGCAGATTTCACCCGCACGGCGGACCGGGCCGGTCCGGCTGTCTTGCGGATTGTGCGGCGCCACTTCCGATGAACCCGAGGGAACGGAAGAGAACATCTGCCGCGGATACTGCCTTCACTTCACGGCTTCCCGCGGGTCGGCCCCGAACTCTTCGGCGATCATTGCCCGCAGCTCGGGCTTTTGACGGAGGGTGTTGTACAGATATACCATAACGGCCTCGGCTCCGGCGTGGTTTATCAAACGCAACTCGCGCCGAAAGCGCTTCGGAGACTTGGCCCAGCGCACATACGCGGTATCCGCCATGGGGGCCGCCACCGGATAATCGAGGACTTTCCTCGCGATATCGACGTTGTACTTCGCTTTTTCGTAGACCGTTTGGAGCGACCAGCCACCGCCGCGGGCCGGATCTTTCCCGTGCGCCGACGCACGTTGCGAATGGTATTGCAGCGGGAATTCGTTGGCCCAAACGGGGTGCGTGTACGCGTGGAGGATCAGCCCCGAACGAATGCTGTCGGCGAGTTTTCGCACGTCGCGAGTGAAGCCGATGATTGTCTCGCGGGACCGCTGCGCCCGCGCCTCTTCCTCGGACAGGCCGGGGTGCGTTCCGATGTACTCCCGAAGCGTACGTTGCGAGTACGCGCAGTAGCAGGCGTAATCGTTCTTGTAGCGGATGTAGTCGAAGGAGATCCCGTCGACCGGATAGCGAGTGAGGATTTCGCGGATCAAGCCCAACTCGTATGCGCGTACTTCGGGGCGGTCCGGGCACGCGAATATGGATTTTTGTTTCCGGTAGTCCGGGGTTTCGTTAAGGTTGACCGCGGCCCATTCGGGGTGCTTCTGGAAAAAGACGGTTTGCCTGCCTTCCGAGAACGTGCAGAATTGCGCCAGGCACTGGATACCGGCTTTTCGGCACGCCGTTGCCGTAACCTCGAGCGGGTCGAACTGCTCGGTGATCGGTTCGGGCCGGCCGATTCGCGAACGGTAGAAGATGTGTCCTCCGGGCATTTTGGCATCGAACAGCAGGGCATCGAACCCCATGGCTTTTGTGCGCCGGACCATTTCGATGCAGTCCGCGGGGGTTTTCAACGCGCTGGGGACATGGCAGTTAAGGGCCTTCCATCGAAACCGTGCGCGCGGCAGGCTGTCTGCCAGTCGTTCCCATTTCAGCGCGAGTTCGAGTACGGCGAGAGGTTGTGACTTTGCCGCGTCCGAGACGAGTCGATAGGTTCCGTCGGGCAAGGCGGAAACATCGATTCTCCACTTCGCCCGAGACACCCCGTCCGTCGCGGCAGGGATGGAGAACACGTGTCGGGCAACCGGTTTTCCGTCGGTGTCGAGAAGTCGGGTCTGGATTCGCCGGGCTTCCACCGTCCCGTTCCGTGCCAGGACGGTCAGGCTGAAGGTTGGGGCCTCAGCCCCTTCGTCGAGCCGCACGAAATAAGGGGAGACGCAGAGAATCGTGTTCGGCCCCCGTCCGCCGGCAAGCCATTTCACGGCATTCAGGAGCAGTCGCCTTTCGGCCCCTGCGGGGGCGGCCTCCCGGTCGCCCGGTCCGAGGCCGATACAGATCCCCACGGCGCACACGCGCCCGGCATCCTCGGAAACCACGCCGACCACGCGTCCTCCCGAGTCCCACAGAATCGGCGTGCCGTTTTCGCCGGTCCGGCAGGCCATGTGATCGGGGAAGGTGTGCACGAACGGTCCGAGCCCCTCGGTCACCGGGTGGCGCGCCAGTTTGGCGATCTTCACTGATTGGACTTTTTCGCTACTGTGCGAAGTCTGCGGAAAAAGTGGTGGATCGAAGGCCGCACGCCCCCCGACGCCGTCATGCGTCAGGAGCACCCCGCCTCCTGCAGCGACGAACGCCCGCACATTCGCCCGCCAGTCGGTCCCGATGCCGACGGTGTGTCCCGCGAAGTCGCTCAAAGGAGCCCGGCCCACGCTGTGAACGTCAGGCAGGATCAGGACGTCGTAATCGAACAGCACCGGCGCCAGCAGTTGCGTGATGCGCGCTACAGCGATTCCGTCTGCCTCTTGGAGCGCGGTCAGGATACCGGTCTCGCCGTACGACAGACCGCCCGCTGCGTCGGCGTCATAGACGGCGACTCGAATCGGGGGCGGCCCGCAGGAGCCTGTGCGCATCCTGGATACGTCGAGTGAAGGGAGCTTCTGTTTCAGGCTGATGTCATCGTACCAGACCGTCCCTTCCGACCGCCAGAGTTCGAGGAACACAACGAAGGCGACCGTCCCCGGCGGGACTTTGGCCGTCATGGAAAACGGCTTCCAGGCAAACGTTCCGGTGGCGGTCAAGGGGGGCACGTCCTGGCCGGCTTTACGTCCCCGGCCGTTCAGGAAACGCAGGACGACACGCGCGCCGGTCCCCCGAACCTTTTGAGCGCGCCACCAGCCTTCGAGCGTTACGGTGTCGTTCGCGGGGACATCGAGCTTCTTGACGCGTTGCCGGACCACGGTTAAGCCCCGGGCAAAACCCGTGAGTCGGAGCGACTGCCGCCCACTCTTCGCCTGTTCCCGGTCGACCGCAAAGGCCGCCTTTCCTTCCCATACCGACCCGTTCCATGGCGCCAGGGTCGCGGCGGCCGCTTCGAAACCGGAGTTGCGGACCGTCTCGACCCGTTCCCCGCCGGCGGCCGCCGCGGCGATCAAGGCGCCGCAGGTCCAAAGAGAAACCGATTGCATCACGCTTGCCCTGTGTACTGTCGTCTTGGCTCACCCGCCGGGATGGAGCGCAGCGGCATTCCGGTCGGGCGCCGCCATTTCTTCAACTCCGGTTTGTTTCTCTCGCTTGCTTCGCTCACGTCGTCAAGATCGCCAAGAGGAACGCGTTTCATATCCCTGCCGGTCCAGCAGCCGGGGCCAAGCCCGGTCAGCATTTCTCCAGACTTTAGTGCACCAATGCTTCTTTTGCGATCTCCGAGCCTTTGCGAAAGGCTGCCTTTCTTGCTTTGATAATCCGGAGCGCATTGCGATATGCCGTCTTCGGTTTTGGGGAACCCGGCGCTGTTTCCGTGAGACGGTAACGCACTGCTGCCGGTTGGAGTTTGCGCTTCGGGGGATTGCGATCATGCTCCGGGGGGAGCTGCGAGATTCGGCTCTTCTCGCCGATCGCGGTGTGCACGGCGACTGCCGATCCGTTGGGTCGGGTCCGTTGCGACCGGTCGGCAGCGGCAACGCAGCCTGCCGCACCGTGTCGGCAACCACGCCCTGTCGCGATCATGAATCGGCTCAATTCCGTCCCCGGCCCGGAACGAAACTCAGAAGAACGGGGACCAGCACCAGGGTGGCCAGCGTGGCCGTGAGCAGGCCGCCGGTGACGGCAATGGCAAAGGGCTGGAAAATGCGCGACCCCACGCCGCGGCCGAGGGCAATTGGCAGCAGGCCGAAAACCGTCGTGAGCGCGGTCATCAGCACGGGACGAAGGCGAATGTCCGCGGCCTGGATCAACGCCTCGGTCATTCTCGTCCCGCGTCGCCGCAAGCGATTGGCCATATCCGTCAACACGATGGCGTTGTTGACCCCGATTCCGGCCAGGGTGATCGCGCCCATGGCGACGGATACGTCCAGCGACTGTCGAGTCAGCGCGAGTGCGATCACCGCCCCCAACAGGGCGAAAGGAAGGACCAACAGGATCGCCAGTGGTTGTGTCCATGAGCGGAATTGAGCGACCATGATGAGGTAAACGAGGGCCGCAGCGCTGAGCAAAACGAAAGCCATGTCCCGCGCCGTTTGCAGCAGCACGCGATATTGGCCGGTGAATTCGTAACTGTAGCCGGCGGGCCACTCGAAGGAATCGAGGGCCGAGCGAAGCCGAGCGATGGCAGCGGGAATGCTGCCCTCCACTTCCGCCATCAAAGTCACCTGCCGTTGCCCGTTCAAGTGCGTGATCTCCGCCGGAACGCCTTCGACACGGATGTCGGCCACCTGTTCCAGCGGGACAGCCGTGCCCTTGTCGGCAACCACCCACAGACGACGCAGTCTCTCGAGCGTGAAGGGACGCTCCGCAGGGACTTTCAGGAGGACAACCACCTGCTCCCGAGGCCGGACGATCCGAGTGACTTCAAGTCCGAACCGGGCGCATTCCAGAGTCCGAAACAATTCGCCGGCGCTTATCCCGGTTCGTTGCAGGGCCCCGGGATCGGGCCGCACAGTGATCTGCGGCGCCTGGATCTTGGTGTTGTTCACGACGTTCGATACGGCCCGGTCCCGGACGAGCACGCCCTCGACGCGCGCCGCCAGCGTAATGAGTCGTTTCGGGTCAGGGCCGAAAACGGTGACTCCGAATACTGCGGGGAGTCCGGAAAAGCTTTCGTCCATCTTTTCCTGGGTCGGCTGGTGGAAGAGAAAAACCACGCCGGGGACCTTTGAGAATTCTTTCTTGAAATCCGCGAGCAGTTGGAAAGCGGAACGCCTGCGCTCGCCGCGGGGTTTCAGTTTCATGGTAATTTCGCCCCTGTTCACCCCCTCGACCTGGATCCCGGCAGCGGGCGATCCGGTACGCCGGTAGACGCAGACGACGTCCGGGGTCGCCAGAGCGGCCCGTTCCAGCATGGCCCCGATCCGATCGCTCTCGGTCAGGGAAGTCCCCGGGGGCATGATGTATTCGATCAGGAGAGCGCCTTCATCGATCCGCGGCAGGGGTTGCGGCTGCCCCAGGGTGAATGCCAGGAGGAATAGCCCCAGGGCAGTCCCCGCGGCGGAGACGACCCGTCCCCGATGCGCCAGCGCCCGTCGCAGCGCCCGTCGCAACACTCCGCGGAGCCCTTCAAGCAGTCGACGCCCCGGCGCGTCTGCGGCAGTCTCCGGCAGTCCACGGCTGAACACTGCCGGCACGAACGTCAGGGACACCACCAGCGAGGCGAGCAGCGCGGAACTGACCACGAGCCCGAACGGTTTCAGGAAAGTCCCCACCAGTCCGCCCACGAGGACCAGCGGAAAGAATGCGGCGACGGTGGTCAGGGTCCCCGAGGCATCGGCCGCGGCGATTTCCGCAGCTCCGGCCACTGCGGCAGCATCGAGGGAGTCGCCCTTTTGGCGGCGTCGAAAAATGTTTTCGGCCACGACAATGGCGTCGTCCACGATCATGCCGACCGCCAGGGTGAGGGCGGCCATGGTAACCACGTTCAGGCTCATACCGAACGTCTTCATCAGTCCGAGGGTCGCCACCAGGCTGAGCGGAATGGTCGCCGCCACGACGACCGTGGCCCGAAACACCCCGAGAAAAAAGAACAACACGGCGGTCACCAGGGCCGCACTGACCCAAAGAGCCTCCAGCAGAGAGGCACCGGCTTCGGAAATGAGTTCCGACTGGTCATAGAATTTTCGGAGCCGGACTCCGGGCGGGAGTCGACGGCGAAGCTCAGCGATCTTGCGGTCAACGGCTCGGGCCACGTGTACCGTGCTCGCGCCGGGTTGCCGCTGCACCAACAAAGCCACGGCCGGGGCCCCGTCGCCATGTACGGAATAATGGCGCGGCGCACGCCCCTCACGTATTTCAGCGACCGCGCTCAGCGGCACCATCCCCCCTCCCGGCGTGGGAAGCGGCATTCTACGAACGTCTTGGATCGAGCGGAATCGGGCGTCCCCGCGAATCAGATATTCACGTCGCCCACGGTCGAGCACACCGGCCGCGACCGAGCGGTTCGCGACCCGGAGTCGAGCGGCAACCACGGCGATGTTCAGATGCAGCCGCGCCAGGGCGGTCGGGTTGAGCGTGACGACAAAGGCGCGGCTGTCGCCCCCGACCACCTCGATGCGCTGTACGCCGTCCACGGCGCGGAGTCGAGCGGCAACATCCACGGCGGCCAGGGTCCTCAGTTCAACCGGGTCGACACCGCCGTACAGAACGTATCCGGAGACCTCCTGGAGCGTCGTCCCGATGTTCTCCAGGCGCGGAGTCAGGCCGGGCGGAAGTTCGCTTCGCACCGAAACCACGGCGGCCTGAACGAGTTGCCGGGCCTGGACCAAGGGCGTACCCCAGGCAAATTCGACGGAGATCAACGACAGCCCCTGCACGGACGTCGAGGCGACGCGTTTGACGCCCTGGACACCGCGGAGTCGGGTCTCGATCGGCCGGGTCACCAGCAGTTCGATCTCGTTCGGCGAGGCGCCCGGGTAGTGCGAGATCACGTTCACAAGCGGTACATCCATGCCCGGGAATAACTCCACCGGCAGGTGAAGCACGGCATAGATCCCGAGTGCGCCGGTGAGCACTACCGCCAGCACGACGATCAAGGGACTGTTCACAATTATTCGGAGGATCGCTCGCATAAGGCAGCTCGGTTCTCTTTATCGGAGATCGGACGGATCAGTCGGATCAGTTCGCATCAGTCCGCGACCTTGTAGGTTCGGCTGAACGAGGCAAAGAACAGCTCGTACGCCCCGCGGACGACAACGGCCTGGTCCTCCCGAAGTCCGGACCGGACCTCGATCCAGTTTCCCTGGACGACTCCGGTCCGGACCCGGATACGACGCGGCCCACCGCTGGTTTTCACGAAGACAAACGGCGTTTCGTCCGGACCGTATACCAGCGCGGTTCGCGGTACGGCGAGGGCATTCCGGCGATGGGTGAGGACCACGAGGCCCGAAACCGCGGTCCCGGGCCGAAACCGCCCCTCGAGTGCAGGGCCAGTCAACCAGAGCGTCACGGCCCCGTCCGACGTTGATCGGGCCACGATCCGATCCACTTCGACGGCAACTTGTTCCCTGCCGGGCAATAGGATTTCGGCCTGAGCGCCGTCGAGGGCGGCATCCACCGGGGGGAACAGCCTGGCCGCGACCCGAAGATGTCGGGGATCCACGACCGTTCCCAAAACGTCTCCGGACCGGACTGTTTGTCCCGCGCTGACTTTCCGGTCAGTGAAAACTCCGTCGAACGGGGCCCGCAATCGGGTGCGAGCTTCGAGTTTTGCGACTCTTGCTTTCACGGCCGCAACGGCACTTTCCAGCTCGTAGACGACCCGCTGGGCCTCGGCCAGTTCATCGCCGGCCGGCAACCGGTCCTTTTCAGAGCGGACCGAACTGAGGTCCGCCGTCAGGCGGGCCACTTCCGCACGGGCGACCGCGACCTGCTCGGCCGTGCTCAGGTGCTGTTTGAAAGCGGCTTCCCGGGCGGCGGCCGTTTGCTCGGCCAAGGCAAGTTGCGACATCAAGGCCCGCGTGCGCGCCTCGAGGGCTTTTTTCGCGGCCTTCAGCGCGGTTTCTTTTCGTTTCACGGTTTCGTGCGCCATTCTCAGACGCGCCGTCACGGAACGCAATTCGGTCTGTTGCGCTTCTTGCATGGCCGTCAGGATGGGGCCGTCGATCCGGAACAGGAGGGCCCCGGCCGACACTGGGGATTCGTCCCGGACCGCGACCTCCTGAATTCGGCCCGACTCGAGTGCAATGACTTCCGCCTGGCGGGCGCTCTACACGCGCCCGATCCATGATGCGGAAATCCCGCCGCACCGGGCGCGCAAAGAGCGGCCGAAAGGCCACCGTCGGCCCCGCTTTGCGCGTTCCGTCCCGGCCGCGAGCAGCGTGCTCCCCGCAGCCGGCGCAAGAACAGACCGCACCCCACGCGAGCAGCAGGGCACCAGGCAGCCGGCTCGATTTTTTCTTGTTTTTCATGCTCGTTTTTCCTCTCGCGACGGTCCGCGAATTCGTTTGTAACTTCCTGCGGGGTCCGCGGTGGCCCCGGCTCTTCGAAGCGATTGAGTGCCGTCAAATCATTCGGAAGTCTTTCCATGGGCCGGATTCCGTCCCTTGGGCGGGTGTATTCGTTTTTGCGTCGTGTCGCGGGTCACCCGGTACCGGCCCGAGAGCAATTCCAGGGCAATTCGTGCCTCTCCGAGTTGTTCTTCGAGGCCGAGTACCTCAAGCTGTTTCTTCAAGTATCGTGTCGTCGCACCGCTGGCGCGGAGCAGATCCATGCGCCCCTGTCGGACCGCTTGATCGCAGGCGTTGCGGAGTTTGTTCAAATCGACCACCGCGGCCTCCGCGGCCTCGAGCTGATTCTCGATGGCTTTGATCCGGGCCAGTTCGGCCGCCACCCCGCTCACGGCATTGAATACCCGTGCGGCATATTCGTCCCGCACGCGTTTCCGGGTCGCCTGTTCGAGGCGGATTCGCGCCTGCCCCCGATCGAAGAGCGGGAGTTCGACCGAAACGCCGACCGCAAGGGAGTTGAGGCGGTCCGTCTCCCGCGCCTGGGACAGGCCGACTCGCACGCGGGGAAATTGCTCCAGAATCACGGCACGGAGCCGGGCGTTCCGGCTCTCATAACCCCGGCGCAGGGCCATCAAGTCCAGCCGGCGATTCTCCAGGTCGCGCAGCAATTCGTTCTTCGGCAGGAGGTCGAGCCGGTGCGGGACGGAAAGGTCTGCGACTGTCCGAAGCCAAGTGTCTGGCGGCAATCCGAGCAGACGGTTGAGGACCAGACGTTCCGTTGCAGCATTCTGTTCAGCGTCGACCAGGACTGCACGGGCTTCCCGTTCCGAGGCATTGGCGGCCGCGGCGTCCAACTCCGTCTTCAGGCCACGGCCGACAGCCCGTTCCAGTAATCGTGATTTGGCGTGCAGTCGCTTGACGATTTTGCGGGTGATTTCGATCCGGAGGCGGGCAAACTCGATCCGATAGACTTGGCGTTTCGCCGCCTCGGCAGTCTGCCATTCCCTCCAGGCGACGCTCAGGTCCACTGCTTCGGCGTGGGCCATAGCCCCGTGCTGCCGGACTGCGCGTGTGATCAAACGGCGCACGTCCCAGTCCAAACCGACGCCAAACCCGGTCGTTGCGTCGGCCGTATCGCCGCCGTCAGGCGCCTCCCAGGTCGCGGACAGTTCCGGGTTGGGCAGCAGCCCGGCCTGCAAGAGCTGGGCTGCGGCGGTCCCGCGTTCGTCTCGATCCACCCGGAGTTGCGGGTTCAGGAGTACGGCCAGTACGGCCGCCTCGTCCGGGGAAAGGCCGTCCCGTTCGTCGAAGTGAATCGGGGGCAGCAGCGGGTGTGCGATACTGTTCGCTGCCACGCGCACGCCTGCCATATCGGGCGGTGTCAGGAGTTCCGCACGGTTCGGCAAAGGAAGCGGTGTGAACCGCACGCAGCCGGCAAGCAACGCCCCGCAGAGCATTGAGACCTCGACGCTCGTTTGCCCGGCTTTCTTGTGCATCTTCGGTTCCTCGCCTGAATCTTCCCAGGCTGCGGAGAAGCCCGTCAGGTTTTCGGTCACACACCGCCGGCGCCCCTCAGCCGCAACAACTTCCTCACGGGCGCACTGCCCGTTCCTGCGGTCTCACTTGGCGGGGTTGTCGGGGCGATTCGGAGATTCCCCGCGACTCGCGCCCGCCCCATGGGCGCCGCCGTCTGGACCCGAATCAGGCTTTTCCGCAACCGGCGCCGCCGCGGTCACTCGCAAGAGTCGATACCCGTGCGTCTGCAGGACCACAGCGTACAACAAGCGATGCGTTCGAAACTCGAGCGCCGGCCCAGCCGCGTCAAGATCGATAAGCCAAACCGTCCGTTCCCGCTTGATCGCCTGTCGGACCTTGGCGGGCTGCGGCTCGGGAATGTCCCGGTGCAGGTAGTATTGCGCGACCTTCCAACTGCCCCTTCCTGCGAACAAGGCATCCGCCGGGGCCACCTCATTTCCGACCCTGGCAAGAAAGGCCCGGCGTACCAGAGATCGGTCCGTGGCCAGGAGTTTCCCGTTCCGCAGGGCAAGTGAAACCACAATCACACCGCAGAAAAGGAGTAAGACGATTCGCGCCTCCACCTGGGTATTCGGGAGAAACGGGAGCGTGGGGCAAACCAGAAGCGCAGCAACGAACAGGCACGCCGCGGCCAACATCGCTGCGGCGCCCCAAGACAGGGCCGGGGCCTTGCCGCCGATCTGCACCGCCAGCAGCGGACACGCCAGACCGAGCAGCAGTGCATGGACCCCGAGGAGGGTGCGCCATCCGCGGGGATGCCGATTCCCCCACGAATGCCCCCAGGCGCGAAAAGCGACCAGACTCACAAGGCAGATCACCCCGAGCAGCGGCATCAGGTAGTACCAGCGTCGGTGCGCCGGCACGGAAAGAATCGCCATGGCAACCACCACCAGCCACCACAGACGTTTTGTCGCTCGGTCTGGATTCACACCGGGCAGCCACGGCGCAACAACTCCGAGGGCATACGGCACGAGCCACGGCGCCGCCAGTGTGGCGGCGCGGACAGGGTAATAGGGATATGGAAGACACCAACGCCAAAGCGAGGCGAGCTGCGGCAGCCAATGTTTCGAGAGTTGGCCGCCAACCATGACGGCATCGGTTTGGGGAACGGTTGCGGCGATATAGACGTACCACCAGCCCCAAACGACAAGGAACAGGGGAAAGCCGACCGCAACCTGCAAGTTCCGAGAAGCGACCCGCCACCCGGACGCACGCGCATTGAACCCCCACAGTCCCAACACGATGATGATCGGGAGCTGTGGACCTTTGGCCAGCCCGGCCAGCCCCAGAAACAGCCAGCCAAGCATGACGTTCGTGGAAACAGCCCACCGAGGTCTCTGTTTGCGACGGTCGAATTCCGCGACAATGAAAGCCGCCAGGCCGGCTGTGCACAGTCCGCTGTAGAGCATTTCCGGAATGGCGCTGTGCGTGTACCCGGCGAATCCGAAACTCGACGTCGTTGCGAACCCGGCCGCGAGCCCGGTCCAACGGTCGTACAACACCCGACCGGCGATCCACACGCCGCAGGCCATGAGCAGGCCGCCCAAAGCGGACGGCAGCCGCGCCTCGAACGGAGAAACGCGACCGTCCGGATACACCAGGCGGTCCGCCAAGATGGCCAGCCAGTAATTGAGCGGAGGCTTGTTCAGGCGGTACGCGTTATTCAAGATCGGCGTCAACATGCTGCGCCGTTGAATCATGCAGTCGGCCGTACGTGCGACAAGCGCCTCGTGCCCGTCGATCGGCAATTCGTCGCCGAGTCCGGAGAACGCCACGGCGACCGCGGCCGCCAAAACTGCGGCGAACGTGCAGACGTCCTTCCGGTCCCCGAACGCCGAACTTGAAGTTGCAGTGTACACCGGCACGAACTCCCGAGCCACACGACATCCGAAAAGGTCTCGTGGCCCGTACCCGGCTGCGACGCTTTCGGGGCTCGTCCGGAAGCGTTGTCGCCCGTGAACCCGGACCCGTCCGGGACCCCACCGCGGCGGCGATCTCCCCGGCCGTTTCGACTTTCCTCACCAGTCCCGGACCGCGCGGCGTCCGTCGGCTCGGGCCACGGAGACTTCCCCGGGGTCCTTTCGGCACGTCGCGATGACCCAAGGACCGACCCGGCGCCACACTTTCACCCGGTCCGAAAGTGACTCGGGCATGCGGCGCAAATACCGTTCCGGACTCACAAAGATGCAGTCTTCCCCCAAGGCCAAGCCGCGTCTGAAGCTGTCGGCAACGGCTTCCTTGCCGTGGGGCACGACCTGGGAGCGCGCATAGAAATAGGCCGAGTACGGCATTCGCCGAACGAAAACGATTCGGGTCGGGGGCCTCCCATGGGGCGTCCAATTGAGTCGAACCTGTTCCAGGACTTCTTGCGTGGAACGCACACGGCTGAGGTAGGCCGAAACCGGAAATGCGATCAGCGCGTAGAATGCGACGAATCCCGTCGCGCCCAACGCGATCCTGCGAACCGGCAGTTCCAGCCGGCGCAAGATCAGCGCACACCAAACCGCAAACAGAGGGACCAGCGGGATGAGATAGTACAGCATCAACTGACGGGCAAGACACCAGAAAAGAGTCACGAAAAGCACCCCGGAGAAGAACAAACTGTCCCCGAACTGTCCGTCGTGCAGGGCGCGCAGCGTCTCGCGCCGGATGGCCCCCAACCGCTTTTGCGTCCTCGTCTGCGATCTCCGCCGCCAGACCATCCATACCGGGACGAGCACCCAAGGCAGAGAGCACACGAACATGAGCAGCAATGCGCTGCCGTACGGCAACTTGCGTCCGGCACCGTATAAGTCGCCATAATCCCGGGCGTAAAAGCGCATGAAATTCTCGTTGACCAAGAAATAGCGCAGGAAACCGGGGTGGCTTTTCTCCGCCAGGACGAACCATGGAATACAAACACCAAGAAACAGCGGCGCCCCAATCCACCAAACGTGGTCCCGCAATGTTCGCCATTGGTGGTTGAAGAGGGTCCAGAAGAAAACGGGGACGCCGAAATAGACCAGGGCGACAGGTCCCTTGGCGAGGACACCGAACCCGAGGAATAGGAATACCAGCAGGCTGTATGCTCTCTTGAGGCGGCCCCGACTTTCCCGGAGAAACGCGTAATACCAGAACACCGCGCCAACGGCAAACAGAGCCAGAAAGGCGTCCACCAACACGGCGCCGGACAGCAGATAAAAACTGGTCGTGGATCCTGCGACGAGAAGCGCGGCCCATGCCACATATTCCGAATGATAGCGCCGCAAGACGAAAAACATGATCCCCAAGAGCAGAACACAGGCCAGGAAGCCCGGGAGTCTGACGGCGAATTCGTTGACCCCGAATAGGTTGATGGAGGCCGCCATGAGCCAGAACCCGAGAGCCGGCTTGCCCATGAACGGCACGAGTTGACCGTTTTTCCATATCCGCGGCATCAGGAAATCTCCTGAGCGGGCCATGGTCAGTGCAATGGATGCGTAACGTCCCTCCGAGGGGTCCGTCAGCGGAATCACCTCGAGCAGGAGGGCTTTACCCAGGAACAACAACAGGAACAAGAGCAGGAGCGTTCGTGTTTTCATGGGACTCACCTCGTTTCCGTTGAGCGCATCGCCCGGCTCTTTTTCTCTATTTCGGGTCCGGCCGCCGACATGCCTCGAATTCCCGATATCGGTCCGCCGAGAGGCGGTACTCCCGCTCTTGCACACCGTAAAAACGCACTCCTTGGTCCAGTTCCGGGAGTCCGGGATGCACGACTACCTCGACCCGCCGCGACTCGGCGAGGAGCCGCTGGAGCATTTCTGCTCGCAATGCCCCGGTGTAAAGGATCGAGAACATTTCACGGTCCGTCGTCGGCGGACAGAACGCCCCCAGCAGTTTGAGCACCAGAAACTTCGGCAAACCACCATTGAGGATGAAGCCGCCTCTGCGTCCGACGCGGATGCTGAAAACGGCTCGCTCGCGTGTGTGGCGGATTTCCGGAATGTCGTATCGCCCGGCGAGGCGCTGAGCGATCCGATAGAGCCACGGGATCATGTGAACATGGCGGTGGCTGTCCAAGTGGGTCAGTTTCAGACCGCGGAAAGTCAGAAAACGGATCTGGGCGTCCCACTCGGCCTCCACCGCCTCACGAAAACGGCTGCTCGCGGCGGAGCGGAGCAGGAGGCCGATGAACCCGTGGCAGAACGCCCCGTGGCGGGTCAGGTGCGGCGCGGTGGTCGCGCTGCGCCCGTACGTCAGATTCAGGTGCACCCCGAAATCGATGTCCGGAAACCGACCGATCACCTTCAGGAAAGCGTCTTCCAGGTAGTCGCCGGTGGCCAGAATACTCACGCTGTTGACGTACCCGTGCTCGATCGCCTGCGCAATCGCGGCGTTGCAGCCCGGCGAAATCCCGAGATCGTCCGCATTGATCCTGTTATTCGGTTTCATGGAGATTCGCCGTGTACCGAACCACGTACAGGGGACGGTCCTTGAGTTCGATATGCATCCGACCGATGTATTCTGCGAAAATCGCCAGGATGAACAATTGCAGCGACCCCATGATAATGATGGTGAAAACCACAGTCAGATATCCGGGGACTTTTGCCCCATAGAGGAAATAGGGCACGAGGTGATAGACCGCCAACGCCAGGGCAAACGCGATCCCGCTGACAGCGAACAACAGTGCCAGCCGCATCGGCTTGAGGGAAAAGGCATAGATGGCATCCAGGCCCAGAGACGCAAGTTTTCGAAAGCCGTACTTGGACGTCCCGGCAAAGCGGGCAGGGGCCGAGAACGGAACCTCAGCAGTATCGCTTCCGGCCCCGATCCAATAAACGAATCCGCGAAACAGACGGGAATGCTCCTTGAATCGGCGTAGTACGTCGAGGTAATGGCGGTCGAGCAAACGGAAGTCCGGGTAATTGCAGGTGGCGTCGAAATCGGCCAGCAGACTCAAAACTTTGTAGTATGCACGGTCGATCCACCGATAGATAAGACCCTGCTGTTCGCTGCTGAGACGTTTCCCCAGCACGATTCGGTGTCCCGACCTCCAGGCGCGAATGAATTTCGGAACGACCTCGGGCGGGTGCTGGAGGTCGGCGTCCATGAACACCGCCGCGTCACCCGAGGCAAAATCGAGACCGGCGGTCATGGCGATTTCGTGTCCGAAATTCCGGGTGAAGCTGACCACTTTGATTCGGTCGTCCCGCTCGGACGCCGCCCTGAGGATTGCCGTGCTCGCGTCGGTCGAGCCGTCATCGACAAAAACATATTCGTAGTCGTATTCCGGCAACTCGGCGGCTTCGAGTCGTTCGAACAGCACCGGGAGATTCTCCGCCTCATTGAAGACGGAGACGATGATGGAGATCGTTTTTTTCATACGCACTGCCCGTCTCGTCTCGGAACAATTCAACGCACCGACTTGATCGCCCCCGTCCGAGAAGGGCGCGTGGACGCATTCCCGGCCGATCCCCCTGGGCGGGACGAACCGAAGCGCTCGACGGTTCGTCCAAGACCGCGTCGATGTGTCGAGCCCGCCGATCTTTCTTCACTTCTTCAATCACGACCGACATGATACCTCGGCCAGATTACCGGAACATGACCGGAACATGACATTTTGGTAATCTTGGCGAGCGATTTACTCAACAAGCGATTGCCGAACCCCATGCGAGCCGCGGCTGTTGCCTTTCTCCGGGGAAGGGGCCTTCCGGCCCGACGGGTGGGCCGTCTCTCCCGCTCAGCAGGATCGGCTGGGAGCGCAGGGCGGCAGAGCGAGTCCCCGAGCGACTCTGGGCAGCAGGGACTGCGGAGTCCGCCCGGGGGGACGTGCCTGTCCCGCTCGGCGGGAACGAAATCTCACCCAAAATCGCGCTCGCGCGCGGCCATGCACCCTTTGTGGCCGGGCTCGTACTAATGCCGTCCGGCGAGTGAGCGGCGCGGGCGTCTGGGGGCGCGTTGCACG
>JAADHN010000092.1 GCA_013151865.1 Kiritimatiellota bacterium
CGGGTCCGGTGCACCCTGCCGGAGGTTGCGAAACCGAACCGGACGCAAACGCTCCGCAACGACGAAATAGAAGTGGCAGTGAACGCCGCCGCCCCCGGGGTGGTCTCGATTCGCGACCGGCGCACGGGCGAGCGCTTCCCGGGAACGCTGCTGCTCCCGGAAACAGAGATCGAAATCTGCGATCTCCGCAACGGTCGCCGATACCTCCAGGTCCCGGGCGGCGGCGCCACGCTTTCCTGGACGTTCGTTCCTGGCCCCGGGCGGGCGGACTACCATGGCGAAGTCCGGGTCGGCGCCCGGCTTGCGGTGACACTACGCCTGACCCTTCGGCTCGAAAAAAATGCACTGGTTGCGCAGTTCGACGACGTACACGAGGAGCCCGGCTTCGAATTCATGCAGATACGGTTGCCCGAACTCTGCGCCGTCACGGCCGCTCACAGGGGGCATCTCGCCATCCCGACCGAAGCCGGAAGGGATATCCCCGCAGCGGAAGCCGGCACCGGCGAATACGAAGTGAAGTTAGACTGGTTCGATACTCTGCAGGCTGCCGTGCTCTGGCGGGAATCCGGCAAGAGCGCGATCCTGTGCCGTTCCCTGGGCTATGAGGACGGTATCCTGGCACGCGTCATGCCGCCGTGCGCGGAAGCCGGACGGTACGCCGCCTTGGGAGCGCGGTTGGTGCACCGCCTGCGCGCCTTTCCCCCGGCCGCGCAGTTCGTGGCACAGCCGTCCTCCGGCATCCGTCTCTCGCTGGTGCGGGACGTGGACGGCGACGGGACCGCCGACTGGGTGGACGCTGCCAAAACGATCCGCGAAACTTTCACCTGCCGCCCGAACCCCCTGTACTGCAGCGCCACGACGTACAAGATCATGTGCGACGTACGACCCCACCGGCTCGTGACGACGTTCGGCCAGGCACTCGATCTCATCAGGCGCGTTCATAACCTCACCGACGGCATGAACCAGGTCGTCTATCTCGTCGGCTGGCAGCATGACGGGCACGACACGGGATACCCGGACGTCTCGGTCGTGAATCCCCGGCTCGGAGGGTATGACGCGCTGCGGCATCTCATGCTCGAAGCCCGGAAACTCGGCGCGATCGTGTCGTTCCACGACAACTACGACGATGCGTACAAAGACTCCCCGAAGTGGGACCCTGACGTCGTCGCCCGGAACAACCGCGGCGAACTCTGGAAGGGCGGCGTGTGGGCCGGCAGCCAGTCGTACATTCTTTCCGCGCCCAAGTACATGCAGAAAGGCGGGCGCGACCGGATCCGTTACACCGTGCAGCATTACGGCATCAAACAAACCACGCATATCGACGTGCTCTCCGCCGTGCCCCAGCGGCACGACCTCGATCCCCGCGCGCCGGCGGGCATCCGTGAGTCGCTCGAGGGCAAGTTCGCCATTATCCGGGAGTTCAATCGGCTCGGGGTCGATGTGACCAGTGAGGGTGTCACCGAGCCGTTCATCGGCCCAATGACCCGGTTCCGCCACCTGATGCGACGCGACCGGCAGGTCTTTCCCGGAGAACGCCGCATCCCCTTTGTCCCGTTCGCGATTCACGGTCGGGTCGTGTACGGCGGCGGACAGGCGGGGTTCGGTGAACTGCTCGGGGGCTTCATCTACGGCCAGACGTACAGTGCAGACTTCAACAAGGCGACTCCGGAAGCGCTCATGCTCGATCTCATCTACCTGTTGGATGTACCCATGCGGGCGCTCGCAACCCGCGAAATGCAGCGGTACGAGCGCGCGGAGGACCTCGAACGGGTCATTTACGGCAAAGACACGTTCGTCGAGGTCGATTGGGCCCGAAACTCCTACCGAATCGTTTTCGAGGGACGCACCATCGCCCGTAACTGGACAACTCTGATCGAAACGAAACCGGGTGTGATGCTGGTTTACTCCAAAGACGGCGGCCGCATCGCCTGTCCTTTTCCCGGCGCCCCGGCGGCACTCGAGGTGCGTCCGCTGACGGAGGACGGCCCCGGCGCCCCGGTCCCATACGAATACGCTGAGGGCCTCGTCCACTTCACAGCCGCGCCGCACCGCCCCTATCGCCTGGCCGCACCAGTGAGGTAGTAGCGCCCGGTCACAAAAACGGCGTGAACCGCATTGGGAGCGGGCTCGAGGTATTCAAACGCGAACATTCTTCGGAGCGATCATGTCCACCAACACCAAACCGGAAACGAACAGAAGCCGGCAGCCGAACCTCCATCGAGTGCGGCGCACCAAGAGAAAACCCGCGGCCCGGGCCCTCCGGCTTCTCCTCTTACTGTCAAGCGGCCTTGTCCAAGCCGCCCCCCCGCCGCCTGCCCGGGTGTCGGTTCTGAATCCCGGGAAGTTCGACGCACCCCGCCCGCGCCTGAGCTGGCGGTTTGCGGAGTCCGCCCGCTCGGTGCGGGGCGAACGCCAGACCGCGTATCGTATCCTGGTCGCTGCATCCCGGGAAAACCTCGACGCCGACCGCGGTACGCTCTGGGACTCGGGCAAGGTGGACTCCGACGCCTCGTACCTCGTGCCATACGGCCGCCCGGCGCTCGAACCTTTCACGCACTGTTTCTGGAAAGTCCGCGTGTGGGACAAAGACGGGCGTCCGTCGCCGTGGAGCGAACCGGCGGAATGGACCGTCGCCCCGCACCGGGGCAAAGACTGGAGCCCGGCTCACTGGATCGCGCTGCCGAAATCCGTGTACGCTGCCGCGCCTGTGCCGATGCCTTTTGACTTGAAAGGCGCCTCCTGGATCTGGACCGGCGAGGGGAAGCCCCGGAAAGAAGCGCCGGCCGGGACCCGGTTCTTCCGGAAAACCATCGATCTCCCCGCCGGACGCGTGGTCCGCGCCGCCCGCATCTGCCTGACGACCGATAACGCCTTCACGCTGTTCGTGAACGGCGTCGAGGCCGGCAGCGGCAAGGATTGGAACCGCGCCCGGATTTTGGACGTGGCCAAACTGCTGCATCCGGGACGGAACGAATTCCTGATCCGCGCCTGGAACGCACCCGGACCGAACAGTCCTGCCGGCGTGGTCGCGCGCCTGCGCATCCAGTCCCGGGAGGGCGAGCCCATCGAAGTGCACAGCGATGCGTCGTGGCAATGGGCGCTTGCGCCCACCGGCCCGTGGAAGAAAGCCGTGGTGATGGGACGCTTCGGCTGTCCGCCCTGGAGAGGGAACGTCCGGATCGTCGACGCCCCGCCTACACAGACCGTGCCCAGTCCGATCTTCCGGCGCGAGTTCCGGGTCAAGCCCGGCTTGGCTCGAGCGGTCGTGTTCATCTGCGGCGTCGGCTATTACGAACTGCGCTTGAACGGTCGAAAGGTCGGCGACGACGCCCTGGCCCCGCCGTTCACGCGTTACGACAAGCGCGTGCTGTTCCAGGGGTACGATGTGACCGATCGCCTGCACCCGGGCGAAAACTGCGCGGGCGTCCTTCTCGGTAACGGCTTTTTCAATCAGCACGCACGCGCCGCCTGGAACATGGACCGGGCGCCGTGGCGGGACTACCCGCAATTAATCGCGCTCTTCCGCCTCGAGTACACGGACGGCACTGTGGAAACCATCGGAACGGACGGCCTTTGGCGCGTCACCACCGGCCCGTACCGGTTCGATTGCATCCGCAACGGCGTGGTGTACGACGCCCGGAAATGGCCGCCCGGCTGGGACGGCCCCGGGTTCGACGCTTCGGCGTGGTACGCCGCTGAAGTCGTGTCCGGTCCGAAAGGCGACCTGCAATTGGATTCAGGACCGCCCGTTCGCATCACGCGCACGTTCCGTCCCGTCCGGGTCGAACCGTTCGGCGAAAACAGATGGGTGTTCGACGCCGGCCGCAATATCGCCGGATGGGTGCGGCTCAGGGTCCGGGGTACGCCGGGCATGCGTGTACGCCTGCGTTACCGCGAACTCCGCAGAGCGGACGGGTCGCTCGATCCACGCAACGAATCATTGGTTCACACCGGTCCGTTCCAGACCGACACTTTCATACTCGGCGCGACCGAAGAAACGCTCGAACCCCGTTTCGTCTATCATGGGTTCCGCTACATCGAAGTCTCGGGCGCCGTTCGCCCGCCGCGGATCGGGGACATGACCGTGTGCGTGGTCGGGACAGACTTCGAGCCTGCGGGCGGGTTCACCTGCTCGAACGAACTCATCAACAAAATCCAGGACGCAACGCTGCGCTCGTACCGCAGCAATTTCGTCGGCATCCCGACCGACTGTCCGCATCGCGAGAAGAATGGCTGGACCGGTGACGCCCAGCTCGCGGTTGAGACCGGCCTGTTCAACTACGACAGTGCACCGGCGTACGCCCGGTGGCTCGAAGACATGGCCGCCTGTCAGGCGCCCAACGGCGATTTCCCGGGCATTGTGCCCACCGGCGGCTGGGGGTACGGCACCGGGCCGGCCTGGGACGCCGCCTATTTCATCATCCCGTACCACGTCTACGTGTACACCGGCGACCGGCGCGTGTTGCTCCGGCGATACAACGGCATGAAACGGTACCTCGCCTTTCTGGAGAAACGCGCCCGGGACGGAATCGTCCGATACGGACTCGGCGACTGGTGTCCGCCGCGCGGAGGGGCGTCCGGGCACAAATGTCCGCGGGACCTGACTTCGACGGCCCACTTTCAGCGCTTCCTCCGGATCGCCGCGCAGGTTGCGGGAATGCTGGGGTTGGACGCGGACCGCCGGCGTTACCAACAACGCGCGCAGGAAGTGCGTGACCGATTCAACCGGGAATTCTACGATCCCAGGGCCGGCACATACGCGGGCGACACGCAGACCTCACTGGCCTGCGCTCTGTACTTCGATCTCGTTCCCGACGCACAGCAAGAGCGGGTGTTCGCCCGGCTCACCGCGGAAGTCGAGAAGCAGAAGCGGCACATCGATTGCGGCATTCTCGGGGCCAAGTACGTCCCGAACGTCCTGACGGACCGAGGCCGGGCCGATCTGGCCTGGGCGATGGTCACGCAGACCGATTTTCCCGGCTGGGGACACTGGATCGCCCAGGGGGCCACCACCCTCTGGGAGCAATGGGGCGGCGGAGGCAGCCACAACCACATCATGTTCGGGGATGTCGGGGCTTGGTTCTACAAGACCCTGGCCGGGATCCGGCCCGACCCGGCCTCCCCCGGTTTCCGGCATTTCGTGCTGAAGCCGGAGCCCGTCGGGGATCTGCGCGAAGTCCGCGCCTGGCACCGATGCCCTTACGGCAGGATCGTCAGCGAATGGCGACGCAGCGGCGACCACTTCTCGTGGCGCGTGGTCATACCGCCCGGCACTTCAGCGACGGTATACGTTCCTGCGGAGTCCGCAGCGGATGTCGCCGAAAACGGGAAGCCTGCGCGCACAGCCGCCGGCCTGACGTACCTGGGCGAGCGGTCGGGACGTGTGGTGTTCCGGGCGGTTTCCGGCGAATACCGTTTTGAGGGCCGATTCCGGGAGCGCCGAGGTCCGTGACGCGCGGCGCCTCGCAGGGGTCGGAGGACATGGAACCCGGACGGCGTATGCCGTCCGGATTCTCGGGCTCAACGAGGGGAGCGATTCGATGAAAGACGGTGTTGCACACAAGAGCTTCAACGAGCGCTGCTTCGGATTGCGTGTCCGGCGCCGGCGCTTCATGGCGGCGTGCGGTTTCCTGGCCTTGGCAACGGCCGTGGCGTCGGGCGGGCGGCCGGCAGCAGCGCCGAGTTCGCTTCGGGACTGGTTGCTCTGCGGGGCGTTCCCGGGGATGGGCGGACTCGGCGGGAACGGACACCGGCTCGAAGCGCACCTGCGTCCGTCGCCCGGGGACACGGAGCGACTCAACGCCTTGGACAAGCGCTTCGTCGCCACGTGGAAGGAATACCGATCACCCGGCGATTGGGTGTCTCTGGACGAGGAGGGAACGTTCAAAGATCGTCCGGATTTCGCCTGGCCGCGAGGATGTGCCTATGCCGCGGTGTATCTCTCCGCGCCGCACGAGACGAATGCCGAAATCGCGGTAGAGGTCTCGTGCGGCCGTGCGGTCGTCTGGTGGGGTTCGGCGAGGCTTCGGACACCGGTGTCCGTCACGCTGCGTCCCGAGTGGGAGCGCCTGCTCATCAAATTCGTCCACCCGCGCGTGAACGAGCCGGGCTTTCTGAAACCATGGCGCTACCGGGTTCGCTTGCGGACTCCGCGGGGCGATCCGGTCCAGGGCCTGCGGTATTGCCTGGACGATCCGCTGTGCCGTCCGCCGCCCGGCGTCCCCCCGCCCCTTGCAGTCCTTTCAAAGGACCTCTCTTTGAAAGTGCGACCCGGTCGACCCGCCTTCACGTTTCTTCCGGACGAACTCCTGCGATGCACGCTGGTATTCAACGCCGGGGCGCCGTCCGACGCGTCGATGTCCGTCGATTGGCGTCTGGCGGATTTCGAGGACAACACCGTGGCGCACGGCACGACGCCCCTGCGTTTTGCGAACGCACCTGTCGCCCGGGTTGCCTTGGCGCCGGGATCGCGGCCCGTGGGTTTCTACAACCTCTGGATCGAGGTTCGGAAAGGCAGGTGGGTGATTCGCCGGTTCGGTCCATTCGGTTTCGCGGTGGTTCGCGGGCCGGCCGTGCCGGGCCCCACCCCTCGAAAACTGTCGAGTTCCTTCTATTGGCTGCGTCCGGACGACGGTTACCTCGAGTGGCTGCACCGGATCGGCATGGTTCGGAATGTGGGCGTATCGGCCACGTGGTGGACGAAAACGCCGGAATCTCCGGAATACAAGCCGGGGATCGACGCCATTATTGCCCGGGCTCGCAAACTCGGCGTGGAACTGGTGGGGTATCTCGACGGCGGCTGGCCTGCGGCCATGAACCCGAAACTGAAGTTGAAACCCGACCAATTGTTCGTGTGGTTCTGGCAGCCGCTGCCCGTGTGCGGAACGCCCGAGTATGAGCGCGTGGTGCGCCGGTACGTACGCCGCACCGTGCGGCGATACCGCGACACCATCCATGTCTGGAAGACCTATAACGAGATCGACCGAACTCCCATGCCCGCGGCGCGCTACGCGTACATCGCCCGGCTCATTGCAGCGGAAGTACGGATTGCCGACCCTCGGGCCCGGATCGTCGGGGCGTCGTTCACGAAGCCGCCCGAAGCGTACTGGAAAAAGGTGGTCGCGGCAGGAGGATCGACCGGGCACGACGCCATCGACCTGCACTGCTATCCGTTGGGTCCGCCAACGTTCGCGGCGCCCTGCAATCTCAGTGGTTGGAAAGTGCACGGCGCGGCCTACAACGCGGTCATAACCGAGACCGGCGGGAAACCGCGACCCATTTGGTGGGGCGAGGTGGGAGCGCGCCGTTCTTTGTGCGCCGATGCCGCTGCGGGGCAAGCGGACTTCTTCCTGAAGATGAATGCCGTCGGATTTGCCGATCCCGGCGTCGAAGTGATCGCATGGTGCGATCCGATGGCCGAGCACGCCGACGACTTCACTCTCATGCACAAAGGGTCGGGAGCGTCGCCTGCCGTGTGCGCGGCCAACGTTGCCGCGCACTTCATGGATGGACGCAAGGCCCGGATCTTGCGCCGGGATTCCGTGCAGGCCGCGGTCCTGAGCGGTCCACAGGACCAACTGCTGGCGGTGTGGACCTTCCAGCCGCAGACGTTGACGCTCGACGTCAAGGGCGGGCGCGCCGAGCGCATCGACTTGGTCGGACGAACGACCCCGCTGAAAGTGACCGACGGGACATGCGAGATTCGAGCAGAGCGACGCATTCAACTCATTCGCGCTCGGGAGATCTCCATTCGTTGAAAACGTTCCGGGGCGCGGCCTCGGAGAGTGGCGATGCCACAGGAGGAATGACGCATGGCTGTTCTCGACCGGTTTCGTCTGGACCGACGGGCGGTCGTGATCGCGGGCGCGATTCTTTTATGGGTGAGATTTCGTTCCCGCCGAACGGGATCGGCTGTCCCTGTCCGCTCTGCGCATCATACCTGAAGGCGATCAGGTCCCGGCGGCGGGCCTCGCCGTCGAATTCTTTCATTGCCCCCTTACCGGAAAAAACCGGATACCGCGTTGGTTCGTTGTCCCCGACGGGGACGCCGAGTCCAGCCCAGGGTTCACCCTGGGATAATCGTACCATAACAAAAATCGTTGGTTCCTGAAAGGGACGGCTACATGGGCCGGCCATGCGGCAATCCCACAAATCGGGGTTGGGACGCCGTTTCGGACCCAAGGTTGAAGCCCGGGGCTGGATTTGGCAGTCCGCCTCAGGCAGACAAATTCGGTTGTCGCATTGATCCGTGTTCCAGAACTCGGTAACGCTGTAAAGCAGAATGCCCTCTTTTTTTTGTCACAGTCACCGCCAGTGTGGGCGACTACTTTACAGAAGATGACGCCAAGCTCAAATTCGCGCGAAACTGTAACGCAGTCGCCCACACCCATTCCCGGGAGTCCGTCCAAAAAAGGGAATCCAACTTTACAGACCCCCAAGCCCAATCTACTGAGGTCTGGCGTACAGGCCGAGGTCGCTGTCAAAGAACTTCGTACAGAAGAAAAAGATATTCCCGACTGCGGACTGTGCAAGGTCGGTTCCGTCGGGCGCGAAGATTTTCGTGCGCCCGAAGGCGTCGTAAGTGTAGTATTCGGCGAGGGCGCCGGTGGCGTCGTCGAACAGGGCCACGATGTTCCCGCGGAAGTCGTACAGGGGATGGTAGACGCCGGTCGGGGTCTGGAGCAGGACGAGGCCGCCGACGCCGCCGGGGGCGTCGGCGCGCCAGACCATGGCGCGCAGGAGATCGCCGGGGGCGTCGAATTCGGCGACGGGCAGGGCGCCGGCGTAGACGGTGAAGGATGAAGCGGCTTGGTCCCAGGTGTAGCGTTTGCGGAGGATGCGGCGGCCGAGGGGATCGTAAATGAATTCGAGGCGGAAGCGGTCTGCGGCGGGGAGGCCGGGGCCGGTTTTTTCGGCGGCGACGAGGCGGTTTTCGAGGCGAGGTTTCCGCGGGCGTCGTAGGCGTAGGTGGTGGTGGAGTTGTCCTCGGCGGTTTCGGACAGCAGTTGATGCAGACCGTCGGAGGAGTAGGTGTAAGTGGTTTGGCTTTCCGCGTCGGTGCGGGCGAGACGGTTGCCGTAGTCGTCGTAGGCGTAGATGACGTTCGAGCCGTTGTCGAGGGTTTCGGATGCGAGGTAGCCGAAGGGTTCGGTGTAGGTGGTGGAGAGGGGAACGGGGGTTTGGGCGGTCCAGGCGGTGACGCGGTCGAGGGTGTCGTAGGCGTTTTCCTGGGTGGCGTCGAAACTGGTGCGCCAACGGTCGGCGGCGGTGTAAAGCCATTGGGCGAGGAGGTTGCGTTCGGCGGCGGCGTAGTCGCGCGAGTTCCGGCGAATCCCGGCCGAACCGGGGCGCTGTTCCCCATTTCCCGCTTGTTTACCGGGCGTCCCGCACCGGCTTCAAGCGGAGTTGTCCGGCGTTCCAGACCTGCCAGTTCGGGCCGGAGCACCCGGACCAGACGGCCCACAGGTCGTTTCCGGTGAGTTTCGCGGGTGGCCGAAGGGTAGGATTGCCGCCGGGCTTGTGCACGCCGATATTGAAATTGCAGAAAGCGGTCTTGTCCGGATCCAGGCACAGCAAGGCGATGGGAATCTTCCACTCGCAGGTCCATTCGCCGGGCTTGTCGGCTCGCGCGGCGTATTCGACGCCGGCTCGGAGGCGTACGGCCCTGGCCCGAGGCAATTCCGCCACACTGATGCTGTCGAAGTTGCCGAGATAGTCTCCGACCAGGTAGAAAATGGGGCCATGCGGTCTTTCGTCGAGCCACCAACCGCCGGTACCGACCCCCGTTTTTCCTTCGAAGATCACTTCGGCCATATCGCCCGCCCACCAGGTATCGCCTTTTTTCAATGGGACCGCCGGGTTTACCGGGTTGCGCAGAGCGACGTAGAGGAAGTCGCGGTCGCGGAGGACCCAGGCCGTGCTGGGCAGCGATTTGGTCGGAGCGTCGCCGGGACCGCGGCGCAGGTCGAGGGCCTGGGTCGGATCGAATCCGGCCCATTCTTCGGCGGTGAGTCGACCGTCGATATTGATCGGAGCACGTCGGGAAAAGGCCCGGCAGACCGGCATTTTCTTGTTCGCGGGGCGGGCGTTGGTCAGGAGGTCCTCATGCGTGCCCGCCGGGTGCCGCACCGGCCAAGTGGCCCGCAGCGCATCTTTGTACAGACCGATATCCTCCGCCGGCAGGGGGTCGAAGCCCGCGGCGACCGCTACGCGGGCGTCTGTGCGCAGCCGGAAGTCGCGCCGGGCCGGACCTCGGAAGCCGGCGCCGGGACCGCGCCAATTGTGTTCGATGCGCGATAGCGCGTGCGTTTTCCGCGAGCCGCCGAGAAAACTGCCGCACTCGAGTGCCGCGTTGCGAGCGACCACGTTGCCGGTGAGGAATACCGACAGGTCCCGGGCGTTGGCCGGGTATTCCTTGAGCTGCGGGTAGCGGACGCTCCAGGGCGGTTCGTTCACCTTCATCCGGCGCAGGTAGGCGTCGAGGCGGAACCGCGGCGGCGTGTTCACTTTGCGGTACACCCATGACCGGTCGCCGAGGTTGATCGCCAGGGCGCAATCGAGAAACAGGTTGTTCTCGACCGTATTGTCCGGGCCGCCTGAGAAGAAGACGCCGCTCTTGGATGAACAGTGCTGAAAGATGTTGCCGTAAAGTGTGATATCGCCGTTCATGTGGTCGATGTGCAAGGCGTGACGGCCGGTGTAAGCGAAACGTTTGAAGGTCTCGTTCCATGGCAGGTGGTGCCAGTAATTGAACCGGACCACCTGACCGCGTTCGCCCAACACCCGCGAGCCGCCGTACATGTAATATGAGCCCATTTCTCCGGCTTCGTAACACGTATCGTGAATCTCCGAGTATTCGAGAACGTGGTCGTTCTCCCGGACGTACACCGCTTGGTGCGGGCCGTCGTGGATGAGGCAGTGCGAAATCCGCGTCCCCACGCCCACCTGGGACACGCCCGCCTGGTATCCGGCCCGATTCCAACGGTCGAAGTGATGAATGTGGCAGTTCTCGAGCAAATGTCCGGACGGCGTCAGGGTGTTGACGTCGCCGCCGCGCATGTACACGGCGCCGTCGCCCAGGTATTCGAGGTCGCAGCCGACCACCGTGTGGTTGCGTCCGCCCTCGATCCGCACGCCGTACACGCCGATATTGCGGAATACGCAACCGGCCAGGGTCACGTCTTCTCCCTCGGAGATGACGGCGCCGTGAAACCGTCCTGCCTCGAACACCAAGCCGCGGAAGGCCACGTGCGACACATTGTTCAGGGCCAGAAACGGCTCGTTGAGCAATGACACGACCACGTCTCCTTTCCTGATCGGCGCCGGCGGCCAGAAAAAGAGCATGCCGGCGGCCTGATCGAGGTACCACTCGCCGGGTGCATCGAGTTCGCGCAGTACGTTCGCGGCAAAATAGGGGGCGCCCTGGATGAACGCATACGGCGGCAGCGGCGGTGCGATGCGCACTTGACGGTTCCGGGGATCGATAGACGTCACTTTGACCCAGTCCGCGGCATACATTCGCCCCCAGTAACCGAAGAGCCAAATCTCGGGTTCGTCGAGCCAGGACGCATGACGGGGATCGCCGTAGACGAAACCGTTGGTGCGGTCAATGGTCTTGTTGACGAACTTCCCAAGTTTTTCGCCGATGAGGGCGTTGACGGTGGTGAAGCGCTTGCTCATCTGGAAGGCGTCATTCGGCCAGCGCGCCAGGGGCATGGGACGTTCCTTGAAGAACAGTTCGAGGTGGGCGGGTTTGTCGGGTTTTATCCCGTACCCACGTGGATAGAACTTCCCCAAGTCTTTGATGCCGAGCGCCGTCAGATTGGCTTGGAGGACATGCGGTTGAGCTGCTTTGGGAATACGTTTGAGTCCGGTTGGGTCGGTCAGTTTCTCGAAGTTGTCGACCCTGCGTCCGCCGCGCAGGATCACGGACGCACCGGACGCGGCACGGTAGAGGATGAGGGCGTCCGGCGTCCCGGAGTCTTCCGGTCCGAGTATGAAGCTTGCGGTCCGGCGGTAGACGCCGGCTGCGAGCACAACCGCCACACCGCCGGGCGGGAGGGGCCCCGCCGCCTTCAGGGCCCGCACGGCGTCTCGCGCTCGCTCGAGGGTCTTGAAAGGGCGTTGCCGGGTACCGGGGTTGGCGTCGTTCCCGCCGGGCGCCACGTAGAATCCGGGCACGGGCCGAGAAAGGCGCTCGACCCGACGGGTGCGGGCGTTCCTGAACGGCTCGCCGTCCCTGAGGCCCCGCACGTCCTCGAGGCGCTCGATGGCTTCAAGGCGGAAGTTCTCGTGTTTGCCGGTGAAGAAATCCCGAACAGCGGCATAGCCCTTTCGGGCCTCGGTGTACCGGCGTTGGTCCCGCCAGAGGTCGGCCTGGGCCAGCATGGCCCGCGCCCGATAGTGCAACGGTGCGGCGGCATTGTCCGCCACCTGCCCATAGGCGCGGCGGGCATCGTCCCAGCGCTTTACTCGGCGAAAGCTGTCGCCGATGTCGAGCCGGGCGATACATCTCAGGTTGCCGACCGCGAACCGGCTTTCCGGATCTCCTTCCAGGTCGGCCAGTCGGGAAAGCCTTTTTCGCAGAGCTTCTTCTTCTGCCGCTTCCGCCGGGGGGGGCCGCACGCCCCTGGCCCGCCCCAGCATTCCGCTCAGCTCCGCCACGAGGTCCGCCAACGGGTCGCCCAGCCGTTTGATCAGGTCGGCCGGCAGTGCGCTGCTGTAAAAAGACAGGTCTGCAATGTCGAAATCGAGCACGCCCACCCCGTACCCGCATTCGCCGATGCGAAGGCGGTCGGGCCCTTTGTGGGGCGGGGTGTACGGGACCACGGCCTCCGCCTCCGCTTGAAGCGCGCCGTCCGTGTAAAGGCGGAGTGTCTTACGGTCCCAGGTGAGGGCGACGTGATGCCAGCGGTCCGGTTCGAGGCAACCGGGCGCGGAAACGGATTTCCGGAGACTGTCCGGACGCCCGAGCCCGAACGAGATCGTCCCACTCGCCGGGACGACCACGAACCGCCAGCCGCCGTACCAGCCGCTGCCGACGGCCATCACGCCGCCGTTGTTGCGCTTGTACCCGGCGCGGTCCACCTTTTCCCAGCCCCGGACCCGGAGCCAGAAGCAGACCGAGAAACCCTTTGGGGACGGGTTGACGGGCTTCCCCCGGAGCATTCCGTGAAAGATGTGGACAGCGCTCTGTTCTTGCCAACGTCCGTCCGTTTTCGTCAGGGTCCCTTTCTGTGGGCCGGGGTCGAAAGCGAGTCCCTCTTGCTTCAGGTCTGCAAACGTGTACCAGCGGACGAGATCGGGCCTGTTCCGGGCCGTTTGTCGCACCCCGGCGCGGAGCGCCCGTACGCTGAAACCCGCTCTCGCAAGCCGTCCCGTTCCGAGGGCCGCGGCAAGAAGGAGTGCGGAAGTCCATCGCAAGGATTTCCAAGTTCCCATGGGCCTTCGCCTTTTCGGGTTGGTCGGACCGTAACGGCCGAGTTCTCGAAACGTTCCCGCGAGCCGCGCCGACGGTCGGACGACCTCTTCCCCGCACTTGGGCGGAGCGCCGGTGGGGGTACGGGTCCGGGGGCCCGGGGCGACTGCCGGACCTTCCGTAAGCGCAGGGGACTTTGACCGGATTGAAACGGCCGTCCCGGTCCGAAACCGCAGATCGAGGCCGTCTTCCTGCAACCGGTCCCAGGGAAAAGCGTGCACCGGAATGCGCAGCGGGTCAGCGCCCGACCGCGTCCCGTGCGATGTGCGTCCAACGCCTGAGTCGGTCCGGCTCGCCTTCGACGTTTTCGATGTCCTTGAGTAGGAGGTGAATACGTGCGTTGTTCGCATGGGCGGCGGACAGCCCTTCCCGCAGGATTCGCCGGATACGGGTTTCGTCGAATGCCCCGCACACCATGTCGGTGGGGTTCGGGCGCCATGACATGACATAGTTCGGCCCAAGTTGTTCGGCGCAGCGGCAGGGGTCCGCGAGCGGTGCGACGCCGACGCTGCGCAGGTTGCGCGCGGCGCGCAGCATCTCGATCTTGCGGGTCAGGTCCTCGCAGCACCCGTAATGCGTCAGGCCGAACTGCTGCATGATCGGCAATTGATAGCGGAAGAGGAATTCTTCGTGTTGGTCGGGCCCCACCACGGTGTACTCCTGGGCGGCGAAGAACCCCCAGAGTTCTTTCCGGCGGCGCGGCGCGGCGTTCGGCTTGGGGTCCTCCAGATCCCGGCAGTAGGGCATGGACTGATTCTGGTGGTTGGTCAAGCTGAAATGGCCGGCGTCCTCGGCCTGCTGCTGGTTCCGCAGGATGCCGTCGCGCATGAAAGCCAGGAGCCGATGCAGTCGCTCCGGGGCCTCGTACATGTCGATCATGAGTCGGTCGAGACCGCGCAGCGACGCGATGGTTGTCGAGATATCGCCGGCAAAGCCGATGAGGACGGGGCCGCGGTTGACGTCGATTTCGATCAGGTCGCCGACGGCGTTTCCGAGGCGCTCCACCATGCGCCGGGTTGCTTCCTCATCGATGCCGTGCTCCGGCGCGTGCATCCGGGCCATGTCGGACCAGTCTTTGATGGGAGGATCGCCCTTCCAGGCCCCGAACGGTGTGTCCGGTCGGGTCTGATGCGCGGGCACTCCCCACAGTCCGCCGTGCAAGCCGCCCCCGGCGGTGTGAACGGCCGGCACGGTAATCCATGGTTCGAAGATGAAGTCGTCGCCGATTCCCGCGTGGAAGAGGTCCGTGCGCAACCGACGTTCCCATTGCCGAAAGAAGGGATCGCGGCACTCCAGGGCGTCGTCGCCGAAGACCTCGCGACACCACATGTTCCAGCCGCCGAAACGGACCAGCACCGGGGTGGGGCCCGGTTCCAGGCTGTTGTGGCGGCGCCAGAGTTCACGACGCTTATCTTGGATCGGGTCGGCCGCGACCTCAGCGTAGCGCCGGACGAGATCACGGAGAACGACGATGTCGTGCCGTTGGTCGTCGTGCATGGGCATGGGGGTCCTTATTGTCGGCGTGTCCGGGGCTGTTTATTCCTCTCCTCGAACCAAGACAAAGCACAGACAAACACCTCCAGCCTCCGCCGAAACGTCTCAACCATCCGGAAACGCCCTGTTTCTGCGGCCGGTGTCGCGGCGCTTCCCGCATCCCTCAACCGCGGATAGTACCGCGCTTCCGGTGTTTCGCAAGTCCGAAAACCGCGCGGAGAGCGAAATGCGCTGGAGGCGCCTGCGGACTCCGCAGGTTCGTCGCGTCGGTTTTGGGAAAGTCTGTACTGCTGTGGGTGTTGGGCTTTCGCCGACCCGAAATCGACGGCCAAAGGGCTTGAATGCAGGCTGACCGGGCAGGATAGTTTGAGCCCGGCCGAAATAGGACCCCTGGCCGAAACGGTTGCGCGGCCCCGGGCTTCGGGCGCAACTTGCGAGACCGGTTCGGAGCACGGTCGCCCACCGTTCCGGAAGGTGGGGAGAGTGCGATCCGGAATCGAGGAGAAAACCATGCCGAAATCACCCAATGTCGTGCTCGTGCTCACCGATGACCAGGGGTACCCGCCGTTGGGTTGTCACGGACACCCGTTCATCAGGACGCCCCACCTGGATAGGTTTCATGCGGAATCCGTCAGTTTCGATCAGTTCCACACCGGCACCACCTGTGCGCCGACCCGCGCCGGCATCATGACGGGCCATTACTGCAACTCGACGGGTGTCTGGCACACCATCGGCGGCCGATCTCTGCTGCGCCGGGACGAATGGTCTTTGGCCACGGCCCTGCGGGAGAACGGGTATCGCACCGGCATGTTCGGCAAATGGCACCTCGGCGACGAGTACCCGTACCGTCCTGAGGACCGCGGCTTCGACACGGTTGTGCGCCACGGCGGGGGCGGGGTCAGCCAGCAGCCCGATTGGTGGGGAAACGATTACTTCGACGACACCTACTGGAAGAACGGAACGCCCACGGCCTTCGAGGGGTACTGCACCGATGTGTTTTTCGACCAAGCCCTGGCCTTCATCGAGGCAAACCGGGACCGGCCCTTTTTCTGCTACATCTCGACCAACGCTCCGCACGGTCCGTTCAATGTCGAGCCGGTCTACCGCGACCTGTACGCGGATGAAGCGGGCAGTGAGCAGTACGCCCGTTTTCTGGGAATGGTCACCAATATCGACGACAACTTCGGTCGGCTCCGGGCCCGACTGGCCGAGCTTGGCCTCGAGGACGACACGATTCTTATTTTCATGAGCGACAACGGTCAGACCGGGGTCGACCCGGCCGTCAACGGCGCCATGTTCAATGCCGGGATGCGCGGACTCAAAGGCAGTCCGTACGAAGGAGGGCACCGGGTGCCGTTTTTCGTACGCTGGCCGGGCGGCGGACTTCAGACCGCTCGCCGGGTGGACGATCTCGCCGCTTACATCGACATCATGCCGACGCTGCTCGATCTCTGCGGCATCGCCCCCCCGGCGCAACGGGTGTTCCACGGCAGGAGCTTGGTTCCGCTGCTTCGGGGTGAGTCGGGCGGGCCCTGGTCCGACCGGGCGATCGTCACGGACACCCAGCGCGTGGCCCACCCGCTCAAATGGCGAATGAGTTGCGTCATGCGAGGGCCATGGCGACTGGTCAACCGGAACGAACTCTACGACCTCCGAGTCGATCCCGGTCAGCGAACGAACGTGATCGCGGACCATTCCGAACTCGCGGCCGAACTGCGTGAAGCGTACGAGCATTGGTGGGGGCTGTGCTCCCGGCAGATGGACGACGACATCCCCTTTTCCGTCGGCGCCGACGGACAGGAGGAGACGGTGTTGCGCTCCCACGACTTGCGCAACGAGCAGGACCATGCCGTGGTTTGGAACCAAGCCCAGGTCCGAGGGGGGGAAACGTGCCACGGATATTGGGAGGTCTTTGTGGAACGGTCCGGCACGTACCGGTTCGAACTGCGACGCTGGCCCCGCGAGGCCGGGCACACCGTCACTGGCGGGATCGAGGGCGACGACGTTGTCTACCGGGCCGACGGCATCGCCCCCGGAGCCGAAGCTCATTACAGGGGGGGACGCGCCCTTCCTTTCGACACTGCCTATCTCGAGATGGACGGGCTGCCGCAACAGTGCACCGCCGTGAACCCAGGGGACGCGGCCGCGGTTTTCACGGTCGAACTCAAGCGCGGTCCGCGCCATGTTCGGGCGCGGTTTGCGGGCAATTCCGGGCTGTACGGCTCGGCCTATTACGTCTACGTGCGTCGTCTTGCAGGCGGCCCCTGACTTGCGGGAACGATTCTTGGGGGAGGTCGTGAGGCGGCCGGTGCTCGAGGCTATTTCGACGCGTTCGGCAGATGAATCATTCGTGCGGCAATAGCCCCCGCCAGCACCACTCCGGCGCACACCAGCGAGCCCACGGCCCCTGCCACGGCATAGTCTGCGACGCGCCCGCCGACCAAGAGCACGACCGGGACTGTTCCGCCCGCCGCCATGCCGCCCCACACCCAAGGCCGCGGCGCCGCCTTGGACGCCTTTCGCGAGGCCAGCAGGAGCAGCGGGACAAGCAGGCCGCCGGCGTAGAACGAGTACGCCAGCAGCAGGTTACCGATGATGTGCGGCGACCGCCAGGCCAGCAGCGCACTCCCGGCGGCAACGACGGCGACCAGGACGCGCAGGCGCCGGGGCGATTCTGCGCGCACGCCGGCCTCGGCGTTGGGCCATGGAATGTCCAAATCCAGCACTGTCGCGGCAGTCAGCAGGCAGGTGTCGGCCGAGGAAAAGACCGCGGCCAGGAGGCCGAGCATGGCGGCGGTCGCGGCCCACGGCGGGAGCAGCCCGGCCCCCCCAAGCAGGAACGGCAGGGCCCCGCGGGGATCTCCCGGACCGATGCCCGCCTGACGCAGCCGGACACCGGCGAACGTCAGGGCCGCGGCGCACGGCAGCAGGAGCGCAGCGGCAATCAAAGCGCCGCGCCGCGCCGCCGCCGTGGTGCGGGCTGCCAGCACGCGCGAGAACATATCCGGCCCGACTACGTACATCCCGCCCACCACCAGCAGCAAGGCGGTCCAGCGGGAGAAAGGGACTGCTTCCGACCACAGCAGGTCGCGGGGCGCCGGCCACAGTGCCGCTGCGGGCGTCTGCAATCGGAGCGCGGCCCAAGCGGCCCCCAGAACGGCGGCCCCGATAAGGACGGCTTGGACCAAGTCCGTTCGCAATACGGACATTTGTCCGCCCCACGCCGTGTAGAAACCGACGGCGCCGGCCGCCAGCGCCACGCCTGCCCAGAGCGGCAGGCCGACCAGTTCCCGCAGCAGGGCCCCCGCGGCCACCCACTGAGCCGCGATGACTCCCGTCCACATCACGGCAATGATCCCTGCAGCCAGGGACCGGGCCGGCCGGCCGTACCCGGTTTCGAGCCACTGGGGCAGGCTGCGAATGCCGGGGCAAGAACGCATCGGCCCCACCCAGAACCGGGAGAGCAGCAGCAGTCCCACGCAGCCCGTACCGAGCCACCAGAAAGCCACCCAGCCCAAGGTGTAGGCTCGTCCCACCAAGCCGACGGTGGCCGACGCCCCCAGGCAAGTGGCCAGCAATGACCCGGCCACCGTCCCTGTCGAGGCGCGCCGCCCCCCGAGATACAGGTCCGTCCGATCCCCGCGACGGGCCGCCAGGGCCGTCGCCAGAAAGACAACCAAGACAATTGCCGTGCCGATTGGGTTCATGCAAATGTTCCCCGGGGCCCCGGAGCCGATCCATCAAACGTCCCGGAATGACTCACACAGTCCTGCGGAGAGCGGCGGCCGTCCCCACCCACCGAGATCGTGCCGGGCGGTCCCACGGGCGTAAACGCCTCTTGAATCGCGGACCGCAAAGGGGCCGGTCCGCGCGGTCGCGATCTGCCGGTTTCATCATCGAGTGCCGCACGCAGGGCCTGCCGCTATATTATTGTGCGTGTCCCCACCAGACGGCCTGAGGGCCGACTTTACCGTAGCCTGGGGCGGCGCCCCGTTGGGGCGTTTTTCGCGGAATCCTCGAATAAAGCGACAGGCCCCATAATCGGCACTGGGCGGGGCGGCAGCGGCCTTGCCGTTTCTCGCGTTCCCTGGTCATGTGTCCTCCTCGCCGGGGGCCAGCTCGACGCGGCCCCGTCCCGTCTGCTGTTGGGCGATTTCCTCACAGGCTTCCCGGAACAGGCCCTCGAGTTCGGCCTTTTCTCCGGCATCGGGCAAGGCGTTGCCGGCGCGTTCCAGGACGGCGGCCGCCCGGTCCGTGTCTCGCAACTCATACAGCAGGATTTCGATCATGCGGGCATACGCCCGGTACTCGCCGGGAAACTCCTCGAGTGTTTTCTCAAATGCGGCCAGCGCCTCTTCGAGCCGGCCTGCCGCGGCCATGGCTTCGGCCGGGCCGTACGCCGGCTGCGGCTTATCGAAGCTTGCCTCGGGAAAAAAGAGGCCGCCGGCAGAACGCCCCAACAGCCCTGCCGCGGCCGGCGCCCCGACCACCGCGCCGAGGCCCGCAAAAGTCCCGGCCGACAAAGCCAGCCCGACGAGGCGCCATCCCGTCAGCCCGGCCGACAGACCAAAGCCGAAAAAGATACCGGCCGCGAGCAAGAAAAAGAAGACGCCGAACACAGTCTTGACCATGGCCGTTACGGCGCGACCGGTCTTGCCGGTAGGCTCATCGTGCATCTGTCCGGTCTCTCCCCGCGATCCCGCCGGAGCTTGACGGGACGGCCTCGGCCGGGAACATTGTTTTGCGGTGTCCACGGCGCCCGAAAAGGTCCTGCCGACCCTACGGGCCTGTCGCCCGTCGGGCCTGCACCTCGCTTGGCCGGCGATCATCGCGAACCCCTCGGCGTCGACACAGCATTATAGCCCGTCGCGGCGTTTTTTGACGGCCGGCGGAGCAAACTCCCGGCCTCGGTGCACCGGGCCGAGAATCGCAAGGAGAGAGTCGAATGAAACCGACCCGCTTTGTTTTGGCCATGCTCCCTTTCCGGTGGTCGTTTGCTCTTCTTCTGCTGGCGCCCGTCTTCCCCGGCGCGACTGCTCCCTGCCGGGCCGCCGACTTGAAGATTTGGCTGTTCGACAAGGGCCTTGAGGGCTGGAAACCGGCCAATTGGGAAAAGCTCGAGGTGGTGTCCGGAACTCTCGACGGGGTCACCCGTTTCGACAGTCAATTGTTGTCGCCGGAGTTGGACATTCGTGCCGCGGATTACACTGAATTGGTCGTGCGGGTGCAGAGCGACACAGCCGGCGGCGGCGAAGTGTTCTTCGCACAGTCCGGCAAGGGGCTGACGGATAAGCTCAAGGCGCGGCATTCCCTGCCTGCGACAGGGGATTTCGCGCTGCACCGGATCCGTCTGACCGGGGCGCCGGGCTGGGAGGGACGGATCGACCGGGTCCGGTTCGACCCGCTGAACCCGCCGGGCGCGCATGTGCGCATCGACTTCATTGCGCTGATTCCGAAAGGCGCCGGGCAACTGTTGAACGGCGGCGCGGAACTGGCGGTGGACGGCGTCCCCATCGAATGGCGGGAGCATGGCGGAGCGGAACGGGTATCGACCCGGGCATCCGCCCCGGCGCACTCGGGCCGCTGGTTCTTGCGAAGTTCGCAGGGGACTTGGTGGGAAACCCGTTCGCTGGACGAGTCGTTCCTGAACCCGGTCGAAATTCGGGCGTTTGCTCGCCGAGCGCCGGCCGCCGAGAAAACAACCAGACTCCGCGTCGAAGCGCGCTTCCGCGATCTGCCGGGGAAGGAGATTGCGCGACGCTCTCAGGTCTTCGCGCCGGGCATGTCCTGGGGACCCGTGAAGGCGTTGTTTCGTCCGCCGGACCGGGCGGCAGCGGTGCGGCTGCGTTTCATGGCTGAGAAGGGGACGGTGGACGTTGACGATGTGAAAGTTACGTACGGACCGCGGGCGCCGATTACGGACGCGGCGCGCCCGCACCCCGGCATGCCGGCCTGGAACGCCGTGTGGATTTGGCACCCGGATTTATTGCAGCGGGACCACGTACGCGCCTATCTGCGGTACGACCTGCTCCTGCCGGCGGACGGGCGTATCCGGAACGCCCGGATCCAGGTGACCGCGGACGACGGATACGCACTCTCCGTCAACGGGGCGGAGGTGCAGCGCACTTTCGGCGAACGCGATGGCTGGCGCACGCCCGAGCTGCTCGACCTGACGGCCCGCCTGCGTCCCGGTCGCAACTCTCTCTTCGTCGAGGTGCGGGATCAGACTTCGGCGCAGGGGTTCCTCGCCGAGGGACTGGTGTCGATGCGGGACGGCAGGGAGATGCCGTTCCGGACCGACGGTTCCTGGCAGGCGGCGACGACGCCGGACGGTCCATGGAAACCTGCCCGTGTCCTGGGTCGCCCGCCCTGCGCCCCGTGGGGCGCACTGCCCTACCGCATACTGACGCCGCCGGTCGAAGTACGTGCGGAGATCGCCGGCATTCCGCCGACACTGGATGTGCCGGGCCGCCTGATCGTACGGGCGACGCTGACGCCCGTCGAGCCGGTGCGGCGCCCGGTATACGCCGAGCTTGTCCTCCAGCAAAACGGGAAAACCTTGCGGCGCGTTTGGGCGGATCGCCCGTTCTTCCAAAACGCGTCTCGGCCCGGACTCGAAGGGCGCACGCCGCCGGCCGATTCGGCGGCCTGGACGGTCGCGCTGCCGTGGAGCCTGGCACAGGGCGAAGCGACGATACGTCTCTTTCTGCACGGTGCGGAGGTTGCGGACCCCGCAACCCTGCGCACGACGTTTCGTGTCCGGGGCGTTCCCCCGCTTCGAGATTTCCCGGTCGCCCGTGTCGTGCGACAGGGCGGCATGGCAGTCTTGACTGTGAACGGAAAGACCGTAAACCCGACGCAGGCACTGTTTCTGCGCCCGGACCCGATGCACCTGGCCCATGCGGCGCGCGCCGGCATCCGGGTCTGGGGCGTGGGGTTGAAGCAGGCGGGATTCTTCGAGAAGGGGTTCGACTTCAGTGCGCTGGACGAGACATTGAGCGCCTATCTGGAAGCGTGCCCGGACGCATGGCTGATCCTGAACCTGATTTTCGACGCACGGTACCAGCCCTGGTGGTTGAAGCAGCACCCGGAAGCGCATGTGCGCCTGGAAGACGGCAGCGACGTGGTCGGGGCGTATAAAAGCACGCGCAGCCAATGGCCGTCCATGAGTTCACCTCTTTGGCGGACAACGTACGCGCGGGTGTTGCGCGAACTCACTCGACACCTGAGGCAGACCCCGTTCTCTTCGCGCATCATCGGGATTCAGCCGTGCGCGGGCATCACCTGGGAGTGGTTCCACTGGGGCGCGCAGTCGGGCGACCTGGTGGACTACAGCGAGGCCGGACAACGGGACTTCCGGCGTTGGCTGCGGGATAAATACGGCACGGACGCCGCATTGCAGGCGGCCTGGGCCCGGAAAGATGTGACGCTCGATACGGCACGGGTGCCGCGCACGGCGGCACGCAAGAGTCCGCAATTGGGCATGTTCTTCGATCCGGTCGGCCAGCGCGACGTGATCGACTACAACCGCTACCAGCACGACGTGGTGGCGGACAACATCCGGCTGTTGTACGGCGTACTCAAGCAGGAAAGCGCCGGTCGCCTCCTGTGCGGCACATACTACGGCTACGTCATGTACCTGGCGGAGTCTATCGGGTTCAATCAGGCGTCGGGCCACTTCGCTCTGCACCGGGTCTTGAAGTGTTCGGACACGGATTATGGGATCGCTCCGACGACCTATTCTTGGCGGAAGCCAGGGGACGGACCGGCCAGCATGACCGCTTTCGGCTCGTTCGCGCTGCACGGGCGATTGTGGTGGGACCAGGCCGACCTGCGCACCCATTGGGCGGACCAAGATTACGGCCGGCCCGCGGACCTCGCGGGCAGCATCGCGCAGCTTCGTCGCGAGGTGCTCCGGGCCCTGGCCCAGGGGACCGCCCTTCAGTGGTACGACTTTTCGAACGGTTGGATCTTCGGCGACCCGCGCATTGCCGACGAGTTGACCTCGCTCCAGAAGCTCCTGGACCGGCGTGAGACGTTTCGTCCGCTGCCGCCTCCTCGGGTGTTGGCGGTAGTGGTGGACGAGGAACAGATGGGGCGGTTCGATCCGTTCCGCCCGCCGTACCTGGGGCGGTTGATCAACGGTCAGGTCGAGGCCCTGATCCGCTCAGGCGTGCCATGGCGGCCGGTTCTGTTCCGGGACGTCCTGGAACAGCCGGAATTGCTGAAACACCGCGCTTTTTTGTTCTTGAACCTATTCCACCTGGACGCCAACCAACGACGTTTCTTGAAGGAACGGGTGTTGCGGGAAGGCCGGACTGCGGCCTTTGTCGGACCGGTGGGCGTACTCGACGACCGCGGTCTCGATGTCGATGCACCCGCGACGCTTCTCGGGTGTCCGGCGCGGCTGTCGCGAACGCCTGTGCCGCTCGCTGCGGAGTTCGCAGACTTATCGGCTGACGCAACCTGGAAAGAAACGGCAGGCATCGAATTCGGCGCCGACAAGGCTTTTGCCCCGGTCTTTCTCCCGCAACCGGACGCCACGTGGGCCGTGCTGGCCCGATTCAGGAGCGGCGAAAAAGGTGCGGCAATGGTGGTACGTCGAGCGAAAGATGCCGTCGTAATCTGGTCCGCCGCACCCGGATTGCCGCCCGAAGCGATTCGTGCTTTGGCGCGGACCGCGGGTTTGCCGGTGGCGGGCAGTTCGAACGACGTGTATTACGTCGGAGACGGGTTTGTAGGGGTGCACGCGCGAACGGCCGGGGTCAAAACGATTACACTGACGCGGGCCGGCGCAGTACGCGAGGTATTCCGCGGCCGGTCGTGGCCTGCCGGTACGCGCCGCTTGGAGGTCCGGCTCAAGGCCGGTCAAACAGCCCTGTTTCGCACGGCGCCCCCCCCACTGCGCCGCGCCGTTGTTCGAAGACAGAAGAACTGACTCTGGCAAAGGCGCAGTGAACGCCAAGAAAAGAAAGGGAAGGAACCGAGACAGGATTGACAGGACGGAATGTTATCCGGTTCATCCAGTTGATCCTGTCCGGGGTTTTTTCTGCGGTCTCCGCGTCTCGATCCCGCGGAGCGGGAGGGCGCGAGGAGTCCGGGATTCGAACGAGTCGATGGAGAGGGACGCTCGAAAACCCGCGCCCCTCATCGCATCGATATCCGACCAAGCACGGACTTCGCAGATACAGCGTTCCCCGGGGATGAAGCAGCGGCCGAACAAATGCCCTGAAGGAAAGAAGATGGTCGGGGCGAGAGGATTCGAACCTCCGACTTCTGCGTCCCGAACGCAGCGCTCTAAACCAGACTGAGCCACGCCCCGAAAAAAGCAGTGGAAACAGAAGGCGGTTACTATAGCCATGCACATGCAATGCGCAAGCGGAAGGCGCAAGGGTCACGCAGGTCCCGCCTTTCACAGCCATTGCAGAGAGTGGGGCCTGAATCAGGCGCCGCCCAATTTGTCCATGAGCTTGATCAAGGGCAAGAAGAGCGCGATGACGATCGTACCGATGATGACCGCCATAACGACAATCATGGCGGGCTCGATCAAGGACGTGAGGGCCTCCACGGCCCGGTCCACTTCTTCATCGTAAGTATCCGCGACACGGTTCAGCATCTCGGGCAATGCACCGGTTTCCTCTCCCACCTCGACCATACTGACGACCATACCGGGAAAGATATTGGCCGCCTCGAGAGGTTTGGTCATGCCCTCACCTTCTTTTACCGCGTCATGCACGGTCTGGATGGCCCGGGAAACGACCTCGTTGCCCGCCGTATCGCGAACGATCTGCAAGGCCTGCAATACCGCCACACCGGATTGCATGAGGGTCCCGAGCGTTCGACAGAAGCGTGACACGGTGGACTTGATGACCAGGTCGTTGAACGGCGGGAGCTTGACCATGATGTAGTCCATGACGAACGCACCTGTTCCTGTCCGCCGCAGCATTTTGAGCACGATTATTCCGCCCACGACACAGCCGATGACCAGCAGGGACCGATCCTTGATGAGATTACTGGCTCTGATGACGAAGAGAGTCAGCCCGGGCAGGTCTTCGCCGGGCAGCATGTCCGCGAAGATCTTTGCGAACTTGGGTACGATGAAGACCATCAGTCCTGTGGTGATGCCGCCGGCCACCACGAGTACGACGAGAGGGTAGACCAAGGCGGCTTTGACCTTACCCGCGACTCTCTGGGCTTTTTCCATGAATTCGGCCAAGCGGTTCAGGACCGTTTCCAATGCGCCCGATGCCTCGCCGGCGCGGACCATACTGACGTAAAGTTTGGAAAAGGACCGGGGATGCGCGGAAAGGGCTTCCGAGAATGTACTGCCGGCCTCGACCGTGGAAGCCAGGTTCCCGACCACCTTTCGTACGCCCGGGTCCCCTCTGGACTGGCGTTCGAGTGTACGCAGCGCCCTCACCAAAGGGAGTCCGGCGTCCAGCAGCGTCGCGAGCTGACGGGTAAACGTAGTCAGCTTCTTCTTACGAATAGAGCCGCCGCCGAACGAACGCTTGGCGCCCCCGGCCTTCCGTCCACCGGCGCCTGGTGCGGCCCGGCCCGGCTTCCCGCCTCCCGGCCCCCTAGCTTGGGAAATGCTCGTGGGAAACAGCCCCATCTGCTTCAGTTTGCTCGATGCATCCTGCTCGTTTTCGGCCTCGACACGGCCTTTCTGCTCTTTGCCGCGCCCGTCCAATGCGATGTAATGGAATTTGGCCATGTTCCGATCTCCTGTGAACCCGGGCCCAGTCCCTGTTTGCGATGCCTCTCGCAACAGTCTGGAGCGCAGGTGAACACACCCCACCGATTCATTCCCCCCAGAGGGGGCGCGAACCCATCACTGTCGATGCTTTCATCTCCGGCCGGGAAACCAGCCTTGCGCCTACCGAAAGGCTCCCGGCCCATTCGCGACCAGCCCGAGCCCGGACAAACCTTCGCCGGGGCCTCGGATACCGGAAGGCCCCTTTTCCGAGGGACGCCCGCCATCGTCCACCGCGGCGGCGGCCCTCTGCGGGGTCCGGGTCAGCGTCTTTTCTTGCCTTTGGCCTGTTGCTCCATCTTCTGGATAATGGCTTCGGGGTCTTTGCACTTGGTGATGAGTTCACCGTAGGATATTCTGCCCGCGTCGTAGAGAGAGAGGAGGTGGGAGTCGAGTGTCTGCATCCCATACTTGGCCCCGGTTTGGATGTCGGATGTAATCCGGTACGTCTTATTGTCACGGATCAGCGCCTGGATCGACGGGGTCGCGATCATGATCTCGAAGGCGGCGATGCGGCCCGGCTTATCGGCCCGGGGCAAGAGCACTTGGGACAGCACGCAGACCAGAGACGTGGCAAGCTGGGAGCGGATTTGTTCTTGCTGGTCGGTCGGAAACGCGTCCACGATGCGGTCAACCGTTTCCGCAGCGCCGGTGGTATGCAAAGTAGCGAACACGAGGTGTCCGGTCTCCGCCGCGGTGACGGCGGCGGCGATTGTCTCGAGGTCCCGCATTTCGCCGACGAGAATGACGTCCGGGTCCTGACGCAGGGCGCGCCGGAGCGCCTCGGCGAAACTGGGCACGTCCACCCCGATTTCCCGCTGAGTGACCAAACTGGTCTTATGTTCGTGGAAGAACTCGATCGGATCTTCAACGGTAATGATGTGACAATCTCGCTGCTGATTGATGACGTCGATCATGGAAGCCAGGGTGGTCGACTTGCCGCTACCGGTGGGACCGGTCACCAGCACCAACCCCCGCGGTTTGAACAAGATGTCTTTGAGGGCGGGAGGAAGGCCGATCTGCTCCAGCGTCATTAAGTCGTTGGGAATGCAACGCAGGACGAGACCGATGCTGCCTTTTTGCTTGAAGACGCTGACCCGGAACCTGGCCTTGCTTCCGAAGGCGAAACCGAAGTCCACGCTTCCCATTTCCTGCAGATGCTGTTGATTGACCTCGGACGTGATGGCCTTCATCAAGCGCTCGGTATCGTCGGCGGTCAGCGGCTCGGTGTCCAGCGGCGTCAACCCGCCGTGGATGCGGAGTACCGGGGGAGAACCGACCGGGAGGTGAAGGTCGCTGGCGCCTTCCCCGACCACAAGTTCCAACAAGTCCGCCATCTCGATTGCCATAACACGATCCCCTTGTCTCAATAACAGTTCCGAAAAAAGAGCTTTTCGCTGCCGTCCCGACGGTCGGCTTTCTTCGCGCCTCGCGGGGGAAACGCGGGCGGCTGAAGCCGATCAGGCGGCCGGCAAACACGGCCTCACGTGTACTTGAGGATTTCCTCGGGCGTCGTAATCCCGTCCAAGATCGCCCGGACACCGCTCTGCCGCATGCTGGACATCCCTTGCTCGATGGCCTTGTTGCGGATTTGGGTCGTCGGCAGTCGCTGATTGATCATATCTTCGATCTCGGGGGTTACCCGGAGAAATTCGAAAATACCGATTCGGCCTTTGAATCCCGTATTGTTGCAGTTGGAGCAGCCTTTGCCGTAGAAAAAGCGACGGTCGCCCACATCCTCGCGCGTCAGGCCGAGCAACTTCAATTCGGAGTCTTCGGGCACATACTCCGTTCGGCAGGAAGAACAAACGCGCCGAATCAGGCGTTGGGCCAACACGGCACACAAGGTGGAACTTATCAAGAACGGCTCGACTCCCATATCGATCAACCGGGTGACGGCCCCCGGGGCGTCATTGGTATGGAGCGTACTCAACACGAGGTGCCCGGTCAGGGACGCCTGGATGGCCATGGCTGCGGTGTCCAAGTCTCGAATCTCACCGACCATGATACGGTCCGGGTCTTGCCGCAAGAACGCGCGCAGTGCGTTGGCAAAAGTCATGCCGATGCTTTCACGCACACCGAGCTGCATGATTCCCTCGAGGTCGTACTCGACCGGATCTTCCGCCGTGAGGAGTTTCTCCTCGATGGTATTGATATCCCTGAGACAGGAATAAAGGGTGGTCGTTTTGCCGGAACCGGTCGGGCCGGTCACGATCACGATACCGTTCGGACGCCGAATGATCTCACGGACGGCCGTCATGGTGCGTTCGTCCATGCCCAGATTATGCAGGTCGAGTGAGACCACACTACGGTCCAACACCCGCAGAACCACGCTCTCACCGTACTGCGTCGGCAGAGTCGAGACACGAAGGTCTATGGGTTTGCCTGCGATCCGCAGTTCGATGCGGCCGTCCTGGGGTTGACGGCGTTCGGCAATATTCAAGTTGCTGAGGACCTTGATACGGCTGATCACCGGAATGGCCAAGTTTTTGGGGGGAGGAGCCATTTCGTACAGGGCGCCGTCGATTCGGTAGCGGATTCGAAATTCGTCGGCAAACGGCTCGAAGTGAATGTCGCTGGCCTGGTCTTTGATAGCTTGGTACAGCACGACCTGCACGAAACGGACGATGGGCGCGTCGTTTGCCATTGCCTCCAAGTCGTCCTCGTTCTCTTCATCGACGGCGGCGGGTACACCAAAGCCGGTCGCTTCAAGTTCGGCAAGGATGTCCCGCACCGAATCCATCTGTTGAGGATAATACTTGTCGAGGGCGTCGTCTATGTCCACGGCGCGCGCCACAAGGATTCGACATTCCTGACCCAGGACGTAATTCAATTCGTCGATCATGCGATAGTTGAGGGGGTCTTTTGCCGCGACGCAGAGGACGCCGTCTTCCTCCCGGACCGGGACGATCTCGTACAGTCTGGCGATGGAGGCGTTCAGCTTCTCCGTCAGTTCTTCCGGTATATCGAGCGTGGTAAGATCCACGACCTCGGTCGCCAGATTGTCCGCCAGAAGTTGAAGGAAATCGTCTTCCGAAATGATTTCGTAATTGAACAAGACCGTGGTGAATGCCTTGCCTGTACGCTCGTGCTCGGCATAGATTTCCTCGAGTTGGCTCTCGGTGGCAATCTTGTTGTCGAGAAGCAGATGCCAAATCGCACTGGTGTCTGCATCCAAATCTGGTCTTGCCATGGTGGTCATCTCCGAAAGCGTGCGGGGCCGGACACCCTCGCAAAGCAAACTCAAGGGGAGCCGTGCAGTCCTGCACGGCCGCGATTGTCACGCGGCATTTCGTACTGTTGGCTGCAATACAATCGTCGGGGGCTTTAGCCTGAAAAATGCATGAGCCGTCTGCTGCGATGACGCATCTCATACAGCTTCAGAACATTGCCGCCGCTCACCGACCGAGCGGGTGTTTCACCACAGTCTTGCCCGACGCTCGATGCAATGAGCTGGGTCCGCATGAACTGGGCCCTTCCGCGACGAAGTTCCTGAATCAATCCAGCTAGGGGCGTCCGAAAGCGCCCAACGCCATTCTCCAAGCGTGCCGCAGGGACTTTTTCCGATACCTTATAGTCAGATATCCTGCACCACGTCCGTCGCGTCGGCCGCCGTCACCCGAATGACTTCCTCGAGCGTCGTGCTGCCGGCCGCCGCCTTGCGCAGACCGTCTTCGCGAAGCGTGCGCATTCCCAGCTCCCGGGCCCGCACGCGGATCGTGCTGGCCGTGACTTTCTGGTAAATGAGCTGCTGGATACTCTCGTCCACCATGAAAACTTCAAATATGCCGAACCGTCCCCGATATCCCTCGCTGCACTCCGAGCACCCCCGCCCTTTCATGAGGGTTGCGCCCTCAAAATAGTTGTCCGGCAGATGCAACGCGGCCAAATCCGACGGATCGGGCTCGATCGGTTGCGCACAATTCTTGCAAACGCGCCGCACCAAGCGCTGCGCCATTATCGCTCGAACCGCCGAGGCAACCAAGAACGGCTTCACCCCCATGTCGACCAATCGGGTCACTGCACTCGGTGCGTCATTCGTGTGCAATGTGCTGAATACCAAGTGCCCGGTCAAGGCCGCATTGATGGCGATTTCGCCGGTCTCAACGTCACGAATCTCACCCACCATGATGATGTTCGGCGCCTGACGGAGCATGGACCGCAATGCGTTGGCGAACGTCAGCCCTATCTCGGCATTCATCTGCACCTGATTGATCCCGGACAGCTCGTACTCGACCGGGTCTTCCGCAGTGATGATCTTCACCGTGGGCTGGTTGAGCGTGTTCAGGAAGGCATACAGCGATGTTGTCTTGCCGGACCCCGTCGGACCCGTTACAAGAAAAATACCGTCCGGCAGGTTGATAACCGTCTCGATGATCTCTTGGTCGTCGGCAAAAAAGCCAAGTTCGGGGATTCCGAGCATTACGCTCGTCTTGTCCAGGATACGCATAACGATGGACTCGCCGTGCACGGTCGGGATGTCGGAAACACGCAAATCCAAATTGCGCCCCATGGCGGTAATCTGAATCCTGCCGTCCTGCGGAACCCGGTGTTCCGAAATATCCATTCTCGACATAATCTTTATACGACTCAAGATATTATTCTGTAAATACTTCGGCGGGTTTTCCACCTCGTGGAGCACGCCGTCTATTCGATACCTCACCCGCAGGCGCTTTTCCAGCGGCTCAATGTGAATGTCGGAACTGCGGGTACGGAACGCCTCGAGGATTATTAGAGACACCAAGCGGATGATCGGGGCATCCTCGTCGTCTTCCTCATCCACTTCAGTGAAGAACTGAGTGCCCGTCAGCTCACTGACGTCCAACGTGCCCTCAGTGAGATCTTCCAGAAAGGACTCCACGCTTTCTTCCACACTACCGTAATGGTAGTTCAGAGCTTCCCGGATCTGACTTGCGGGCGCAATGACTCCCTCGACGTCAGTCTTCAAGATATAACGCAACGAGTCCAGGGTCTCGAGGTCGGTCGGGTCTGCCATGGCCACACGAAGCACGTTGTCGGCCTTCATCACCGGCATGATCTTGTATCGGCGCGCCACGTCTGCCGGGACGGCAGCAATGACATCCTCTGGGATCTTGTAGTCTCTAAGGTCGAAAGTCTCCATGCCGTACTCGGCAGCGAGCATCATCATGACCTCTTCTTCGGCAACGAAATTCAGACTCTGGAGCGCCTCTATGATCGATATTCCCTCCAGGTCGGCACGCTTTCGCGCTTCCTCCGCCTGCTCCTCGGTAATCATCCCCCGAGAAGTCATGAGGTCGATCATAAAAGCATCCGAACCGGTCATCTCTTATCTCCCTAGTCCCACCGCCGGCGCGATTCATCTGCCGTCGGCCGGGACACACCTGAAACAACCCGCGCCGTCGAAGTCGCCGCCCGAACCGAAGTCCCGAACACCGGGTAGAGGTCACGCATTACACCGAATGACCGTCTGTGCGCTCATACCGGATACACAGGAGGCGGTTTCTGTCGCCCATATACAACACGCAGCCTCATACCATGGCCCACATTCGCCGTATTGTCAAATAACGGACTTGACTCGTCCGCTCCAACTCCGGGTCGACAACGATACGGGCTGTGAAGCAACACGATGTCCCATCAGCGGCATTGGGGATCCGTCCCGCCGAACAACCGACACTCGACCTCGGCGCACAGTGCGTGATAAAACGGCAGGTGCCATTCCTGAACCGCAGCCGTATCTTCCGCGGGAGCTCTGATGACGATATGAGCCAAGTCCGACAGTCGCCCGCCGCACGCACCGGTCATGGCGATTACGTGCATTTTTCGTGCCAACGCCACCCGCGCCGCCCAGATGATGTCTGCGGAATTACCCGATGTGCTGAGTCCCAGTAGGATGTCTCCCGGCCGCCCCCAAGCGAACAGCTGTTGAGCGAAGACCAGTTCGCCACCTTGGTCGTTGAGCACCGCAGTCATCAGGGAAACGTGGGAGTTGAGAGAAAAAGCGCGCACCCCTCGCTGCAATCGCCCGGCCAAGTAGCACCCCGCTTCATCTCCACACGCTTCTTCAAGCGCCAACTGTTGATCCGACGTAAGCCGGCGGGGGATTCGGAACCCCTTGCCTAACTCACCGGCAATGTGATCGGCGTCGGCTGCACTTCCGCCGTTCCCGCAGATAAACAACGCGTTATCTCTCAGAAAACACTCCACCAGGAGGCACACCGCCTTCTCCAGCTCGGGGCCAACGGCACCGGCCTTGGGGCGTTGGACAAGTAAATTGCGAATATGAGAATACATTCGGGTTTGCTCCTGATTCGAGAGCGTTGTCACCGTCCACTCGTGGGGGAGGGAGCGACCACGGCGCCGGTGTACACGGACAGAAGCCTACAACCAACACAGCAATGTGTCGACAACCTGTGTACAACATCAACACTGGTGGTTATTTACAGTTTACCGTCGTTTCATCGACAACTTGATGTCGGAACACAGACAGCCTGATTCATTTTACCAAGAACATCTTACGGGACCCTATTGACAGAAACCCTCTCCTATAGTAATATATTAGAAATCTTTCTCAGATTCTATTCTTTGCAATAGCTGTCGATAACCTCATTCGGGGAATGGCAATGAAGACATCGGTGACCAGAGACAACTTGGCTTCCGGCCTCCGCAGGGCCCTCAGCGTCGTTTCCACGCGAACCACGATTCCGGTGCTCAACAATGTATTGATCGAGGCCGACGACGGCAAGTTGGCGCTGACAACTACGGACTTGGAGGTCCAGGTTCGGACGGAAGTGGAAGCCGTTGTGGAGGAAAGCGGGGTCACTACACTTCCGGCCCGTAAGTTCGGCCAGCTTGTCAACGCCCTCCCCCCCGGGGAAGTGTACTTTGAAACGGGAGACAACGAGAGTACCGGGATTACTTGTGGGAACTCTCATTTTCGTCTGGTGGGACTGGATCCACAAGAATTCCCCAACGATGCGAGCTTCGAGGCGCAGTGGTCGTTTTCGTTGCCGTCGGCTGAATTCCGCAAGATGATCAACAAAGTTTCCTATGCGGTAAGTCTGGATGATCCGCGCCAGGTACTGAGCGGCATCCTGCTTAGCTTGCGCAACAACAATCTGATAGCGGTCGCGACCGACGGCAAACGTTTGGCCCTGCTCGAAAAGGGCCTCGAAGGCGAGTCGATGCCGGAAGGAGACGTGATCCTTCCCGACAAAGTGGTCAAGGAGCTGGAGCGACTCCTCGAGAATGAGGGTGATTTGTCTGTGGATCTCAGTGATTCACGGGCGGCTTTCAGCTTCGATGGGACTCGGATCACGTCAAAACTGGTCGACGGGGCGTATCCGAACTACCGTCAAGTAATTCCTGGCGGGTTTACGAAGTCTGTTGTAATCCCACGGGAAGTGTTTGCGGATGTACTCAATCGAGTTTCAATGGTGGTTAGCGAGACCAGTGCTTCGGTTAGACTCTCGATTGAGCCCGCCAAGATGACGGTGAGTGCACAGAGTCCGGAAGTGGGCGAGGCTAGTGAACCGCTTGAAGTCTCTTACGATGGTGAGCCCATCCAGTTTGCCTTCAACCCGTATTTTCTTGGCGATCCCCTTCGCAGACTGGAGTGCGATCAATTGGTACTGCAGTTCAACGATCAGTTCAGCCCGGTATCTCTGTCCGGAGACGAGGGGTTCCTGTACGTTCTGATGCCGATGCGCGGATGAATGCCCGCCTTTCTGGGATTTGATCGCAGCACGGAACGTACGTGAACTTTGATCGCCTGGTGTGACCGGGGATCGTGACGACCGGGTCCATGTCCATCCTTCATCAGCTACGCCTCCGTGGTTTTCGCAACTATTCCCGGCTCGACATGAGTTTTCGGCCAGGGGTGAACCTTCTGGTGGGGGGGAACGGTCAGGGGAAAACCAATCTCCTGGAAGCTGTTTACTTCTTGTCTTTGCTTCGCTCGTTTCGCACGTCCCGGATCGCTGAACTGTGCGAGTGGGGGCGCTCCAGTTTTTTTGTGGGCGGTCGAATGGGAAGTTCGGGCGGTGCCGCGGGGACGGTGGGGTTGGCGGTAGGTGTTGGAAAAGTGCGTAGGATGCGTGTAGACGGTCGACGGATCCATCGGGCGAGTGAATTCATCGACAAGTTTCATTGTGTCGCCTTGGTGCCCGAGGATATCCACTTGATTAGAGGACCGGCCGCGGAGAGGCGCAGGTTTCTGGACATCCTGCTGAGTCAGGCCGACCGGCGTTACCTGCATGTATTGGGCGGGTACAAACGACTACTTAAGTCTCGCAACGCCATGCTGAGAAACAGCGGGCGTTTCGGACTGTCCGCGATTGCGGCCTTCGACGAACAATTATTGAGAGCGGGCGCCGCGTTAATCGGGGCCCGGGCCCGGTTGCAGGAGCGTTTGAAGGCTTCGGTGGTCGGCGAATGGAAGGGACTGTCAGAAGGGCCGGGAGGGGAGTTGAGCGTGGAGTACAAATCGATGCTGCGACAGGGAGAGCATTGTGAGGACAGTGAAGCGGATATGATAGAGACTTACCGAAGAATGCTTGCAGACACAGTTGATCAGGACCTTAAAGAGGGCTGGACGCGTGTGGGGCCGCACCGTGATGACCTGTTGATTTTCTTGGACGGCAGAAAGCTGTCTGCGTTCGGTTCTGAAGGGCAATGTCGTCGGGCCGCCCTTGCGCTTCGGTTGGCGTCGATACAATTCCTGTCTCGCAGTGAATCGGTTAAGGTTGTGGTTCTGGTCGATGATGTGCTGGGGGAACTTGATTTGGAGCGTCGTATGAGGTTTGGGGAAAGATTATCTGCCTGCGCACAGGTATTGCTTGCGTTGACCGAAGTGCCGGATTGGTTGCCGAGGGGGCCCGCGGCCACTTACAACGTGGGGAACGGGGCGGTGATTCGGGTACAAGGCTGAGGCGGTCGCGGACTGCGGCAGAAACCATGGAAACGGCATTTGCAGCGGTTGGACCTGTTGCTTTTCCAGGTGCTCCCGGCGGCGGAAGATGGTTGCCGGGGTTCCCTTGCAGTTCGGGCAGACGTGCCGAGCCCCACGTCCGCGGGTGACGTGCGTTTCAGGGAGCGCTTCTCGGTGGGTCGGCCGCCGAGAAGAGAGGGTTAAGAAAGAGGCCCACGAAAAAGCACACGAGGTTGCCGACGACCGGCCAGAGAAGGAAATTCACGCCGCCGGCCATCATGAGGAACAATGCGGCATACGAACTGACAAACCCCGCCCCGGCTGCCCATTTGTTGATGCGAATGGGTAAGAACGCCAGCGCCATGAGCCCCAACATGCCGTTGGTCGATATTCCCATGACCTTGCCCCAAACAATCTGGGCATAACGTATTTTCATGAATGCCAAGGCCATGGCGATGGCCGCCGCGCCCCAGAACAGTGTGAGACGACGGGCGAGACGCAGATACTCTTCTTCGCTCCTCTGTTTCCTGCTGAAGCGACGCCAGAAATCTTCGACACACACGGTTGAGGAGGAATTCATGCACGAGTCGATGCTGGACATGGCGGCGGCGAAGATGGCCGCGATGACGATTCCCGCGACGCCGGCCGGAAGATGATGCATTACAAAATAGGGATACATGGGATCTGCTTTACCCGGCAAGTTTACCGCCGGGTGGGCCCGGTAGAAGGCGAACAGGGCCGTCCCCAGAAAATAAAAGATGAAACCCAACGGGATGTAACTGATAATGGCGATCCAGACACTTCGGTTCGCGGCCTTGACCGAGGGGGTTGTCATGTAGCGTTGTGTCATGTCTTGTTGTGTGCCGTAGATTCGGACCGTTTGAAAAATGGTCTCGAGGACGAGCCACAGGGTGACGATGCGTTTGGGATCGAAGTCGGGTATGAGCGTGCGGAATTTGTGGTGTTCGATGCTGACATCGAAGAACGTCTGCACCCCGAGATCGTTGAATATGTACCCGAGTGTGAGAAAGGCCCCGAGTATGAAAATGACCACTTGGATGGCATCGGTCCAGACCACGGCCTTCATGCCGCCGATGACTGTATAGGCGGTGATGACGACCCCCATGAGTACGATGGCCAACCACAACGGGGTGCCGGTGACCGTGTGGAACGCCAGGGCGGGGAGGTAAAGGACCAGTCCCATGCGGCCGATGGAGAATAGGATAAAACAGATTGCGCCTGTAAGCCGCGCCGATACGTGAATTCTTTGTTCCAGGAATTCATAGACACTCACGATTCCCGCGGCGCGGTATCGCGGCAACACGATTCCGGTGATGATCATGGCCGTCAGCATGAGACACGGCAGTTGGACCATGTACGTCCAGTCGTGCTCGCCGTAGGACATGCCCGGTAAGCCCATCATGGTCAATGCGGACAGGTAGGTGCCCAGGATGGACAGACCTACCAAGACGTAATTGAGCCGTCCGTCGGCGATGAAAAACCCCCGCGTGTTCGAGATCCCGCGGCCGCACCACAAACCCACGATGAGCATAGCGACGAGGTATGCTGCGAGTACGCTCCAATTGGCGGCGCCGAAAGTGCGGCGCAAGACGAGTCGGCCCGAAAAGGGGATGATCATTGCTTTGAGCGGTTCCGCCGCCACGCCGCGTGTCCAATGCCATTCTCCCTTCAAGATCGGAGGTTTGAATTCCGCCACCGAGACCGGATGCAGGATCTCGAAAGAGACGCGGTGTTCGAGGCGCGCACGCGGCGGCACCCGGATGTCTACAGCAGGCTCCGCCACTCGGCAGGTCGCGGGGATGTTTGCCCAAACCGCTTTCAGTTCCAATGGTTGCGGCGTGGGGTTCCTTATAGCGAGCTTGAAGGTCACGGCGCCCCGCAGTCGTTTGCCCCGGATTCGGACTTCCAGCCCGGAGACATAGGCCCCGCTGCGGATGGCGTCCTCGAATGGCGGCTCCCAAAAGCGCGGAAGATCCCGGGGGCGAAACCCCAGGGCGAAAAGGACGACGAGAATCACCAGTCCCGTGAGAAGTAGCCCGAACACGGCATTCTTGAGCATCGAACGACCCTCCGAGGTTGTGTGATTCGATCTGGAAGCCCGCTCGCAGTGCGGCGAAAAGGAAGTATGCTTTGGTACGGTTTCAATCCCAGCGGCATGGCGTTGACCGTGCCGGACGTGGTTGAAGGCCGGGCTCGGAGGCAGCGACCGCTGAGTGTCTGTCACAATTTGCTGCGCCATGCATCTTTTTCCAGTCCGATGTCTACCCGAAACGTTTTCCGCGGCCGGGAAAACAATTTGGAATTCGGACCGAGGGGGGAAGATCCGCAGGTTGCCCGGCGCCGATTGTCCGATGGGCGACGCCGCATTGGCGGCACGAGCAGTTCCGAGTCTTGGCCGAGGTGAGTTTCAGTGTTCGGTCAGTCACGTATCTCCCGGCCGACCATTCATCCGAGCCTGTTTGCCGCGAAGAACTCAGGAGGACCCATCCGTGACGAATACAATCGAGACGTCCAGGCTGTTTGCTCCTCTCCAGGTTCGCCAATGGACTTTTCGGAACCGGGTCGTCATGCCCCCCATGGTCACTTGTCGTTCGATTACTGCCGAAGACGGCGTGGAATGGTATCGCCGTCGTGCTGCCGGCGGCGCGGCATTGGTAATTGTCGAGGCCACCGGCGTGCCGCGATTCGGCTCGGAATTGACGGCGCCATCGCTTCGTCCGCTGGTGGACGCCGTACACCGGGAAGGCGCTCTGGCGGCAATTCAATTGTTCCCGGTCAACCGGGGCGACGATCACCAGGTGGACGCTTTGGTCGATGCAGAAATCGAGGGGATCGTTCGGGCATATCGTCTTGCCGCAAGAGTATGTCTCGACGCGGGATTCGACGGCGTCGAGCCCCACGGGGCACACGGTTTCTTGTTGAATCGTTTTTTCTCGTCGGCTCACAACCATCGCACGGACAAGTATGGAGGGACGCCGGAGAACCGGGCGCGGTTGGCTGTCGAAATCGTCAGGACGCTTCGCGAAACAGTGAAGGAAAAAATGCTGCTGCTCTACCGTCACAGCCCTGTTATGGAGCCGGGGTATGGTTTGGAGGAGAGTCTGGAATTGACGCAGCGACTGGTGGCTGAGGGTGTGGACATTCTGGATCTGTCCCCTTCGAGTCGAGAGGGGCCGGCGGACTTGGCAGCTCCTTTCCGGCGTTTCGGCGTTCCCGTTATCGCCGTGGGCGCAATGGATCAGCCGTCCCGTGCGGCGGAGGCCCTCCGCGAGAAACGCGCCGACCTGATCGCCGTAGGTCGCGGCCTGATCGCCGATCCGGACTGGCCCCGCAAAGTCCGCCGCGGGCAATGGGACGCTGTCGTGGGCTGCATCAAATGCGATCTGAAGTGCTTCGGCAATCTCCGCACCGGTATTCCCATTGCGTGCACTCAGTGGGACGAGGCGGAATTCAAGTAGAACGGAGGCCGGGATAAATGATAATGGTCTCGAGGTTGATCGGCGCGATGGTGTTACTGACCGCCGCCGTGCGTGCAGCGGGTTGGCGCGACGAGTTCGATGGTCCGAAATTGAACCCACGCTGGACGTTCGACGTTCCCGTTCCGGGACCGTCCCTGAAACTCGGCGCGCGTCCGGGCTGGCTGCGATTGGTGGTGCCGCAAACCGCCCAAGGTTTCAACCACTGGACCGGCATCCAAAGGGCGCCGTTTCTGAGAACGACTGCCCCCAAGGGGGATTGGGATTTGAGTGCCCGAATCAACCTCGTCGAGTGGAAGCCGGAGTCGAATTTGCACTTGGCGCTGGTTGTGGGGACTTCGGACGAAAGGGTCCTGGCATGGGGCCCCTTCTTGAGTCGTGCGCTCTATCCGGATCACCCCAAGCCGGCGCTGTGGGTCGAACCGACCGGACAAGGGGCCTATATCCAGACCGACGTTCTCCCCGAGAATGTCGAAGTGCGGATTTCGAAACGTGTGGATACATACCGTTTTCTATACCGAAAACACGGTGAAAAACGCTGGACCGAAGCCGGCTCTTTCTATGGCCCGGATTTCACGCCCCGCTTTGTCGGATTGATGGGGAAATCGTTTGCCGCGAACCCCGCCGGCGCTCTTGATGTGGACTATCTGGAACTCAAGCCATACCGGTCCGCCCCTGCGCCCGCGCCGCTTGAAGCCCGGCTCCGTGTCGACATCGAAGCCCCGGCCGTCCGGCTCCCCGAGTACCAGCGGGGTGCGTTTATCGAGATGCTCGGCTCCTGTGTTTTCCAAGGGATTTGGGACGAACGCCTCACAAACCGCAAGTTCACGGGGGCGGCGGGGCCGGACGGTGTCGTCTGGCAATGGGAGGTTCAGGGCCGAGTTCGAAGTTGCGCCCCGGACCGGCGCTTGTTCTTCGCCGAGCCCCAGAGTCAACGGATCGAACTGGACGATGGCGCGGGGGGAGTGGTCCAGAGCGGATTGGTTCTCGAGCCCGGGCGCATGTATCGGGCTCGGATCGCGGCTCGCGTCAAGGGCGCCGTACAGCGACTGCAAGTGACCTTGCAGGTCGGAAAGAAAGCGATCGCGCATGAATTCACAGTCCCAAACGACGACTGGCATTCCTACACGTGTGAAATCGAGTGTCCTGCCGGCACGGACCCTGCGCGGTTCTCCATCGGCGCAACGGGGCCGGGAACGCTTTGGATCGGCGCCGCTTCCCTCATGCCGGCGGACAACGTGGGCGGTTTCAGGAGGGATCTCCTCGATGTAATCCGCCTGGCCCCGCCGTCCATGATTCGTTGGCCGGGAGGCAACATGGTCTCCGGCTACCAGTGGCGCGACGGCGTGGGGGACCCCGACCGCCGGCCCATGCGCTGGGATCGGGCCTGGAACGCCTGGGTGTATAATGATATGGGAACGGACGAATTCATAGAGTACTGTCGTTTCATCGGGGCGGAGCCGTGCATCTGTGTCAACGCCGGGGAAGGTACGGCGGAGCAGGCCGCCCAGTGGGTCGAGTATTGCAATGGCGGCCCGGAAACGCCCATGGGGCGCCTGCGGGCCGCCAACGGCCACCGGGCCCCGTACAATGTTCGGTACTGGGATGTCGGCAACGAAATCTGGGGGCCCTGGCAGCTCGGGCACGTCGGTCCGGAGGTCTACGGGCTGCGCGCCGTCGAGTTCGCCCGCGCGATGCGACGGGCATCTCCCGATATCGTCTTGGTGGGTTGCGGTGTCTTTCGGGACGATTTCGACCGCTGGAATCGACGGATGCTGCCCATCTGCGGGCAATTCATGGATCTGCTCTCCGTGCACAATTACGTCGAATACGACATCCGCCGTTGCACGGCAGCCACATGGGAAAAGGTCGTCGGCGCCCCGGTGCGCATCGAGTCCGCCTTGCGCGAGACGTTTCGAATCGCACGAACAGCGGCCGGGAAAACCCTCCCCCTGGCCTTTGACGAGTGGAACGCCATCCCCCACATGCATGGCTGCCGCGGCGGTCAGGGCCTGCCCGAGGCAGTCTACGCCGCAGGAATGTTTCATGCCCTGCAGCGCTGTGGGGAGAATGTGCCGATCGCCAATTACGCCCTGCTCGTGAACCCCATCGGCGCCGTCCGAACCACCTCCCTCCAGGTGATTCAGACCCCGGTTTTTCTGACATTCCGCCTGTTTGCGGCACACACCGGTCCCTGGCGAATACCCGTCCGGATCCAGTCCCCTAACCTCGGAAAAACCCCGGTATTCGACGCAAGCGCCACGCTGTCGGCGGACCGGGCCACCCTGAATTTGACGGCAATCAACCGGCACCCGTCCCGTTCGCTGCGCGTGCGCTGGAACGTTCCCGGAGTGCGGCCCGGTTCCGCCCTGAAGTGGTCCGTCATATCCGGTCCGGAGCCGTGGGCTCGCAACACGGCCGAAAACCCGCGCAACGTTCGGATGCGCACATTCTCGGGGACGTGGAGCGACTTTGCATCCGCATCCCTGCCGCCTGCCGCCGTGATCGGGGCTTCTGTGCGGCTGAAATGAGGCGAGAGAGGGTATTGGACCGTCAGGGCGCACGCCGGAGCGCGGCAGTCGGAAAGGGCTTGTTCCGGATGGGGGCGAGACCGGGCGCCGCGAGCAGCGTCCGACGGTCGGTGCGTCAACCGTATCTTGATTTCGTCCGACGTTGCGACGGCTTGTCCCTTCCGTCCCGTTCGCTGTCCGTCCTGACAACCGTCGTTTCGGTGGTCGCGCCGCGCTTGGCGATCCCGGTCGGGGGCTGGACGCATCGGGTGGGCGGACGCGATCCGGGCTCGGGACCCCTCGGAAATCAAAGCCGGTGTGAAGTCCGTCGCGGGACACCCAGCGTTTCCAGGTGACGTACGAAATGTCTTTCCAGGTTGGCGGCGTACCCGCTTTCGTCGGCTTCGAGGGCGGCGAAGAATCGAGGACCAAGTTTCGGGTCCGGCAGGATTCCGCCGTAGGTTACGTGCAGCAACTGACGGGCGTCGTCGTGGTCCATCAGGGCCGGCAGTTCGGCGTCCGGCAGCTCGTCGAGGTTCGGGATCGAGGCGAGGTCGGGGGTGACATGGTAGTACGCCAAGGCCTCGGGGAAGAACTCCACCGCACGACGATGGAGATCCCGATAGAGCCGCGGAGCAGACTGAGCGATCGTGCGGACCGCCTCCAGCCAACTCGTGCCCGCGGTTTTCACGTGAACGCAAAGATCGCTGCAGCGACCGATGGTGGGATACACGCTGAACTTGTCGCTGCCCGAGTGGACCGAGATCTTGTATCCGCCGTGAGTCTCCGCAATGGCGCAATGCAGGGCGAACTGTTTCTCGAACTCGGCCAAATCTCCAATGTAATCCACGGCCTTCTGGAACTCACCCACGAAACGCGGGGCCAGCGACGAAAGCTCAACTCCGAGCCGGCGCAGTTCGAGAATGATGTACAAATGGTGTTCCGGTTGGGTCGGGGCGGTGGTTTCATCAATGGAAAGCTCGAGGTCGAATTCGTCCCCGCGGCGCTTGCGCAGGTGACCGTACACTTCTGCAGCAAATTCGAGCGCACGCCCGTACATCACGGCGCAACGCTCCACCTCGAGTTTCGAAAGCAAAATGCTGGTTTGCCCGGCCGCGAACCGTTTGTCGGCATAGGCGGTCGAGACGTGCCGCCGGAAACCGTCGGGCAACGCGGCAAAAGCCCCTGCCACGCGCCCGGCATCCCATTTCTCGGCCTCTGCCGTCATGACCTCGCTGAGGTCGAGGGTGATCATTGTCATGCCGGCGTCCACGGCCCGGTCGATGTCGGACAGTGTCTTCAGATGGTCCCCGTCCGCACCGAAGCCGGCGCGATATCCTTCCTGAAATACCAAGTGCACGACGTCGTCCACCACTCGCGGGAAGGTGCGATGAGTCAGGGCCAGTTCCCGGATCGACTGCTGAGCCAGGACCGGGGCCGCTTCGAATTGGGCTACGGCCCGCAGGTGTCCCGACGTAGCCATTCCCAGGCGGTCTCCGCAGCCGAATGTCGTACGCCGACGCCGCAGAGAAACGGGAGCGGTCCATGGGAACAGGCGCCGCAGAACCGCGGCGGTCGCCGGGGACAATACGTGCTGCCGCCAAACCAGGCGCCCACTTCGACAGACATCGGACGACAGGTCCGGAAGCAATTTGCCGGGATTGTCCGTGATTTCGAACAATCGCTTGCCCGTCCGGGTCCGCGCCAGACAGAACAGCACGCCGTCCGCGGACGCCCAACTGGATGGGTAGACCCGAACGTCGGGGGCCTGCCCGGCCAATACCGAGTCGAACTGGGACCGGATTTCCTCGATGCGTCCCGTCATGGCGCGTCCCTCTCCTTCACTGGACGTCCGGCGGGCTTTGCGTTGCGCAGAGCTTCCGGACTTCTGAAACCCGATCCGGACCCACACCCCCGGTCGGGGATCGTCGCTCCCGGCAACTGCTCGAACAGCAAGTGCGGGAGCGGGTTGCTTGGTCAAGAACATTCGACCGGTTGCCGGGCCGGCAAGAAAAACGCCCTGTCGAAAACAGGGCGTCCGTGTTTCAGGCCGACAGGGTTCTGCGGTCAGACCGCGAGTTCTTCTTCGACGCCCTCTTCATCGAGCATCATCCGCAGCTTCTCGAGCGCCTGATTCTGGATTTGACGCACGCGCTCGCGCGTCCGGCCGATGCATTGGCTCACTTCCTCGAGGGTTCGCGGGCGCTCGCCGTTCAGGCCGAAGCGGAGCTGCAGAATCCGCCGTTCCCGGTCGTCCAGATGATCGATGAGTTCGAGCATGTGCCGCAGAGTCTCTGCGTCTTGGACCAGGGCGTCCGGCCCGATGCTTTTGTCGTCCGGGATGATGTCCCGGAATTCGCCGTCCTCACCGTGCTGGATCGGGTCGTGCAGAGAAATGGTCGTCGTTTTACCGAGCCGCAGGCCCGAGACGGTTCGGACCGTAAGGTTGACTTCCTCGGCGATCTCCTTGTCCGTCGGCTCACGATCCAGTTTTTCTTTCAAGCGCGCGCGCGCGGCTTGTATCTTGCTGATCTTGCTGGCGGACTGCACCGGGATGCGGATCGTTCGCGCTTGGTTGGCCAATGCGCGCCGCATGGACTGCTTGATCCACCAGGCCGCGTAGCTGCTCAGCTTGGCTCCCTTGGAAGGGTCGAACTTTTCCACGGCCCGCATCAACCCGATGTTGCCCTCGGAAATCAGGTCGAGCAACGGGAGGCCAAGCCCTTTGAAGTCGTGGGCAATCTTCACCACCAAGCGGAGATTGCTCCGGATCAGCTTGTCGCGGGCTTCGGCATCGCCGGCAGCTATTCGGGCCGCAAGCTCCACTTCCTCCTGGGGCGTGACCAGCGAGTACTGCCCGATATTCTGCATATAGAGCTTCATTGTGTCATTGTCTGACAGCATCGAGACTCAATCCTCCATGATAGCGGGTCATGGTGCGGACACGCGTCGGAAAGCGAGACCGGGTCGACGCCCGTGAGAGGCACGAATAAACCGCCGTACCGAAGTCTATAATATACCCAAACTCACGCGTTTGTCAACCTTCGGCAACCATGATGCGAAAACCGCCCAACACCACGCTGGAACTCTGCCACAATACAAAAACGGCCCGGGTCGCGTCATTATTGGCGGGCCCCGTCCCATGCACCGACACTCACTTGCGCAAACCGAACGAACGCACCGCCCGGGGATGACCCGCGGAGGACGAGCGCCCCGGGTGCCGATGCAATGCAGACGGCAGGTCTCCGGAGCCGCGCCCGGCGGACCGAAGCGCGATTCACCCGGTACGTGTGTTGCGCTTCACGCCCCGTGTCTTGTCTCCAACGGTTCCATCCACCCAGGGCAGTGCCTGCCCCCGGCTTCTTGCGCCCCGTGGAACAGGACATACATTTGCCTGCGTCACGGGGTACGGATTTACGGCACGGTCCCGAATCGTGCCAACCGCCGAAAAGCCCCTTTTGGGCGGCGGGAAAGACGAAAGGAGGCCGCCATGCGAGTCGCCGTGGGATCGGTCGTCAAAGGGTTCGAACTCAAGAGTGCGATCATTGACCATCTGCGCGCCCACGGGCACGAGGTGGTCGACGCCGGCTGCTACGGGACCGACGTATTTGCCAAGTTTCCGTCCGTTGGACAGCGAATCGCCCGAATCCTGCAGCGCGGTGAGGCGGAACTCGCCGTGAATTGCTGCGGCAGCGGCACCGGCGCGGCCTTGGCTGCCGGAAAATTCCAGGGGGTTTGCGCCGTGAGTTGCGAATCCGTCCGGACCGCCCGCCTGGCCCGGGTGGTGAACGACGCCAACTGCCTGTGCCTGGGGGAAAGCATTGTCCAGCCCGAACTCGCCTGCCGCATGGTCGACGCGTTTCTTGCGGCCCGGTTTCAGGATGCCGAGGGCGTTCCCCAAGCCGTGCTCGATTTCTGGGACGAGGCCCGCCGTGAACTGATGGACCGCGGCGGTCCCGCCGGACCTCGGGAAGTGGAATCCCTGCCGGGAGTGCTTTGAGCATTCCGAAACCAACTTCGGACGCAAGTGAATGGCGCGAAACCCACCGCGCGTTACCGAAACAAGCTTGGCGCGCCACGTGCGCGTTCCTGCGCTTTGACCGGCCGTTACAGCCCCACCAGCCGAGGATTTGCTCATGCACACCCCGTTTGCGCTCTGTTCCACCGCGGTTTCCGGGATCGTCCTCCAGGCATTGGTTGCCGCCGCGCCCGAAGACCGCCTGACCGCGCTGGACCGGTACGTCTCGGCGCCGGACGAGAACTATGCGTATCGTCTAATGTCCCGGGCCCGAACCGACAAGGGCTGTTGTTACGTCCTCTACATGGCCTCCCAAGTCTGGCGCACAGGCCGAGACGTGGACCGAATCCTCTGGCGGCACTGGCTGGAAATCTACGTGCCCGACCGCGTCGAGCACGATACCGCTCTGCTTTTCATCACCGGCGGCAAGAACGATTACCAGCCGCCCGATACCCCCCAGAACGCTTTGGTGCGGATCGCCGCCGAAACGCGGTCCGTGACCGTTCGCCTCCAGGCCGTGCCGAATCAACCCCTGTTTTTTCTCGCCGACCCGGAACTCCGTGAGCGCTCCGAGGACGCCATCCTGGCTTTTGCCTGGGCGCAGTACCTCAAGGACGGTGACGAAACCTGGCTGCCCCTGTTGCCCATGGTCAAGAGTGCCGTCCGCGCCATGGACACGACCACTGCGTTTTGCGCAGGCCTGGAAGATGGTCCCATACAGGTTCGCCGTTTCGTGGTCACCGGCGCCTCCAAACGAGGCTGGACTTCGTGGCTCACGGCTGCCGCCGACCGTCGCGTGATCGGCGTCGCACCCATCGTGATCGACCTGCTGAACGTGCGGGCCTCGATGAAACATCAGCACCGCGCCTACGGTTATTTCTCCGAGGCCGTCCAAGATTATGTCGAAAACGGCGTACTCGATGCCATGGATACCCCCCGCGGCCGGGCGGCGACCGCGATTGTGGATCCCTACGCCTATCGGCGCCGCTACACCATGCCCAAGCTCATACTGAATTCAACCGGCGACCAGTTCTTCCTGCCCGATTCCTGGCGGTTCTATTGGAACGACCTGCCCGGCCCAAAAGTCTTGCGGTACGTCCCCAACACGGACCATGGCCTCAACGATTCCGCCTACGAAACGCTGGCAACGTTCTATGCATCGGTCTTGAAAGGCCGCCCTTTGCCCCGATTCACCTGGCAGGTCGAGGCCCCGGGGCGGATCCGGGTGACCGCTCGGGACAAGCCGCGGCAGGTCTTGGTTTGGCGCGCCCGAAACCCGAAAGCCCGCGATTTTCGGCTGGCAACGATCGGCGCGGCTTGGCACAGCACCGAACTGGCCGAGTCGAGCCCGGGGGTTTATGTCGCGGAGCAGCCGGCCCCGGCGCAGGGCTGGGCCGCTTTCGTCGTCGAGTTGATCTACCCCGACCCTTTCGTTTCCGGTCGCTCCCTGCGTCTGACCACCGGCGTCAGCGTGGTCCCGGATCGTCTTCCCTTTGCCGAGTGAGTCCCGTTCCGGCCGGGATGTCGTCCGCCTTGCGAACGGCGTACAGGAAGTTGGCGTCCTCCGCAATCACGCGCCATTCCGGGTCGTCGGCCGCAAGAGACGACAGGATGGGGTCTTCCTGTTTCCGCAGCACCAGCCGGGTGACGCCGAACGCGGTCACCAGCGTCCTCGATCCCTGAGAGGTGGAAAGCAGCGGCTCGATTCGTCGGAAAAACGCCGGCGGGTAGGCGTGGATGCGCCCGTCCTGGAAGACGCGCACCCGCTGGTGCGAGCGCCAAATGAGGTAGCCGCCCACGCTGAAGCTGTTGTACAATCCCCTCGGCAGGTCCGCCGGCAGTTTCGCCGCCACTTTGAATGGAAACGCCGCCTGACTGAACCCGAGGCCCGAGACAAAAAGACTCTCCGGCAGCCGGTATACCTGCAGGTGCGCGTGCAGAACGAAAAGCAACGGAACCACGATATGCAGCGCCGGCAAACGCAGGTGTCTCGGGAGCGGTCGGCGAGCGCCCCCCCCATTTTTTCGGACACGGAGCACCGCCTCCGCCGCAAATACGCCCGGCAGCGAAAACAGGCAGGCGACCGGCACGAAACGGACGCCCTTGCTCATCAGGTAGACCGAAAACAACGCCCGCAGCCAGACGCCGGGAAGGAACTTGCGGGCCGCAGCGGAAACCAGGGGCGGCAGCAAGATCAGCCAGCCCAGGACGAACGCTGTCTTCGGATAGCGACCCGGATGGAATGGGGCAAGCTCCTCGATGGGAATCACCAGGTCCATAGTCAGGTGATCGTACACGTACCGGAAAAGCCCCCATCCCGTGGGGTTGACGAGGCAGGCGGCCAGGCAGACGCCGAGCAACAGCGCACCCCGGCGCAGGCGTGGCGTTGCGAATAGTCGAGCGATTCGCCCCAGCGGGCCGCCCGTGCCCGCGACGACCACCTCGATCCCCAGCGCCGCCAAGAACAGTGCGAAATACGCAAATCCGAATACCACCCCCGAATGCAAATTTGCCCAGAACAGGAAGAGCAACGGCAATTCCCATAAAAAACAGGCCTTGTAGGGCGCGGTCCGCCATCGGTCGAGCAGGACGATCAATATCGCCAGGCCCAGGAACGAGAAAATGTGCGGCCTCACCAGGAAACGAAAGAGACTGACGTCGATGGCCGCCAGGAACACGACTATCGACAGCCACGGATTCGCCCCGCGACGTCCGAAATGTCGAGCCAGGAGCCCCCAGCAACCTGCGAGTACGCCCGCTCGCAGCAGGATCAGGCCGGCGGCTCCCGCCAGGCGGTGGAGCGGGTAGACCAGCACCTCGAAAAGCCAGTAGGTCGGCCTCCAGGGATGGGCGGGGTACGTCCACGAGAAAAGATTGCGGTCGATGAGCCGGCCCGTGTCCCAGAATATCCGACCGATCTCGAGGTGCCAGAATATGTCGAACGAACAGACTTGGAAGATGCACGCGCCGAGAACGGCGAGAGAAATCCCGATGTGCACCGGCGGGTCGCGCCGGCATCGTTCGAGCAGTCCCCTGGGAAAAAAAATCACGGCGCGTGCTCTTCCGCTGGTCTCGAACTCACTGCGTCGGCCCGGTCCCGGCTCCCCGAAGCTTGACCGCGTCGATCTTCGGAACTCCGCCGTGTGCATCCCCGCCCCGTCAGGCGTCTGCAAGCCCCAACCCCGGGGAAGCGTCCGGCGCCTGTGGCAGGAACGCTGCGAACTTCGCGTGCAGTTTGGCCAGTTTGTCGAGGTAATACGGGATATTCTCGTCCCGGACCGCCGGGTCCGCGTCAGCCAGGAGTTTGGCGGCATCCGCCACGGCCACGTTTTTCTTGTTCCCGGTGACGTAAAAGGCCACTTGGTCGCCCTGGCTGTACTCGCGCCCGGAGCGGAGCACCAGTTCATAGGCCGCACTCCGTCGCGCCGTGCCGGCCTCGAGTTTTTCGGCGTAGACCCGCGGCGGAGTCGAGAGGACCTCCCGTTTTGCGAAGTCCGCAAGCGGCAGTGTGTGGTTGCGGATGGCCTCGGCGGTTCGCTCGTACAGGGCGGGGGCCTCAGCGCCGCGACCGGTCAACATCAGCTCGATCAATTGGTGGATGTACCGCCGCTGAAACGGTTCGAGCCCCCGCGATTTGAGGGCGGCGCCGGTCACGAGAACTTTGCCGTTGTGATCGAGTAGAGCGTAGTTCTTGCTCTTGTAACCGAACATGGCCGCGTAAGTCGCATCGACTTCGACTTCGATGCCGGGCGGCAGCTTTTCCTGGATGCGCCGTTGCATTTCGCCGGGGTCGCTCACGCTCGCGGGCGGCACGAAATAAAGACCATCGGTGTCCATCTCGATGACCACGGCCTCTTGGCTTTCGAGGAAACTCAGCATCGAACGCAGGACCTCGCGACCTCGCGCCGTGACCGCTTCGGCCATCCGGTAGTCGTTGAACGTGCCCTGCGAGAAACCGAGGTAACCGTAAAAAGAGTTGATTAGAATCTTGAATGAACTCTGCAGCGCGTCGAAATACTCTCTCTCGGCTTCCGAGGCGGCATGGCGCGCGGCGTCCTTGGCCGTTAGACGGAAGCGGCGCAACTCTGCCAGGTAGAGCCGGAATACGTCGGCCGTGTCCCGGCTCGGACGCATGCCCGCGCTGATGATGATGGACGGGTAAAGAGACCGCACGTCCGCGTGCCAGACATTCGTGAAGACCCCGGTTTCAAGCGAGTCGGTCAATCCCCCCTGGAACGGGCGTGCCGGCTCGGGTTCCGGTACGGAGCGGTCCCGTTCCATGTAAGCCGCCACCAGCATGGCGTCGATTCGCGTTGCGCTGCCCCGACATACACAGTTTTGATACGTGAACGGCACTAGTTGCGCTTGGTAGAACGAGCTGGGGGACAGGACCCGGCTGATGGCCTCCGTTTCGCGCACGTCGTCCATGGCGTAGGCTCGCAACGTGTTCGGGTCCGTCGCGGCCAGCTCGGTGATCGACTCCGGCCGGACGTATGTCCGATCCTCGGCAGCGACCCCGAAATACCGGGCGACCGCCTTCAGGCCGTAGCTTTCCATGTCTCGGTGACTGACGTCGTAAAGCCGGACCAAGTGCAGGGTGTCCACCACGTGCCGCCCGTAAATGTCGAACCGGGTGTAACTCGATTTGCGTTCCCCCGCGGTGAATCGGGACGATCTGGACTTGACCACGGACCCGTTGCGGCCCAGGGCCAAGCGGATCCGGTGACGTTTGCATCGTTCCGCGATGTACGGGAGGTCGAAATCGAAAATGTTGTGCCCCTCGATGACGTCCGGGTCCCTCTCGCGTACCAAACGGATCATTTCCCGGAGCATCTCGGCTTCCGTGAATTCCGGCACGGCCAGGCAGCGCTCCCAACCGCCGCTGTCCCGCATGGCAATGACCGTGATCTCGTCTCCGGCGCGTTTGGCATTCGGGAAATCGTAGCCGGGCGTCGTTCGCGTTTCGATGTCGATCTGCATGCGGAGGATGTCCCGGAACACCATGCCCCGGAACAGACGCGCCGGAAGCAGGGAAAGCAACTGTTGCACCTGATCGCTGAACACACGGTACGGTGCGCCCGGTTGCGTCGGAGAACGCCCGGTTTGCAGTTTCAGGAACTTCAGTGCCTTGAAGTAGGTATCCGAATCCGGGAAATGGACCCGAGTGTTGAAGCGGGCGTCTCCCTTGAGAGGGTGCACTTCGACCGCGCCCGGCAGGGCCTGACCAAGCCCGACCCCGGCCGTCAGCAACCATGGGTGAAACGTTACGCGCCGGCTCGTCACCGTTCCGTTGTCTTCCCGCCGGAACAGTGCGGCCGTGCCGTCGGGGGCGGGCTCCACCGCCACAAGTCGCTGAAACCGACTCGGGCACAATGCCTCGAAACTAATGGGCTGCTTGCTCATTTCCGCCATTCTCCAGCGTGCCCGGGAACCCTTGCAGCCATCCGCGGCAGATCTCAAAATCCGCTCGGCAGTATGCTCCCGACCTCACAGCCTCTTGCCGACTTCCATCCCCGGCCCGGTCCCAAAGGAGGTAGTCCCTCGGAAGCCGTGCCGTTTTCAGGGCGACCCGTGGCGAGCCACCCCAAAAAGATGATGCCGGACCGACCGCGGCGGATGTCCTTGCAAGACCCCCTTCGAAACAAGGCGCGCTGCTCCACGCGCCCTATTCGGACGGACTCCCGCAACAAAAAAACAACCGTTCGGAAAAGACATGCAGCCGGGCGCTCCGAACCGGAACCGTATCCGAACGCCGCAGGGATCCTGTATTATCAGTGGGATAGACCGGGTTTTCAACCCGGCGCGGTCGATTACAGACGCAGGGCCCCGTCCGCTCCGAGGCGCCGTTCGGTGCGGGCTGCCGGCGTACGAAACCCGGGTTCGGGGCTGATTCACCGAGACAGGTTTCACTCATCGGTCGAGGCGACGCCGCAGCCAGGCACGCCAAGAATTGACGTCGGAGGCGAAATCCACCCCGGCCGCGACCGGCAGGGGCTGCGTCAACGAATATCCGAAGCTCGGTAGGGGAGCGGCCCCGCGGTCGGCGGCTTCCTCCCGGAGCCGCAGGATGAGGGGGACGGCCTCGGGGCGATTCATGGCGACGCAGGCCCTGCGGACGGAATTGTTGATCAGGCAGTGCCCTTTGTCGTCCCGGAGCCGGTCGGCCAGTTCCCGGATCGCGGGCAGGTAGGCCGGGTCCGGCAGACAGTTCCAAATCCAACCGAGCGCCTTCTTTGCTTTGATTGCCGCGGCCTGTTTTTGCTGGAGTGTTTTGGCCCGCCGCACGGTATCGAGCAGACTTTTCATGTCGATTCGGGACCGCACCCGTGCCTTTGCCGCGGGGACGCCAAGGAGCGTGAGTGCGCAAAGATGTTGGTCCGTAGGGTGATCGAACCATGCCTTGACATATCCCGCCTTTTCGAGCGGTTCGAGCATGTCGGGATCGCCGGTCTGTGCGAGGGTCGTGAGCACAATGCGAAAGAGTGGGTCTTTGGGATTGGTCAGGATGTCGTTCAATGCCGGTTTCGCCCAATGTCCGGCGAGGCTCAGGAGCGCATTGACGAGAGACGAACGGGCGGCGCCCGCGGCATGCCGAGCCGTTCGGGCGAGGGCGGATATGTCATCCGGTGAGATTCTCCCTTGCCACAACAGTGAACGGATTTCCTGGGCTGCCGCCGACTGCAGCGTATGGTCGGAAGACGCCAGCGCCTGAATGAGCAGCGGTGCGGCGGCGTCTCCGAGTTGCGAAGCCAATGCCCGCAAGGCTTGGTCCCGCAAGTCCCGAGGTTCGCCGGTATCGCGGCAGATGGCCAGCAGTGCCTGGGTCACTTTGGGGTCTATCCCGCGCCATGTGGCGATCAAAATGAGTTGACGTCGGTCGGGAATGCTCTTGTCTCGCAACTTCTTGGCCAATGACGCGAACGACGGCGGGCGCGACGCGCCGGCGATGTCATGTACTTTGAAATCGGGGGCCTGGAACCAGTATTCGCCCCTGGGCCGAAACACGGCCATGAGTCCCTGTTTGTGCATGCGCAGACTTTGGGCGTCGCGGAGCGTTTCCGTGTTCCGTTGACCCGCGAATCCGCCACTCATGTTGAACGAGACGAAGAAGCGCTCCTGGGGGTAATCGGTTTGGAGGTCGACGTATTTGTCCGCGAAAGAATCGACGACCGTGCCCGGTCCCTCGGCGCGCCGCAGGAGCTTGCCGTCCGCGGGTGAGAAAACCAGGAGTTCGCCAAGAGCGTTTGCGACGACGACTTGTTTGGCGTGGCGGTAGCGGAAGATGGGTGGAGAAATCCGTGTCCATGCAGTGTATCGCCAGCGGATGTGTCCATTGCGGATGTCGATAGCGAAGAGGATGCCGTCGTCGGCATTGACGGCATAGACGGCGTCCGGCATCAGCCAGAATGCGTTGTTGAGGTTATGCAGGATTCCTTTCCGTTCTGCCGGGGTCCGTGCTCGGCGCGGGTACGGGGCTCGATATTCGAGGGAGCAGGCCCAGCGCACCGTTCCGGCGTCCGGCGACATTCGCAGGACAAACCCGTTTTCAGTGAGAATATACAGGTCGTCTTTCCCCACGAGTCCCAGTTGCCTTCCGCCACCGTGGGTGACATACGAACGCAAGGCATCGTCCACGATCGGTTTTTCAGGCATTGTAGTCTTATGCCGTGCAATCGGTTGACGGCGTTTGTTCTTCGGTTCATTCATGTACTTTTGCGCCAGTTTCTTCTGCACGGTGGCGGCGGGGGTCTTGAGGCGGGACTTCTTGACACGTCGTGCGAACTTCGCGGCCTGTTCCGGCGTGTCATGCTGAAGGTAGTAGTGGGCGATGTCGTTCCACAGCCGTAGGTCCTCGAGAGTCGCCGGTGGGGTATCGAGCAGAGACTCGGTGAACCGGTTCAACTGTTTCGGTCTTCCCAGAGCTTTCAGCATCCGCCAGACGTCGGGGTGGAGGGAAGCGGGTGCGGGACCGGCCTTCTGAAGTTCATCGTACGCCTTGAGTGCCTGGATCGGATGGAGTTCTGCGAGATTTCGAACGATTGCAGCCAGCAACCGGCGTCGGTTCGTTCCCCGGGCGGTTCGTAAACGGCGAATGACGGCGGCGTAGGCGGGGCCCAGGCGCGGCGTCCCACCGGCACGGCCGTAGCCGCTACGAATCGTCCAATCGGCTTTCAGATACAGGGACAGGGCCTCGTCGGTTCGTCCCAGTCGTTCCAGGATGGCGGCAACGCGCGACAAGCTGTGCGGCGGCGGGGTCCCGACGCGCAGCAGTTCGGCATTCGCGGCCGCCTTGTCGCCACTGTCGAGCAAGAGGTCGGCCAAGCGCAGGTGCACGTCCGCAACCGGTCCCGCATAGCCCCGCCGTTCTGTGTAGGGAAGAACGCGCCGCCAAAGTCGAATGCGTTCATCCGTGCGATCGAGGCGGTTGAGGAGCCGATCCATGGCTTCGGACAAAGGCGCGACATACGGATTGAAGGTCGGCTGTTTCAATGCCATGTCGAGCCCCCGTCGATACACATCGAGGGCTTCGTCGACCTGCGAAGACGCCTGGAGAATGTTGCCCAATTCAAGAAGCCCTTCCGGACTCGAACCTCTGAGATACGAGCGGCGCTCGACGGTGCGCGCGCGGTTGGACCCGAAAACCGTCGTTCGAGCTTCGAGGGCCAACTCCAGCGGATGACTTGGCGGGCCGTCCGGCGTCAGCGTCATTCGTTCGAGACGTCTCACCGCCTCCGCCGTCACTTCGTCGGGTGCATCCAGAGTACCGGAGACCGCGACCGTGCGGTAGTGAACGCCGCGGTGGACATCGAGCGGCTGCAGAGCCAGAGCCAGGTTCTTTCCGGTGGTCGTGTACCACCCCTGCAGCAGGATGTCGGCGCCCAGTATCTTCCCGAGCTTCATCGAGTTGTTTCGGGAAAACGCCGACGCCGTCCCGAGTTCCGACAGTGCCGCGGCCAGATGCTCTCTGTCCACGGTCTGCCAGTGTTCGCTCGAGTCGAGGGCAACACCCAGGAGGTCCGCGAGGGCTTTCGCCGGAATTTCTGTTTTCGATTCGGACAGGGACAGGGGGGTGAGCCCCAGTATCGCGACAACGTGTTTCCCCGCGGGTTTGACCGGTGTCTTGGCCGCGGCGGAGAGAGCCGCCCGGAGCGTTTCGCTCCCCAATTCCTTCTTGATCCGGGCGACTGTTTGCGCCGCGGTTTTCTCGAGATCGACGTTCCACACGGGGACCTGCAGGATACGCCGACTGAATGCGTCCCGATAATCGATCCACCAGACCGCCAAGTTCCGTTTTGTCCCGATTCTCTCGGAGGTCACGAAGACTATGGCGTCCGCGGCGATTCGTACGGGACCGGCCCCGTCGGAGTCGGATGTGCCCGTTCCCAGTTGCCCGGTTTGTTCTTCCTTCCCCAGGCTGGGAGTCTCCGTTCTCTCCACCAGTCGCGCCCACGGTTCCCGACCGAGACGACTGCTTATGGCACGCCGCAGAAACGCGACTCCGACGTTTGTTCGGTCGAAGCTCGTCACCGCCAGACGAACCGGACGCGGCGAGTGCGGCACGGCGAGAATCGGTACGGCGCCGCCCCCGGGACGATACCAGACGGCCATTGGCAGGTCGAGGGAACAGGCCGTGCCGCCGGAGAGTTGCCCCGTGGCCCGGGCAATCCCTTCCACGGTCAGCGTGTACAGGTACAGGTGATCGTTTTCGACATTGCGGTCCACGAAGTCGGTCACGGAAGCCGGCCCGCGAAAGACGACCCGGAACGGCGCGGCATTGCTGTAACTCATCCAACGCCCCGGCCGGACCCGTGCCGTCTCGGCGCATGCCCGCCGAACGACGAACTCCGGTCCCTCGACCCAGTCCCCGCCCGAATAGGACAGGGAATCCCAGGAAAGACGAACCTGCCCGTTTCCGGCGGCGGCCCGGAACCCCGTGGGGTAGGGTGGGCGCACCATGGAACAGTGGAGCGTGCGTTTCGTGCCGTCCGCGGTACTGTCCCGTGTAAAATCGAGGCGGACAGCGGCAGGGCCGGGGCCAATCGTCCAGCGACCATTCCTGTCCGCCGCAAGCTCGAAAGGCGAGACACCATCCGCCGTCCGAACCCGAAGTTTCGATCCGGGGCTCGGGCGGGAATGGAGGGAGGCGGCAATGTCGATCCCGGGATTGTCGGGGAGACGACCGCCGGCGGGGAGAGTGTTATACAGTTTGCGCGGGCAGAAGACGAAGGACTCCCCGGTCCGCCGGCACAGCGGGAGTTTCACTGTGGGACCATGCTCCGTTACGGGGCGGCAGAGCGCCGTTCGCTCGCTGAGAGTAAATGCTCCCTCGAACGAGCTCCACGCCTTGGCCGCCCACACACCCTCGACCGCATAGCCGAGCTGTGCAAGGAATCCGGGGTTCACGGTTTCCGTGGGCAGTTCGACTCGGCCTTTTGCGAACGGCGCACGACCCAGTTCCGTGAAACCCGTGCCCCGAACGATTCCTGCGCCGTAGATCGCCCGTGTCGTACCGACGACGATTTTGGGCTGTTCGAGAAGCGCGGGGATTGCGTTGCTCCGGGAAGGCCATTGAAGGAAAGGCCGTTGTCCGGCGGCCTGAACCAGCGTGGCCCGCGGAAGATCGAAAGCGACGGCCGTGCAGACGCCGCTCTCGGTCGGAACGGCCCCTGGGGCTTCCGATGCGACAAAGCGGACCTTGTAACGCATAAGGCGTCCCGGCGGCGCACCCGGATCGAGGAGCCGGAAGTCGTATCGATACAATGACGTTCCGGTCGAGGGGGACCCGGAGCCGGTGCGGAGTCCGTCGAGCCGCATTTTCGACAGTGTCTGCACAACCCGAAAAGGGCTGCCGGGAGCATCGGCCCGGAGCAGTTCGAGGCATTGCAGGCCGGGCCAGAGCGCGGGGGGATTGCCTTGTCCGGAGGTTGCGTAGCGTCGAGTTGTCGGCGGCCCCTCGACCAGGACCGTAATATGGAGAGCCACGGCGGGGGCGAGTTTCGGCAGGCCCGGGGTGGCGCGGTACTGAATCTTCGCGGTCTGCGTCATCCGCGGGCATTCCGCCGCAACCAGTACGGGCTGCGTCTCGACCCACCAGCCAACGACTCGATCCGGGGCCGGCCGGGGGGTCGCGGCCTTTGGAACGGGGCGAACCAATGCGCGCCAGACGCCCCGCCTCGCCGGAGTCGTCCCCCGACCTCGTTCCCCGGGCCGGCCGCGGGAAAAGACGCCGCCGGGTCCGCGATGCCGGTCCCGGCGGACCTGGTCCGCGATCCGTAAGCCGGCGACAACGAGCAGGGCCAACGCCGCGATCCCGACGATCCCTTTGAGAACAGTCTTCTTCATGGCTCACATCTCCTCCTTTGGAGGGCGCCGGCTTGCCCGCAAAAGCGGTGTTGAAACACCGCACTCCGAAAGACGCTTTGCGTCGTAATCTCGCGGGCTTGCCCGCTTTGGAGTGCTGCGATTCATCGCAGCTTTCCCTTGCGGTATAACGCGTTGCCCGCAAAAGCGGTGTTGAAACACCGCACTCCACGGATGCTTTGCATCGTTCCACCGCGGGCTTGCCCGCTTTGGAGTGCTGCGATTCATCGCAGCTTTCCCTTGCGGTATAACGCGTTGCCCGCAAAAGCGGTGTTGAAACACCGAAAGACGCTTCGCGTCGTAACCTCGCGGCCTCGCCGCTTTGGAGTGCTGCGGTTTATCGCAGCTTTCCCTTGCGGTATAACGCGTTGCCCGCAAAAGCGGTGTTGAAACACCGCACTCCGAAAGACGCT
>JAADHN010000133.1 GCA_013151865.1 Kiritimatiellota bacterium
CGTTGATGGCCATGTACTGCTGGGGCCCGGTCTACCGCTTTCTCGGGGGCATCCTCGGCAAGTTCCTCATCGAGCGTCAGATTGCACTGGTCGGCTTTTGGGTAGCCTTTCTCTTGGCTGCCATCCCCCATGCCGTCCTCCTCAAAGGCGTGATCAAGAACTATCAAACCACTTTTCCGCCGCTTATCGACGCCGTTTTTCAGTGGGGCGGCGCGCTGCTGGTTGCGGTCACCACATTCTGTCTGCTGGTCATGAGCATCGCGGTCGCGGCCCGGTCGCCCCGCGAGTTCGATGCGCGCAAACTCCATTTTCGGGCGGACCTTCTGCCCATCCAGGCATATTTGTGGACCGCCACTCGCTTCCGCCGCGAACAGGGCCAGACCCGTCCCGGCGAGAGGCTGCCGCTGGAAGCCCGCCGCCTGTTTCTCAACCGCTGACAATCCTCTGCATAGACTGCCGGAATACGCGGGGAGCGACCGGCAGCCGGTCGGCTCCCGAAGATCGACCGTGAACGCCGCCTTGGCGGCGGACCCAAATCCGCAACAAAGTCCGCTCCCCAACCCACCGCACTGTCGCGTACGCGATGAGCAGCAAAGGTCCGGCCATGACAACCGGGATCCCCGGGACACCGCATCCCGACTACGGACGCCTGCGGGAGCGCGCCGGGTTCCACTGGTCCGTGGGATCGACTGTTTACGCACTGCTCGAACTGACCGGGACCCCGCTCGGCGCCTACAACCTGGATCCGGAAGTCGGCATTCGGGTCTACCGGGAGGGACGCCCGCTGTTCCGCGACCTTTTTCCGGAGCCCGCCGTGCCCATGCCCAGGGTACACACGCCCGCCGTCAGCTACGGTCACGTGAATTGCCTGGGGGCCGAACTGGTCTTTCCCGAGGCCGGGGAAGTGGGAGTGAACCACCCCTGCGATTCGATCTGCGACGCGTTGGCTCTCCTGGGACAACCATGCGATTTCGCCCGTAGCGGCTTGGCTCCCTTCTATCTGGATTACCTCAGGCGGCTCCGAGAGGCTTTTCCCAACGAGTCGGTGGGGTTTGCCTTCGGCCTCGAGGGCCCCGTGACGACCGCCTGGGAGTTGTGCGGGGAAACGTTCTTTCTCGAAGTCATGGACAGCCCGGGCCGGGCGCGCGTCCTTCTCGAGGCGGTCTGCCGCAGCGTTCAGGACTACTGGGGCTTTTATGCCGAGGTGAACGGCGTGCCTGCCGTCAACCCGAACGGGGCAGGACTATGCGACGACTTGGCGAGCATGGTCCCGCCCAGACTCTTCCCGGAGCTGGTCCTCCCGAGCTGGGATCGGTTTTACCGCGGGCGTACGACCGGGGTCCGCAGCGCGCACGTCGAGGATCTGCGTCCCGCGCAATTGCCGTTTCTGGAAATGATCGGCCTGTCGTACTTCGACCCTTCCGTCTCACCCAAACTCTCCCCGCCGCTCATCCGGGAGGGTTGCCGGGTGCCGTTCGGGTGGCGCCTGGGCAGTTTTCATTACCTGACCATGACCGAACAGGACGTCCGCGACTGGGTGTTCCAGGCGGCAGCCGACGGGGCTTCACGAGTTTTCACCTACATCGAAGGGATGTTGTGCAGGGAACCGCAGGCAAGCAAAGTTCGCGCCTTTATGGAAGCGGCTCAAGAGGCGGAACGAATGCTGCGGGAGGGGGCGTGCCGGCCGGACTTGGCCCGGTGCGTGTCGCCGGAAGGCAAGAAGCGCTTCTGGGCCCACTGGCCCGAACCGTGAGCCGCCGGACCGACTAATCACTCCGGCAAACGACCGCGGGCGAAATGAAACAAATCCTCGAAGGCTTCCCGTGTGTCGGCAATCGCGTCCGGCGCACGGTTGGGCGGGCAATCGGAGATCTCGACCATGAGCACGCCTTCGTAACCCACGTCCTCCAACGCAGCGATCACGGAAGACCAGTCGATGTTGCCGCGCCCTGGGGGCAGGTGATCGTCAACGTGCCCAAAGTTGTCTTGGAGGTGCGTGCTGCACAGCCGGTCGCCCATGATCCGGATCGTTTCGGCCGGATCCATACCATGCAGAACTGCATGACCGGTGTCCACGACGAAACCGACGTTGGGAAGGTCGAGACCCCGAACGACTTCCACCATGAATTCGAGATTAGCCCGGTCCGCACAATTCTCGATGCCCAGCTTGATATCGTAGGCAATGGCGTGCGGTGCAACCCCGAGCAAGCTCGTTTCCAAACCGATGCTCCGCACCCGACGCTGCTCCGGGTCATTCAGATCGAGCCGGCCGGAAGCCGCGTGGACCACCACGACCTTGACCCCGAGGTCGGAAGCGGCGTCCACACTCTCCCGGAGTTCACGGGCGTGCTTGTCCGCCTCTTCCGGAGTTTCGGGGAGCGTGACCCAGGAGTGCGCAGACCAGGGAATCAAACCGAATTCTTCGCATGCCTCCCGCAGCGCCCGACATTCCTGCGGGACCAGCACATCGAAATGCGAGAACTCGCAGGCCTCGAACCCGGCCTCTTTCAGAATCTGCAAAGAACGTTTGTGCGCCGCCAAAGTGAACTGATGCCGCACGTCCATCAGGCGGCCGCCTGGATAGAGTGTATTGCATCCCAGCGGGTTGTCCATCGGACATCGCCTCCCGTCGCGTGCCTGAGGAATAGAGCGTACCCCCGAGACCGCCCACTCCAACGGAATCGGCCCGCGGGTTCTCCGGCGAAAGAACCATATTCTGATTGTCTGGTTTTGTCAAGCGGGTTTCAACACCGATTCGGGAGATTTTCTCCACGGTGTTCCGAACGAAGAAAGTGCGAAACCCGTGCAGTGCCGCCGGAACGGGCGTCCCGGATCCTCCACTCGAGCGATGCAACCGCACTCTCCCCCCCGCCCCTTTCAAGTCGTCCGGGCCTGAGACAGTCGCGGACACTTCCGGCCGGCCGTCACACCGGGGTTTTTCTCGGGATGATCCGAACCGGCCGGCCGGAGCCGTCAGCTCCAATGCGGCCCGAATTCCTTCCAGTCAGTCGGCTCCTTCCTGCAAATCAAACACGACCTCGTGCACGCCTTTCCCCCTCGGCAACACAAACATCCGCGACGTTTTCCTCCCGTTCACGGCGACCGTGGCGGTGTAGCTCCCCAAATACCCTCGGCACGAGAGTGTCCCGTCCGCACCGGTCGTACCGCCTTCTCGGGTGTGCCACTTCTTGCGCACCACGTCCCGGAAGGCCCGACCGATCGGGGTAAGATTGCCGTGCTTGTCGTACATCTGATCGAACCCCCACATCTGGACCCCGATTACCAGGGGATGGCTGAACATCACGGTGTAAAAGTCGCGGGTGAAATCGTAGAGCAGACTCGGGTCGTCCGACTTCATGTCGAATTCAGTAACCCGGATCGGCAGGTTGAACTTCGAGAAACGTTCAAGGACTTCGAGAAGGCGCCGCGGCCCCGGCGGGAAGCCCCCCATGTGACCTTGCATGCCCAGCACGTCGAGCGGGGCCCCATGATCGAGCAGGTACTTGATCCGGGCCTCGTGCTTCAGCACTTTCTCAGTGTCCGACCGGGACGCAAGGATGCTGTATTCGTTCAGGGCCAGCTTCACGTTCGGCAACAGCCGCCGGGTCTCTTTGAACCATTCCACCATCACGCCGTCTCCGCAAATATCCTGCACGTCGTGGCAGGGAATGGATTCGTTGAGAACATCCCACTCTTCCATCCAAAACTTCGTGGCGGGACAAATGTCGCGGAGATGTTCGACGATTCTCTGTCGGATGGCCTGCGGGTCCGGGGGCTGGGCTTCCAGCATCTTGCGCAGTGCGTTGCTGACGCTCTTCTTCCGCGGCCACACCAGGCAGTGCCCGCGAAAAGGGAGTTTCCGGTCGGCCACCCATTTCAAAGCGCGCAGGGTCACCGACCGATCGAAGTGCGCCCCCCAATCTCCGTCCCAGGCGTGCCACTTCAAGGCGTTGACGAACGAACCGGAATTGAAGTTTTCGAGTATTCGACGCCGATACTGCCGGTAATCCGGATTGAATTCCTCCAGCACCTTCCATGAGGTGAAGGCGCTCCCGAACTGAAACCGGTGCCGCTGGAGGTCGATCTCGACACGGGCGCCTTCTACGGGCCGACCCCGGGCATCCCGGACGACAAACCGGACCTCACGCATCCGCTGCTGCCGAATCCGCGCCTCGGCCTCCTTGCGCCACGGGGCGTTCGGTTCCCGCCCCGCATACGTGTAATGGGTCACCGGCAGGCTTGCCGAATCAACCGAATTCCCATAATCGAGGACATCGATCCCCCCGAACTGAACCCGCTGCCGCTCCATGCCGCAGCGCAAGGCGACGAACACGTCCTTTGCGGCCATGTCTCGAGGGGCCCGAGCGCGGATAAAGAACTGTCGCCATTCCGGCCCCACCGCCAGCAACAGGCCTTTGGTCAGCGGCGCCAGGGCCGTCTTCTCCCGGGCCGGCAGTTTCCATAAGCCGGGCACCTCGATGCGGACATTGATCAGACTCTGTCCACTCTCGTCCGCGGTAAACACGGTGCGTGCCCAAAAACACACAAGAAGAGAATCGTCCTTTTTCACGGGTGCGGCGAGTTTCCACCACACCTGGTAGTCCCAGTCATGGCGTCGAACTTTGGATTCGACCTCCAATGCCCGGACGAATCCCGGCCCCCGTGCCTCCACCACGCGCGCTCTGCCGTTTTTGTTCTCCCGACTTTCGGCAAACTCTGCCAGAGGGTCGATCAGGATGGATCTGCCCCCGGCCGGGAGGGCGGAATCGCCCGGCTGTGTCTCCGCCCCTCTGAGCAACGCCCCACACAACAACGCCCCAACGACTGTTCCCCGTGCAGAGCCCCCAAACCCGGACTTTTCCCGATTCATCACCTGCCCTTTTCGTTCTTGTCGCCCGGGCCGGCGGTATCTGCGCCGCGGGCGAATCAACGACAACCACTGCGAAACTCCCGAAGCCGTTCCGGGGCCCCACTCAGCAGCAGAACGTACTTCCCGAGAGCCTACTGTAGAGTCCGCCCCGAAAAACGCCAGTGGAATCGCCGCCGGAGTCTTCCCCCGTGCGACCTCCATTCGTGAACAACCTCCGGACGATAGGCATCCGAACGGAGGACCGGAATCGCGGAGGAACCATGGGCGATGCGCCGTTCTCCGATTTCGAGCGTGTATGGTATGCACCGGCACAGAGGACGGCCGGCTTCAGCGTGGCGCGCGGACGGCCGCATCGGCGTGCACCGATTGTCGAGAAGAGGCAAGAAGAGGAGACAGGATGAAACGAGCCCTCCATGCCATGATCGTCGCCCCGAGAGACCGCTTTTCGGTTTTGATTCCGTTGCTCGGGCTATGCTTACTCGCCTTGCCGAGGCGTATCGAGGCAGCGGGCAATACGGCGCGAGACATGGCACGCGAAGTCCTCGCCGCCACCGGAGTCAAAGGAGGGCTGGCCATCGTCCTCAGGGGAAACACCCCGTCGGCGGAACTGGGCCGGGCGGGCGAGTTCGCGGCCGCGGTGGCGGCGGACGGACCGTTTGTGGTGCAGGGCCTTTATTCCGATGAGATATCTGTCGGTAGGGCGCGTACTTTGTTCCGGTCACTCGGAAACTACGGGAAAATGACCGCCGAGCAACGGACGACCGCTGGATTGCCCTATGCCGACAATGTAGTGAATCTGCTGGTGGTCGAGGAGTTCGGCGACAGCCCCCCCGCAGAAGTGCTGCGGATCCTGAGCCCGGGCGGCGTCGCCTACGTCAAGCAAGGCAACGCATGGCAGCGCTTGGTCAAACCGCGCCCGGCGGCGATAGACGAATGGACGCATTACCTTCACGACGCGAGCGGCAATGCCGTGGCGCACGACACCGTCGTCGGCCCGCCGCGACATTTGCAGTGGCTTGCCTCTCCGGCCTATTCCCGGCACCACGAACGCCTTGCCAGCGTCAGCGCCATGGTCTCGGCCGGTGGCCGAATCTTCTCCATTGTCGACGAGGGATTGCCGGCGTCGATCCTATTCCCGGCCAGATGGGCTTTGATTGCCCGGGACGCTTTCAGCGGCGTCCTGCTGTGGAGACGTCCGCTGAAAACGTGGGCGCCGCACCTGTGGCCGCTTTTCGACGGTCCGCCGGAACTTTCCAGGCGACTCGTCGCCGTGGGCGACAGGGTGTACGTGACGCTCGGCTACCCTGCCCCGGTGACGGCCCTCGACGCCGCGACCGGCCAAGTGGTGCGAATTTACGCGGGAACGGAGAATACGGAAGAGATCCTGCTCCACGGCGGCATCCTTGTCCTGGCGACCGGCGCACCGGCCGCCGAGACGGCAAAACAAAAGAGGCGAGGGCGCTGGGGCGTAGTCCGAACGCCGGAACCGGCCCGAGGTTTGCTGGCGGTCGGCGCAGCAAGCGGGGCGACGCTATGGCGCAAGCCGAAGGCGAACGTTTACGCCATGACGACTTCGGTCCACAACGGTCGCGTGTTCTACCAAACGCCGGCGTCGGTCGTCTGCCTGGATGTCGAAACAGGGGCCGAACTGTGGAGCGTCCCCCGGCCGTCGCCGCCCAATCGACCGACGTGGTCGGCGCCGACCCTGGTCGCCTATGGCGACGTGGTGTTGAGCGTCGACCGCAACGCGGACGTGGGGGCGCCCCCGCGCGGGTCGCGCGTGCACAGTCCGAAATGGTCGTTGTACTACACCGGGGGGCCCGGCAAGTTGATCGCCTACGCCGCGGCAACCGGGAAACGACTCTGGTCGTGCAACAGCTACGATACGCACCGAGCGCCCGGCGACTTGTTTGTGATCGACGGCTTGGTGTGGGTCGGCAGTGCGAGGATCCGCAACACCGAGGATTACACCACCGGCCGGGACCCGGTGACCGGAGAGGTGAAGCGCACCCTCTCCACGGCAAAAGCCTTCGCGTCGGTGCACCATCACCGCTGCTACCGCGACAAGGCCACGGACCGCTTTATTCTGCTGGCCCGAACCGGAACGGAATTCATCGACATGACCACCGGGGATTCCTGGCGCCACAACTGGGTGCGCGGGGAATGTCAACTGGGCGTGATGCCCTGCAACGGTCTGCTGTATGCGCCGCCCCACCCCTGCGCCTGCTACAGTCAGGCGAAATTGAACGGGTTTCTCGCGCTGGCCCCGGCACGGCCGGACAAACTCGACGTCGACCGAAGTCCGCGCCTGGTCAGCGGTCCGGCCGGAGGCGACGCCCTTGGCCCTGCTTCCTCAGGTCCCGAAGAATGGCCCACATTCCGGGCGCATCCCAGTCGGGACGGCAGTGTAAAAACCCGCGTTCCTATTGCAGGGCTGAATTCCGTGTGGAAGGTCCGAATCGGGGGGCGTCTCAGTAGTCCGGTGATGGCGGACGGCCGTGTGGTGGTGGCGTCCGTTGACGACCATGCGGTGATGGCTCTCGATGCCGACGACGGCGCAAGACTCTGGCGGTTCACCGCCGGCGCCAGGATCGATTCCCCTCCCACCCTCCACCGGGGACGGGTGGTGTTCGGGTGTCGGGACGGCTGGGTGTACTGTCTGCGGGCGCGGGACGGCGCCCTTGTCTGGCGTTTCCGCGCCGCCCCTGCCGAACGGCGGATTGTGGTCCGGGACCAGTTGGAATCCGTCTGGCCGGTGCACGGCAGTGTCCTTGTCCGGAACGATGTGGCCTACTGCGTGGCGGGGCGCTCGTCCTTTCTCGACGGCGGACTGCGCCTTTACGCCTTGGACATGCAGTCGGGAAAACTCCTCCGCGAACATCCCATCATCGGCCGGGAGGCCGGCAAAGATCGGGTCGACAGTCCAAAATGGGTGCACGTCGCCGTCACCTGGGACGGCAAAACCGCAAGGGGATACATCAATGGTCAAGCACGGCGCACTTCGTCCGGCAATGTGCCGGGCGCTCGCGTCTACAAAGGACTGCGGATCGGACATCGTCTGGACAGGGCGTTCTTCAAAGGCGCCATGGACAACGTTCGCATCTACCGCCGTGCGCTCTCTCGCGAAGAAATTGGCGCCATCTATGAATTCGAAGCGGCACGACCGGAAGCAACCCGCCCCGCCCGACCGTCTCCGCCCAACGACGACCTTGTGCTTTATCTGGGGTTTGACGAGGGAAAGGGCAGTGTCGCGCATGATCGTTCCGGCAGCAGCCGTGATGCCGAGCTCCACGGGGCCTCGTGGGTGCGGCGCGGAGACGGATTCGCCCTCCAATTCAACGGCAAAGACGCCTGGATCGACTGCGGTACAGCGAAACAATTGGACGTCGACGCGCCCATTACGCTGTCGGTGTGGCTGCGCCCGGATTCGTATCCGAAGGGCGCGAAGGACGCTTTGATGGTCCTGGGCAGCGGTCCCGCGCACTGGAATAGTCCGTACAGCCTGTGCGTCGGACGCAACGGGTTCGCCGCACACATGAACAATGCGAAGACCGGAAAGCGCCGGATGATTTCCTGGGCGCCGGAAGGGCACGGACTGGAAATGCCCGGCGGCCTTCCCGACATCCTCGCTGCTTCTGGCAACACCATCCACCTGCGCGAACTCGCGTTCGATCCGAAGACACTGGCGCCGGCTGAAAGCACGGAGCGACACATCTTCGGTTCCGACGGCTTTCTGAGCGGGGCATGGTGGCATCGCGCCTACTGGATATACGGGACCGACTTCCGGTCCGGCGCAGCCGGCTGGTTCCTGTCGGGACGCCGGTTCCCCGCCGGCAAGATCCTGGCGGCAAACGACACCGCGGTTTTCGGCTACGGCATGAAACCCGACAACTACCGGTGGTCCACCCCGCTCGGATACCAACTGTTCGCGGCGAGGAAGAACGCGGAGTCGGTCCCGATCTTCGGCCGGAAAGCGGTGAGACGACCGGGAGCGCTGCCCGGCAAGACGTTCGCACACATCTGGAGTCGGGACATCCCCATCCACGGCCGCGCCATGGTCGTAACCGACAACGCGCTGTTCGTCGCCGGACCGCCCGCCGTCATGGACGAGGGCCAGATGTATGCCCGGCTCGCACCAACGGGGCCGTCTCCCGCACAGTTGCTGGACGCCGAAGCCGCGTTCATGGGAAGAAGAGGGGCAAAACTGCTTGCCGTCAAACTCGCCGACGGCGCCACTGTCTCGGAGTATCCGCTGGCGTCGCCTCCGGTGTTCGATGGTCTCATCGCCGCCGGCGGCCGCCTGTTCATGAGCGCGATGGACGGGTCGGTCGTCTGTCTCGGCCCGGGCGGAAAAGCTCCCCCGCCGGCCCCCGCCCGACCATGACGCCGAAGCGAAACCACAGATGAACGCGAATGGACGCAGATGAGAACGCCGACGGGAAAGTGGAACCGGCGTCCCGCCGGTTTCTTGTGCCGCGTCCGGACGCCGCGTCTGCTGAAAAGTCCGAGCCGAACCGCAGACGAGTACGCTGGACCGGACGGTGATCCTGTTTCCCGGTACGCATTTGATTTTGCCCGGACGACGCCCCACATTTCAAATCCCCGCCTTGCGTACCGCTCTCCGACCCACGGATTCGGCGCCGGGAATCGACGCAAAGCACCACGGGGACCACGCCCCATGTCCCATGTTCATCACGCCCTGCCTGCGAGCCCCTGTTCGAGAACGCCGGCTGTCGGCGGGCCGCGCCTCGGTCCGCCCGGAAGTTGGCTGGCGCCGCTTGCGTTCGGCGCCGACCGGTTTCTACCCAACCGCGTGTTTCCGGGCCCCATGGAAGGCATCACGCGGGGAGCTTTTTGCCGAGTCATGTCCGACCGCGGTTATGTCCGGTGCTGGATCACGCCGTTCGTCCGGGTCTCGGGCGCAGTGCCCCGGCGCGCCCGGCTCGAGGAACGGCTCCGTCCGTTCCTCGACACGGCACATCCCGTGATCGTGCAACTGATGGGGCACGAGATCCCGTTCCTGACGGAAACCGCGCGGCGTGTCGTGGACCTGGGCGCGGTGGGGATTGATCTCAATTGCGCCTGCCCGAGCCGGACGGCCGTCCGGCACGGTGCAGGCGGCGCACGACTGCGATCCCCCCGCTGGATTCACCGGGCGCTCGAAAACCTGCGCCGGGCTTGCCCGGACCACGCCGTCAGCGTCAAATTGCGCACGGGTTTTGCCGGTCCGGACGAAATGCCCGGCATCCTCGAAGCGGTCCGCGCCGCGGCCCCGGATTTCGTGATCCTGCATTTTAGAACGGTGTCCGAGGAATACGGCTGCGTGTCTGACGGACTCGACAGACTCAAACGCGCCCGCGACCTCCTGCCGAACCTCCTGCTGCTGGGCAGCGGCGACTTGTTTTCGGTGGCGGACGCGGCGGAAATGTCTCGCGTCGCCGCAGTTGACGGAGTGGCTCCAGCCCGAGGCCTGTTGCGAAATCCGCACTTGCTTACGGAAATCGAGGCGGCCTGCGCCGGCGGCGCTCCGCCCCCGGCGTGGTCGGACCGGGAGCGACTCGTATTCCTGCTGCAGATTGCCCGTACCGCCCTGGTCGACGGCGAACGGCGCCGCGGCTTTCTGTTGGAACTCGCTGCGCATATGTTCGGGCGCAGCCACTCACTCTTCCGCACGCTCACCGGCGCCGCCGACCTCCAGGCCGCCACCGACCTCCTCGAACAAGAGACGGACCGGTGAAACGCCGCAAACGGAAACCCATCCCGGAGAAACCGGTCGCACCTCTATTGAGACGAAGCAATGAGATAAAGGGGGGCCAAGCATGAGAATCGCCAGGATCAAACTCGCCGACGATGAGACCCACTTCGCAATCGTCGAACCGCAGGGATACCGACTCCTGGAAAAACCGCCTTTCGAATCCATTGTCCCGGGGACCCGACTCGTCCATCGTGAGGACGCCCGCCTCCTCGCCCCGACCGAACCACGCCAAATTGTGGCCATCGGCCTCAACTACCGTGAACATGCCGCGGAAAGCGGCAGTCCGCTTCCGGATGCCCCGGTCGTCTTTGTAAAGACCCCCAATGCGGTGATCGGCCCGCGGACCCCCATCGTCCTGCCTGCCATGGCCCCGGACGAGGTCGATTACGAGTGCGAACTGGTCGTGGTGATCGGCCGCTGCGCCGCAGCCGTCTCCGAGTCCGAGGCGCTGGACTACGTGCTGGGTTACACATGCGGCAACGACGTAAGTGCGCGCGACTGCCAACTTCGTCACGACAAACAATGGGCGCGGGGAAAATGTTTTGACACATTCGCGCCGCTCGGACCTTGGATCGAGACCGACCTGGATCCGAACCGACTGCGTATACAGACGATCCTCAACGGCGAGATCCTGCAGGACTCGAATACTGCCAACATGATTTTTACTTGCCGGCAGTTGGTCAGTTACATTTCTCGATGTATGACGCTCTTTCCCGGCAGCGTGATTATGACCGGCACCCCCCGCGGTGTGGGGTTCGCCCGCCGGCCGCCCCGGTTCCTGAAACCTGGGGACACGGTCACGGTGGAGATCGAAGGCATCGGAGCGCTCACCAACCCCGTGACGGCCGCCTCGCTTTCGTGAGCCCCTCGACGGCGGCCGACCGAGCCCAACGGACAATCCGGCAACGCCCTGTATATTGCGCGGGTGCTTGATTGCACCGCGGTCGGGGTCCGCGTTCAGGCGGGGGGCGACCGAATGCGTGCGACCGCAGTCCCGTCGAATCTTGGGACGGCGGTCTCTCACGAACAGCGGTAAATACGGGAGTACGCATCGTGAACGAAGGACTTTGGGCCCTCATGCTCCTCGTCAATTTCGGAGCAATCCTGCTCGCCTATCGCCTGTACGGACGCACGGGACTCTATGCCTGGATGGCCATCGCGTGTATTGTGGCCAACATCCAGGTCATCAAGGTAATTAAGCTGTTCGGCATCACGGCCACCCTCGGGAACATCGTGTACGCCAGCTCGTTCCTGGCGACCGACATCCTCTCGGAGAACCACGGCAGGAAAGACGCGGCGCGCGCGGTAAAGATCGGCTTCTTCGCCCTGGTAACGATGACCGTACTGATGAATCTGGCGCTCTGGTTCCGGCCGGACCCGGCGGACTTCGCCGACAAGAGCCTGAGGACCATCTTCGGATTCATGCCCCGGGTGGCGCTCGGTTCGCTGACGGCATACCTGCTTAGTCAATCCCACGACGTGATCGCGTTCCATTTCTGGAAACGACTGCGGCCGGAACGTCACTATCTCTGGCTGCGCAATAATGCCAGCACCATTATCAGTCAGCTCCTGGACACCGTTGTTTTCTGTACGATCGCCTTTGCGGGTGTCTTCCCCTGGCCGGTATTCTGGAAAATATTCCTCACGACTTACGTACTCAAGTTCGTGGTTGCAGCCTTGGACACTCCGTTCGTGTACTTTGCCCGGAGTCTGCATGATCGCGGCTTGGTTCCGGAGGACTAGCCCAAGCCCGTCTGAAAAAGGTGCGTGAGCCGCGGGAGTTGTCGCTCTTCGCCAGGGGCGAATCGCTGTCCGCCTGAGGCGGACCCGTCTCTCCCGCCAAGCGGGATCGGCTGGGAGGGCTGGGAGTGCAGGGCGTCATTTCCCGGCCAGGGCCCGGGCAATGGAAGCAGTGTCCCGGGCCATTAGGTAGATCGGAGACGTGCCGCAGGCGACCTCGTGACCATTGAGCGGGACGCCCATGACATCGGCGGCCAAAACGCCGGGTCCGAGGGAAAACCGGCGCCTTCGTCCGGCCGCGCTCCAAACGATTGCCAGCCCACCGGACCGGGTCCGGAAAACCGAACTGCGGAGTCCGCTCGGCCGCCGCTGAAACCCGAGGGGCTCAGGGTCCGGGCCGAGCTTGCCCGCCAGTACGGCCAGGGCGGCATACATCTTGCGCGGCGCCCCGCCGTATTCGAAAAAGATGCCCGAACCCGCTTTCCCGTTGATCACACCGCTGGTTCCGGCGTGGAAGAAGATCTTCCGGACCCCGCACCCCAGGTAAACCGCGGCTGTCTTGACCAACGCCTCGGACGCGTCGCGTTCGGTGGCCCAGTTCGACCGGCTCATGGTGGCGTCCCCGATGGTGGACCGCGGCGTCCGCCAGGGATCGTCGTCGGCGTAGCAGCCAAACTCGGTGACCCAGATCGGGCGCACCTGTCCGCGTTGGCGCATCGTATCGAGCGTCTCTTGCAGGTCTTTGGCAAACACCTCGGGCGGAATCGTATTGGGATACTGGTGTGCATTCATGACATCCACCCAGCGAAGGCCGTCGGCTTCGATGAAGTCCCGGACCGACTTGCCCTCGACCCAGGAGGCGATCCCGCCGATGACGGTCGCGGCAGGCTGCCGACGTTTGACGGCCGTGTATGCCGCTTCGAGAAGGTCCACGTAATCCGCAACCGTGTATCCGAACCGGCGCGGTACGGCATAGGTGGTGTAGACGGGTTCGTTGAGGATTTCGTACGTGTCGACCCGTTTGCCGTAATGCGCCGCAGTCGCGTCGATATAGGCCGAAAAACCTTTCCGGTCTTTCGGGGCGCACGCCACCCGATAACGCTCCATCAGATACTTTTTGCCGGCGGCCGCCTTGCGAATCTTCTCTTCATCCGCCTGTGTGTTCCACGGGGTCGCGGGAAAAGGGAAAAGTACCAGGACATTCAAGCCTCGGTCCAGGACGCGTCCGATCTGGACGTCCGGCGCCGAAAAATCAAACGGCCCCGGGCCGGGTTGAACCGTGTGCCACTTGACCGACCAATCCCGCATCCAGGTAAGACCTGCCTGTTTGGCGAGATCGAGCATGAAAGACCAAGGATAAGCGTGATTCATCCCAAAGGGAGAATCGACCGCCGTATAGGGCGGTATCACGGCGCACCGCAACTCGATCTCGGGCGTTCGCGGCGTTTCGGCCGGCTGCCATTTCGCACGGTAATATCCCGGGCGCCCGGCAAACAGACCGGAAAAAACCCTGGTAACGCGTTGGCCGGCGGCGACCGGAATGCGAAGTTCGCGCCGGAACGCTTCTCTATCCTGGAAATCGAGGATTCGCAACCGACCGCGTGCTTCGCGGTCCCTGTCCGAGTGGTTCACGACATCGAGACTCAGCGTGAGCCCCTTGTCCGGCAACGTGAAAACGTTGCTCGGTACGGAAGTGGAAAGTGCGCTTTCGACCGCAGTGCGCGGCGTATAGACCCCCGCCGTGGCGCCGGCTTCGAGCTGGACGGCGTCCAACCACAGTGTGACCTCCGGCAAATCGGAGTCATGCAGGTCCGGACCCGCCCCGACCCAGATGAACGGATCTCGAGCCGTGAAGGAAAAGGTCTGCCGGGACCATTCCCGGGCGACCTCTACACGTCGGCTTGAATGCCGTCCGTTCCCGGCATGGACCAACAGCAGTACTGGAACCTTGGGACGGTCCGCGCGGACCCACACCGAAAACACGTACCGGCCTCCCGGCTGCACCCGGACCCACCACCGGGGCACGGCCACGGGACAAGTGACCGCCTGCTGCACTGGATTGAAGTAGTCGAAGTAAAACTTCGGCCCGCCTTTTTTCCGAACTCGCACGCGGAGCGACGCACTCCCATCTCGCGCCACGCTCCGGTCCACTTCACCGAAGAGCCGAAAGAGGTTCCCCCAGGCACGAATGTACGGGTCATACGACCCCCAGCCGGAGGCGCCGCATTCGAAACTGCTATTTGGAATAAAGTTTCGGACCCCCACCGTGGACAAGGCGGGATGCAGTTCCGTTTCGACCTCCACAGGGACCAGTTGCAGATCGTCGATCCAGAGGGTCCCTGTACTCGCAAACCAAACCTGCAACCGACTGGTTTCGGCAGGCACGTCTGCGGACGCCTGACACAGTCGTTCGACGCGCTGCCAAGTTCGAGTCACGGGAAAGGCCCCGCCAATGCCGGAATCGGCCCAGGGGCGTGTGTTCCGCAAGGCAACTTGCACCATGCCATGGCGGATGCCTTCGCCCTTGACCCAAAAACTCAACCGATACCACTGTCCGCGCCGGCAGGACACCACTCCGGTTTGGCAGAGCATAGCGTGGCTGTCCGGGCGACCCCCGACAAAGGACGTGCAGGTGAGTTTGGCGGCATGGCCCCCCGCGCGCCCGGGCACTCGGGTCAGGGTCTGCCCCACTTCCGCATTGCCCGAAATACCCCAGCCGTCCGGCATACCGTCGCCGTCCTCGTCTTTCTCAAAATTGCCGTTCGCGGGTGAGGAGGTGGAGGCGCTCACGGTCAAGGCGAGTACCGCCAGAGCCAGAGCCGCCGCGAACCTGCACACGCCGGACCCCGGGGACAGCCCGAGCCCCATAGAGGTGTGTTGCCGAATCGTCATGGCCGTTTCCTTCATTGTGGTGGAATCTTCCTTGCCCGGAAACCCAAAGGACGTGCGCTCGCCCCTGCAGTCGGTGCCGGCATCGGATGGAGTGGACGCGACGGCCCAACACGGGCGCGAAAAACGGCGGGACGCCGTTTCTACTTTGGCGCTCCGGTCCGTGGCTCGGTTCGTTTCCTACCGTTCAACCCAGGATAATCCCCGTGAACGCGGGGTGCAACCCCGGGATTACAGGTCGCATCGGAATGATTCGTACGCTGGACTTACGCATTGCGCCCCGCCGAAGTCCCCCGGCTGCTCGACGCATTCCCGGAAAACGGCGAGACGCCGTTTCTACTTTCTTATCCCAGGGTTCCATCCGCTCTATCCGCGTCCATCGGCGGTTCGGTTCGAACTTCTTGTTCGGTCGGCGCAGCCTCCCGACGCATTCCCGGAAAACGGCGAGACGCCGTTTCCACTTTCTTATCCCGGGGTTCCATCCGCGTCTATCCGCGTCCATCGGCGGTTCGGTTCGAACTTCTTGTTCGGTCGCCGCAGCCTCCCGACGCATTCCC
>JAADHN010000010.1 GCA_013151865.1 Kiritimatiellota bacterium
CTGTTCTCGAGGCCGAACTCGACCGCCCACCCCTGCCCGCACCCCCGATCATCCGCCCCACCACCCGCCCCGTCAACGCGCACGCGGGTCGACCTCGAGGTCGCCGGGGTCCGACAAGGCGGCCCAGAACCCGTTTCCGGCACTGCCCGCATGCACGATCACACGAATCTCGTTGTCCCCCTGCCCCAACCGAAGCGGCGCCGTGAACTGCGCCGGACGCGGCGGGCCGTGGCTTTCGCTCACCTCCAACACCTTGCGGCCGTTCAACAGAACCACGCCCCAGTAGTCCACACCGAACCGCAACAGGGCGTCTCTGGGCTGCGGACTCCGCACTCGGGTGACGGCGCACGAAATGCTTCGACTGTATGCACCGGTCAAACGATATAAGTCCACGTACTCCGAAACGGCGTCCACCGACGGCCGACGACGAACTCCGCGGGCTCCTTCAGTACCGGCCGGTACTTGTGCGAAGTCCGCCTGTTTCGGCAACGGCAGATGGTCCGCGAAACCCGGCCCCGGCCCTTTCCGCGTATCCACGCCGGGGTAGGGGCCGAACACCAACCAATTCGAGGGAGGCAGAGGCCGCCAGACCGGCGCCACGTGCAAAAAGAAGATCCCGACCGGGACCGTTGCGCCCGCACCGCCCTCGACCTCGAGCGTAATTCGGTGCTCGCCTTGCTCCAAGACCACGGGAGCGAGAAAGGTCTTCACAGTCCAGGTCCGGTTTCGCCAGACCGGCGCGGCCCGGGCATCCGCAAGCGGCCGGCCGTCGACCTGAACCGCCGGAAAGGCCGCACCCGGCTCGGCAGTCACCCATCCGAGGCTGATACGATAGCGGTTGGCGACCGGCAGGTGAACCCGCTCGAAAGTCACCGGGCCGCCTCCCAGGGCCAATACCTCCACACCGGCCAGTGCCGGCACAATCTCCGCGCCCGAGGCCACGCGCACGCGGCTGCGTTGTGCAGGCAAAACGTGGTCGAGAAGCGTGCGGGGCAGCATGGCGCCCTCCGGGGCGCGCGGCGCACGCCGCTGCCAAAGGTCGGGAGGCCACGCATCGAATGCCCCATAGAGTTTCACAAGCCATGGGTGCATCAGGAGGTGCCGCGCCATCACGACGTGACCCGCAGCCAAGGCCTTCCGGACCTCGGCAAGCTTCTCTCGAGCGCGCTGAAAATCCACCAGCGAACAGGGCGCCAAGGCCCGGTCCGCCGTCGGTCGGCCGCCCTTCAGCAGGTCCGCCGCGAACGCCGCCTGCCCGCGCAGTTCCCCCACGATCTCCGGCGGGACCTTTGCCTCCGAAGAAACAGGCGCCGCGCCCGCATCGGCCGCCAGTGCAACCAGCTCGAACGGCTTCAGCTTCAAGGTGACTGTGCCGTCCGGATCCACGGCCAGGGACTCGCCGCCGGGCAGACGCCTTACCCCACTCGATGCGGGGTGAAAACGCACACCCGCCGTCACGGATACATCGGCCCGATTCACCGCGTAAGCCACCGTCCGCACGCCGTCGCGGCCGTACCACACGGCCACCGGATCGACGGCGCCGGGGACCCGCCGCATCGGGACCGCCGGCACGGACAGGTACGCTTCCGTAAAGGCCCGCAACCGCTTCGGCGGCCAGGAAATATAGCCGTGACTGCCATCGGTCATGGACACGATATTCGACTCGGCCATGGCGTCCGCAAACCGCTCCCGAAACCACTTGCCCGCCGGAAACAAAAGGCCCGCACCGTGCACCACCCCCGGTTTCCGCCCGACGGCGGGGGCCAAACCCAGGTCCCTCAATCGCGCCAGATTTGACTCGAACGAGTTGGCGTCGAAGTGAATATGCCCCAGCGATCCCTGCTCCCCGCCGCTTTGGGCGGCCGCTTGCAGCGGCGCCGGGTCGTAAAAACGGTTGATCGCCGAAAACCGGACCGCCGGGTCACGGGTGTCCACCCCGCGGATGCCGGGCGGATAATGACGCCGCGGACGCAAGACGATCGAGGAAACATCTCGGTACAGGGCTGGGTCGATGCCGGTCTCCCGCAACAGTCCGGTCCAGCCTTTCCGGTCGTACTCGGCGCTGTCCGCATCCTGGCCGAAATTGGGTCCATGAAAATCCAGGAAGAGCCGCAGGTCCGGACGGGCATCCACCAAAATCTTGGCCAACCGGCGATAGTAGGCCTGCATGCGTCGGCAACGCCAGCGAACCCAGTCGGGGTAGGCGTGCTCCATCAGCCACTCGAAACGCTTTTGAAATCGAGCCGAGTCGTCGTCGCGAACAGGTATCTTCGTGCCGGTTTCGCGTTCAAAACGACGAATCGTGTAGTCACCGTACCCCCAGTGGATCGAGGGGAACCCCTGCCAACCATGAAACTGCCAGCCCATGAAGCGAATTGCGACGCCGTCGAACGCCGGACTGTCCCGGTAACGAAGAGCCAGTTCCCGGACGATGTCCGCCACCCAATCCTGGACGCCCGGAAACAGAGGGTTGTATAGCGCGGTTCCGGGACGCCGCCCGGTACGATGGACCACGAGCCACGGCTTGTCCGCTGCGGGCGGCTTCCACTCGATCTCACCGTTGCCGCCGAACCGTTCCTCGAAGTACCGGCGCATCACCGGACGCGAAGCCGGCATGAACAACTCACCAATGAGTTTCATGCGGTACTTCTCCGCCGCGAGCAACAACAGACGCAACGTGTCTTTCGGCAGGGGTTCTTTCTTTGTCGGCGGCCCCGTGACCGCCCAGAGATCGGCATCGCGGTCCAGGGACGGCAAATACCGGCTGGGCCACAGTGCCGCCCCGTAGATCGCCACAGTCGGCTGCCACAGGTTCACGCCAACCCAATTCGAGTACCGCCCGATGCGCTCCGCCGGTCGCCACAGATTCTCCCAGCGGTTGCCGACCGGACGCGCACCCCACTGCACGAAACGACAAGGCTCCTCCTGGTACCGACCGAAGCGACGAACCGCAGCCGGCAAGTCCCGGGCGGGTCGGGGAAAACCCGAACGCATCCGATAGACGCGAATCTCGGCAACTGCGGCCCGCTGCCCATCCCACCAGTTCCGGAAATGCACGCGCGGATCCTTGCGGCGCGGGTAAAAAACCATCGACGTCGTTTGAAAGGAATGAGACAGGCGATACATCCCGCCCGAGGCGATCCCATGGGTCAACGCACGCCCCCCGGGCATATCCGGCTCGATGATCGAGATCGTGAACGTCCGTTCGTCGTCGTCCGGATACACGATCTCGAGCAGGTAAGGCGCCTCCACCTCCGGCAGATTCAACACGTATGCGAACCAGTCGGCCCGGGAGCCCTGTTCGGCATGCCCGCGGTCCCCCGACTCCCGGTACGGCCCGAATGACGCCGAGACCACCCGCGTGCCGCCCTCTGACACATAGTCCGGCGGCTTGACCGTGCAATCGATTCTCTCCACCGATTCCAGTTCCGGCCCCTCGGGCGCCGGCGGCCGCTGCCGGGTGTCCACCACCAAGTACTGCAGAACGCGCGAGGCGCAACGCCCGTCCTGCGTGGTCACTACAGCGTCGAACACCCCCTCGGAATCGGTGGGCAACACGAGTTCGGTCTCGAACACTCCTTCACCCGCCGGGACCACGCAGGGAATCGCGGCGGTAAAGGCCCCGCCATCCTGTTGCGAAACCCGCACTGTCAGGCGCGCGTTCCCCGTACCGCGCCCCGCGAACAGTTTTGCCCGGAACGGCTCCCCGACGCGAAAACACAGGTGGTCGCCTCCCGGAACCAACCGCGCCCGGCCGGTCGCGTCTCGGGAAGGAACCAGGAAGAAGCGCCGCATGAACGGCAGGCCGGGAAACCAGGGGCGCGAAAAACGCAACGTATGCGCACCCACGCCCAAGAAAACGTTCAGCACCTTGAAGGCGCCGTCCCGGGAAGGCCATACCCCGCTGTCGAACACGGTATGAATGAGGAACGCACCGTCCAGGTACAAGTCGGTGGGCCATGTGGTCGCCTGAACATACAGTTCGTACCAGGCCGAAGCGGGGACCGTGAAATCGTAGTCCGCCTCGCCGTTGCCGCGGAGAATGCCGTCCCGTCGGACCCGCTCTTCGTCGGCTTTGGTCAGATAATGCGTGCGTGCGAACTCCGCAGCCTTCTTTTCGATACGAACCCCGCCCGATGCCGCGGGCACAGCGGCCGGCGACGCCGCCAGTGCCGAGAGCAGAAAAACACCCGGCGCAATCGCAAGACCGGCGACGCCGCGCGCCATGGGAAAAAGGACCGACTCGTGCATACAGCATCTCCTCGAACCGGATTGCGTTGATCTCATGAATCAACGTGCCCCGGGGCGCCCAACGGGGACGGGCGCGGACTCGGACCGCTCGCGCATCGCGGTCCGCGGGACATACCCCCGCCCAAGGCGCCGACGACCGACGTCCCTGCACCCACCTGCCCCCTCGGATTCACGACACCTCTGCGGACACCCCCCTATCGAGACGGGCCGCGCCGGTTGAGCAGGCGAGACACGGCGACACGGGCCGCCTCGATCCGGTCCGGTGCGGCGATCAACCTGAGATCGAATACGGTCTGATCGTCCGTTCGGACCTCCACACCTGCGCCGGGGACCGCGGCCGGCAAGACCGCAGGACGCGTAAGCGCGAACCATTCCCCATTGCGGAGTTCGCCAATCTCGCTCGCCAGGCGGTCCGCACCCGGCGCCCGCTGCAGGACGAGACGACAGGTTCCCGGACCAAAAGGCAGCCAGAGAATCTCCCGGCTCCGCGCCAAGTCGAGACCGTCCAACGCCAGCACCGCGGCGTGCCCTTCGATGGAGACCACTATCTTCCCTCCCACCTTCACGACCCCCTGGGCCTCCGCCGCGATGACGCGACCATCGTTCCCCACCACAAGAAACCCGGTGCCGGCCGGACCGAGTCCCAACTCGACCGACGGCAACCTGTCCACGGAGCGAATCTGCGCCAATACCGCCTCCCCACCCGCGTTGTACGCCGTCAAGTAGCGCCCCTCCAACGCCTTGCCTTCGAACACATGCACCGATGCACTCTCCGGCTTCACGTCGATCGCACCCACTCCGGCCCCGAGAACAAACCGGCGGTAGAGTTCCGCACCGGAGGCGTCCTCCAACAATTCGAGAGGACGTGGCGCCCACAGGACTCGACCCCGGCCGAGACGACCCGCAAAAGGGGTCGACGGCAATTCTGCGACGCCGCGGGCGAACGGCGCCATGGGCCGGAACTTCGGTGCGGGCAGGTTCAACGCCCCCACACGCTCCGCTCGCTCAGGACGCCGCTCGGACGAAAAACGAAAGTCGCCCGTCACCAACAATGCGCCACCCTCTTCCACAAAATGCCGAACCTGATCGAACGTCCCATCGTCGGGGGCGTAAGCCAGCGGCCAAACCAGGGCCCGGGCCGAGGCGGGCAACCCGGACAGGTCCCATTCGTTGATCACTCCGAACGGTGCATTCGCGTCCAACAGCCAGTTTATGGAACGGACCATGGCGGCGTTCACCTCCTTGCTGTGCGCGCCGAATCGCGTCCCGTCCGGAACCAACAGGAAAAAGGACGGAGGAACGTACCGGGGTCGAATCGACCGAAACAGCAAAGACATGTTTCGGTACGCCTCGAGGACCGGCTTCGGGGTCAGGTCCGAAAAATTGACGCCCCAGGGGAAGACGCAATCGGTGAAGTCCTTCCAGTCCCAGTTCGCTATAAACGATGCGCCCATGCCCAGGGCGTAGTGCCCCACCGCCAAAAACCAATTCACCGATGCTTCCGCCGGGTCGCCGATCTTGCCGTGCGTCCGCGCATCGTGGGCCTGACGCGCGCCGAATTCGCCCAGGGAAAAACTCTTCCCCTGCCAGCGACGGTCGATCAACTTGAGCACCCCCCGAAAACGATCCAAACCCCCGTAGTAATGTGTATTGACAAAGTCCAACTCTTTTGATCCCAACAGCTTCTCCGCGGCCGTCAGGTTCTGGAGGAAACCCACTGTGACCGGCACGCCCGGGGCCCCTTCGCGGACGCCGGCGGCGTTTGCACCCGCCCAGCGATTGAACAGGAAAACCCGGAACAGATCCAGATCCCGGGAACGCAGGTCGGCCCAGTCGGCCCGGCCGGACGTCCCGAGGTCGAGCGTGGCCGGCCCGCCGCTGGCCCGCCAGTGGACGAATGCCGCGTCCAGCGAACCGTACCGTGCCTCGAGCCAAGCCTGGAATAACTTCCGCAAGTCGGGACGATTCGGCGTCCGGACGCTCGGCTCGTTCTGAATATCGTAAAAAATGCCCGGGACGCGCCGGTAGCGCCCCGCCCAGAACCGGGCCCAATCGCGCTCCGCCGCCAATTCGGCATCGGTAAGCGCCACGGGCAACCAGTCATGCAAGACCAGAAACACGCCCACGTTGTGTTTCTGCGCCGTTTGCACAATGGCATCTGTCTTGCGACGGGTGATTTTGGGAGGGGTCCGCTTCAGCTCAAGCGCACCGAAAGGTCCCTTGTCCGGACGCTCCTCACGGGCGAACGGGGAAAAATGCAAGATGCGCAACATGTCCAGACCGTAATCCCGCATTCTGCGAAAATCGCGTTCCCAAACCAGCGGATTCTCGTTCGCTGAGAACCACATCATGCCCGTCTGATTCGTGCCGCAAAGGAACGTCGGCATCCCATTGAACAGGAAGTAGTTGTCCCGAAATCGGATGCGGGGTCCGGCCCGAACCGTATCCTCGGTCCAGACGGTGAACCCCGTTTGCAGTTCATCCAGGGTCCGGTCTCCCTCGATCAAGACACAGCGGACACGGCAAAAATCCGTGCCTTGCGCGGGAACGGTCCAGCTCACCACCGCCGGACCCTCCTCATCGACAGGTGCTTCGCATTCCCCCGCCGAGACGCCGTCGACGGTGAATCGGAGACGCAAGTCGGACCGCCCTTCCTTCGCAGCCGTCAGGCGCACCGAGAGGTGCACGGTCTCGCCCGGGCGGTAACAGGCCAGGTCCGTGCGCAGTTCGCGCAAGAAGACCGGCCGGCACAGACGCTCGATCAAATCGACGAAGAGCCGGTCGAGAGCCGGGAAGCGCCCGTCGAACAGATCTTGATCGGTCACGCCCGTAAACGCCCACCCCGCCCGAGAATACGGGCCGGCGTAATTGTGCACCAAAGTCAACACGGGACCGCGGGAGCGACCGAACCTGTCCACGGCCTGAAGCACCGGGATGCTGCGACCGTACACTCGTGGGAAGACCGGACTATTGCTCCCGGTCATCGCCACCGCGGCAAACCCGGCAGGCCTTAGGGTCTTCCGCCCCCAACTCGACGGCAGTAGGTGCTGGACCGGCGCGGCCCGCACGCCCGCAACGCGAAGCAACTCGTAGGCGGGGTCGAACACACCGATCTGCTCGGGACGCAACCCGAGCGTGTCGCCCGGCGTGCCGAACCGTGTGTTGACCAGGGGCCGAACTTTCACGCCCCGGTCCATTTCGGCCGCAGTGACCGTCGGTCCGTAGCGACTCCAGCCCCGGTCCGTCCGAGTCAGCAGTTCGTCGAACGCGTAACCGCCGATGGAAAAAAACGCGCCACCCTGACGCAGGTATTGCTGCAAGGCGCTCTTGCCCGCCGCAGGGTAAAACGGCGCGCACGGCACCACGAGCACCGCAAAATTCGCCGGGGTCAGCACGGCCGCGTTTGCTGCGTCGCCGGCGCGCAGGTAAGTCACCCCGAAGCCCCGATCCGTCAGAAGCCGCCCGAGGCGATGTGGGTCAGGGTGCGAAACCCGTTTCTCGAAAAGCGGTTCGGCAAGAATCGCCACGCTCCCCCTGGCCCCCCGGACCGGTGCGAGCCCCGCAGAGCGCGGCAACGGCACGGCCCGGACCGCGTCCGACACCAAATGCAAGCCGGCGACAGTCACGTCCAAATCCCCGAAATTGCAACCGAGAAGCATCGAGTCGACCGTCATGAAACGGCGCTGCCGGTCCCCGCGCGGCTCGAACTTGAACTGCGTGAACGGCAAAACAACATCATACCACGCGCCGACGGCATCCTCCAATTCCCGGCCCCCTGGACGCACCCGGGCAAGGTAGCCGTCGCCATCCTTCTCGAACAGCCATACATGGAACGCCGCGCCCGACGCAGCCGAATTCACCCGGAAACGGAATGCCAGGCCGGTGGCCTCGGGAAGCATACGCAAGTCATGCCGAATGTTCCCCCAATGCGGAGGCGCGTCCCGGTATCGGAGCCGCAACGCCGGTTTTCCCGCCGGCGTCCGGACCGCCTCGACCCGCGGCGCACGACCACCATCCGCGTGCGGCCGCCATCCCGCCGCCGAATCAAACGAAGCGGATGCCCCGGCAAACACGGAACTCACTGTCACGGCGCCGACAAGGACGCCCATGAAGCTCCCATGCGGATTGCTCATTGCGCTCTCCGTGTGCCCTTCCGCACTGCCCTGCCCGCCCAATTGGTCTCCCCACGTCCTGAGCGCCCCCGCCCCAACCCGACCTGTCCACCATAGGCCCGCGGGCGCGGGACTTAAGGTGGAAGGGCGCGGACGCTTTCGCACGATCTTTCGCCGTTTCCCCCTCCCCGAGCGGGATTACCGCTGAGGGCAGCATCGCCTGCCTCGGCGGGGCACGCAGACAGGCCGGGTCCCGCTCGGCGGGAACGAAACCTCACCCAGAATCGCACTCGCGCACGGCCACGCACCCTTTGTGGCAGGGCCCCGACTAAAGCCCTGCCAAAAAATCCCGAAGTCGATCCATCGCCACTTCGATCTCATCGAGCGCCGTGGCATACGAACAGCGGATGTACCCCTCGCCGCACGCCCCGAACGCGGTCCCCGGCACCACCGCAACCTGCTTTTCGGCAAGAAGTCGCATGGCGAACTCGTGCGATGACAGGCCCGTCTCGCGAACCCGCGGAAACACGTAGAACGCACCTTCCGGAGGCACGCACGGAAGACCCATTTCGTTCAATCGCCGCACGATGACATTCCGGCGTTGCCGATACTCCGTGCGCATCTTCTCCATTTCCCGGCGACCGTTCCGCAGGGCCTCCACCGCCGCTTCCTGCGCCAAACGCGATGCACACAACATGGTATACTGGTGGACCTTCATCATGGCCTCGATCAGGTCCGGCGGCCCGCAGGCGTACCCGATCCGGTAGCCGGTCATCGCGTAAGCTTTGCTGAAGCCGTGAAGAAACACCGTCCGGTCTTTCATGCCGGGCAGCGCCGCCAACGACGGCGACCGCGCTCCATAGGTCAGCTCCGAATAGATCTCGTCTGTGATCACCACCAAATCGTTCTCTATGGCCAGCCCCGCAATGGCCTGTTTCGCTTCCTGGGAAAGATTGGCGCCGGTCGGGTTGTTGGGAAAATTCACCAGCAATGCCTTGGTCCGCGGCGTGATCGCCCGGGCCAGCGCTGCCGGATCGAGCGCAAACCCATCCGACTCGCGGGTCGATACCGCAACAGGTACGCCATGCGTCATGCGGATACCGGGCGCATAGGAAACGTAGCAGGGCTCGTGATAGACCACTTCATCGCCCGGGTTCAAAAGTGCGCGCAGAATCACGTCCAGGGCCTCGCTCACACCCACGGTGATAATGCACTCGTTCTCGGGCGAATACTGCACCCCGAAATCCCCGGCCACATATTCGCACACCGCGCGGCGGAGGCTCAGTAAACCCAAGTTCGAAGTGTAGCTGGTATGCCCCCGATCCAGGGCGTAGATCGTCGCCTCGCGAATGTGCCACGGCGTCACAAAATCCGGCTCCCCGATCCCGAGCGATACCACGTCTTCCATGGCGCTCACCAAATCGAAAAAGTCCCGAATCCCGCTCCGGGGCAACGCAGCGATGTGCCGGGCAATTCGGTCAGGGGACGATCTTGAGGCGCTCATAGTCTTCTTCTTCATCCAGAAAAACACCTGCTTCCTTGTATTTCTTCAGCAAAAAGTGGGTCACGGTCGACCTCACCCCGTCGATCGGAGCGAGCTTGCTGGCCACGAAACCGGCGACCTCGCGCATGGTGGCGCCCGAAACCTCGATACGCAGATCGGATTGACCGGACACCAGGTAGACCGTCCGCACTTCCGGGAACCGGCAGATCCGGTGCGCAACCCGGTCGAAACCGCCGTCTCGCTCCGGACGCACCGCAACCTCGATCACGGCCCGAACCCGGGCCTCGTCGGGCTTCTCTTCGTTGATGAGCGTGTGGTAACCCAAAATGGTCCGGTCGGCTTCCATTTCTTCGATCAGCCGAGCCACGTCCGCCGGGGGCGTCCCCAGGCGCTCGGCAATCTTCTCCACCTCCAGGCGCGCATTGCGCTCGATCAGCGCCAGGATCTCCTGGCGCAATTCCTGTTCCGTCCTGTTCATTCCTTCACCTCGTTCACATCCGTACCGTCCGGGACATTCGCCCCGCCGCCCCGCCAAGCTCGCTTGCGGGCCGCCAGGCAACCGGCGAGCACGGCGACACAGGCAACCTTGAGCAACAACAGGGGCCACGGGCGCCACCAAGCACCGCTGGCAATCTCGAAAACATCCGAAACGCCGAACAAAAAAAACGCTGCCGCGGCGACCGCACCCACTTTCCGCGACGCCCCCGAAAGCCGGTGCGACCGCCAGTACACAACCAGCCCGATTACAATCCAGAAAACCGACTCAAAAGCGTTGAACCGGCCCGCAAAACTCACGGGATACCCCCGGAGACTTCGTCGCCGCGAACGGTCACTCCTGTTTCTTCGGGATCATCAGCTTCTGACCTTCGCGGATCAGGTCGCTCTTCAGTTTATTGGCCTTCTTGATGTCTTCGACCGCCACGCCGAAAGCGGCGGCGATCGCGCTCAACGTGTCACCCCGCACCACCGTGTATTCGCCCTGGGCCCCCGCACCGCCCCCGGCCAGGGCCTTCAGGGCGCGCTGCTGCTGGGCCTGAAGCCGGTTCGCCGTGGTCGAGATCTCCTGGGAAACCGAACGTACCACCGTCCGGATCGCCTTTTGCCGGGCCGCACCCTCCAGCTTCACAGCCTCCTGTAATTCCGCCAGACGCTTGCGATAGGTCGAGTCGAGTCGAGACAGTTCCCGTTCGATCAGGTCGAGACGATGTTGAATCTCTTCGATTCGGGCGGCATTGTCCTGCACGCCTGCACCGAGCTTCCGGCAATCCTCGACCACCCCCTGCACGTCGGCGCGCACTGCGGCAAGCTCTCGGGCCTGCTGCGTGGCGGTCTGCCCGAACCGGGTCTGCAACACCGCCATCTGCTGCTGACGGCGTAGACGCGCCTCCCGCTCGCCAGGACCCTCGTACGTCATGCACCCGGAGAGCACCAGCAGGCACAACCCCGGCGCCCACATCCAAAAGCGTCCGACAGCGGGCGCTCGCATCATCGTCGAAAGAACCATTGTCGCATCTCCCGAATATCTAGCCCGAAACGCCGACGCGCCGCCGGCCCGGCCGGTTTTTCGAATCGTCCCCCGCAAAACAACCCGCCCCCCTTGCCGCAACCGCAGTCAAACACGTCTGTATCATACAACCGCAACCGGGAAAATCGACAGAATTCCGCCGCCGACTGCAAATGGCCTCCGTGGCGCCGCCGGTCGGGCTGTGCCCCCTGGCGCGGGCGCTCTCCCGGCCGTAGATTACAGCGGGAACGTGCTTCAACCGGATACCGCAGCCGCAAGGCGCCTTGTGATCGAGTGACCCGCAGCGAATAGGATTGAATTGAAGACCTCGGAAATCGATCCGACAAGCCATTCAAAACGGATCGGCAACCCCAAATCGGCGCCAAGCCTGGCCGAAGACGAAAAAGAATGGCAGCGTTCTGTCTTCGGAGCTTGGTGAAGATAAGTGGGACCTCGCCCCGACCGCAAAGGAAACCATGCCAAAACCATCCCGGGAAACCACCCCCCCCGACGCCCCCCCAAGAGCCGAAGGATCGGCCGAACGCAACCTGGCGCGGACCGTCGCTCTCCTCGAACGGTGGGACAAGGGCGTGTCCATCAGGGAGCTGCTCGACGGCGCCCCTGCCGACCCCGCACTCCACAACGCGGTCTTCACCCTGTTCCGGCGGCAGGCGGAAATCGACTGGCTCCTGGCGCGACTGACTCCCGGCCGGCGCATCCGACCTCGACTCCGGCGCATTCTCCGCTGGGGAGCTACTCAAGTTCTCTTTGCCGACGGCCTTGCCTCCGCCGTCGTGACCGATGTCTGTGTCGGATATGTGCGGCGCCGGTATCACGCCGGTGAAGCCCGCTTCGTCAATGCCGTTCTGCGGCGGCTCGCGGCCCGCCCGGCGGCGGCATGGGCCGAACTCGTTGCCGCCGAGGCCCCGGAAGGAGTGAAGGTCGGACTGCCGGACCCCCTCTACCGGCAGTGGTGCAGGCACTTGCCGTCCATCAGAATTGCGGAGTTCGCAGCCCTGTTTCGGCGCCCTGCCCCACTGATCGTCCGGTTGCGCGCCGGGGCCGCACCACCGGACGAAGTCGCCCATCTGAAACCGCTTCCCGCCGTGGCATGGGCCCCCGGGGCACGCCTGTTCCGCGTGGTTGCACCCGGCGCCTTCTTCGCATCGCCGGCGTTCCGGCGAGGCGATTACTACGTGCAAGATCCCGCAACCCTGCTTGCCCCGGCCCTGATGGACATCCAACCCGGCGAATGCGTGGCAGACCTGTGCAGCGCGCCCGGCGGCAAGTCCGTGGTCATCGCCGAAGACCTCGGCGACCGCGGCAAGCTCGTTTGTATGGACCGCACCGCGCAACGACTACGCCGCGTCCGGGAAAACCTGGACCGCTTCCCCAACGCAACCCTCTGCCTGGGCGACGCCCGGCGCCCGCCCCTGAGACCGGGCTGTGTGGATGCGCTCTTGCTCGACGTCCCATGCACCAATACCGGGGTGCTCCGCCGACGCCCGGACGCCGCGTGGCGATTCTCGAATGCTCAATTGTCCAAACTGGTCCGGCTTCAGGCGGACATTTTGGAGGCCGCCGCGCCCCTGGTCCGCCCCGGCGGACGCATCGTTTACAGTACATGCAGCATCGAGCCGGAAGAAAACACCGGACAAGTCCGGAGTTTCCTGGAACGCCACCCGGAATTCGTGCTCGCACAGGAAAAACAGTTGGCGCACGGCGAACTGCATGACGGCGCTTTTGCGGCCCGCATCCAACGAGTGGAAGCCTAACCCATTGTCCGACGACGAAGTTTCGGCTGCGCCGCTTGGAAAAAACCGCCGGCCGGACGTCTTCAACGGTGAACAAGGAGCGGGCACGACCACGCAAAGCAGGAGCTTGGCGCGGCCCGCACCGAGGGGGCTCGGGGCAAGGCAATTCTGCAAAAAATGAACTGCGTTCCCGCCCCCTCCCGCAAACATAGGGAGATTCGACCATGGGACACCGATTCTTTCGCAGACTCGGCCGGTCACTTCGCCCCACCTTCCCGGCGGCATGTCTTCTGGTGCTTGCAATGGGGGTCTTCTTCTTTCCGTTGCGGTCGCCGCGGGCCGCACCCCGCGCCGCCTACGCCGACTTGCAGCGTCGGGCAGAGGAACGGATCGCCGAAAAATCGTACGCCCGGGCTTTGGAACTTTACACACAGGCCGCGAAACTCGCCGCGTCGCCGTCTCAGAAACGCTGGTGCGAGTTCCGCATCGCCGACACCCGATGGCGGAGCGATGTGTCCAGTCGACGCGCCGACCGCAGCAACCTGGACGCCGCCCGAAAAACCCTGGAAAAAATGGTCCGCGATGTCCAGACCGCGCAACAAAAAGATCGTGTCTGGGCCGAGATCGAGGAGAGCCTCGGCGATTTCCACCGGTACGGCAACTCCCGGTTCCGAAACGATGGGATTTCCTGGCAATACTACAGTCGGGCCCTGGATTGGTGGGCGGGCTCTTCCGACCTCCCCCTCGCACGGAAGCGCTACCTGACAATCGTCTGGAAAGCCGCCGGGCTCCACGCGGATTATCCCGTCGCCCAACGCTTCGCCTATTCGTACGGCGCCGAGCGCTATATCCCGCTCGAGGTACTCCAGAACGCCGTCAAGATCGCCGAAACGTCCGACGACCGGGCCCGCGCCCACTACCTCCTGGCCCGCGCCCTCGGGCGTCAGGCGGCGGCACGACTGCGCAAGCGAGTCCCGACCGAGTTCGAAACCGCCCTCCGGATCGGCGGCAAGACCGCCTGGTATGACGATGCGCTTTTCGAATACGCACGCTGGATGGAGGGCGCGGGGCGCTTCGCAGTCGACGAAAACGGCGGGTTTTCCTGGAAACCAGATTACCCAAAAGCTGTGGAACTCTACCGGCGCCTGTTGCGGGAATTCAAACAAGGAGAGACCCCGTATTGGCGCGAGGCCCGGCGCCGACTCGATGCCATCACGGCCCCGCGGGTGGGCGTCTCCGTTTCGCGCACGTTCCTGCCGCGTTCGGAAATCCAATACGCCCTGAACTGGCGCAATGTCCGCACCATTCGCCTGAACATCTATCCCGTAAACCTGGTTCGCGACGTGCGGCTCGACGCGAACGCCGGTCCATCCAACTGGCTTCAGGGATTGGATCTGGAAAAGGCCGAGACCCTCCGATCCTGGACCTTCGACACCGGCGATACCGGCGATCACGTCCCCGGAAGCAAGCAGATCGACCTTGATGGCGGGCCGCTGCCTGCCGGCGCTTACGTCCTCCGCGCCCGGACCGGCGACAAGGACGCCCGCGCCCTCATCCTCGTCACCGACGCGGTACTCATTGCCAAGACCGCTCCCGGCAAAACGGTGCTCTGGTTCGCCGACGCCTTGAACAGCAAACCAATCCGCGACGCCGCCGTCCGCCTCGTCGCCCGGCGAAGAAAGAACAACCGATGGCTGTCCCGCCAGTGGACTGGCAGGACCGACGCTGACGGACTGACGGTCTTCGAGCAACCCCTGGACTGGAGCAGTGCCGAATGGTTCGCCGCCGCCGACCAGGACGGCCGGCAGGCTTTCGCCCGTAGCCGCTTCCCCTGGTTCTCCGCCACAGGTGCGGAAAACTGGCGCATCTATGCCTTCACCGACCGCCCCGCCTACCGCCCGGAAAACACCGTCAACTGGAAAATCGTCGCCCGCCTTTACGACGGAAAAAAGTACGTCACTCCCGCCGGCCGGAGCATCGAGTACGAAGTCCGCGGCCCGCGCGGTCGGTCGGTGAAAAAGGGGAAACTCGCACTCAACGACTTCGGGGCCGCCTGGGCCGAGCTGCCGCTCGACAAGAAAATGCCCCTCGGCCTTTATCGGGTGCAATTCTGGACCGAAGGCCGGCGGCGCGGAATCGGCGGCGCAATGCTCTTCCGCCTCGAAGAGTATAAACTGCCCGAGTTCAACGTCACAGTCGCTGTGCCCGAAGAAAACGGACACAAGAAAACCTTCCGGCAAGGCGACGTGGTCGAAATCGAAGTCCGGGCCGAGTACTACTCCGGAGGCGCCGTCGCTAACGCCGATGTGGAAGCTCGTCCGCCGTAGACGTTTTTCATGGTGGTGGCGCCCCATCAAACCGTACCCGTGGTACTACGACGATCTCTATCCGCGGCCCTGGTGGATGCGGCGCGGCGGGGGCGAAGTCGTCAAACGCGACAAACTCAAGACAGACAAGGACGGCAAGGTCGTCGTCCGCATCCCCACAGACGAAGACATCGGCCGGGACTGGGAGTACACGGTCGAAGCACGCGTCACCGACGCCTCCCGCCGCGAAGTCCGCGGTTCCGCCTCCGTGCGCGTCACCCGGCAGAGTTACATGGTGCGCCTCGAACCGGACCATACCCTGGCACGTCCCGGGCAACGGGTCCACATCGCGGTCACCACCAAAGACGCCAACAACAATCCTGTGTCCGTGAAAGGCCGCGTTCGCATCGTCCGCCGCATCTGGTGCGAAGTCTGGATCGCTCCTGACGGCAAGGAAGTCTCCGGCCCCGAACTCGATGCCCTTCGCGCCGCTTCCCGCATCTTCCCGCCGCCCCCGCGCCCCGACGGGAAGCCCTGGCGCTGCAAGACCCGGGCCTGGACCGAAGAAGAGCTGCTCGTTCAGAATGTGCAAACAGACAAGGACGGGAAAGCGGACATTGCCTTCACCCCCAAGAAAACCGGGGCCTGCGACATCACCTGGAACAGCCGCGACGACGACGGATTGCCCATCACCGCGCGGGCCATGGTCTGGGTCTCGACGCCGGACAGTCGCACCCTCGAGTACAAGATCGGCGGTCTCACCATCATCACGGACGGCAACACGTTCCACGCGGGCAAGACCATGCCCGTGCTGCTTCTCTCCGAACAGGCCGACCGTTTCGCGCTGTTCACCCTCGGCGCCGACCGCTTGCTCGATTATCGCATCGTCCGCTTCAAGGGCACGGCCCGCCTCCTCGAAATTCCCGTAACCGACGACTTCACCCCGAACGTCTTCCTCGGGGCCGTCATGCCGTCGGACGGACGCGTTTATTCCGATACGAAACAGATCGTCGTACCCCCCGAAAAACACTTCATCGATGTGAGCGTCGAGCCGGACGCCAAAGCATACCTGCCGCGCGGCAGGGCTCGATTCACCATCATCACCCGCTCCGCTTTCGACGGCCGCCCCCTGCCCGCCGAGGTCGCGTTCGCCGTGGCCGACGAAGCCGTCTGGGCCATCCAGGACGACCTCAGCGGCGACCCGCGCAAGTTTTTCTTCGGCAACAAGCGGGGGAACCGCCTCGCCCAAGCCGTCTCGCCCACCAACTTCGTCCGGCTTGTGCCCGGCCCCGACGGCCGACTCGTAGACGAGCGTTCCCTCGCCGCCGCCGAACGACGCAAAGCACTCGATAAGCTGGTCGGGGTGCAGGGGAAACGCGAATCCGGCCTCATGGGGATGGAGATGGTCGACCGCGAGCAGCTTCAAGCTTCGGGGGCGGGAGGGATGGTACGAAAAAGCCGCATGGCAATGGATACCGCAACGGCGGCCATGTCCGGAGGCGCCGCGCCGCGCCGTGCCCTCGCCTTGAAAGCCGGCGCACCCATGATGCGCTTGGCCGAGAAAAAAATGAAACCCGCCGGCGGCGGGCTTGGCGGCCCCGCGGTGATTGTGCGCAGCGATTTCCGGGCCACCGCCTTCTGGCAACCGGACGTGAGAACCGGCAAGGACGGACGCGCCCGGATTACCGTCGAACTCCCCGACTCGCTCACGCGCTGGAAAGCCGTGGCCCGCGCCACGACCGCGGGGTCCGCCTTCGGCACGGGCAAAGCCGCCGTCCGGACGCGCCTGCCGCTCATCGTTCGCCTGCAAATGCCGCGCTTCGCCGTGGTCGGCGACCGCATCACCTTCTCCGCGGTGGTCAACAACAACACCGAATCCCCGCAGCAGGTTCGCGCAAGTCTCACCGTCACAGGTCGGATCGTCAACGGCAAGTTCCACAACGAAAAGAAGCCGCAGACCGTCCCGCCCAACAGCGAGAAGCGCTTCGACTGGGTCCTCCAGTTCGCCCACGCCGGCAAAGTGGAGCTGAAAGTTGCCGCCCGGTCTGCGGAGTTCGCAGACGCCATGAAAAAAACGCTGCCGGTCTTCGAGCACGGCATCGACAAACTCGTGGTCAAGTCCGGCAAGGTCCGCGGCGCCGACGTCGCCGTGCACCTGCAGGTCCCGAAACAACGGCGGAAGGAGTCGACCGTACTCGAAGTCCAGGTCACTCCGAGTCTGGCCGTGGCCCTGCTCGACGCCCTGCCGTACCTCGTCCAGTACCCTTACGGCTGCACCGAGCAGACCATGAGCCGGTTCCTGCCCGCCGTCGTCGTGGCCAAAACCCTGCGCGATCTCGGCATCGAGCCCGAGGATATTGCCGGCAAAGTGTTCGGCGGCATCGAACCGGAATTCGCGGACAAGACCCATCCCAAAGGCAAACACAGCCTGAAGGAACTCGATGCCGTGGTCAAAGCCGGACTCGAACGGCTCGGGGATTATCAGCACGGCGACGGCGGTTGGAGCTGGTGGAAGACCGGCGACTCGGACGCGTGGATGACCGCCTACGTAGTCTGGGGCCTGGGCCTCGCTCGAGATAACGGCGTGAACGTGCCCGACGGCATGATCGAACGCGGTGTCGCCTGGCTCGACAAACGCTTGGTCGAGCACGAGTCGGACTACAACCTCCAAGCATGGCTCCTCTACGCTCTTGCGGAGTCCGCAAAACCGCCGGGGGCGAACTCCGCAAGACTCTCGAAATTCCAGGCGGCGGCCTTTCGCAACCTGTACGAGCATCGCGAACGCCTCAATGCCTACGGTCGCGCCCTGCTCACACTTGCCGCGCACATTTTCGGGTATGCCGACGAAACTGCGGTGCTCATGCGAAACCTCGAGAACGGCGTCCAGCGGGACGACACGCCGGATACCTCGATCGTGCTGCGGACTCCGCAGAAATCCTCGCCCGCGGTCATCCCCATCGCTCACTGGGGCCGCGACCGCGGCTGGTCCCGGTGGTACGAGGGCGGCATCGAAGCGACGGCGTTCGGACTTCGGGCGCTCGCGGCGGTCAATCCCAAGCATCCCTTGATCGAACCGGTCATGAACTGGCTGGTCAAGAACCGGCGCGGCGCCCAGTGGAACAACACCCGGGACACCGCCATTGCGGTACTGGCACTCACCGAATACCTGAAGGCGAGCGGCGAACTGAAGAAACCGGTTGCTTATGAAGTGAGCGTGAACGGCCGGAAAATCGCAACCGCGGAGATCACCCCGAAAGGCCTGCTCCGCGCCCCCAGCCGCTTGCGCGTTCCCCTCGACCTCATCCGCGACGGCGACAACACCGTGCGCATCCGTCGCACTCGGGGCGACGCGCCCCTGTATTTCGCCGTGCAAGCGCGGTACTTCAGTCTCGAAGAGCCCATCCCGCCCGCCGGCAACGAAGTTTTCGTCCGACGCCGGTACTACCGAATTGCCGGCCGCCCCACCCTGCTCAAAGGGTGGGTGTACGACCGAGTCCCCATGAACGACGGCGACCGCGTGGTCAGCGGCGACCGGATCGAGGTCGTCGTGACTGTCGAAGCCAAAAACGACCTTGAATACATGATGTTCGAGGACCTCAAGCCCGCCGGACTCGAAGCAGTCGAACTGCGGAGCGGCGGTTCGCTGTACGCCAAACAACTGCGCAGCGACGCCATCCACAAGCGAGTGGACTTGAAGCCGGGCGGCGGCGACCGTCCCCTCGATCTCGGCCTGCGCGACGCGTCCGAGTACACCGGACGGCAGCGGTACGTGTATCGCGAACTCCGCGACCGCAAGGTGGCGCTGTTTATCGACCGCCTCCCTCAGGGCTATTGGGAGGTCCGCTATTCCCTGCGGGCCGAAGCCCCCGGCGCCTTCCATGCCTTGCCGCTCATCGGTCGGGCCATGTACGTGCCTGAGATTCGGAGCAACAGTGCCGAGTTCCGCCTGACCGTGCAAGACCGGCCTGAAGCCCGATGAAGGCGGCACGGCGCGCCGGCTGGGCGCGCAACGTGCGGCGGACCCCGTGGGGCCATGCCCGTCTACCCGTCAGGACAGGTTCAAAAACGGAAAACGCCCCCGCCGGGAATGCCACAGTCCAAACAAAAGAATGCCGAGGTCGCCCTTCAGCGCACGTGAGCAGAGGGATCGACTTCGGACAAGTCGAGTCGAATGGACAAGCGGAACCCGGCCCCGATTCCGCACTCCCCGGCGCAAGTCGCCGCACGTCGACAACCGAGTTACGGCTGTCGTCGCAGCATTGACCAGGCGCGGAGACCGACCGCCGTTCTTGGCGGAGGCAAGCGGATGCCACCGATGCCGAAGCACAAATCCGCGGCCTACCGGCGGGCCGGCGGCCCCATGTTTCCCGAATGGTCCACGGCCACGACGGCGTAGTGAAACCGGTCGCCCTCGGCCGCCCCGTGATCTGCGAACTCCGCAGCCGCGGTCGAACCGATCCGGGATGCTGCGGAAACCGCAAACCCCGGCTTCGTTCCGCGGAAGATCCGGTACGAGGCGACGTCGCCGGCTTTGCTCGGGACCCAAGTCAGGCGTCGGACACCGTTCGCGAACGGACCTACACGGAGCCCGGCAACGGCCGGGGGCGGAACGTCGTCGACGTCGTTCGTGTAGACCGCCAGTCCGCCGGCAGGCAATTCGTCCTCGAACCCCTTCGTTCCCACTGCGAGGCGCGCCGCGGGCCCCTGAAGGTCCCCGTAACTCTCGGTCGGCGGTCGGGCCGGGTCGAAGACGTACTTGCGCAACGTCTCGGGCCGCCGGTCGGTCTCCGCGAAGCGGAACCGCACCGTCACAGCCCGCCGGTTTCGGTTTACCGCAGCAATGGACCAGGCGCCGTTCTCGCTCCGTTGCAGGGCCGCAACACGGACCAACGGGTCGTTGGCACGCACGGCAAACACCGTGGCCGGACCTCGAAAGAAACGGGTCATCAGGCCGTAGGCGTAGTAGTGCGGCCGGACGGCATGGTCTCCACCGCTCCATTTGAAAACGCCCCATTTGTTCCGGTAGGTCTTCCGGTACTCGTCCGGGAAGTCGGCGAACGTCCAATTCCCCAAGGCGTACACCCCGGCATTGACGGCCGCAATGGCCGCCTCGCACAATTGAATGCCCACCAGCGGCTCGAGGACCGTGCCCCAGTACCGGCAGGCATCCATCTTCACCCCGCGAATCACGCGCCCGTCCTGTGCGCAACCGAATTCGCCGAGGATGAAATTCTTTCCCTTGCGGCGCGCAATCGCCGCGCCCCACCGGCAGCGGCCGAGAAACCAGGGATAGAACGTCAAATCATCGGGCGGGTGCCCGTTGAAATAGTGATGCCCGCCATATACCCCGGTGATTCCGTCCATGTGCTCCGCAGCCCATTCGATGGTGTGCCAGGAGCCGACCGGGGACGCATCCGTGGCCAGCAGCTTGACGGGCAGCCCCCGACTCTTGAATTCCTCGAAAAAAAGACGGTGATAATCCCGGAACTTGGGCAAGTCGGAACGGAGCTTGCCCCAACCGCCCAAAGACAGTTCGTTGGTCATACAGTACGTGGTGATGTTGGTCAACCCCTTTTCGCGGATCAGGTACTCGAGCTGGTCCGCGACCTTCCGAACGTAGGCGCGGCGCTTTGGGCCGGCCGGCGCGTCCTCCGGCCCCCAGGTTGTAACATAGATCTCCGCACGAGTCTTCTGCAGAGGCGCCAAGCGCGCGGCCACCAGATCCAGGGCCGGCCGGTCCCAACTCGCCAGATGCGTGACCCGCGCAAAAGCCGGGTCGAGTTCGAGCCAGCGCTTGGCAATGACCGTTTGAAACAGCTCTTCGGACATGGAGTGCAGGTGGTAGAACACGTGAAAACCGACGCCCCCGAAGGCCGGATGCACCACGGTACTCGAGTCGATCTCCACTATCCGCGGGCCACCGGCAAAATCCTGCCGGATTCGTGCGATTCGAACGAGCCGAACATCGTCGAACCACGCCGTGCCGTGAGCGTGCAGAACCAAACCCAGGCGAACCGCGTCCGCGCCTCGCGGTGCAGAGGCGGCCGTGACGCGCAACGCTTCCCATCTCCCGGCGCCGGTCCCGGGGTCGACCCGGCTGTGCACGATCCCCACCCGCTTCCCGTCCGCGAGAAACTCCACGTAAAGGTAGGCGGCCGATCCCCCCTGAAGACCGGCGGTGCGGACCCAGGCGACCGCGTCGAAGACATCGCCCCCCCGGACCCCGTCGAACTCGCGATACAGCTGCTGGTATTCGAGCCCAACCCCTTCTCCCACGTTCACACGTGCGGACTGCGCTCCGGAATGCGACTTCCCCACATCCACGGCGAACTCGGCCGGTCCCCGACGACGCCATCCCCCCAGACCCCCTTCAAAACCGGTTTCGAGCAAGACCCTCATGCCGCTGCTCCCCCCGTCCGCCGGGGTCGCCGCAGGCGCTTGACGCACGGCCAGGACCGCGACGCACCAAACCGTCCGGAACACCGCCCTCAACCCCGGGGCCGCCGGACCCATTCGCTGCACGAAAACCGCCCCCATGCGCACCACTCCCTTTTTATTGGCGGCCTCTGAGGCGAGGCCGCTGGCGACCCACGCCCCCATTCGGGCGCTTGGCGCAGGACAACATTCGGACCCTTTACGGAGACAGTGCGCATGCGTAGTTTGCACTTGCCGACGGCCCACGAGTATCTGCCCGGAGCGCGAGCGGCCCCGCGCATCGAAGGCGGCAGGGCCTGAACGGACTCGGCGCGCAGCTCATTCGCCCCACTCGTACCGGGGGGGCCGCGATTCTCCGACAACCTTCACCCCTTGATGCCGGTCAGAGTGATGCCCTGGATGAAGGTGCGTTGCGCAAAGAAGAAGAGGACAATGATCGGGAGGGTCATGACCGTGGTCACGGCCATGAGCATACCCGGGTACGAGCCATACTGACTCGAAAAACTCGCCAGCCCCAACGCCAGGGTGTAGTTGCGTTGGTCCGTGAGATAGATCAATGGACCGATGTAATCGTTCCAGGCGGCCATGAATGCGAACAGCCCCACCGCGGCCAGGACCGGCTTGCTCAATGGCAATACGATCCGCCAGTAAATGTCCCACTCCGAACAGCCGTCGATCCGCGCCGCTTCACTGAGATCGTGCGGGATGGTCAGAAAAAACTGACGCATGAGGAAAATGTAAAACGCGCTGCCGAAAAACCGGGGCACGACGAGCGGCAGAAACGTGTCCACCCAGCCGAGCTTCGCAAATACCACGAACAAAGGCACCATGGTGACCTGGAACGGCAGCATCATCGTACTCAGGAGGATGTAAAAGAGGGCGTTCCGCCCGCGCCAGCGGATCCGGGCCAGTCCGTACGCCACCAGCGAACACGAAAGCACCGTGCCGAGAACGGACAATACGCAAATGATGCTGGTGTTGAGCAGGTAACGCCAGAACGGAATAAAAGTGAGCCCGGCAGGATAGTTCTGAAACGTCAGGGGCGACGGAATCCACTCGGGGGGAAACTTGAAAATCTGTTTGTCCGTTTTCAGGGACGACGTCACGAGCCAAACCAGCGGGGTGAGAAAAACCACGCTCAACGAAATCAGGGCGCAATGAGCGGCAATCCGCTTGCCGCGCGTCAGTCCGCGTCCTTCGGACCCTTCCCGTGTCATGGATCGTTCTCCGCGGCCGTCGTGCCATATCGCAAGGCGGGAACCTGTCGGAACCCGATTGCCCGTCTTGGAACAATTCGGGCCGTCGTCGGACGTTGAGTCCTTTGCCACGTCTCCAGGTGATCCCGTGACCCTCCGTACAGTACGACACGGCCCCGGAACGTCAACCCGACCTTCGATGGCGGGCCGACTGTTTCAGGCATTCCGGCACTCCGCGACAGGCACGCAATGGCTTGCAAATCCGGCGGCCGCCGCTATGGTTCCCGGCCTCGGCCGGTGTCGCGGTCCCCGCGGCGCGCCCCATACCGCCTGCGGCCCGGGATGAGGTCGGGCCCTCAAAGAAAGTGAGATACAATGCAGCTCTCCCGCCCCACCATTCTGGCCATGGACCTCGAAGGCGTCCTCGTTCCCGAGGTCTGGATCGCTGTTGCCGAGCGGACGGGCATCGAAAAACTGCGTTTGACCACGCGGGACGTCGCGGACTATGACCAACTCATGCGCGGACGCCTGGCATTGCTCCGGGATCACGGGCTCGGCCTGCCCGATATCCAGGAGGTCATCGCGGAGATGCATCCCCTGCCCGGCGCCGTCGAATTCGTCCGGAAAGTCCGGGCCATCCCGAACCTGCAATTAATCATCCTCTCGGATACGTACTATGAATTCGCCGCACCGCTCATGGCCCAGATCGACTGGCCCGTGCTCTTCTGCAACTCCCTCGAAACCGATGCAGGAGGCAACATTGTGGACTACCATCTCCGGCAACCCGACGGCAAACGCCACTCGGTACGCGCGTTCGTCGGCCTGAACTTCTTCGTGATCGCAGTGGGCGATTCCTACAACGACACCACCATGCTGGCCGAGGCCCACGTCGGCATTCTCTTCCGGCCCTCAACCAACGTCCGACGGGAGTTCCCCCAATTCCCCGTGGTCGACGAGTACGCCGCCCTCGAAGCTCGAATCGCCGCGGCACTCGAACAATCCGCTTGAAGCAGCGGTGGCGGGAACAGTCGCGGACCGGACCGGGGAGCGAGGCTCGACCCAACGGGAAGGATCGGCGGCGCCGTCACTTCGGAGCCGGCAGACCGGCGTCGAGGATGACGTATAACGCATCCCGGGGAAACGTCAGGCCCAGGCGCTCTCCCCCCGGGTCAACCGGCTTCAGCGATACCGACCGGGTCGGCATGCCGTTCGGGTCCAGGACGCGGGCCCGCGTCAGTGCGGGATTCGCAATTCGGAGCTGCACGTCCGGTTGGACGATCCGCCACGGCGCACGGCCGTAGTCCAAGATCACTTTCACCCCCTTTCCGGCCCCGGGCCGCGTGCGCCATCCCGTGGGGCGACACGGCATCCCGACCTGAACCAGCACACGACGGGATGTCGACAACGGTTTGTCGTCCAGACTGATCGCCATCACACTGCCGAACGAGTTTCCGCACTCGACCGACACGTCCGCCAACTCGAAACGCCGCCGCTTCCGGAAGTGTGCAACCACGCCCTGCACTTTCGGGGCATTGACAGTGCACCAGCCCTCTCCGGTATTCAATTCGATCTCCCCGGTAATGCTCCGCACGTGCCGGCCGTTGGGCACGGACCGAATGTATTTGGCGAGGTCCGCAACTTGGGTCCGCCCGGGCGCGAACACGGTGCGAACAGGCCCGACGAAAAAGGCGAAAGGATCGATGCTGGGGCGGCCCGGACCGCCTCCGGCGTCGTTCGCAATGTCCCGATTCGGGTCGAAACCGGATTCTTCGGATATCCGCGGGGTCCGCAGGCGCCAAAGATCGGTCAGGGGCCGATATTCCACCACGACCGGCGCGCCGGTGCGGATGTAGCCGCGACGATAAGCCAGGGCCGCGGCCGGAAACAGCCCGGCCATGTCCGGAGTGAGACAGATCCACTTGGCCATGGACGGCATGTAGCCGTTGGCGGACCGCGGCGGGGTCCATTCGTCCGTGCCGGCGGCGAACCAGTAATACCCGTCGAACCCCGTGAGCGCGCCGTACGCCGCCACCAGGAACGGACCTTCGGCCGCGAATTCGCTCGGAAAGACCCAGCTGCCCTCCGTGACCAACATGGGATAGCCGGCCGCTTGCTTGAGATTCAGGGGAAACCCCAGCGGCTTGGAGGTCAGCACCGAGTCGCTGCGGTAGCGGTCGCCCTTGACAACGGCCCAGCCGCGGGCCCGGCCCTCGTGCATTCCGCCGAAGTAGCGGTTCACGGCCAGCACATCCCCGGCAGTGTAGCTGTAGCGCTCGGCGTCGTTCAGCAGCACGGTGTCGGCGGTTTTCCAGTTGCCTGGATTGATGAGCACATTGCAGTGCAACGTGTTGCGAATATACTCGGCGATCTCTCTGTTGAAAGCCCGCATAGTCTCGGTCCAGAATTCGACTTGGTCGTGGCAGCGCGGTGTGTCGGGCTGTTTCTTGGCACGGGCATCCCGGGTCATGTGCCAGATATTCACGAAATCGAGTATGCCCTGCCCGGGGCGGTCGCCTTCGAGACGTTGATTGTTCCATGCGGCATAGGCCTTTTCGAACGAGCCGTACTTCCGGCGGACCCAGGCGGCGAACCGCCGGCCCAGACGCCGGCGCGGGCCGCCTTTGAGGTTGTTCACAGTCCAAAACAGAAGGCTGTCTTCGTTTTGAATCTGGAAGATGGCGAGGGCGGGTTCCTCGGCCAGGGTCCGCCCCCCCAATTCCGGCGCCGGCGTGGTGAACAGGACCTTGAGCCACTGTTTGTAGGCGGCCTGGAGGGTCTTGTCGAAAAAGAGCAGCCCGTGATGCCGGCCGCCCCAATCGGTCCCCCAAAGTTTGTCGTCGCTCTGCATGCTGTTGGCCCAATACGGCGATACGGTGGTGTAGATGCCTTGTCGCTTCATGGCGGCCACGGTCCGCCAAATCCACTCACACTCCGCCTTGTTTACTGAAGTGATCGGTGCCGTCGGATGCTTCTTCAGATCGGGATTGAGGTGGGCGTGACACCGAACCATGTTTACGCCGCGCTTGGCGAGCCAACGCGCAAAATGGTCCAAGTCGGGCTCGTGCTTTCCCCAGCGCGGTCGGGGCCGAAACGGCTTTTCCCGGCCCACCCCGGTGTTGACCGCCCAAAAACGGATGGGCTTCCCGTCGCCGCGCATGAAGTCACCGGCCCGGTCTTTTCGTATCCAACCGTGTTCACCGGCCAGGCCCTCGTTAAGGGAGCGCAAGTCCAGCAGCGCTTCCGGACTGAACCTGTCGCGTTCGGGGTCGAACGCCCAAGTCGGAGCGGGGGCGGCCGCGACGCTTTGGCGCACATCTTTGACCGGCGGCGGCGTGTCCCCGACCGGCCCGCCCCGTGTCACCCAGAACCGGTCCACAGCGAACCCGAGTTCCCGCTTCTGAAAGCCCCAGAAATACCGCCAGCAGACTTGGCCCGGCTGCGGGGCCTTGCCCTTGTTCGGCCCCATGGTGCCTCGAAACGCGCTCATCGGCAGACTGACAAGGCGCCACCCCGCACCGCTGCTTTTCGGGACCGGCGGTTTTGCTTCGTACAAGCTCATGTCCTTGGCCGCAGGCCCCGGGGCCTTGCAGAAGATAAAAAACTGATACCACTGCGGATTGTCCATACGGACCCAATAGTTCACATACAGCTCTTTTTCGATCTTGAAGTATCCGTTCACCCACGCATCGGCGGAAACCAGGTTCTCGCCGGGGACGGCGGCAACGGCCCGCTTCGAGCCGGCGGGGAGCCCGGCACTGAGTTCCATCGCGCCTTTCCACTTGGGCGGCACGCCCTGCTCGAAATCCTCGGCGTAGACCACGACGGGGCGCTGTCCCGGCGCCGCAGCCAACCCTCGGGACCCCGAAACTGAACACCCGACCCCGATAATGACCCAGAGACCGATTCGGCGAACACGGTGAACGAACATGAGAGAATCCCCCGTTTATTTTCACAACCGTCCCACCTGCCCGGGACAACATTCTGTGTTTCAACACGACTACTCTCAGTCAGGCAGCGCTCCGGCTGTACGGCGGCCGAACGCCGGCCGTACGAGTCGCGACCGGGGCATGCGACCGTCCCCGAACCGAGGTCGTGCTGCGCCAGTGGCTCGGACGGGCCCCGGCCGAGGTTGCGTTATGCCGCGTTTGTGGCTCGGACGGGCCCCGGCCGAGGTTGCGTTCTGCACTGCACTGCGGTCCGGGCCGACCCGCGGCACTGGGCCACC
>JAADHN010000036.1 GCA_013151865.1 Kiritimatiellota bacterium
GGTGCATTGCCTTCGGACCTCCGCCGCATCCGCGTGGCCGATGCCGCCGATGCGGAGATCGCGGACATCGCCGTCACCGAACGCCGGTTCGCTCATCCTGTTCGTCAGCGACGATCCCGCCGCATTCCCCGCCGGCCCGCCGCCGAAAGCCCCTGGCCGGCCGCTTGCCGACGGGGAACTCTCGGGCGCGTGGGAACTGAAACTGTCCCAGCCCAATGCCCTCACCCTGGACACCTGCGACATCTTCTTCGACGGCGAACTCGTGGCCGAGAACGAGCACATCAGCGTGGTCCAGAAACGTGCCCTCGATCTCGAACGCCCCGTGGACATCGAACTGCGCTTCCGTGTGCGAACCGTTCCCGGATGGACGCCGCCGCCGGACTGCTGCCTGGTCATGGAGTGCCCGGACCGCTTCTCGATTACGGTCAACGGCAAGCCGCTGTCCATGCAGGACTTGGGCGAATACTGGGACTCCTCGTTCCGCCGCATCGACCTTGAAGGTGCGTTGCAGGCGGGCGAGAACGAGATCGTGCTCCGTACACGCTTCACGCAATCCGAGGAAGTATACGAAAACCTGCGCCGCGCCCGCGTGTTCGAGGCGGAAAAGAACAAATTGACCTACGACAGCGAGATCGAGGCGGTCTACCTCATCGGCTCGTTCGGCGTGCGAACTCCCGGCGTATTCGAACCGCTCCCCCGGAATGCCTTCCGCTACGACGGACCGTTCCTGCTCGACGCGCTGCCGGCTGCCGTCCAGCCCGACAACCTGACGGTCCAGGGGTTGCCGTTCTTTGCCGGAACGGTGCGCCTGCGCAAGAAACTCATGCTCGATGAGAAGGATGCGGCCGGACGCGCTTTTGCCTTCCGGCGCCTCGATGGGCACGTCCTGGCCCTGCGCGTCAACGGCGAAGACGTGGCCGAATGGCGTTGGCATCCATTTCACGCCGACCTCAGGGGGTTACTCAAACCGGGAGAGAACATCATCGAACTGGAACTGACCGGCGGGCTCCGCAACCTGCTGGGGCCGCACCATCTTAAAGAAGGCGAGAGTTACGCCGTCGGTCCCGCCTGTTTCTTCAAGGAGCCGAACATCTGGGGTGCCGCCCCTTGGGACGAGCGCTACTGTTTCTTGCGTTTCGGCCTGCGCTGGTAGTCGGTTGGGGTGCTGGGTAAGCTACGGCGGAGACCGCCGACGCCAAGAACAGCCCCCTGAAGTCCACCGTCCGCGGCGGAAGGGCAATCCAATCGACCGGCGGCGTTCCGGCCCTGGGCCAGCCGGCTCCCCCTGGGCGAACCTCATTCGGTGAACAGCAGGCGGAAATCCCGTTTCCGGACCGGGACTACCGCGGCGCCGTCTGCGACCGGGAAAGTTTTCCCGCTCTCAAAGTCTTTCAAGCGCGATACTGGTGCCCCAAGTTGGTCCGGATGCAGGCGCAGCGGGACGCGCACTTCGGCGTTGGTATTGTTGAAGAGCACGAGCAGGGCGCGTCCGTCGCGACGGTAGACGGAAGCGGCTATGTCGGCGGGCAGCGGGTCCAGTACGGCGGCGTTCTCCCAGTACGGGATGAAATCTACGTCGTCGCCCCAGCCCAATGCATCCTGCGCCGCCCAAATGGTGTAATAGGGACTCAGGTCCGAAAACGCCGGCCAGGGCAAAGAGTCGTGCAGGAAGATCATGCCCGCCAAGTGCCGGACGGCAGGCAGTTTGGCCGGGCTTTCCCAAAGCTTTTTGGCTTTAGGCGTGAGTTGAGCACGGGAGAACTCGGGCAGAAAGATCGACGTCAGGCCCCACTGCCGGCCCATGTATTCGGCGCGGAAGGTGTCCAGGGGCAGCAGGTCGTAGTAGGTGTCCTTCAACATGCTGGTGTAGTTCTCGCCGTCGATGATGAGGTCGTCGAAAGCCTGGGTGACCGTGTAGAGGTTGCCGGACATGTGGTGACTGACCAGTTTGCCGCCCATCTGTTCGTGGAGCATGATCCAGAGGCGCTTCTGCAGTTCGCGCGTTGCCAGCAGTTGATACTCGGGCTGCCATCGGCCGTCCTCGTCCAGGAAGCCGCAGCCATGAACTCGGTTGGAGCACGACGGCGGCCGGGAGACGTCGTAGTACACGCCGTCGAAGTCGAGTTTTTCGCAAGCTTTCTTGATAGACCACAAGGTCCAGTCCCGCCAGCTTGTCGCTCCTGGACAGACCGGGTTGGCGTCGCCCCAATCCGCGTCCGAGTTGTACGCCATCCGCGGGCCGGGGTCGACGCGCCATTCATCCCGAAAATACTCGTACCACGGCCCCTTGACGGAACACTCGCAGAGGCGCGTATAGGCCAGAACCCGAACACCGTCTGCGTGCTGTTGCTCCACCCAGCGCCGCGCGTCCTGCTTCACCGGCAGCGGGTAGCTGCACCCGAGTCCGTAGTTCGTCCACCATAAACGGAGGTTCGATTTCGGCTTCAGGTCGGGCTTGCCGAAAGGACGGATGAGGCGCCGGCCTTGCAGAGGCGGTTTGACCGGTGTGGGATGCAGCCCAAAACGGAAAACTCGTGTCTGCGGGCCGATCTCTGTTGGCGTGTCGGCGATGTTCAGTACCAGGACCGTGGCTTCGGGCGTGGGGAGCAGTTCAATGGCCTTGTCCTTGTTTTTCAAGTGCCAGCCGCGGGTTGACTCGGCGAACCACTGCAGGCCACGGTCCTCGTCGGACAGTCCCAAACACGGCCGAAAGGCGCACGACCACGGTCGTGTCGGCGTCCGTCCGGTATCGACGGCCCGGTAGTTTCCCGAGTAGAACAGCGTGGAGTGGGCTTTGGCCATGGGGATTTCGACACGCAACCGTCGGGTCTCGACCGCGGTCGGAGCGGTCACGGTGACTTCGAACCACATCATGCCGTCGAACTCGATTGAGCCGTTCACGCGCACCGACAGCGGTCCCAAACGTCCGGCAGTCCGCCATTCGCCTTTCTGTTGCGTCTGCCGCAGCCATTCGAAGCGGACCTCGCCGGGCCGCTGTTCCGTCTCGCCGAATTGTGCGACCAATTGCACTGGTCCGGCCAGCAACGGTGCCCCCTGGGAGACGGTCTGTCTCGGAAACAGGCCGGCGCCGAGATCGACGCGCCGTCCCCAGCAGGAAACGCTGGTCGCACCGTATTCGAGCGGCGTCCACGGCTTGGGGACATAATCGATGATTCCCAGCCGGTTCCCGAGCCACTCGGGGGTGGGTTTGATGGTCAACGGCAGAGATTTCCGGCCGAGGACGTTCTTGTTGTGCTCGAGCGTGAGTTCGACCCGATACTGACCTGGCGGCAGGTCGCGCGTGGACAACTTCACCACTCGAACGTCGTTCATACCGCCCGGAGTCGAGGCGCTGCGGTCCGTGAGGCCCCCATCGGTGCGGACGATTCGGACCGTGGCCCCGGCTCGCTGCGCTGGCCCCCGGGACAGGACACGCACGGCGACCGATGCCGTGGAAGGGAAGAAGAACATGTCCGCATCGAACATGGGCGGATAGCTGACCGGCAGGTCGAGGCGCAGCACCGGGGTCGTGCCGCAGAGGGCTGCGATCTTGAGAAGAGTGAGGTTCGTGTCGGCAAGCAGGCGTTCGACGCGGACCGCAGGACTCGCGGCCGCAAGTGCGACGGTTGAATCGATCTCGCCGCTGTCCGTCGAAAAACGGACTTTGACATCGGGGCCGGCGCGGCGGACGATTTGCAGATCCAGACGCCCATCCCAAAGCTGTCCGAGAGATGTCAATTGCAGGGCAGGCGCATCGGCCGAAAGCACGAACTCCGCAGCGTCACCGGGGTTCGGTCCCGGCCAGCTCACCATGTCATGTCGCAGCAGTCGATGTGTGCGGAAGAGACGCAGACGGCCCGATACACCGCCGGGGGCGAGTCCCAGGTCGGCCAAAGGTACGGCCATTTCGGTGGTCCAGGTCCGGGCATCCAGTTGAACCGCCGCGCGAACGCTGCAATCCCACTTGCGGTCGCCGTCCATGGAATCGGATACCGTCCCCAGTGCGTTTATCCGGATGCGTCGCGTGCGGCCGTCGGCTCCTTCGAGGTCGAGCCCCACTGTGTCGTCTTCTTCCAGGTTGCCGTCCCGGGTCCGTACTTCTTTGCGCACCGGGCCGAAACTGTAGTTGTCCGGTTGCAGGCGGACTTTTTCAGGGACCGGCCAGACATGGGCCAGGTAGAGATTGGCAGCGTCCCATCCCAGGTAAACGACCGGCTGTTCGCGGTCGAGCAGGCCGGTGACACGATTGCAGAAGCCGGTGACCGCCGCGGCCATCCCATATTCACCGGGAGAAACAGCTCCATCGAGTCGTGGGGCCGGGCCAAGTTTCGGGAGGTCGATGCGAGCGGTGCTCTTGCGGACCCCACGCAGATAGAGCGTCTTGATCTCGATATCTTCCAGGGCGCGAGAGAAGACGTAGAATTCGTCCAGGTTTGTATCGGCCGTGCCCTTGCCGGGAGCGCCGATTACGATCCATTTGCCGAGTGCACCCAACTGGACCTGGGCTTCCTGGGGGACTTTCTCGCCGTCCACGTAAAAGCGCAGGCGTCCGTTCTTCCAGGTGCCGGCCAAATGCTTCCATTGTCCCGGGGCCCAGCGTGTGCGGGCTTTGATGATGTTGGGGTTGCGCCTGCGGGCGTCCATGTGGTAGAAAAAAACCGTACTCGAATGAAGGTAGTGGTAGATAATGAAACGCGTGGGGCCCGGAACGTCCACCCACCAACGATTCACCTTTTCGTCGAGCGTCCAGTCGACCGATTGCACCCAAATTGAGAACGTGCCCTGATCCGGGCGCATGTTGCCCGCGGCGGGGTAACGCAGCAGCGTTCCTTTCCGTCCGACGGTCACCGCCGTCCCCACTTTTCCCGGGACGAAGGCGAAGCTTCCTTTGATCTGGGGTGGAATCTTGCCTTGGATGACGGTGGGAGCGAGCGTATGGTCGAATGGAACGTAGAGCAGAATCTCTTCGCGGGTGAATGCGTGAACGTTCAAGGCGGGGGCGACCGCGACGCAGAACAGGGCAAGAGTGACGGTTCGCATGCTGACGTCCTTTTCGAGTAGTGGCTCGAATGCCGTCGCGGCGGTCGTGCACAAGGCGGGCGATGGCAATTGCGGTGGAGTAACATTAACATACCGAACGCGATTGCAAACCCCTGCGTGTGCCGCGCGCGGCCGCATTTTGCGGCGGAGCGTGTGCGTGCGAGTAACCCCAAAAGAATTGTCTGGAGGTGAATTGTGCGGATTGCGACGTTGTCCGACAGGCGCCGACGTCCCCATGTCCTGCGAACCGTGGCACTTCCGGCTTGGCTCGCCTATTTGGCGGTCGGGCGTCTGTGCGCCGTCGGAGCGCTGCCGCCCCCGACCGTTGTCCTGGAAGGACGAAATGCCCGGCGCGTGGATGCGTTTGCCGCCGCCGAAACGCCCAAGGAGCGGCCGCGGCCGGGCGTCATTATGCGCGGACGTGAAGTTCTCGAGTGGTCAGTGCCCAAGACGACGCGGCGCGACTTGTACGTATTCGTGCTGGACGTACGCACCGGCAGCACTCCATCGAACCCGGTCAACCTTGTGCCGGTGTACCGGCTCTGGACCATGAGTACGGAAGGTCGCGAGAGCGAGCACGTCGGATTCGAACTCGAACCGGGCAATGTTCCGAAAAAGACCTCCAAAGTTTATCCGGTGTTCATGGGGCGGATCGTCAGCACTGCGCCGTTGCCGCTCGAACCGGGCATGCGTATCCGGGTGACGGCCAAGGCCTCTTGGGCCGAAGTCCGGCGCCTGGCCATTTGCTCCGCACCGCTCGAGCGACGGCTCGTGTTCGATTTGCGGACTCCGCAACCGTTCCACCTCTTCCGGGCCGGTCGGCCCCTCGACGTCCGCCTCCGCGTGCATTCGTGGCTGGAGCGTCCGGTCCGGGTCCGGCTCGCCACCCGGTTCGAGTCACCCTACGGCGCAGTGCTGAAAACCACGGACCGCACGATCGAGGTCGCGCCCGGCGCGGAAAGGATCGTCCGTTTCGCCCCGAAGACGTCGTTGAGCGGCTGCCACTTCTTCGCCGTGACCGCGCGCTGGCGGACATTCGAGTTTCAGAAGGAAATCGCCCTGGGCGTGGTGTCCGTGCCGCCCGCGACGGCTCTGAACGAGAACTCCATTTTCGGCGTACATCCGGCAGGTTTGATGCAAATGTACCAGAGCGGGTTCAAATGGATTCGCCTGTGGGATACCGGCGATGTGTGGTCCCGGCACGAGCGGGGAGGGAAGGGGAAGTTCGAGTTCGCCGTTACCGAAGCCAAGGTGAATGAGTTTCGACGCCAGGGCTTCGAGGTCCTCGCAGTCCTGGCATACACTCCCGCTTGGGCCAGTCGCCATCCGGAGATCGGGTATCATGCGGGGGCCGGTGCGCCGTTCCCGCCGAAGAACATCCGGGACTGGGAAGACTATTGCCGGGAATACATGACGCGCTTTCGCGGGCGCATCCGGTTTTTCGAGGTTTGGAACGAACCCAATACGGGAAACGCCGTCAATCTGAAAAGCGGGTTTTTCCGGGGAACGGTATCGGACTACGTCGACCTCCTGCGTGCGGCTCACGAGGCGGCGCGGCAGGTTGGACCGGAAATCCGCATCGTGGGCTGTTCCGGCACCGGCGATTTCCTGAGATGGACCGAGGCTGTGTTGGCCGCCGGCGGCGGTCCTTTCATGGACGTCCTGTCCTTTCACGCCTACACCACACCGCGTTCCCCGGAGGAAGCGAATCTCGAAGGGCGGCTCGAACAGTTGCACCGGATCATGAAAAAACACGGCGTCGGGGATTTGCCGATCTGGAACACGGAAACCGGGTATTGGTTGGACCGGCGCCGCGGCGCGCGCCCGGCCCTCGAGAAAGACCTTTTGGCCGAGGCGCCGTCGGGCCTGGCGCCGAATTGGAAAGCGTCCTGGCCGTTTCGGCCCGTCACCGAGGTTGATGCCGCGGCCTGGACCGTGCGTCACTACCTGTTGAACGCGGCCCATGGGGTCCGGCGCCTGTTTTGGTATTCGAGTGCTTCCAGCGGTTTTCCGCTGCTTTGCGCCGATTCGAGCCTGCGGCTCCCGTGTTTCGCCGTGGCCGCGGCATCCAACGAATTGGATGGTTTCAGTTGGATCGAGCGCTTGGATCTGGGTTTGCGGCAGTTGCACCTGCAACTGTGGGGACGCAACGGGGAAGTGCGCGGTGTCGCCTGGTATGCCGGCCGCGGACACCGGACCATCGTGTTTCCACGCGGGGCGCGTTTTGATGTGTTCGATATGTGGGGCAACCCCGCTCCTCGGTCCCTGCGGGTGACGGAGCGCGGGGTGCTGCTCGCCGCGGGGCGCGATCCCCTGTGGCTCCACGGCAAACGCGACTGGTTCGCCGCGGCCCGGGTCGATGCGTCGGACCTCGTCATCCCGGTCACGGACTGTTACGTCGTGCGCTCGGTGGACCCGAAACGTCCGGTCAAGGAGCATACCTCGCCGAAGTACCACGGCGACCGACGTGTGTTCGGCCTGCCGGACTCGGGCGATGCCATCGGCTGGAAACTGGCCGGAATTCAGCCGGGGGCCTACCGGGTCGAAATCGAACTGCGCACCGGCAGCGCCGGCAATCTCTACGGCTGTTTGGATTGGTACCGCGTGACCGCCGTGACGAAACTGGGAGAGCAACCACTGCACTTGGGACCCGTTGCGGATCCCGTACGCCGGCCCGTGCCGATCCGCACGAAGGAGGGCGGTAATCGCGCCTACGGCTGGGCCCAATGCCTCGAACCGGTGATTCTTGGGCCCGGCGACGAAATCCGCGTGACCCTCCGCGCCGGGTTCGGCTTCGTGGGAAGCCTGCGTCTGTGCGAACTCCGCAAGGCCGGACCGCAGGTCTTCACTCTTCCCGCAGCGGTGGTGGTCCCGAAGATCGACGGGGTCCCGGATGCCGCGGACCGTCCCCGATTCACGATTCGCGACCGGCGTCAGGTGGTCATCGGCGTGGCCGATCCGTTTGCCAGTACATCCGAGAACGATGCCTGGAAAGGCCGGGACGATCTTTCTGCCGTCTTTTCCCTGGCCCGGACCGAAAACGGTCTATACCTCTTCGTGGACATTACCGACGGCGGCGGTCTGCACCCGTCAAGGACTGCCGCGTACAACGGTGACGGGATCGAGGTGTTTCTCGACCTGCGCTCGGGAACGCGCCTCGGCACGGCGGCGCGCACGCCGGGCGTACATCAGTTCTTCATCCGCGCTCCGGCGGAGAACGGCGGGCCGGTCCGCCGTGTTGAAGGCGATGCCCCGCCGGAGACCGCCGCGTGCGCCGTGCGAACTCCGCACGGTTGGCGGGTCGAGATTCTGATACCAGTGGCGGATTTGAAAGCCGGTCGCCAAATCGGGTTCGACCTTGCCGTGGACGACGACGATACGGGCGGGGGACGCAAGACGCAGATGGTCTGGCACGGCACCGCCGACAATTTCCAGGACCCCAGCCGGTATGCTCGCTTCCGGGTCGAGTGAGGGGAAAAACGCTTTGCCGGACCGAAAAGCGGCACGTAAGCAGAAGAAATCGCGGACGGACACCGGTACATGTTTCAACGAGGATCGGCCGAAGGGCGCATGTCTCCGTCTTCGGACCATACCGGCCTCTCCGCGGCGGCGCGGAGGATCTCAGGATCTCAGTCGACATGCAACGTTCACGTCGTATTCCGCGCTTCGCGGATGGCCTCCCGTCATCTCCCGCGGCGCCTCCGGCAACCGAGGAATGAACGCGTGCCAAGACTGTTCACAACCCGCGTCTTTTTCTGTTTCTTGGCGGCATTGCCCGGCATCGCCGCGATGGCCGCGGCACGGGATGTGACCCGAAACGAGGCCGAAGTCATCACGTACTTGTTCGAGGATTTCGAACACTACACCCCTGGGCTGTGGCGGGGGCGCTCCGAGGTCCAGGCCCGGTGTGAGGCGGAAACGCGCGTCGTCCACGGCGGTGGCCGCGCCGGGGCGCTCTCCTGGGACTTCTCGAAATGTCCGGACGCCTCGATGAGTTTCGCGAACTTCGTATTTCATCGGCGTCTGGTTGGGCGAGTGCAGGAGGTCCGTGTCTGGGTTTATGCCGACAAAACGGTTCGCGGCACGCGCTTGGCGTTGTGGATCGCGGACCGCAGCGGCGAGATTTTCATCCGACGCGCCACCGTGGATTGGACGGGCTGGAAGCAGGCGACGTTTCCCCTGGCCGGGGTTGGGGCGGGCTGGCGCTCCGGCGACGGGAACGGCGCGCAGGACCCGCCCCTCAGCCTCTTCGGTCTGGCAGTGGACTACGGCGGACCGCGCACGGGCAGGGTCGTCATCGACGACATCTCCGTTGTAACCATGGCCACGCCTCGGGAAGCCCTGGCCCTGACGCCGGACACGAACGTTCCGCACAACCTGTTCTGGACCGACGCGCCGGTCATCGAGTTGCCGGTGCGGAACTACGCGCGCCGGGCGGTCCCGGGCGTGCGCTGCGAACTCCGCATCGAAGACCTGTATTCCGGCCGCGTTGCGGACTCCGCAACTCTGGACTTCGGCGTCGTTCCCGGCGGGAAGACCGTAACCCGGACGCAACGTCTGAAAGTGTCGTTCGGCGTATTCCGGGTCCACTGGCGTCTGGCGGACGGGCAGGGGGAACTGCTGGAGGGGACGCTCGACGTGTCCCGCATGATGCCGCCGTGCTATCGGGACGCGCCCGAGGCCGTACGCCGTTACGACCGGCACTGGTCCGTGATCGGCGGGGTGTTCGGCACCATCGACCCCGATGTGGCCGGCGACATGGGCGCACGCTGGGTGCGCTACGAGGACACGACCTGGGCGACGTACGAAAAAACGCCGGGCGTGTTTGACATGACCGGCCTGGCCAAGGGGCTCCGCCGCTTCCGGGACGTCGGCATCGAGGCCGTCATTCTGCAAACTCTCTACCAGCGTCCGGAGTTTCAGGACCCGGACCAACCCGCGTTTGCACGGGGCTACGGCACGGTCATGCGGCACACAGCAGAGACGGCTCGCGGGTTGGCGCACTGCTTCGAACTCGGCAATGAGGACAATGGGCCCACGAAAATGTTGTACAGCGAAATCGCGCGGCACGGCGCCGCGGGCGTGCGGAGTGCGCAGCCGCTGGCGCTCATCGCCAACAGCGGCACGGCGTTCATCGATCTCGGCTGGCTGAAAATGCAGGCGGCTCGCGGGGTACTGGACGGGCTCGATGCGCTCTGTACCCACCCGTACACGGCCGGTGACAGCCCGGAGGCCTGGAATACGTTCGGACGCCTGGAACAGGTGAACGACCTGATCGACACGCTGGGCGGCATGAAAGTCCAGTGGAGCACCGAATTCGGATGGCCGCTCTCGTTCCCCGAGAAGAAACGCACCGAATGGATCCCACGGCACTTCCTGATTGGGGCCGCGGCCGGACTCGAGCGGCACGGATTGTATACCTGGCAACGGGATTACGGCATTTTTCAGGGTACGGCCCTGCCTCCCGCGGCGTCGGTCCACGCACTGGCCAAGATGCTCGAGGGTCACCGGTTTGCCGGGCTGCTGCGACATGACGACGCTTTGTGGGTCTGTGTGTGGGAGCGCGCGGGCGCTCCGTTGGCCATTGCCTGGTCGCCGGCCGGCAAGGCCTCATGGTCGGTCCGGGTCGACGCCTCCGGGCGGGCGTGGGACCTGTTCGGCAATCCGCTGCCGGTCACTCCGAACGACGGGGTGCTGCAATTGAAGGTGGGCGGTGGGCCGGTGTACGTGACCGGGGTGGCAGCCTCGGTTCTGGAGGAAGCCGTGCGCAACCGCGCCCGGCGGGAACGGGCCCGCTTCGCACGTTGTGTTCGGCGGGCCCGCCTGCCGGAGAACAGTCCGTGGGCGCGGCTGGCCGCTGCCGCGCACGTCCGGGCGGTGGACTTACGCCGGGCGCTTTCCGACTGGAAATCCCGTGGGACGCCTGTCGGGCGGGGGAAACAGGCGGTAATTGCTCAGGCGCTCCGCTGGTACTCGGCGGTAGGGCGCCTGCCCGGTGCGCCTGCGGGCACGGTCCCGGCAGAGGCTTTGCGGCAACGTAAACACGCTCTGGAGAACGTGCTGACAGCCCAAGTGGCGGCTGACCGGGACATTCCGTCGCTGCGCTACCTGCTCTGGCGCTGGGAACGCCTCGCGGATGAAGAAGCCGTGGCCCGGACGTTCGGGGCAACCGGATACGCGGCCCGGGTCGCGGCGATCGAGGAAACCACGGCCGCCCTGGCGGAACGTTTCGCGGAGCACGGTAAGCGCCGGCTGTTCTCGATCTGGCCGTATCTGCACGCGACACCGCCGGGCGGGGCGTTGCGAGAAACCCTGCATTTCGTCCCCGGCGAAACCGCCAGGGTCCGGCTGCGGGTAAACAGTACCAGCCGCCGCGCCCGGCGGGTGACGGTCTCGATGCGCCTGCCGCGCGGTTGGCGCTGTGATCCGAGCCCCGTGACTCTGACCGTTCCCCCGAATGCCGGCCGGGAAGCCGAACTCCGCATTGCCTGCCCGGCCGCGACCACAGTTACAAAGCCGGTCCTGGTCTGCGAACTCCGCACCCCGGACGCCGGCGCGCGTACCGTGACCTTCGACGATGTCGTCATCGATCCACCGGTGCGCGTGGGCTTGGCGCCCATTCCGGGATTGCTCCCCGGAACACCCGTCACGCTCATACTGGAGAATTCCGGGGCCAAACCGGTTTCCGGACGGGTGCGCCTGGTGCGCACCGACGATGCACGGGCGGTGGCACGCGTATCGTTTCAGCACCTGAAACCCGGCGTTCCGCTGCGCGTTTCGACACGGTTCCGTCGGTTTCTTCCGCCGCTGCCTTTCCACGAATGGCCGCTCACCGCCGAGTTCGTGCTGGGGGACGGCCGGCGCTTCGAACGCTCCGTGACCGCCGACTTTGCCTGCGCCGTGCGGGCTCCGAAAACGCCGGTCGTCGACGGTGATCTGGGCGATTGGCGCAACGCTGCGCCCCTGCATCTCGACCGCCCTGAGTACGCCAAGGGTTCGTTCGGCGGCAAGTGGACCCCGGAAGATCTGTCCGCCGTCACATGGGTGCAGTGGGACGACCGGTTTTTCTACTTCGCGGCACGAGTCAGGGACCAGACCTTCAATCAGACCCTGTCCGGCAGGAGCCAGTGGATGCAGGACAGCATTCAGATCGCTCTTGCCCGCGACGTGCATTCCCCGCGGACCGAGATCGGTCTGGCCCTGACTCCGAAAGGTCCGGAGGTAGTGAGTTACACGGGACTTTCCCCGCGGGTTCCCGGCAGTCGCCTCAAGGTCGTGCTGCATGAGGGCGGGGCCACGTACGAGGCCGCGATTCCTTGGCAAGACATGCCGGGGCTTGAAAAGCCCGTTCCCGGGGCCGTGATTCGCTATGCCGTGTTGGTTAACGACGACGATGCCGTCACCGGGCGGCGCTTCCTGGAACGCTACGGCGGTATCGCCCACGGCAAGAACATCGCGGAGTTCGGACGCTTAACCTTGCTGAGCGAAACGGGCGAGCGCGGGATTGCCGGTGATATTCAGCGCAACGACGTATTCATTGAGGACTTCGAGGAATACCCGGTGGGTCGCCCGCCTGACGCCTGGAAGGTGGTCCGCCACAAACCGCCGTACCCGAGCAGTACGGTGGTTGCGGGCGCGGGGCGGCACGGTTCCAAAGGGCTGGTTCTGCGCAACAGTGTCGGTCCCAGGCCATACGTGTACCTGCACCTGGTTCGTCCATTGCGCCGCGTGCGCCCCGGGGAGCGCTATGAACTGCGATGCTGGATGCGGGGGCGCGGCGTTTCGGACGCGAACGGCATCATCGGCGTGTGCTCGGACAACTGGGGAAACGAATCGTTTGCCTACGCGCGTGCCGGCAAGATCGGCGACGCCTGGCAGGAAGTGGTTTTCCGGTTCTCCGGGCCGTCCGGCGGGCGCTTGAACATCATCATTCGCAACCGGACGAAAACGGACGAGCTGGTGATCGACGACATCCGGATCAGACGCCTTTCTCCGTGAGACGGCGGCAGAGAGGGAACAGATGCGGGTGGAGAAGGTCGGAACGCTCTCTGGGAGTCAACCCGTTCTATTCTTTTCGTCCTCTGTCTGCGTCGCCGACATTGTCCGAAACGACGCCGTACTGCGGAAAGCGAGAACATTTTGATGGCAACGAGACTACCGGCCTTGTGGGTGCGCAGACCAAGAAGTCGGGCTCGCCCGGCTTGCCGCTTTGCCGGTTTGCTTTTGGTATTGTCGGCAGGGCTGTCGGGAAACCTATTCTCGGCGGACGCTCGCCCAGACGCGACCAATCGCTGGGGGGTGTGCGTGCACCCCGGCGCGCTCGATTTCGAGCAGCAACTGGACCTGGTCCGCGATGCGGGCATCGGTTGGATTCGCTGCGACTTTTTCTGGGACAGCATCCAGCCCCAAAAAGACGTCTTCACATTTCGGCGTTACGATCCGGTAGTCGAGCAGGCGCGGCGCCGCGGACTCCGCGTCCTGCCCATTCTGGACTACAACAGCCGCTGGGCCGGTCGCGCCCACGAGCACCTCGACCTTTGGGAGCGCTTCGTCGAGACCACGGTCCGCCGCTATGCCGGGCGCATCCGGGTTTGGGAGGTCTGGAATGAAGAAAACGGCGGGTTCTGGAACCCGCACCCCGACCCCGCACAATACGCACGGCTCCTGGCTCGGACCTACCGGACCATCAAGCGCGTCGATCCGGGGTTGCAGGTGCTGTACGGCGGCCTGATCGGCACGGACGTCCGGTTCGTGCGGCAATCCCTGGGCGCCGGGGCCGCGGGGTGTTTCGACGCCCTGGCGTTTCACCCGTACTGCCAGCCGCGAAGTCCGCGGAGTTCCGGTCGACTGGAGGAGTTCCTGAATCTGCGCGCTATGCTCGGCGAGCGAAAAGCGCCCCAACGGTTCTGGATCACCGAGATCGGCTGGCCGAGCACCCGTTTGCATTCGCCGCAAGAAACGGAAGTCTTCCCGCTTTGGCAGGCGGTACTGACCGCGGCGGTACGCAAAACGTTTCCGGGGCGGCGAAATGTGAGAATCGCGGTCCTGGCCGATCCCGACTACCTCGAATCCTATGCCACAGCCCTCGCATTCCTTGGGGCGTTGCGGGCCGGTCCCGGTTTTTCGGAATACCGGGCCGTGCGGATCCCGGACCTTGCCGCTCTTTCGCCGGACGATACTCCCGTCCTTGTCGGGCTGTTCGGCGAGACGTTTCCGCTTCCGGCATTCGAGGCGATGGTGCGTTTCGTGCGGGATGGCGGTCTTTTGGCCCATTTCGGGGGCGTGCCGTTGTACTACGCCTTCGATTCGGGCAAGCTGGGTGGTTGGCGTAGCGCGGCCCCGCCCGGGGATGAGCGTTTCCGCCGTCGGTTGCACGTCGGCTGGGAAGCTTGGTGGACACACAAGGGATTGCCGAAAACCGCTCCTCGGATCCGACCTGCTCCGGGCACCGGCGGGCTGGGTTTTATCGAGCGGGCACTGGAAACCAAGCGCTGGTTCACCGACAAGGCGCTTGCCTCCGGAGACCGGATGGTCCCAATCCTTGAAGCCTGTGATGAAAAAGGCGGCACCGTCGGCTATCCCTCCGTACTCTACCGACTGCACAGCGAACTCCGCGGGGCGGTCCTGGTAAACACACTGCCCGGCCCGGGCGGGTACGCGAGCGGCGGGGTCAGCCGGGCAACCCAGGCCCGCTATGCGGTACGCGCTCTCCTGACGTGGGCCGCGATGGGCGTGGACAAAGTGTTCTGGTACGACTTCCGGGACGACGGAACTGATCGCGAGAACCGCGAGCACAATTTCGGCCTCGTGGATCATGCCTTGCGGCCCAAGCCCGCATACCGGGCCGTCCAGGTATTAACCCGCCTGCTCGGCCCGCATCCGGCGTTTTCCGGCCCGCCCGAACGGATCGCCGGAACCGATGTTTTCCGCGTGGACACGGTAAACACGTCCGGCGCACGCGTGCAGGTATTGTGGTCCGATAATCCCGAAGCCGTTCTTTCGCCGATTCCGCCCGGGACTACGGTCTTGGACTGTTACGGCAGATCGGTTGCCGTTTCAGACGCAGAAAACCGCAGGGCGATCCCCGTCGGCCGGTACGGGGTGCTCTTCATGCGCCTGCGGGCACCGGCTGGCGCGGTGGCCAAATGAAGAAAAGTCCGGTCCGACCGATCACCTGCCAAACTGTCCGCAGCGCGATAAGCCGATGGTCTTGCAAACCACGAAAAACGGCAGGAGCGCCGGCCCGCAGTTTTGGGGCTGTCCGGCGTAACCAAGAAGTCTGTCGGGGAGCAATTCGGCCGACCGTCCAGC
>JAADHN010000024.1 GCA_013151865.1 Kiritimatiellota bacterium
GGGGGCCGGGGCGCGTTGTGGGGTCGGGCGCGGTGCGGGCGCGGGAGCGGACGGGATTTGCGGACGGCCCATTTGGCGCCCCATCGGCGGAGCGACCCGAGGCGGAGCCGGCGGCGGAGTCATAGGCTTGGCCACAGGGGGAGCGGGTACTCCCGCGGGGCCCGGTTTCCACTCGTCCCATTCACCCTCATCCCAGTCGTCCTCCCGATCAGTCTGCTGTTGCTCCTGCTGCTCGGCGGCCGCCTTCATCAGGCGAAGCACGACAAAAATGCCGAAGATGAGGAAGACAACCAAGTTTTTCACGAGATCACTCCCGGCAACCGGCCCCGGCCCCCGAGCGGGGGCGTTGCGGGGCCGATGGGGTTACGACTGCTGCGGTTCCTCGCCGGCTTCCGGGCCGGTGATGCTGTTACGCATGTCCGTGTCGGCCTTGATGTTCTCGAGCCGATAATAATCCAGGACGCCGAGGTTGCCGTCGCGAAGCGCGGACGCCATGGCCAGAGGCACCTCGGCCTGGGCGCCCACGACCTTGGCCTGCATTTCCTGGACCCGGGCCTTCATCTCCTGCTCGGCGGCCACGGCCATGGCGCGGCGGCTTTCGGCCCGGGCCTGGGCCACGCGCATGTCGGCCTCGGCCTGGTCGGCTTGGAGCTGGGCCCCGATGTTCTGACCGACGTCCACATCGGCAATGTCGATGGACAGGATGTCAAAGGCCGTTCCGCTGTCCAACCCCTTCGCCAAGACGACGTTAGAAATCCGATCCGGATTCTCGAGCACGTCTTTGTAGGTGTCGGCCGAACCGATCGTCGTGACGATGCCTTCGCCCACTCGGGCAATGATGGTTTCTTCGGTGGCGCCGCCGACCAATCGGTTGAGGTTGGCTCGGACGGTCACCCGGGCCTTGGCTTTGAGCTGAATCCCGTCTTTGGCCACGGCGTCGATCGTGGTCCGACCCTTGGCCGGGTCCGGGCAATCGATAACCCGGGGATTGACGCTGACCCGGACCGCGTCGAACACGTCTCGCCCGGCCAGGTCGATGGCGGCGGCTTGGGGGAACTTGAGTTCGATGCCGGCTTTGTCCGCCGCAATCAGGGCGTTCACAACGTTCAGCACATCACCCCCGGCCAGGTAATGGGCTTCGAGTGCGTCGGTTGCGATATCGGTCAGGCCAGCTTTCTTGCAGCGGATCAACGCTTCAACGATGAGCGTAGGCGGCACACGCCGCAGTTTCATGCCGACCAGGTTCCAAAGCGAAACGTGGGCTTTGGAAGCCAACGCACGGATGTAGACATTCAGGAAATAGAAGAAAAAGAACAGGGGCACCAATGCGACGATGACCAGTGCGGCAACGAAAACTTGCATCATGACCAGTTTCTCCTCGATTCAGTTTCGGACCTTCGCTGCACCCCGAGCCACGCTTTCGCGGGGGCAGATTCATCACGCGTACGGTCGGATCGACCGCGCCGGCTTACACGTTCTCGTCCTTCTCCGTGATTTCGGCAACGACCACTCGGTTGCCCTCGACCTCCACCACGCGCACCCGGTGGCCGCGGCGGATCATCTCCCCCTGGGTCTCGACGTTGATCCGCCGGCCGTCGATGAGAGCCGCACCAGCCGGCCGCAGTGTGGTGTGGGAAACTCCCTCCTTGCCCAGCAATTCCTCGTTGCCCGCTTCAAAGCCCTTCCAGTCGTGCTCGTCCGTCTGCAGAATCAACCGTTTGCCGGCCGGGGTACGCGGGAAAAACTTGAGCCAGGCCCAAAAGGCGAAAAGCCCGACCACAATGCCGGAGATCAGCAGGGCCAAGCCCACCACTTGGTTGTAAAAAAAACCGGCGATCACTGCCGAAAGCATGGCGACGGCGCCCACCGTCCCCAAAACTCCCCCCGGCACGAAAACTTCCGCCAGCAGAAGAAGGAGCCCCGCCACCATGAGTGCGATGATGAAGTCCAGCGACATCCATGTCCCCAATGTATCCCAAGCGCGCCGCCCAACCCCACGGGGGCGACGCGTCCAAACCAAACCCAAAGACTGTTCTGCCCGCGATTCTGCCCGTCAGGCAATGAATATACGGAGTTGAATTGGAGAATGCAATATAGTCTGTAGAGCTTTTTTCCGAGCCCGCTCCAAACCGGACCTTTCCCGGGGGTGACCGCTGCGCGGTTCCCGGTCCCGAAAAAGTGTGTTCCGAGCCCGGGGTTCGCCGTCGCTTGCCGAACCCCACACAACGTTCAGCGGATCAGGCGCGGCGCTCGGGGATGCATGGTCCGCTCCCGTTCGTTCCAAAGGTCTTTGATCCCGAGGCGGCTCATCATTTGCGGCCAGGGCTCGTCGGGGAAGCCGGCTTTGGCGATCCGGCGCTCCAAACGCGCGTCCCATTCGGCACTCGTCGCTCCGGCCTCGAGCAGATTGCACTCCTGCCAGGGGTCGGCGTCGTTGTCGTACAGGACGATGGGGGCCCCGTCGAGCTGTCGAACGTAAGTGAACTGCGACGTCCGCAATCCCACCCACTCGGGGACGCCCTGGGCGAGGGCTTCGTCCACGGCGCCCTGATTGAAGATGAGCACGTCGTCCCGCGGCCATGCGGTCCTCCCCTGCAGTGCGGGCGCCAAGTTTACACCGTCGAACGCCGGCAGTCGAGCGGCCGGACCGAGCCCGGCCAGATCGCAGAGCGTTGGCACGATATCCGCCAGGGCTGCCGGTCCCGAAACGCAGCGTCCGGCAGGGAGACGCCCGGGGGCGCGGCAAATCAGCGGCACGTTGATCGATTCATCGAAGTACAACTGCTTGCGCGAATACCCGTGACTCAGGAGCATGTCGCCGTGGTCGGACGTAAACACCACGATGGTGTCTTGGGTCAGCCCCAGATCGTCCAGGGCCCGCATCAGACGGCCCATTTCCGAGTCCAAGGCGGTAATGTGGGCATAGTAGCCGGCCAAGTTCTCTCGGAGGTGAGGGCCTTCTCTTTCCGAGATCGCCCCGACCGGGGGGGCCACGTTGGGGCGAAGCGTGAGCGCGGCGGGATCGTACAGCTTCCGGAACGTCTCGGGCGCAGTTCCGTATGGATTGTGCGGAGGCCCCCAGGAAACCACCAGGGCGAACGGGCGGTCTCGGCAACTTTCCATGAATCGGATGGCCTCGGTGGTGTAAAACGCCGGGGACCACGGAGCGGTCGACATGCGTGCGGCGCTGTCGTTTCTATAGCAGAAACCACCGGTGTAATTGTGGGTGCAATTATGCACGGCCCAATGGTCGTCGAACCCGCAACGCCGGGGGCCGGGCGGCGTGAAACGGTCGCGCGGCACACCGTCTAAATGCCACTTCCCCACGTACCCGGCGGCATACCCCTGTTCCCTGCACAGCGTGCCCAGGGTCGGCACGTCCGTTCGAATGGGAACATCGTTGACGACCGCACCGTGGCGATGCGGGAACAGACCGGTGAGCAGCGTGCCACGGGCCGGTGTGCACACGGGGGAGTTGCTGAAGGCCCGTGTGAATCGGCACCCTTCGGACGCCAACCGGTCCAAGTGCGGGGTGATGACATCGGGGTTCCCGGCGTATCCGGTGGCCATGGCGCGCATCTGATCGGCAAAAACCACCAGGACATTGGGTTTTCGAGCCATGTTCACTCTCTCCTTTCGTCAGTCCGACAGCGTCGGAGCGATGACACATACGGTTGGTTCGGCTCGGAGACTCGGGGCTTATTCCACGTCTCGAACCAATCTGGAGCGTGCGCGAACTCTCAGCCTCCGCAGCATCGTCGGCACAATCCTGCGATGCTTTATATGTCGTTCCGAGCACGCAACTTCCGGATCCGGACCGGACGGAATGTCCCCCAAAGGCGTTTGCGTCCTTCGACGGTGCGTGAGAATCGGGGGTCCCAATACGGCGGCGGGAGTCCCCATTCGGCCAGCTCGCGTTCCATCCGGGCTTGCTCGACCGGGCTTCGAAAGACGAACCATTTCACCCCCGGGACTTCGCGCCGATACCGGAGCAGCGGCGAGTAGCGCTGGTACCGGTCGCGCCCGACCACGGCGCGCAGGGGAAGACGTCCCCCCAGCATCGAGTAGCAGGCCATGCGGTTTTTCTTATCTTTGTTCAGCTTACTGAACGCCAGGTTTTTCACCAGGAAATTGTTGACCGCAACACCGAATTTCCCTTCGGGCGCAGCCTCAAGCAGGGCTTCGGCAATCCGGTCGTAATCGTATCGGGGCGGATACTCTTCGAATACGCCGGTCACGAAGCCGACCAGGGCGACCGCGCCAATCGCAAGTCCGGCGATCAGGGTGAGGCACGCTGGGACCCCCCGTGTCTTTTGCGGCAGCTCGAGAGATTCGGCGGCTCGGCCGGCGGCAACTCCCAGGCCGGGCAAGATCGGCGTCACGTAATCCGGAATGCCGCCCAGCACGCCCAGCATCACGGCGTAGAGCACGCTGACAGTGACGGCGGGACCCAGTCCGGCCCATATTCCCCGGTCGGGCCGTCGTTTTCGGAACGCCAGCGCCGCGAGGATCAGAAGAGCGGGAAGGGGATTGGCCAGGACCGAACTGGCCACGTACACCGTTTTGCGGACCGGGGACAGGCGCCAGCGGGCCCTGGCCAGTCGGTAAACAGGCGGGGCGTGCGCCGCTGCAAGTTGGGGCTCGTCCATGCCCAGGTATTGCTCCGGTCCGAACTGCCCGCGGTAGTAGCCCCAGATCGTCAACCAACCGGGTGGCGGCGGTTGACCGGCGGACCGGACATTGGCCGTGATCTTGGTGAACATCGACAAGCGTCCGGAGGCCGCCAGGCCGAGTTGCGCCAAGCCGTACACGGTCGTCCCCAGGACCAGGACGCCGGTCACGGCGAGCCGCAGGCGATGGGTCGGCAGTCCGGGCAGGAGTGCGGCCCGGCGGCGCCAGAAGAGCACTGCCGCCGGCACGAGGAGCAACAGCAACGTTTCACGGTACAAGGCCCCGCCGAACACCGCGATCAGCAAGGTCAGCGCCGTGCCCGCATCCGGTCTGCGACGGCATCGCAGCATCCAGACCAAACACCAGCAGACCACTGTTGCCTCGAACAGCCCGCGACGGAGCGACCAGGCAGTAAGCAGGATGGTCGGGTGCAGGCACACTGTACCCCAGGCCAGCAGCCGAGCCGGGAAGCCGAGCGCCGATTCTTCCCCGAGACGCCAGATTCCCACGCTGAGGAACACGAACAGGACGGCGTTGAACGCGGCCAGGAACAGGGCCCGCGTCGAAATCATGCCGAGGAGACCGATTACGGCCGTCTGTCCGGGGGGATAGCTGACCAGGGACCCGGGCCGGGCCTCGAAGAAGTCCGAATAAGACGTGAGAACCCGGAGTACGTCTGCCCAGGTCCGGACCGTACCGCGCAATGCCCCGAGGACCAAGTCGCGTCCGGCCAGTCCCGTAAAAGCTCGGAAACAGGCGTCCCAGTCCAAAACGTACTGCTGGTTCCAGGCGTACAAGAACGTGACGGCGAGGACCGGGACCGCCAGGACGACCGGCGTCCATCGGCAGGAAAGTGCGCCGCATCCCTCGTTTGCATCGGACTGCTCCAAGCCGCCGGTCCTCCTCCGATCACTTGGGCGCTGTCTTGGGGATGGGCCGGACCACCGGACCGGTGTTGGGGGCCGGTCCCTCCCCGGCGACCGCCGCGGAAAGCGCACCCGAGATCAACACGCGGGGAAAGCGCCCGAGGCGTTCGCGTCGCTTGCGCAGCAGCTCGCGGTCCGCGGCCGTCAAGACCAGGCCGGGCTTGTCGTATTCGCGTAAAAAACTCCAAGCATCGACCAAGGCCAGCACTTGCTGAACCTGCCCTTCGAAAGTGAACTGGCAGGCGCTCAGGTCTTCGCGAAAAAAGCCGCGGACTCTGTCCGGGTCCTCGATATAGAGCGTGGCGGGTGCATCCATGTACCCGGTGAGTTCATACATCAGCCCGAGTCCGGCGGCACTGAGCAGTTCGGCGGCGGCCTGCGTCTTATGCCGATCCTCGAGCAATTCGGCGGCCGCCAACAGAACACGGGTCCGTCGGGCGGAGGTCGAGAGGGTCGGGTCGTCCCGATACCCGCCGAACAAGTCGAGTGCTTCCGGCGCACGGTTCTGCAGGACGATGGTGGCCAAACCGATCCGTTGGACCTGGCGGATGCAACGGGGGTCGCGTGTGACGGTGAAAATCTCATTCAAAGCGGCTGCCACGCCGGGGGCGGGAACCAGTTCGCCCATGTTTTTTTTCTCGTAATGATGCTCGAGCAGGTAGAGCATGGCCTTGCTCGCCGCGGAAAGATACAGGCGCGAGCCGGTGTGCTCGTACAGACCGAGCATGGCCAGTATGGCCAGGCCCGAAGCGTTCAGCGAGAAGTCGACCCCCCGAATGTTGCCCGAAGGGTAGTACCGTTCCATGACCAGGCTGCCGTCCGGTTGCAGTTGGGCCAAAAGGTATCGCCCCAAAGCTTCGAGCGGGGTGCCCTTGAATCGGTCCGGACGGATGCGACGCGCTTCGAGCAAGCCCAGCACGGTCAACGCGTTGGTTTCCAGGCTGGAGCGGTCCGTCGCAACCACGCACGCCGCGCCGGAAACGGCCCCATACGAGCGGATCCTTTGCAGGTTCCGGTCGAGTGCGCGCTCGGCCACCGGGGCCACCTCCGCCGTGGGGCGACCGGCCTGCCGCGCCGCGGCCGCAAGCCGCAGCAGGGCCAGGGAGAAGATCGCGTTGGGCCGGCGACGGACTCTGTCCCGCGGGGGACTCGACCATCCCGGGACATCGAACTCGAGCACACCGCTCGAACTGCATCCTTCCGCCAGGCGCTTCCCCAAGACCAGCGCGCGGTCGAGAAGAACGTGTGCCGGAACGTCCTCTATGATGCGGTGCCCCCGCAGCAAAGACAACGCGCCGGTGTCGTCCACGTACACCGAACTGCACTCGAAACGCCAATTCGGCTGGGGCGTCGGAAACGACTGCAACTGGCTCCAAAACTGCAGATCCGCCCAGCGTCTTTCGGCAGTCAGCAGGTCTTCCACCGCATGGACCCGCAGACGTCCTTTGGCGTCCAACAGGGAGCGGCCCAGAAGCTGTTCCGGGACAAAGGCAATGCCGGTGCGCGGAGCAAAGGCCAGTCCGGCAAGTCCGGGAAACGGCACCGGCGCTCCTCGCGGGAAGAGGTCCGGCCCCCGAATCGCGTATCGAACGAGATCCACTTTCAGTTCCCGGAGCGGACCGATCCGCTTGCGTTCGGACGCGAGGCGTTCGAGCGCATCGCGACTGGCGGCCACAATCCCGTTTCCCGTGCCGAGAAAGGCCCGGGCGGGAAGCACTCGGATCGCCCCTTTCTTGGGCGTGCGCGGACGCACGGACAGGAAGACCGCGCATGGGCCGTTCCCTTCGACCAACCCGGTGGCGAACTCGCCGCCGGTCTCGCTGCGGCGTGCCGCTTCGTAGATCCGCCGGGCGAACTCCTTTACTCTTTCCTCGTCCGTCCGGACCGGCGCGCGGATGTCGGATATCCACACCGCACGGGTCGGGGGTGCAGGCGGTCCGGCAAGCGTTTCGGCAGCCTGGGCCCCGACCGTCGCCATCCCCAGAAGCACCATGAGTCGTTTGGTCATGAATTCGGCCTCATCTCGGACGTTGCCCCGACGGGGTCCGGCTTCCTGCCAGCCGTGCAACATGAATCGGTCGCCGCTGTTTCGCATCCGGTTCCCCGGAGGAACAGTGCCGCATGGAGAGGGGCGACATGTCGCCGGACGCTATGCGCGGCGACCGGGCGTTGCGAGGTCCGGCGGAGGAATTCGTCGGCCCGAGTCCATCGTTTTTCTCGAGTCTCGGATCGGGTTCGAACTCTCCGGTCCGGTCGTCGAATCGCCAACGACCGATCTCTTCGGGCCCTTTCCGGTCTGGGTTTTCGCTTCGCCGAGAGAGCTTCGATTTCGGTCGCGCTCCCGAGCCTGATGGGTTCTTCTGCCGGGTCGCCGGAGTGGACACCGCAGCAAGCGTCCCGTTCGACCATACCATACTTCCTTTGCCGGTCCTAAACCAACGGGGCGCCGGGGCTTCGTGCAACGAGACCGAGATCGGCGGGATGGAGAGAAACCCGAGAACCGCAGGCGGCCGTGCAAGACGAATCGTTTGGGGCCCGAGGACGGGCCGAATCGTCGAGAGTCGCCTCCGATCCGAATAATGCATGAAGCCGGGACATGGATATTGCCGTCCGTTGCACGGCGACAGGTTGATGTCCGACCGCCAAGGACCTGAGTCCCGAGCGGCGAGGGGGCGGACCACCGGGCAAGGCGCTTCCTCCTTCAGGCGCACTGCTACTCCGCAGGATCGGCTTCGAGCGTGGAGAATGGATTGCGTAACCGTCCTCCCGCGACCGGTGGGCGGGAGCGCAAGCCGGGAACCAGTCCGGCCGCACCGACGGACAACTTCGGCCCGGAAAGCAGGAAACCGCCCGTTTCCATGTATACCGGTCGGACGGCCGCGGAGTCCGCATCCTGTCCCGAGACGGACCGATACGCGCCGAATCCCTCGGACTTGAAGATGCTCTCACCCCACCGGATGCGGCCCGGCCAGTACACATTCGCATTGAAACGACCCTCCGGCGCATGACATTCGAGTTCGCGCTGCACACAATTCGTCACCACGCAGCCGAAGATGTCCACGACGGTCCCAGAAGCGGCCAGTATGCCGGTCCGGGCCCCGGCAATATAGCAGGACCGTACCGATAGACGCCCGCCTGCTGTAACCGCAATCCCGAACCGACCGCCGAGGACGACGTTGTTGCCGAGGTATACCGTCGTGCTCAGCAGCGGGTTGTCCCGCGTCATGTGCATATGGGTTGCGGAACCGCGGTCGACGCGAATCTGGTCTTTGGCGTTTCCCCGGCACACGGAATCGGTCAGGCTGTGAAATCCGCCAACGAAATTCACCCCGTGTTTGCGGTTGTTTTCCACCAGGACGCCGCAGTACATCGAGCGAGAGGCGTTCACGTCTTGTATCCCGAAGCTGTTTTCGTGGAACCAACCTCCGTTGACGACGGCGCCGACGTCCTCGTGCACGGAAAACCCGTCGTCGCCGTTGTGCCTGGCCTCGATGTTCTCGAACCGGAGTCCGTAACAGGAGCCGTGGACGTTGAAACCATCGTTGGCGAAGTATTCGCAAACCAGGTTTCGAATCGTGATGTAGCCGGCGTTTACGATTGCAACCCCCGAGGCGGCCAGGGCGCCCCGCAGTGCATAGTCGGCAGGGGTCAGACCCGCTGCGCAACGAAACAGGACACCCTCTCTATTCCAGCGTGCCGTTCCAACCGGCAGGGGGTCGACCTGCGGCGGGGCTTCCGGAATGCGATGACCGGTCCCAGCCATCAAGAACGGACGCAACGAGCCCCGGCGGCGAGAATTTGGAAACCACCACAGGTCGGCGCCCCGTTTCCGCCATTTCTCAGCAGGAATCGGGCGCAGGCCGGTAAGCACCGCGCCGCCGCCGTCCACCGTGATGGGATTGCCCGGCCGCCCGCTCCGTCCCACGAAACGCAAGCTTTCCGCCAGCGGCGCTTGGCCGGGCAGGATGCGGAGCGTATCGCCCGGGCCGCAGAGCCGGACGCCCGCGGCCAGCGTCCGGACCGCGCGATTCGCCGTGAGACCGGCGCGGGCGTCATCGCCGCGGACAGGATCCACGTAGACAATCTTGGCGCACGCAGTCGTGCCCGCCAGGAATCCCGACAAGCACACGCCTGCCCAAAAAACCACGATGTTCCCGGCAAACGGGCGGACCCGATGCCCGGTGTATTGCATGGTCATGGCCTCGTTCCCGTTCTGCTTCCCGCAGGTTCGGCGAAAAGCGCCCCGCTCACCCACGCCGGCTCCAGAAGGCTGAGGTCGTCTCGGGCGTTCCCGGCGCCCGGAAGGAGGAGCGCTGGCGTGGAGGGGAGCGGCGGGGTTTTTCCTGCCTGGCACGGCCTCTCTCGGCGGTGTATGGTAATGCCTTTCTCCTCTCCGTCCAACCGGTGTGCACGACGTTCAGAAAAACACCTTTCCCGGCACAGCGAAACACAGACCATGTTCGAACGACTCACAGACCGCTTCCAGGACGTGTTCCGCAAACTCACGGGGCGCGGCATTCTGACCGAAGCGAGTATCGAGGAGGCCATGCGCGACGTCCGGCGCGCCCTGCTCGAAGCGGACGTCAATTACGAGGTCGCGCGAGAGTTCGTGGCCAACGTCCGTCAAAAGTGCTTGGGGCGGGAGGTGTTGAAGAGTGTTGCCCCGGGCCAGCAGGCGGTCAAGATCGTCTATGACGAACTGACGGCGTTTCTGGGGGAGGCGAACGCGCCCTTGGACCTCGACGGGGCCCCGGCGGTCATCATGTTGGTCGGCTTGCACGGCAGTGGAAAAACCACGACGGCGGCCAAGCTCGGCCGGTTCCTGCAGGCGCGCGAGTCACGCCGCGTCCTATTGGCCGCGTGCGACTTGCAGCGTCCGGCGGCGATCACTCAGCTTGAGATCCTGGGGCAACGACTTGAGATCCCGGTCTATGCCGATCATTCCGCCTCGGACGTAACCGCCGTGGCCCTGGGAGCGCGGCGTAGCGCCAAGGAAAGCGACCGGGACGTCCTGATTCTCGACATGGCCGGACGCAATGAGATCGATGCGCCCCTGGTCCGGGAACTGGCCACTGTCAAGCAGCGGTTGCGTCCCCGGGAAGTCCTCCTGGTGGCCGACGCCGCCCTGGGCCAGGAATCTGTGTCCGTGGCCCGGCATTTCGATGACGCCCTGGGCCTCACCGGCGTCATCCTGACCAAACTGGACGGCGACGCCCGGGGCGGGGCTGCGGTCTCCATCCGGCACGTGACCGGGCGGCCGGTCAAGTTCGTGGGCACGGGAGAACGCCCGGTCGACCTCGAACCGTTTTTCCCCGACCGCATGGCCTCGCGTATTCTCGGTATGGGCGACGTGGTGAGTCTGGTCGAGAAGGCCGGCGAAGAATTCGAGGAGGAGGAAGCCCGGCGCCTCGAGGAGAAAATGCGGAAGCAGACGTTCGGGTTCGACGACTTCCGCGACCAGCTCCGGCGTCTGAAAAAAATGGGGGGGTTGCTCTCCCTGCTCGATTTCCTGCCCGGCGCCGGAAAACTGAAACAGAATGTGGACATCGACGAAGGCCAGTTGGCGCGCATCGAGGGCATCATCTGCTCGATGACACCCGAGGAACGGTCCGACCCCGACCTGCTGAACCTTTCGAGGCGACGGCGCATCGCCCGCGGCAGCGGCGTCGATCTTTCCGATGTCAGCCAGCTCATCAACCAGTTCCAGACCATGCGCCGGGTGATGGGGCGCATGATGGGCGGCGGCCTCGACGGTCTTGCCATGCCGGGACTGGGGGGCGGTTTTCCCGGGACCGCGGAACGGCGCGGTCCGGCCCGAACCAAGGCGGTGACGCGACCCCGGAAGCGCCGGAACACCAACAAGAAGAAAAAGAAGAAACGCCGCCGCTGATCGACCCCGGCGGCCCCTGCCGGGGGCGCACCGGTCCCGGTAAACCGGAAAACAGAGAGGCGTGGACAAATGGCGGTTGACCTGACAACTCAATATCTGGGACTCGGACTTCGCAATCCGCTGATCGTCGGCGCGTCTTCGTTGACGCTGACCGCCGACGCCATTCGTCGTTGCGAAGCGGCCGGGGCCGGGGCCGTGGTGGTGAAATCGCTTTTCGAGGAGCAGATTCGTCTCGATTCCGCCGACCTGCAGGACGCGGTGGCCGATCAGAGTGCATGGCACGCCGAAGTCTTCGAGTACATGGAAGCGGACCTGGGCATGCGGTACGGCGCCCGCGACTATCTCGACATCATCCGACAGGCCCGCGACAGCGTGGACATCCCCGTCATCGCCAGCATCAACTGCGTCTCGGACGAATGGTGGTGCGAGTTCGCCCAGGAAGTCGAAGCGGCCGGGGCGGACGCCCTGGAACTGAACATCGCCCTGGCGCCCGCATCCCTGGACGTCACCGGCGCAGAACTCGAGTGCCAATACGAGAGAATCGTGATCAAGGCGCGGGAGCAGGTTTCCCTGCCGTTGGCCGTCAAACTCGGGCCGTGGTTCACGAGCCTGCCGCAAACGGTCTTGCGCCTGCAACGGGCCGGGGCGGACGGGTTCGTGCTTTTCAACCGGTTCTACTGCCCGACCATCGACCCGGAAAAACTCGAGGTGGTCGCCGCTTCCGCGTTCAGTTCACCGGCGGAATTGAGCCTGCCCCTGCGATGGATTTCGCTCTTCGCGGACCGTGTCGCTGCAGATTTCGCCGGCGCCACGGGCGTGCATTCCGGCTTGGATGCCGTTCGCCTGCTCTTGGCCGGCGCCCACGCCGTCCAGGTAGTCTCCGCACTCTACTTGAACGGCCTCGAGCACCTTCAAAAGATGTTGGACGAAATCACCGCCTGGATGGAGCAGAAGAAGCACGGGGCTGTCAAGGATTTTCGCGGCATGTTGAGTCAGGCCCGGAACCCGGACCGAGAGCTGTTCGGGCGGCTCCAGTACATCAAGGGCTTGGTGGGCATCGAATGACGACCGCCGCCGGGGGATGGGTCGCCGGCCCGCGGTCGTCCCGGCTGACTCCGGAAACAGGTTCGTCGGGGTCCGGCGAACCCGCCAGGCGCGCACCTATCCCTGAGTCGGCCCTTCGGTCGTTCCGAAATCATCCGGAGCGCCTACGAACCCGCCGGCTTCGCAAGATTAGTTGGACTGTATTGAGTCGCAGCGCATTTGACTCGCACCACGGCAACGGATACGAGAACACGACGCGGTCGTTCCGCCCGGGATGGCCGCGTCCACATCCCCCAATTGCGGAGTTCGCATCTGTGTCGGACCGCGTTTTTCTCTTCGACCTGGACGGCACCCTGATCGATTCCGGACACGACTTGACCACGGCTGTGAATCGCGTGCGGGCCGGGCTTGGCGCCGGGCCGCTGTCGGTGGCGACCGTGACGGGGTTTGTGGGCGACGGAATCGTTAAGCTTCTCGAACGCGCCCTGGCCGACGTCCCGGGCGCCGCCCCTGAAGCGAACCTCTCCCGGTTGCAGCAGGCCTACGACACGTGTGCACTCGATGCGACCCGCCCCTATCCCGGCGTGCCCGAGACGCTGGACGAACTGCGCCGGGCGGGAGGTCGTCTGGCGGTCGTCACCAACAAACCGGAAGCGGTCAGCCGCCGCATTCTGGCCGGTTTGGAATTGCTCCCCCGGCTCGATGCCGTCGTGGGCGGCGACAGCACTCCGTACCTGAAACCGGACCCCGGGCCGGTGCGTTTCGCGCTGCGCCAATTGCGCGCTGCGCCGGACCAAGCTTGGTTGTTCGGCGACAATTGGACCGACCTGGACGCTGGGCGCGCGGCGGGCCTGCGCTGCTGTTTTTGTGCGTACGGATTCGGCCGGCGGCGGGGCCGCGCGAGCGACAAGACGGTGAGATACCCCACGGAATTGCTTGAATTCACTCGTTCGCTTTTGTCGCCGGGGTCGGCATAGCCGTTTTGTCTCTCCCTCTGCCCTGAGCCGCCGCCCGCCCCTGCCTCTCGGATTTCACCGGCGCCGAGAGCCGGTTTTGACTTTCCCCGCCGTCCGGTTACGATATCATACTCTGTCCACTGTCGAACCAGACGGCGCAACATCGGAGGGGGGCGTGCCGACAGCTGAACCGTACTCCCGGCGACGGTCCGGGAATTGCCGGACAAGGACACATGGTGCGGACTCCGCAAATCTTCGCGCCCGGTATGACGGGATCGATCCTTTGCAGCGCTTGCCGTCGCGGGGCGTCGGACCAAGGGCAAGAGAGGAAGAAATCGACCGTGCAGAAAAGGCGGCGTGAGCCGGCCGGCGACGAACCGTGCGGATGGCTGTTCGATATTAAAGAGTTTGCGGTCCACGATGGGCCCGGTATCCGATTGACCTTGTTCCTGAAAGGCTGTCCTCTCCGCTGTCAGTGGTGCCATAACCCGGAAGGAATTGATCCCCACCCGCAGACCATGACCGGTCCCGCCGGCACGCGGGTGGTTGGGCGTCGCTTCACGCCCGGCGAAGTGGCCTCGATCATCAACGTGCAGGCCGATATTCTTCGCGCCAACGAAGGCGGGGTCACCTTTTCCGGCGGCGAACCGCTGCACCAGGCCGCTTTTGTTGCGGCGGTCATCGACCGTCTGGACGATGTGCATGTCCTGCTGGACACCAGCGGGTTCGCCTCGGAAGCGGATTTCCGGTTGGTGGCAGGGCGCTGCGACCTGATCTACTTCGACCTGAAGTTGATGGACGACGCCCGGCACCGGGCCTACACCGGAGCCGGAAACGCCTGCATCCTGGCCAACTTGCGCGTGCTCGCCGGCATGGGCGTGCCGTACGTGGTGCGCGTGCCCCTGGTTCCCGGCGTGACGGACACGCCCGATAACCTGCGGCGAATCGCGGCCGCCGTCCAAGGCTTGCCCGGACTGGAACGGGTGGAGTTGCTCCCGTACAATCGGGCCGCCGGGGGTAAATACCGGGCCGCGGGAATGACGTTTGCCCCGGATTACGACGAAACCAGGCCGTGCAACACGGACACAAGCCCGTTCATCGAACAGGGAATTGAGGTGAGAGTGACATGAGAAAAGAACTCCGGGAAATGCGCCATCGTGTGAGGGCGAAAGGACACGCCGTGTACCGACGAGCGTCCGCACCGGACGTGCTCTCCGAATGCGAGGCCGAAGGACTCTCCTGGCCCCGGCGTGTCGCGCGCCTCCTGCGGCGGCAATGCGAAGCCGAAACTCCGGTCATTCTCCCGGGTGAGCGAATCGTCTTCACACGCACCGTTCCCAGTGTGCCGCCGATCTACTCCGAAAAAGAATGGGACGCGCTCTTCGCGGCCGGAAAACGGCACGAACTCGGCCCGATCAGCAATATTTGCGCGGATTGGGGCCAGTTGTTGCACCAGGGCCTACTCGAGCGCCGCGCAGTGGCGGAGGCTACCCGCGCCGAGCGCGCGGACGATCCGGCGGCCCGCGAGTTCGTGGAGTGCGCGATGGACGGTGTCGACGCGGTCCTGGAGTTGGCGGCGCGGTACGAAGCCGAGGCGCGACGCATGGGAGAAACGGAGACGGCCGACGTCCTGGCGCGAGTGCCGGCCCGCCCCGCCCGCACTTTTCGAGAAGCACTCCAGGCACTCCGCTTCGTTCAGGCCATGGTGTGGTTGAACGGGCATTACCACGTGGGTCTCGGGCGGTTCGACCAGTACATGGGCCCGTTTCTCGAAGCCGATCTCCGGACCGGACGCCTGACTGTGGCCGAGGCGGAAGACCTGCTGGCGGAGTTTTTCATCTCCCTCAACAAAGACACCGACCTGTACCCCGGCGTGCAACAGGGAGACAACGGACAGTCGTTGATGCTCGGCGGAGTCGAACGGGACGGCGCCGACGCCGTCAACGAACTCACGTACATGGCGTTGCGCGTGGCCCGGGACGTGAACATGATCGACCCAAAAATCAATCTGCGCGTCACGCCCCAGACGCCGCTGGACCTTTTGGAACTGGCCGCGCAACTCACGCGGCAGGGACTCGGCTTCCCTCAGTATTCCAACGACGACGTGGTGATTCCCGCTCTCGTGGATTGCGGGTACGACTTGGAAGACGCCCGGGATTACACGGTGGCTGCCTGCTGGGAGTTTATTATACCGGGTAAAGGCATGGAGATCGTCAACATCGGCGCCGTCTCTTTTCCGGCAGCGGTCAACGAGGCCATCCTCGACGGCCTTGCGCACTCCGCGGATCTGGAGGGCATCCTCGAGCGAACCCGGAAGAACATCCGGGCCCAGGTCGACGCTCAGGTGGACCGCTGCCGGAACATCATCCTGCCGCCGGCGCCCTTCTACTCGGTGTTGATGAACGACTGCCTCGAACAGGGCAGGGATCTGTCCACCGGCTTGAAGTACAACAACTACGGCCTGCACGGCGCCTGTTCCGCCAACGCGGCCGACGCGCTCGCGGCCGTAAAACATTTCGTGTTCGACCGAGGCGAACTCGAGCCGTCCGAACTGGTAGATGCGCTGATCACGAACTACGACGGTCGCGAAGACATGCGACGTCGCCTGGCCCGGGAAGGACCGAAGGTCGGCAACAACGACGACCGGGCCGACGCCTTCCTGGTCAAACTGTTCGATTTCCTGGCGGACGCGTGCGAGCAATGTCGGGACAACGGCCGCGGCGGCATTCTGCGTCCCGGCACGGGCTCGGCCATGTACTATGTATGGCTGGCTCGGGGCAGCGAGGGCATGGCCGAGCCGGTGGTGGGCGCCACGGCGGACGGTCGGAAACGGGGCGACTTTTTCAGTTCCAGCCTCGCTCCCTCTCCCGGCGCGCCGGTGCGCGGCCCCATCAGCGTCCTGCAGACCTACGGCAAGATCGACTATCGGCGCATCTGCAACGGCGGTCCCATCACCATGGAATTGTCCGACACCGTGTTTCGCGACCCGGAATCCATCCGGAAGGTCGCCATGTTGGTCCGGACGTTCGCCGAACTCGGTTGCCAGCAGTTCCAGCTCAATGCCCTGAACGCCGACACACTGCTCGATGCCCGCGAGCACCCGGAACGACACCGGGATTTGATTGTCCGGGTTTGGGGCTGGAGCGGGTATTTCTGCGAACTGGGTCCGGAGTACCAGGAGCACATCATCGCGCGACACATGCACGGGCTGACGTAGGGGCGCAACATGTTCCGGCGAAGGGCCGCGACGGCGTCCTCTGGCGCCCCCGGTCGACCTGCCCCGGATTGATCTGGGCTTGGGCCGAATGCCGCGTTGCCCTGAAACGGTGAAACGGGGCCCGGTTCCATCGAGACAAGGGCTCGGGGAACGAATGAAACGGCAGGTCCGGTCATTGTGTCCTGCACCTCACGCCACGCGCGGCAGGAAGATAAAAAACTCCGTACCGCGACCTTGCTGGGTTTCGACGTGAATCCAGCCGCCGTGATTGGTAATGCAGCCGTACGCCATGGCCAGCCCCATGCCCGTGCCTTTGCCGGTTTCTTTCGTCGTAAAAAAGGGCTCGAAAATACGCGTGCGGATCGCTTCCGGGATCCCGGGGCCATTGTCCTTGATTCGGATACAGACGGTCTGGTCGGGCCGGGTTTTCTTATCGGGCCGCAGCGACCATCCCGGCAGGCGGTCCGAGCCCGGTTCGGCGCGCAACACGACTTTGGGCGAGGGCGTCTCGGTCCCGGCCAGTGCGTCTCGGGCGTTGAGGAGGATGTTGAGCAGGACCTGCTGAAGCTGGGTGCTGTCGCCGTTGATGAACATGGGGGTGGGCGCGGTGAGCACTCTGAAATGGAGAGGCGCCTCGGCAACAGGCTCGAACAGGGCCTTGACCCGGGCGAGCAGGTCCGCCACGTTCAGACGTTCTATTTGGTACTTGCCCTTGCGCGCGAACCCCAGCAACTGCGAGGTGAGGGCGCTGGCCCGATCCGCTGCGGTCGAGATATTGCCCAATAGGGCTCGCTGTTGCTCGGTCATGCCTGCTTGCCGCCCCAATCGTTCCGCGCTCCCCACGATCGTATGCAGCAGGTTGTTGAAATCGTGGGCCACCCCTCCCGCCAGCAAACCGACCGCCTCAAGGCGCTGGGTATGTATGAGCTGTTCTTCCAGGCGGCGGCGTTCGCCTTCGAGACGGCGGCGCTCGGTTACGTCCCGGGCCATGACCAAGGCCACGGGTTCGCCGTGGAGGACGGCCCCCGAGACGCGCACGTCAAGCAAGACGCTCTTGCCGTCGGGTGTGGGCGCCGTCCACTCCTGGGGCACGACCGTGGCCGCGGTCCGGGACGGCGGCGGGTGGATCCGGCCCCACAGTTCGATCCATGGGCAGACTTCGCCGGAAGGCAGCGTCACGACCCCGGGCAGGTAGAACCCCCGCAGGCGGTTCTCCTCGTACCCCAAGACGTCCACTGCCGCCTGGTTGGCATTGAGTACGCGGCCGTCCCGGTCCAAGATGAGAATCAGGTCGCTGCTGTGCTCGACCACCACCTGGTAGCGTCCCTCCCACTCGCGGATGTGTTTGCGGAGCTGTTGCGCCTGCCCGTATCCTCCGAAGAAGGCCACAACAATGTCCAGCGGCCGTCGGCTCGGGCCGCGGTGCACATTGGAGAGCCGCAGATAGAACGTGGTCAAGACGGCAAGCCATACCATGGCCGCGGCCCGGGCCAGGTAAGTGGTCCGCAGGGCCTGGGCCCAGTCCACGTCCGTCCCCCAAGTCGTGATCAAGTGGAAAGTGAATGTGTCGATTACCTGGGCGAAAACCAGCGTGCCGGCCACGCAGAGGAACAACCTGGCCCGAGTGTTGGTGAAGAACTGGAACAGGATGGGAACCACGAACAAATCGAGGGCCTGCGCGGCGCACGAGGCAACCACCACGCGTCGCCCCTGAAGGAAGATACGGCCGATGTATCGCAGGGTCTCCGCGTCCGCGGCGCCGTATTCCCCGGAAGAACACTGCGTGGCTGTGATGTAGGCCAGGTAAAAATACCCGAACACCAGGGCGGCAAAGCCCTGAATCAAACGTTGCGCGGCCAGGGTGCCGTCCAGGATATAAACCACCAGCAAGGCGGTCATGTACGGCGCCAACAGTACGGCGCTGCCCATGTTCACTTGCAGATCGGCGATGCCCGGGTCGATCATCAGGCCGGCGGAACTGACGATCTGACCGAAGACCAGGAACATGCCGAGAGACAGGTAGAAAGCGGCCTCGCCGATTGCGTGCTTGAGACTGTGAAGCAGCAAAATGGCGACCGTCACGAACGTCAGTTCGAGAAAGGCGAGTATGAGGGGGGTATAGACACCCATCAGCGTACTGCCCACCGGATTTCGAGATAATGAATCATCCGTCTCGGGATTGTTTGGACCGCGGGCGAACGTCCAACCTCGGCAGGATCGCCCGGACCCAGCCGAGACGGTCTGCACTACGGATCGCCGGAGCGCCCCCTCCGCGGGGCAAGGATAAGCCCCGCGTCCGGACGATGTGCTCCGTCCCCGCGCTCGCAGGGACCGTCGCGGTCCCACTGGGACGAACTCGGGGGCGGTCGCGTCCACGGCGAACCTTGCCGTGGAACACCCACTGTATCGCCCGGTTCCCGGCTCCGCAACACGGGTTCAGGGCGGCGTACGAGCACGGGCGAAGAGTACGCCGAGGCCGCCGCGCTCTCCCCCCGGACCGCGCCCCCGCGCCGGCAGGCTCATTCCGGAAAGAGTGCGGCAATGTCTTTCAACGTTTCTTCGACAACGAGATCGCCGGCCTCGGGCCCCACCACATTGCTCGCCGGTTCGGAGCCGTAACTCTTGCCGGCCACGGCACGGGCGGAGGGGAGATACGAACCGGGGCCGGCGAGCTGGACCACGAAGGTCTGCAGCGCCCGACTCCGGGCCTTCATGCGAATCCCGAAATCCAGGAACAGTTCAAATGGATTGGTGGCAAATACAATGTCGCCGACACGCACCACGTGGAGTTCCATGGGATACGTGGGCTGTGTCTTCTGCAGCTCATAGCGCTTGGGAACCAGGCTGTACCAGGCGCGACGCCCGACACAGAACGAGCGCTCCCGGTCCCTCGGCGGACGGTCGGCCAATTCTCCTTCGAGACGTTTGGTGTACAGGGCAATCTGCTTGCGGGCTTCGCGAACGTCGGCTTCGGTGACGCGACGGCGGGGCAACTCGATCGTCCTGACCACGTGCGCCAGTTCGGCGGCGCCCCGGATGTCCCGGGACGCCGCCGGCAAAACATCGTCCGCCGCGTCGGCGATTCGCGCAGCGATCTCGATCCGCTCCCCGAGCCGGAGGTCGGCGTCCTTGTCGAACCGTCCTTTCAGGCGAAGCATTCGGGCTTCCGCTCTCTTGTCGAACATCACATGCGGCGATTGATCTCCCGCCGCACTGCATTGGGGGAGAACAAACAGACGGTCGCCGTGCCGTCTGCGGAGTTCGCACCGCGCTTCGTGCCAGAAATCGGCGGACACGAACGAATGCGATTCGGTGACCTGCGACGGACAGGCCAGGTTCACCAGCATCCCCGTCAGGTCGCCGCCGGCGTCGTACGTGAACAGAAACTGGACGCTGTGGTCCTCGGTCCCTTCGATATGCGAGAAATCGGCGGTGGAGGTGTCGCCGTACATTACCGCTGTGCCGTCGGATTTGACTTGCCGGCGGTTTCGTCCGACCACGGCGTAGCCGAGGCCCCAGGCGAGCGCGCCGGGCTTGCGCCCGCGCCACGCCTCCGCCACGCACTCGGCGGTGTGTCCGATCAACAAGTCGGCGTATTCCTGCGGGGACATCACGTCCGGCCCCGGATCTTCCCATGCAATCGAGACATCCGGCGAATCGGGCGAGAGCATTTGCGGTCCGGTGTGGGTGTGCGTCGCACTGATGAAGACCTTTTCCGGGACAAGGTCGGGCGCGAGTTCCGCAAGCTTCGCGCGCACCCCGGACAGGTATGCCCCGGGCACGGTAACGTGATCCACGGACACCATCACGCACGACTCGCCGCCGGAATCGAGGGCAAGCGCGGTCACGGTGAGGGGGTCGCGCACGAATTGCGAAATCCGCATACTGAACTGCCCGCGAAGCATGACCGGACGGTCCGGAGTGACGTCTCGCCCCGCCCACCCGATGGAAAGCCTCCCGGCCGATTCTCCTGCACTCATTCTATCGACTCCTTGTTTGCCCTGACGTTGGTCGAACGCGCCGCCCGTATCGTCTCGCGGGCTGAATCCGAATAATGCATGAGCCTTCTGCTGCGCCCTCTTGCCACGAAGTCCATGAATCAATCGGGGTAACATACACGGGAACGGTCGGAGTTGCGCACCCGACAGACGTCCACAGGCAAGACCGGCGCCGCTCCATGCCGACACAAGAACGTGTGTCTTCTTGCTTGTCTCGGCCCTGAAAAACAAGACCGGCAGTCACTCGGCCAACAACGCCAGAGCATCGGCACGAGCGGCGTTGCGCGCCAAGACATCGGCGGCATTCAGCACGGTTCTGTACGTGTACACTTCGCGTTGCCGGAAGCCGATTCGAAGGCGCGCGGCATCCGAATCGCCGAGCAGGGCCGCGAAGACCTCGTTGCCCCTTCGGCGACGAACACGGTCGAACAGCAGTGCGTCGCGCCAACCGTCGCGGTACCCGCACCAGGCGGGAGAAACGGTCACGCGGCTTGCCGGGTCGATCCAGACAATGCGCTCGGTACGATTCCAGTGATAGAACGCCCACTGCCCGTACCCGGCAAACCCGTGATAGAGCGTCATCAGCGGGTAACACCAAGTGCGGGAATAAGCCGTCCGATACGGACGCGAGCTGCCCCCGTAGCACCAGATTTCATCCGTAGGGTCCACCCGAACCAAGGGCTTGCCGTCCGGCGCTTCCCGGCGGATGCTCACCCGCAGGTCGTACCTGTGTTCGTCCGGTGCACCGGCGGTTGGGCTGAGGTACAGCCAGGCGTGCAGGCGTCCGCCGGTGATCACCGCACCCCGGTCCGTATTGCCCCAGGGACTGCCGCCCTTCTTGCGGAGCGGCACGCCGTCTTCCAGGAGTTCGAAGTTCTCCACTTGGTCCGGTGAAATCTTTACCGCGCCATCGGGGCCGAGCACACGCAGACCCCAGGTATTCCGGGCCCCGCCGTTGGTGTACGGTCGCCAGTCCGGCGGCAATGGATGCGTCTGCTCGCTGAGAACATACTTCCGATGTGTCAGGGCCAGGAAGTCGTCTTTAAGGCCCCAGGACAGTTGCCATTGGTCGCAATACGGATTCATGGCGCGGATGTGCCGGGCGGTCCGGGCGATCATTCCGGTGATGGTGGTGAAGGGCCGCCAGCCCGATCCCCGAACCGTGCGCGCCGTCGCGATGTAGGTCGGAATGATCTCCGGCGATATCTCGTCGCTGATTTTGCAGAAGAACCCCTGGAACCCGCGCTCTTCGAAGCAGCGTTTCATTTCGCGGTAGAACCAGGCGATGACCCGCCTCGCTTCGGGCGTATCCGGCTTCACACGGTCGCGGCCCACGGTCGCGTCGAACAGGCGCCAGGTCCACTGCGGCGAACGCGGATCGGCCATGTACGCCTCGACTCGCGTCACCCCGTAGCGCTTCGCGATATCGAACCATGGATCGTAATATGAGAAATCCAGTCGCGGCAGGGCGTCGAGCCGGATGCGCTCGGGGTGTGTTTTCGCTGTTTCGGCCAGCATGTCGTTCGTGCCTGCGATCCGGACGTGTCCGCAGAACCGGGCCCACACGCCGTTCCAGTCGAGCACGTCCCCGCCCATCTCGGCAAAGACCGCGAGGATCGCCTCGAGCTGTTTCAGCCCTTTATCGGTCACCTCATAACCGCCCGTCCAGACCGGAAAGCCGCCGCAGTAGCCGCGGACATGGAACGGTCGGGGCGCGTCCTGCGGAATCCGTACCTTCCAGACTTTGAGGCGAATGCGAACTTCGCAGGCGCTCTTCCCGATGCCGAGCCCCAAGGGAAGTGCGACCGTGCCTGGTTTGTTCCCGTGCGACGAGACCCGCAGCCAGACAGTGCGGCGCTCGCCGGCCTGCCAGGTCAGGGGCCCTGCCGGAACCGGCAGCAACTCGATGCGATCCTCCCCGGGGACTTCCAGGAATGCCGCGATGTTCTGTTGCGGCAATGTCAGGCGCAACGGTCCGCGCTGATCGGCCAACACGTTCACGGTGATGCCGATCCACCGGCTGTCGTCGAGCGGGAGATCCACCGGCACGGTCTGCGGCAGGCGACGTTTCCGGTCTCCCACGCCGATGGACAGCCAAAAGCCGCGGGCGCGTTCTTCCTCGGTGATCCCGAACCGCGTGACCTCGTCCACCCATCCGCTCAAAGGCGACAGTACCGGCTTGCGGAGTCCGCGTCCGTACCGGGCAGCCAATGCCCGCCAGTCCGGCGGTTTTTCCGCTTGGCCGTCGACAGTCACGAAACGCACCTCGGTTCGGAGGACACGCCCCGGGGGAACGTCCGGATACAGCCACTCGAACGTCGGGAACTCCCGGCTCCCGCGCCAGAAGTAGAACTTCGCGACGCCCGGCGCCAACACCGCCACGCCGTCGCCTGTCTCTCTGTGCCACAGCGCGGCCCAAGCGTCGGAGTCCGGCAGATAGTAGCCGTGCGCATCGGGTGCGGCGGTCGCACGCGTGCCGCGCCGTTCGTTCTTGCCATTGACCCAGTAAAGATGAGCGTCCGTCTGCGGATGAGCGCCCGGAAGCAAGAAATTGCGCACAAAAAGACGGCGGGACGCCTGCGTGCCGTTGCGGAATTCATGGCGCACCGCCAACACCGGCGAACCCGCGTCAAGCGCGAAGATCTTGATCACCGTCAGCCCGGATGGGTGCGATGCTTCCATACGGACGAGCGCATTCTTGGGGCCGGGATGCATCACTGCCGCGGTGTATCGCGCTGCGGTGAAAAAGGCGCGGTCGTCCAGTGCGCCCCCGATTTCCGCGCGACCTTTCCACAGGGCAATCAGTTCGCGCCCGTCGGGTTTCAGCCGCCAGGAACGGATACGGCCGCCGGCCGCGGGGACCACCTCGACCCGCATCCGGGCGTTCTCGATGACAATCGTTTCCCTCTCCTTGCGGGCCGTGACGTCGGCCGCGGCATTGTGCGCCTGCAACATCGAAACGCCCGCAACCGCCAAGCGAATCCCACAGCGAAGCCGCCGGGTCTGTTGTCGCATGGTCCATGTCCCTGCATTTCGTCGCGTTCCTTTGCGAACGCCCGATCCCGTGCGTCTGTCCCCCGCAATGTCGCAGTATAATACCGCCGCGGCGGTCTCGCCGGGCGCTTCGCTTCGAACCTCATTGGCCGGACGGCCGGCGCAAGACGGGGAGCACTTGGAAAACCCGTTTGACCCCTTCAATTAACGGGCAGGAGGCGAACAGGTGCGGCGCCGCCGCAACACGTTTTCTTGCGACGGTGTTCGACGGGCGTGCTCCCGAATGGCGGGGCGCAATTCGGGCCAAGCATGTCAAAGAAGGGCTCCCGGAAAGGTGTTTCTCATGATCGCCAGGACAATCGCCGCCATGCACGGCCGGATGGGGGCTGCTCGCGATTTGCAGGCGGCGGGTTCGAGGGCAGCCTTCGGATTCGTCGCGTTTGCGGTCTCGTTTCTCGGCGCTTCTTCTTCCGGCGCGACCCTCCGGTTGCAGAAGGGGGCTGTCAGCCCGTTCTATCCGGACGGATACTCCGGGACACAGGATGTTTATATCGACAGCAAATCGCCGGACCGGAACTATGGATTGGATTGGGAATTCACCATTGGCTCCATGCCGAAAGGCGCCGTTCGGCGGGGCCTCATGCGCTGGGACTTGCGGAAGTTGAAGTCGCTGTTCAGCGATCAACGGATCGCCGTCGTATCCGTCGAACTGAAGTTGGGACTCTGGTACAATCAGAGAATCCCGCACCAGGCATTCGACATCTACCGGATCAAGGCGGTCAATGCCGGCTGGCGGGAAGGCGACCGGCGAAGTGGGAACTTCAACGGTATGGTGACCTGGAATTCGGTAAGTCACGGGACCCGCGCCTGGGCGGGTGCGCCGGGGTGCGGCAAGCCCGGCGTGGATTTCGATCCAATCCCGGTGGCGAGCTTTACCGCGGACGCCGTCGGGCACATGCGCCCGCGCTATCTGCCGCCCATCGAACTTCCGCTGGCCCTGGTCCGGAGCTGGGCACTCGAGCCGGACAAGAACGCCGGCCTGCTCATCCGCCGTCACGAGGAGCCGGTGAACGACAGGAGCGAATTCGTTTATTTCATCTCTTCCGAGCACATGCGCAAAGATTACGGTTGGGACAAACATCATCCGGAACTGATCATCACGTATTTCGACCTCACACGGAAGCAGATGTCCGCCCCCGGTGAAATCGTGAGCCGGGGCGCCAGCCCGTACATGGTGGTGGTCCCCGAGCGACCCGAAGGCGCGGAGCGTTATGCGGCCCGGGAATTGGTGGACCATATCCGGCAGATGAGCGGCTGTGACTTGTCCATCCTGCCTGAATCCAGGTACCAAACCGCCTATGGCCCCTTCATCAGTGTCGGGCGGACCCGGCTGAGCCGCACCGTGCTTTCCGACTCCGCCTTCGAGCGGCTGGGAGAGGAAGGATTCGTGATAGACCGGCGCGGCCGGAACATGTTCATCGTCGGAGGCCGGCGGCGCGGCGCACTTTATGGCGTGTATGCATTCCTGGAGGACCTCGGCGTACGGTGGTTCACGCCCACGTTCACCGTGGTCCCGAAACTCAAGGCCGTTCCACTGCCATCCAAGCGCATCCGTGAAATCCCGAAGGTGTTCTACCGCGACCAGTTGTGGAATAACGGATCCACCCCGACCTGGCGTTGCCGAATGCGCCTGAACGGCGAATACGCCCGACTCCCGGAAGAAATGGGCGGTTCCACACAGGTACGTCTCGGCTGCCATTCCTACCACGCGCTCGTTTCCAATACGTTATTCAAAGAGCACCCGGACTGGTTCGCGCTCAAAGAGGACGGCAAACGCCATGCCGGCTATGCCCAGGGCGTGGAACTTTGCGGCACCAACCCCGAGCTTCGCCGGTATCTGCTGGAAAAGGTCCGGCGCGATCTGCGGAGTCATCCAAGAGTCGAACAGTACTGGGTGAGCCAGGACGACGGCCGGCATTCGGGGTGTTTCTGCGAACGCTGTACGGCGGAGCGCGTCGCCCACGGCGGCGTGCTCGTCACTGCCGGGCGCAAGGCGGAAAAGAACATCGATCCCACCGGCATGGAAGACCCGCGGCAACGCTACCGCTGGTCCGCCAACACCATCAGCCTGGCCAATTTCATCGCCCGGAACATCCGGGACGAGTTTCCGCGGGTGAAGATCAAGGTACTGGCCTACTCCTACACCTGGACGCCGCCGGACAACATGCCCATCGAGGACAACGTGCTGGTGGTGCTCTGCGGGCCCGCGGGGGATTGGTTTCTGCCCTACGCCGTCAGCCCCGTGACCCGGGCCTGGCGGGCCGCGTTACGCAAGTGGACCGGCCTCGGCGGCAATGTCCAAACCTACATGTACGGCGGCCCGAACTTCGGCTACTGGTGGCCGTTCCCCACCTGGTTCACTATGTGCAAGAACTACAGGACCGCTTACGAAGACGGGGTCCGGGCACTCTACCGGCAGGGAGCGGCGGCAGGAGTTGGGTCGGAGTTTTGCGAACTCCGCGCCTACATCACCGCCAAATGCGCCTGGGACCCCGAGCGCGACTGGATGAAGGACATCGTCGAGTTCACCGACGCGTACTACGGGGCGGGTGCATCTTTCGTTCGCGGGTACATGACGTGGTTCGACGACTACATCCAGAAGAACCGAATCAGCGGCCACCATTACTGGGGCGACAACGACGGCTGGCGCAAGTACGTGCCGAAGGACTTCGTCGACAAGGCCGAGCCTTTTTTCCGAAAGGCCCTGGATGCGACGGCGGACACGCCGCTCGCCCACCGGCACGTTCGGGCCGCGTTTCTACCGGTTCTGTTCGTAAAAGTCATGCAGTCCACGCTCCCATCGCCCCGGGTCCTCGACGACGAAATCATCATGGTGGAGCCGAACAAGCTGGACGAGTTGACGGCGAGCGCCAAACTCTTTGCGGAGATCATGGCCGAGAACGGCTACAATCGCTGGAACGAGAAAGTCCCGTACGATCCCGACCGCAACGTCATGGCGGCGTTCGGCAGACGCCATCCGGTCCGCGTGCTCCGCAATCGCACGGAAAAGGTCGTCGTCGCGCCCACGCTCGGCGGCCGGATTGTGCGCTGGGACGTGGGGGCCTTGGGAAGGAACATTGTGCATCTGCCGAGCAGCCGTGTCGCGGGCTATCCCTACGGCGGCGGTTACGAAGAGTACAGCCAGTTCGAACGGTCGAGTCCCGGCCCCGCCGCGGAGTTTGACGTGGTGCAATTCAATGACGGCCGGCGGCTTGTCCTGCGCGCGAAACTCGGCAACGGCCTCACCGTCGAACGCACTTTCGAACTCAGTTCCGATGCACCGCGGCTGCAAATTACCTCGGTCTACACCAACACCACCGGGAAAGCGATGCTGGTGACTTTGCGGAGTCACCCTGAATTCGATTACGCGCTCTTTGCGCGCTCGAAGCTTTTTGCCTGGCAGAAGCCCGGCCGGTGGGTGACCTATCCCATGGTTCGACCCGGGAGCCGGACGGGCGACATCACCATCAAAGCCGGAGACATGGCCCGGGGGCTGTGGCTCTTCGGGGACAGAGACGCGAACTTCGGCCTGCTCAACTCCTTTGCCCCGGAAACGGTCGAGTCTCTGTATGCCTTTTACGGCAAGAACTACGGCTGCGTCAATCTCGAATTGTGGGGCAAAAAGCAGACGCTGAAGCCCGGCGAGTCCACGCGTCTGAGCCAAGCTTTCGAATACCTCCCGGATTTGAAACGTTTTCTCGAAGACCCCCGGTGACGGGCCGCAGGTTTTTCGGGACTCCCCGGAACCAGGAGGGGCCGCAACACGCTGAACATCTGGTTCGAGGTGATCATCAGGCTGCGGCCTTCGTACCGTTCCGACAGGAAATTGAAAAGGGTCCCCGTTTCTTTCCCGTCTCTGCTGAACATGGCCGTTGTCGTCGATATGGAAAAGCCGTTGTCGTTGGTCATGGCCCCCGCGGCGCGGAGTGCGTGACCGAGGACAGTGTTGCGTTGGGTCCCAATGGAACCACTTGCCTCTCTCCGGATTCCACGACGACAAATGATGCTCACGCAGACGAATGCCCTGTCCCGAACTATTCACGCGGCACAGGCGTGCCCGGAGGGTGAAGCGCATTGCCGCTCTTCCGGCGCAAGCGCGGGAAAGGCTGCGTCCGCTTCGATGTTTCGGAACGCTGTTCGGCGCGGCGGCCCTCGACCGCGTGCACGATCCGGCCGGCCCACTCAAGCGCCTCCGGCGGAAGTTCGGGCGCGAGCAGCAATTCGTTCCCCGTCAAACGGGTGGTCATCATCACCGCCAACTCCCGGAGCCATTCGTCCGGAATGTCCGCGTCCCCGAGCGACAGCATCACGCGATGCCGCGGACTGCTCGCTCCCTTCGGTCGATAGGACGCCAGAAGCTGCAGGCCCCCCCGCCCCGACTTGCTCTTTTTGCGACAAAAGTACATGCCCCATACAATCGCCGTTCTTTGCCGCAGGCCAAGCCGTGGATGTGGCTGATAGTAACCACATTGCCGTTTTTGCGTTTCTTTGTGCTTGAGCTATTGTGCCCTGGTGCGCAGTTTTTATTTTGCGATTACCGATGGCAGCTCGTCCAGTCCCCCGAAGAATCCTGGCGGGAATGTCATTTGCATGTGCGCAATCTCCTTGGAGCTGCCGGGTACGCTCAGCTCCTGGCGGAGATTGCGGAGGGTGAGGAGGTGAGGTCGGCTGCGCCTGGTGAGGCCGCTGCGCTCGGTGAGGAAGTGAATCAGAGCCGCGCCAGCTCCCCGTCCTCCTCACCACCTCACTCCCTCACTGCCTCACCCGGCAAGGCCGAGGAACCCGAGCGGCTGGTTGCCGAGGGACCGCCGAAGAACACTTGGAACGACTTGTCCCTGTTTGGGGGAGCCGAAAAGACATGATGAGGCGCAGGTTCGTAGTTCCGGCTTCAGGGCCTGTCGCAAAATCGCCCAATGGTCATCTTCTCGTAATTACAGGAACTGCCCTCTGTCATACGCCAGGGTTCAACGCGTTCA
>JAADHN010000176.1:0-6366 GCA_013151865.1 Kiritimatiellota bacterium
CGAGTGCCAAGAGCACCCGCACATCGCACAATTCAGTTTTCAAAGAGCTCGGCCCGAACAGTCGGACGAAACCGCACTCCTGTCCAAAGCGGTCTATACCTTACATCCCGAACAAGGCCTTTCAAATGGAATCTCGACAAAAAAGCGCTTTTTTTCCTTCAGGCGCCGCTTCGCCCGGCTGCCGGAGACCACGCCCGATGACCCGGGCCCCGGACTTGAAGCTCGGCCCCGTCCTTATATAATAGTGAAAGCCCCGACGAAACAACCGACACCCGCCCCGCCTCAACCCCCGTCACGGCGCCCGGACCGGACGGTCGCCGGAATCTTTCCAAGGCGTCTCAGTAGGGTGCGGCATGGAAAAACAGGCCCCGCCGGGCCCGACATTCGGGGGCTCCGAGCGAACCGCGAATGCGGCGGAGTCGTTCCCGTCGATCTCATGGGGAAGCCCGTGGGATCCTTGGTTCGAAGATGCGCCTCCGGTTCCTGATGCTGTCAGTCGGGATCGCCGACGCATCAGACCGACTCGAAACCATCGGCAAAGACCATTCCCCCGTGTTGGAAGACGCCCCAGGGCGGGCGCGCCGACACGGACAACATTGGACGCATTTCCATCATGAATGTTTCAACGCAGCTTCTCATGGCCCGATCCGGCCGGAGCAGCCCCGCCATGGCCGCAGTTGCGGCAAAAGAGGCCCGCGACCAAGCTTTCATCCTCCGGGAGACCGCTGCCGGCCGCATCGTCATTCCGGCCAACCACGCCCACACTCGCCTGGATCCCATCGGAATCGGGGCCCGACTGCGGACCAAGATCAACGCAAACATCGGGAACTCGTCCCTGGCCGGGGATTTGACCGGCGAACTCCGCAAACTCGAGACCGCCGTTCACTACGGAGCGGATACGGTCATGGACCTCAGCACCGGTCCCGACGTGGACAGGATCCGCCGCGCCATTATCGCCCACAGTACCGTCCCCATCGGAACGGTTCCCATCTACGAAGCGGTTTGCCGGGTCGAATCAAGCGCCGACCTCACGCCCGAGCTGTTGCTCGAAGTCGTGGAAAAACAGGCCCGACAGGGCGTCGATTACATGACGATTCACGCCGGCATCCTCCGGGAGCACCTGCCCGCGGCCACCCGCCGACTCCTGGGTATCGTCAGTCGGGGCGGTTCTATCCTGGCTGCTTGGATGAACACGCATCGCAGCCAGAACCCCTTCTACACCCGCTTCGACGATCTGCTCGACATCTGCCGGACCCATGACGTAACTCTGTCGCTCGGGGACGGACTCCGCCCCGGCTGCCTGGCCGACGCCTCCGATGAAGCCCAGTTCGCCGAACTCGCCGTGCTCGGCGACTTGGTGCGCCGCTGCCGGACCGCCGGCGTCCAGGCCATGGTCGAGGGCCCAGGACACATTCCGCTCCATGAAATCCAGTTGAACATGGAGAAAGAGGCCGAACTGTGCGACGACGCCCCTTTTTACATTCTCGGACCGGTGGTGACGGACTGTGCGCCGGGATACGACCACATCACCTCCGCCATCGGTGCGGCCCTGGGCGCTTTTCACGGGGCCGCCATGCTGTGTTATGTGACGCCCAAGGAACATCTCGGCCTGCCCAATGCCCGGGACGTTCGAGACGGGGTCATTGCCTACAAGATCGCCGCGCACGCCGCGGACATCGCCAAGCAAGTGCCGAACGCCCGACAACGGGATGATGCGATCGCCTCGGCCCGAGCCCGGTTCGACTGGGAGAAGCAATTCGAACTCGCCCTGGATCCGGACCGGGCGCGGGAACTGCGTCGGGAGGCCCTGCAAGAATCTGCAGCCGACGCGGCCGGCAAACCGGCCGATGCAGAATGCGCCTTCGACGAGAACTATTGCACCATGTGCGGTCCCAAGTTCTGCTCCATGCGCATCTCCCGGGACCTGAAACAAAGCCTCGAGGCGGAGCAAAGCGACTTGGGGCGCCCGGACGGCTGAGGCGCGATTCCAGCTCGCATTCAAGAAACCAGAGTATTCCATGGTGTCCTCGCTCCCTTTGAATGTCAGAGAGGAATGGAGGCGCGAGATTACCGCTGCGGGTGGCCCCGCTGGGCCGAGAACGGCGGAAATCCATCCCGAGAGCGGCTCGCCCGCGACCGCGCACTCTCTGGGGACGGGGTCGAGAATGGGTTGGAGTGGCACGGGTGTCGGCGCCACCGATCCTGCCCCTGTATACCGGTACGGGATCTTCTCCGGGACTGAGTGGAACCTGGACCAACATGCAAGGCGGATGCCGAACACTCTCTTCCACCGATTGCCTCATTCCGCGGTTTTGCCGCCCGTGCCCGCCCCCTCGCGAGGCAGATGAATGATTCACGCACCCCGGCCGGAGAGCAGATGCGCCTCGGCGCGGCAGCGATTCAAGTCAGTATCGAGTTTCTGGGCGAACCATGTCGAATGGATCGGGGACGCCCGAGAAAAGTGCGGCCTACTCAGCCCGGAACATTGCCATGAATCTCCACCGCACGGCTATCGCTTCCGGTTTCTTTCTTCTTGTGAATGCGGCGCCCCTGCAAGCGGACATCGCCTCGGATCCCGCCTTTCTCTTGCAGGGGGTACCCAGTCCTTATTCCCTGGAACTCGGCGATTTCAACAACGACGGCAAACTCGATCTCGCCGTATCTTCGTGGGTGCGAGTACCGGGAAACGGGGAGAGATACGATACCGACCGGCATCGCGTATTGCTTTTCTTCCAGAAAGACGGCAAACTGACTGCACCCCCCGACCGCGAGATCAAGGTGCCGTCCCCCTGGGGATTGTGCGCCGGTGATTTCGATGATGACGGAAGAACCGACTTGGCGGTGAAGGAAACCCGGCGGAGCCTGCACCTGTTTCTCGGTGCGGAGAACCTGGCGCTTGCCCATACATCGGTGGACGTCAACGACAGTAACCGCTTTGTCGATGTCGGCCGACTCGGGCCGGGAGGCGGCGTCGATTTCCTTTCCGGTCCGGTCCGGCGCAGGTGGCTTGGAGGGGACAAGTTTGTCGACGGTTATTACTACGGTCCGGTGAAGAACGACAACGGGGACGCCTGTATCGCCGACCTCGACCAAGACGGCAACAACGACGTGGTCTTCGTCGGCGGGGACGCCATTCGTCTCTATTACGGCCCTTTTGCCACGACGGCCGTGCGCACGAACGACCTGTCGGAATTCGTCGAGATCGTCCCGCCCATGCCGGTCCTGGCCGCTTGCGTCGGGGACTTCAACGGCGACGGGCGTCCGGACATCGCGGCCGCGCTCCGCGGCGACAAACCCGGGGAGCGCGCCATGGTCATCTACTGCCAGCGTGCGCCCGTGGGGTTCGCAGGGAACCAGCGGCCGGATATGGAACTGCGGGGAGTTTGCGGTACGCCGTCGACGGCCGACTTCAACGGCGATGGCTTGACCGACCTGCTGGTGTCCGACGGCGAAGGAAAGCGGCTGTTCATCTACGTGCAACGGCAAGGGCAGCCGCTCGGTACCGGAAGCAACGACGCCTACCAGACACTGAACGTGCCGAACTACGCCACCGTGGTCGGCGATCTGAACGGCGATGGCTTTCCGGACCTGGTTGTCAGCGACGGTCGTTCCGGGATCGCTGTTTTGCTCAACGATGGGAAAGACCATCCCGGCAGGGCCGTGGTCGCCCGTGGACCCGCCAAGAGGGTCGAGCCGCCGGTCCGGCACATTCCGGCCTCGTCGCGAACGAAGCCAAACGCCGGGAAACAGTCGGCCGCGCAGAAACCGCGGGCCGCAAGCGTCGGGCTCGACCTGCCGCCGCCCAAACCGGGACCGAACTACGAAGATCCCTCTCGCATGCCTTTCTACACCGGAACGATCCTGCCTGCGCCGCAACGGGTCACGTACAAAGACGAGTTCTTTCCGTTGGCGAACACGGCCGCTCTGCTCGGCAGCGACGTACGGCCGCACGAGCCGTACGTACGGGAACTTCGCGAGCGCATCGAGCGCTACGGCGGCAAGGTTGCCGTCGTCGACTCCTCTGCCGCGGATTGCGATTGCCTGATCATTCTGGGCGATGCGGAAGCGGGTCGATCCCTCCTGAACGGCCGCCGTGCACCGGATCGCGAGCAAGGCTATTTGCTGTTGAGCGGGACAGTTGATGGCAAGAAGGCGGTAATCCTGCGAGGCCATGACCGTCTCGGACTGCTCTGGGCCATCTCGTCATTCAACCAACTGGTCCACGACCGGGACGGGAAACCGTTGGTTCGCGCGGCCGACGTGTTCGACTATCCCGAGATCCCGAACCGGGGCTTCATCGGAGGGCAGTGGAGCGACGGGGCGGCGTACTGCATCGCCTTCAAGATCAACAAACCCGTTTTTCAGTCGGGGCTCGTGGACTTCTCCATCCGGGACCGGAGAGAACGCCGGGAGTCCTGGCGCAACCCATTGTCACGAGCGGTGAAGGAAGGCTTGGAGACACTGGGGGACAGGCTCTCGCCGTTCGGCATCCGGTGGTACGTCGGTCAGAATCCGACCCAGTGCGAGAAGAAAATCCGCAGCGCGAATGACGAGGATTTCAAAATCGTGCTGGGTTGGGCGTGCGCGGCCGCCGAGGCGGGCGGCAACTTTTGCCTGAAATACGACGACCACCGTTTTCCCCTCAGCCCGGACGACATGCGGACCTTCGGATCTGCGCGGGAAGCGGACGCCCACCTGCTCAACCGACTCGCCGCGGCACTCGGGCAGAGATATCCCGAAGCCCGAATCCTGTTCTGTCCTCCCTTCTATTGGGGGCCGACGTCGCCGGCGCTCTATCCCGAACCGCGCGACGACTACCTGTTCGGGCTTGGGAACCTCCCCCGAAACATCGAGATTTTCTGGACGGGCCCAAGTGTGAAGTCGGGCAAGGTAACAGCCGACATGGTCAAATGGATCACGGAACGGATCCGGCGCAAGCCCGTTTATTGGCAGAATGCCTTCGGTATGCCCCACATGTTTACATACCACTATGCGACCGACCCGGTCCGCGTCTATCAGGAGTGGTTTTATGACGGCTTCTTCGAGCAGGTGGACACGTACATGCTCAACTGCATGATGCCGGCCTACGCTGCGGCCGCCGCGACCACCTCGGACTACTGCTGGAACCCGAAAGCCTACGACGCGGAACGCTCCATACGGGAGGCGGCAACCAAACTGGTCGGTCCGGAGACGTACGCGGCCCTGGCGGCGCTTAACAAGGTGCTTTCCTACTTCGATCCCTTCAGCCTGCGGAAAACACCGGGAGCGGCTGCAAAACTCCCGGAAATGGAGGCCAGGCTGGCTGAAGTGAACGCGGTGTGGGCGGAAGTCGAGAAACGCAACATCAACGCCGTGCGGAAGTGGACGGGCATGGAACACCACGTGAATCAGGTCAACCGCTTCTACGAGCGGCTGCGTCGCTCACCCGACCTCGCGGCGTACAGGAAGGACGCCGGCGAGTCCCGGAAGCGAGCGGTGGCGGAAGTCGGTTTCGCGGAAAAGACCGGGATTTTCCTGTCCGCTTACGATTTCGTCGGCGGCTGCGGGCCCAAACACTATGGCTTACGGTGCGAAAGGCGGCCGGCCACGTGGATTTACGGCAGCCGCAGCCCCAACCCGCGGATGGAAACCACCTTCCGCGTCGAACCGTTCCCCCCGTCTTCGGACTACGAGCTGGTCATCTCGGGCCAGGACGACGATGCGAAGGCCAAGTGTCGTATCCGCATCTGGGTCAATGAGAACAAGATATTCGAAGGCGAGAATCCCTTCGTTCGGTACGGCTGGTCGCGGCACGTGTTCCGGATTCCGGCCGCAGCCCTCGCGCGGCGGAACCGGTTGCGCATCGAGAACGCGGAAGACGCGAGTCGGTTCGGCGGGCCGCCGTTCTTCATGCTGAACTACGCGGTGGTGCGGAGGGCGAAGTAACCCGTTCGCGGGCCGGCGGAGCGCCCGCCCTCAGCAAAGGGCGAAGGTGTGTCGCCACTTCGACGGACGCTACGCGTCGCTTCGCTGGTCTGTGCGTAACTGGAACTGCCGGGTTCGCGAACATCGGCATCGCCTGCTGAAGTATCTTTCTCGCCGTCGGCACCGAGGGCAGAGGGCAAACCGGAAGGCCTGCGCCGGTTGGACGTCCAAGCCGAACGGGCGCCGATCCGACCAGGTTCTACGCCCTTGGAATCGGCCCGCATTCGCACCATTCTTATGATTTTCGATCAAACCGAAACAGATGATCGTTCGTGGGCGGCACGGCACCATTCTCCAGACCTCAGTAGATTGAGCTTGGAGGTCTGTAAAGTTGGATTCCCTTTTTTGGACGGACTCCCGGGAATGGGTGTGGGCGACTGCCTTACAGTTTCGCGCGAATTT
>JAADHN010000176.1:6382-82520 GCA_013151865.1 Kiritimatiellota bacterium
CGTCATCTTCTGTAAAGTAGTCGCCCACACTGGCGGTGACTGTGACAAAAAAAAGAGGGCATTCTGCTTTACAGCGTTACCGAGTTCTGGAGCACGGTCAAGGGCGATGCATTGACAACGAGCTGTTCAGTCGGCATCGTTCAGCTCCTGGCTCAGCTCTTTGTGTGTATACTGGGGCTAACGTCCGGGGCCCGAGCACTGCCGGTTTTGATACAAATCAAGAGAGAATGGCGTCCACCATGTCCCGCCTATAAGCCATCGGGCAGCACAGTCAAACCGGTTACGAATGGGGATTGTGTGGGTCGAAGCTGAAATTCTTGAAATAGCTTTGGTCCGGCGACGCCTTGATCCATTTGACGTGGCCGTCCAGGAACAGATTATTCGTACCGTTGCTGTGCCGTTTCAGTTCGGAGTTATTCGCGCGCCCCCACCAGCAATGGCCGGCGCCCATCCGATTACATCCGGCACCATCCCCTTCGGTCACGGCCACGGTTTCACTCGGGTACTTGAATTGAACCGTCTTGCGCGACGACCACCAGACGTTGCACGTGCCGGCATAACCGCCGTAGTGGCCCTCATATTGATGGCAACCGCGGTGCTTGTCCTGGAGGCTTGCAACCTTATCCGCGGGGCAGATGTAGACCTTGGAGTCCCCAACATAGATCAGGAGACGACTGTCCCACCAGCCGTCGAACTTGAGAACGGGGTCGTCGGTTATGCCGAAAGTGGGAGTACGTTCGCTCGAATCCTCGGTGTACATGTGAAAGGCGAGTCCGATCTGTTTCTCATTGTTTACACAGGACGCCTGCAAAGCCTTCGCTTTGGCCTTTTGCAGGGCAGGCAACAGCATGCTTGCCAGGATTGCGATGATCGCAATGACCACCAACAGCTCGATCAGTGTGAATCTCCGTCGGGTTTCTGAGCGCATTCTGTGTCTCCTTCCTGTTGTGCCCCGACACATCCGGTATTCCAACCAGATCTGTCCCTGAGATCGCAATCACCACAATTCACAAAACTTTCATGATTATAGCGTTCTCTCATGTGGATGTCAACCTGCTGGAGATGAGGAATCTCTCTTCTGTCACGGGAACGAAGATCGCGTAGAACGGCTGGCAACGCAATAGTAACGCAATGATTTGGGCGAGATCCGGGGTCTGGCAGGCCTGTATACCCCCGGCGGAAAGGGGCGTGGGGAAATGGGGGCGGGAAAAAGGGCGAAAGCGACGCGGTAAAACGGTACCGAACGAAGCGAGACGGGCGGCAACGAAGCGGCAATACCCTTGGGGCTTGGGCCGCGGAGTTCAGAAGGTCGTGAAAAACTCGTCGGTGTCTGCGTACCCAATTCCAGCACCACTTGCTCAGTAACGGTCGCAGCAGGCAGGCCCCGCTGATGCCGGCCGGTCCCACGGACCGCAATGCCGGAGGATGTGCTCGACGACATCGGGTTGATCGCACTGTTCGATGCGGGCGACCTCCTCCATGCGCACAACTACCGACCACCGACACGCGCACGCCGTCACGGATCGGTCAACCAGAACTCAGTGAATTGAGCTTGGAGGTCTGTAAAGTCGAATACCCTTTCTCGGGCGGACTTCCTGGCATGGGCGTGGGAGATTGCTTTACAGTTGCCCGTGAATTCGAGTTCGAAAGCGTGATCTTCTGTAACGCAGTCGCCCACGCCGGCACTGTCGGAGGCAAGAAAAGAGGGCGATCAGTTTTACAGATTCACTGAGTTCTGGTCAACACCACCCGGGCCGAACCTACATGACGACGACGACTTTAAACGCCTCGCGCGTTCGAATTTTTCGGACGGCCTCCGCAAAGTTCGCCAGGGTTTCAGTGTGGGAGTAGAAGCGCCGCGGATCCAGTTGTCCCGAGCGCACCATGTCCACCACCTCGTCGTGCACTTCGTGCTCGCCAACCGGCCACTGCAGGACGTGCAACGAGGTGTTGTTGCGAATGTCGCGGATCGTGACACCGGGGTCGGACTGCTTCAAGACCCCGAATACGGCTATCTTTCCGCCTGTTTTCAGCATCGGAAAGCCCTGCTTGATAATCGATGACGCCCCGACCGCGTCGACGATCATGTCGAACGAACGACCGCCGAGCAACGCCTTGACGTCGTGTGTCTTGCCGTTCACAACACAATCGGCGCCGCCGTCGGTCTTGATCCGTTCGAGCCGATTGTCCCAGTGCCCGACGCACCCGAGCCAACCCGCCCCCAGAAGGCGCATCAACCGAATCAATGCCAGCCCGATGGGGCCGTCTCCGAAGAGCAACACGTCCATGCCCGGAGTGAATCCGAAGTTCTTCAGGGCGCTGTAGGTTTCCTTGAAGGTCAAGAGAATGGCCGCGTCGGCCGGAGAAAGCGGCAGGGACACGCGCCGGGTGCAATGGGCCCGAAACGCCTTGTCCTCGATGCCCATTTCAGCCATTGCCTCGAAGTCCTGTGCGACTGCGTACTCCACAAAATGACCGCAATCGGGGCGGTATCCGGTCTCGCCTTCGGTTCGGAATGCGGGGTCCGTAACGAGATCGCCCAGCTTGAAGTTCCGGACACGCGAGCCCACTTCAACAACCTCGCCGACACCTTCGTGACCGAGAATGAACGGGTAGTGCAACGCATCCCCGACATGACCGTCGATCATCTTCAGGTCCGTGCTGTTGCAAAGCCCGCACGCGGTCACTTTCACCAGGCATTCGTACTCGCGGATCACCGGCCGCGGCAACTCGACAAGCTCGATGCTCTCGGGTCCGGTAACAGCTATCGCTTTCATGGAGTCGTTCCTTTCCGAGCTGACATACCGCCGAATCATCAATCAAAAGTATATCTCCACGGCGGTGGGTGGGAGACGCCGTCCCCCGTGCCCCCGGCAATTCTCCACCGGCCCCAACTCGGCGCCGGGAATCAGGCCGCGCTTCGCGCACCCCCAAGCTCACATCGCGACTGTCCCTGAATGCATCGGGGCGTTCCCGGTTACTCGGCCGGAGACGGCGCCAGCGAGGTGCGTGCGATGATCTCGTCCTGGATCGCCCGATCGAGGTTGCAGAAGTACTCGCAGTAGCCCGCGACCCGCACGATGAGGTTCGCGTACTGGTCCGGGGCGCGCTGGGCGGCTCGAAGCGTCTCCTGGTCCACAAAATTCACCTGGATCTGGAGCCCGCCCTTGCGCATGTACGTTTGCAGCAACGCCGTCAACTTCTCCCGGCCGCACTCGCCTTGGATCATTGCCGGGTTGAGCTTGACGTTGAACGCGCAGCCGCCGGTCATTTTCGAAAAGTCGAAACGCGTCACGGAGTTGATCAGGCTCGTCGGACCGGCGGCGTCCTTGCCCTGCGTCGGCCCGAGCGCGTCGCTGATCGGTTCTCCGCGCCGCCGACCGTTCGCCGTGGCGGCCACCCATTCTCCGAAACGGACGTGGTCGTTGTAGCTGAACATGTTGGGCACATACACGCAATGATGCCGACTGCGTGTTTCACGGAGCGTGTCGGCGTACGCGTTGTAGACCGCGACCGCAATGGCGTCCACCTCGGCCAGATCGTTTCCGAACGCCGGCGTGCGATTGGCCAGGAGACGTCGGACGTCCTCCGCACCCTCGTAGTTCCGTGCGAGGATCGCCCTGAGTTCGTCCAGGGCCAGTTTCCCACGCTCGAACACAAACGTCTTGATTGCGGAAAGCGCATCGATGGCCGTACCGATCCCGCGCGATCCCATCGAGCGGATCAGGGGACACGCGGCCCCGCCCTGTTCCACATCCAGGCCGGACTCGATGCAGCCGTCCACGAGCGCCGAGGCGAACGGGTCGAAACGATGACTGATCATGGCCTCATGGTTCGCTTCCGACCGCGCCACGGCATCGCGAACACAGTGACGAATCTGTTGGAGATAGGCCGCGAGGAACTGGTCGAATGTCCGAAACGAGGCCAGCTCACCGGTGGCCGGTCCGGTTTCACCCCACATATTCGCGGCGCCGTTCGTAAAGACCAGTTCGAGCAGACTTGGAAACACGACCTCACGGCCCGTTCCGCTCCAGGTCGGGCTTTTGCCCTGGATCATGATCTCGACGCAACCCATCGGGTAGTAGTCCCGCGCCTGTTCCCGAAGGTACCCGATACCTACCAGCCCCGGAATCAGGATCTCGTCGTTGAAAAGCTGCGGCTGTCCGCAACCGCTGCATATCGTGTCGGTGACCAATCTCCAAAGTCGCGCGGGCGTCCGAGCGGTGATGCGCACGCAAGTGTTCGGATACGGCTCGTGAACAGCGGCCGTCACTTCCAGGCAGAGGTAGGTCAGGTCGTTAACGCCGTCCTCACCGCCGGGCGTCAGACCCCCGAGGCAGACGCTCTGGACGGTGCGCATGTGCGGCTCGTTCACTTTCAGCCAAACGCATTCCAAGAGTTCCCGGGTCTGCTCGCGGGTGATGCGCCCCTCCTGCAGGTCGCACTCGTAAAACGGAAACAGATACTGGTCGAGGCGCGCAAACGAGAGCGCGCTGCCGCCGCCGATGTTCCCGATAACGTGGACCAACCACGTCAACTGGAGCGCCGCGCGGAAACCGAGCGGCGGTGCTTCCGCGACCGCCTCCACGATCCGGGCCATCTCCCCCAGTTCGGCCCGGCGACGCTCGTCGGGGCACCGTGCCGCGTGCTGGCGTACGGTTGCCGCATAGCGTCGTACGAACGCGATTGCCGCCTGAATGGCAAGGTAAGACGCCTCGTAGAACCGACGCGTCTCCGGCGGCGCGTTTGCAGCCAGTTTGTCTTTGATCCGGTCGCGGATGCCGCCCAATCCCAGCCGAAGCGGCTTGGCGTAGTTGAGGTGCAGGTGGTTCGATGCAAACCAGGGCAGCTCCTGCAAACGCCGCCTCACGTCGGCGCCGTAATCGAATTGGAAATGGTCCTCCAACAAGCGGTAGATCTCCGCAAACGTGACCAGCCCCTCCGCCTCGAACTCGACCGCAAGTCGGCGCGCCGTGTGTTGCAGCTCCTCAAAGGGAATCGACGCATCGTAGTGGTCGCGCCGGTGCAGCGCCCAACGCGGTGCGAGTCGGCGCCATGCCTCGCGAGGCCGACCGCGACGGGAATCCGCGAACTCCGCAACCAACGCGCGCGCCTCGCACAGCCGTTCCTCGGAGGAAGGCAGCCCGCGAGCCGGGGGCCACATGCCCAGAATCGAGCCGACCACCAGCTCGTGCGGCAACACAACCTGGTCCACACGGCTCAACAAATGCGCAAAGGCTTTCGCGCGCCGGATTCGGGCCGGCTCTCCGGTCGTTGCCTTGAGCGACTCGTCGATGAGCCCGTAAAACGTGGTCCGGCGCACGCCCGCTGCGTTCAGGGCGTGAATGTGCGCTCGCAGTCGTTCGGTGCGCTCGTTCATGATGAAAAGCCTTTGCCTCGACGCCCCCATTTTCAACGGGTACGGTGCGACCGCTGATTTGATCGAGCCCGCCCTGCACGTTCCGGATCTCCCGGCTTGGCGCTTCTGCGGTAACTGTCAGGCACGCCTACCGGAGCGACCGCGGAGCACAACGGACCCGATGCGGGCCCGGGGACCCGCTTCCGACTTCGGGCGTCTTTTCCAGGGGGGCCCCAACACGTGCCGCCTTCAAGGGGCGTAGGCTACCGCGAAAACACACTGCAACTCGCCCCCTGTTCCGTCGGCATCGGCGGCAGGTCGGCTTCAATTTGATCGAGGTCCAGCGGTGCGGCCGCCAAATCGACGACGTCCAGCCCGCGGAAGCGCAGCGCCCGCGTCACCTCACGCCCCACGTGACCGTGCATGGCGACGAAATGATGAATGCTTCTGTGTTCCATTGCCTGCATCACCTCGGGTAAGTTCGGGACAAACGCCCAACCGCTCGAACCACGCAGGCCCGGATCGTCCCGCAGGAAATGGCCGGAAAAGACGGTTGCGTGGAACGCAGCGGCGGAGGTGGCCGCCGCGACGGCCGTGAACGGCGCCGGAGCCATCACTCCCTGGATTTCGCCGTTCGGCGTCATGCTGACGCCATCGCGCAGCCACGACACGGGCGTCTGCGAGCAGTGGAAGACATTGAATACGCGGGGGTCCCACCCGTTGTTGTTGATGTCCAGAATGACTCCGGCCCGGCCCGTCACCGCCCAGGCCAGGCGCGCCATCGCAGCATGACAGATATCAAGTTCACACACCACCGGCTTCCCCAGCAACTCGTTGGCCAGCATCGAGAACGAGCATGGCCTCACCCCAAAGTACTGCTCGAATTCCGGCCAACAGTGCACTGCGCCGGCGTCGATCCCGTCGCGTTCGAACGTACGTTGCACCCACGCAAGGCAGCGGGCGGTCATGTCCGGCTTGCGCTCGTCGTCAGGCAGACGGGGCAGGGTCTCGGCGAGTTGCCGCCGGAAATGGGCCACGGCCGGATCGTTCTTCGTGATCGGTTGCCGCAGTTTCACACAGCCGAAATCCCCCTCGTAGACAGACGCGCCGGATTCCAACCGCGCGCCGAGCACTGTGTCGCCCCACATGTCCAAGAGTTCATACGGATGCAGCGAGAATCCGAGTTCGAACAACTTCATCTGGTTTGTAAACGTGGTGGCGAACTCGACCGGATTCACCCCCAGCATCCCGATCCGCATGTTGCGCAGAGACTCGATGCCGTCCGCAATGCGTGCGAACTCCGCAATGACCTCGCGCAGGCATCCTGCGTCGCTCATGTCGATACGCGCGCCGGCCGTCAGTTCCCGGCCGAGCATACGCAAATTGTGGACCACCGAGAACGAGCCGCAAAGTGCGTCGCCGAAAACCCCTTGCCTCATGGCGACCGGATCGTCGTTATTGACCACCAGGAACACCGGCACATCGGGCGGCAGCAGGCGCACCGTGTCCTGCACGGCGCGTTCCCGCATGAAATCCGCACTGAACACGACCAGCGCCTTGAGGTCGGCCAAGTCCGCGCGCCATGCGTCGAAGTAAGCGCGCACGTCCGAGTCCCCGTTGATCAGCCCTTCGGTGCAGCCGGAATCGTCCGGGAAGATTGCGTCGATGGCGAGTTCGGCGCAGGCGTTCCGCACTGCGGCCTTTGCGGCCTTGGTCATATCGCGGTTGTAGAACCCCCGGATCACCGGCAAGAAGAGGACCTTGTTGCGGTTTGCGGCGATAGCCATTGGCGGTCTCCCTCGAATGGTGGGCTTTCCATGGACTCGCGGACTTCGACGACGGCGGATCGAAGAATCCGGAGCCGGTTCCACCGGTTTGTAAAACTGCGGACCTTCGCGGGCACCGGTATTGTAGGTCGTAGGTCCGGGAACATCCAGTCGCCGCCCTCAGGCTGGCGTTCCCGGCACGGCAAGCCACAGGGAAGAAGAGGCCTGGGTACGGACAGCACGATTCGACCCCGACTCCGCGGGGAGGCGCGCCATTTGGCCTGGACGATCCACAAGCCGGGCAGCACGAGGGGCAACTTGCACAGGTCCAGGGCTCGCGTCAACCGATGGACGAGGCTTTGTGAAACCACCGCCTCGGTCGGTGAGCGACGGCAATATTTGGAGGCGTGTGAGATGCGTCATCGCAGCAGATGACTGAAGAATCGTTCCGGTACCGTGCTATGGTGGAGCAATCCGACTCGATCCCGCTCGAAAACGGCGGGCGAACGGGGTACTGTCAAGTTCGGAATGAAAACGCCATGCCGAATGAGTGACAAGGAGAAGAGAAATGGCTCCGAGACCAAACCGTGCCGTGGCGGCGACAGCCCTGCTGGTCGTTCTTGCGACTCCAGGCGACGCCGCTGCCGGAGACGGGGACGGGCGGTGGGTCCGGGACGCCTTGGTCATCGTCTCACCGGGGATGGACGCATTGGGCGGAAAAATCCCCGGCGCGTGGTATCCCCGGGGCCGAGCCGAGATCGCCCTGTCGCAGGCACGGGCGTTCGCGGGCCGAACCTCGCTGAAGATTCGGCTCAAGGGCGACTCGGGCGGATGCTCCCGGCTCGTACAGCCGGCGGGCGGGAACTATCGGCTGACGTTCTCGTGCCGCGTCTTTGTGCCGAAAGGCCAAACCTTCACACAAATGCCGGCGGTCCATATCTGGCGCAGCCAGGGGACCCTCGTGGCCCGCGGCAACCCGGTGAACGAAACCGGGAAATGGGTCGAGACCACGCTCGACATCGAGCGGCCGGCAGGGCAACTCTTCTATGTCGGCGTGTCCGCGGCAGGCAAGAAAGGCGCACGACCGTTCTTCTACGTGGACCTGTTCGCGTTGAAACGGGACGGGGAGGAATCCCTGCCGCTGGCGAATGCGGATTTCGAGCAGGACACCGGCGATAAGCGGGCGCAAATCATCGCCGACTTCGAGCCGGACCTTGTCAATATCTGGTCCGCGGCCAAACTCAACAAAGACGGGCTCTTTCACAAGGCCGGAGCGCGCATTGCCAGTTGGGGCAAGGTGGAATACGATGCCGCGCTCGACTGGGACAGGCGCCTGGACGAATTTAAGAAAACGGCGGCCGCCCGCGACATCGACGGCAAGATCGTCCCGCGCAAAGGCTATCCGCCCTTCATGTACCGCATGTGCCACCATTCTCCGACTTGGCACGAGTACCAGAAGTCCGGCCTGCTTCGGATACTCGGCGAAAACGACGCCTTGGGCCAGGACAACCTCTGCAACCCCACCTTCCGCGGCGGCAAGGATCAGTGCTTCTGCCAACACTGCCGGCGCGATTTTCGAAAGTACCTCCAGAAACGCTTCAACACCGAACAACTCGACCGTATGCTCCCGGGACCGGTCGAGGAGTTCTCCATCGCGGACTACATCAAGCGAATTCGCCCCACTCACCCCGGATTCAAACTCCTCGACGACCCGGTTGCGCGCGAATTCGTGCGAGCCCAATACATGTACGGCAAGGGCTTCATCGCCGACATCGCGGCGTCGATCCGCCGAACGGCGGCAAAACAGGGCCGCGTCGTGCCCTTCTTCGGCAACCAGGGCGCAGCCTGGGGGGGCAACCGTTTCCCGGTTTTCAGCGTCGTCATCTCCGACGTCGTCGACGCCCAGTGCCTGGAGAACTCCCCCATGGAGCCGTACCGGCGCACCCATCGCCACGCGTGGAATGCACTGCAGTACAAACTGATGGCCGCCGCCACTCGCTGGGAAAAGCCCGTTTGGCCGCTCATCGATGTGAGTGCGTTCGACAAATTCCCCACGAGCGAAAGGCTGTATCCCGGCGAGGCGTTGAGCAATGGTGCAGTCCCCATGCTGATCTGGTCGCCTCACACGTGGCCGTCCGAGCGGACCTACAAAGCGCACGCGGAATACGCACGATTCCTCAACAGCTATCGCGCCCTGTACCTCCAGCGACGTCCCATTGCCAGGGTCGCGCTCGGTTACTCCGTGCCGACCTGTGTCTGGCGCAGTTTCTTCAGCTACTGGGTCTACTGGCGTGCCGCAAGCAATCACGGCCGCTGGATCGGCACGGTCGCGCGCGTGCTCGAGGATGCCCATATTCCCTATGATCCGATCGTCTTCGGCCACCCCGATCTGCTCGACGACAAGGCCCAACTCGCCGCCCTCGACAACTACGATGTGCTCGTGCTCACCGAAGTGGACTGCGTGTCCGAGCCGCAGGCCGCGGCCGTGCGCCGGTTCGCCGAGCGCGGCGGGCGTGTTGTGGTTATCGGTGAATTCGGCACGCGCACCGAGGACTATCTCCCGCGCCGGAAATCGCTCCTGGACCAGCTTAAAGCCGTTCCCGGCCTGCGCGACCGAGTCGTTTCGCTTCCGGCGTCTTGCGTTCTCGACTTCAAAAACTTGAAAAGCGAATCGGAAAAGGTCCGGACAGCTTACGCGACGTTGGCTGACGCGATGCGCCCCGAGGCCCGACTCATCCAAACCAATGCGCCCAAGACGCTATGGTTGAACCTGTGGAAGGACGCGGAACGCCGTCGAATTGCGCTCCACATGGTAAACTACAATGTGGACCTCCAGCGCCACGAGTTTCGGGCGGCGAGGAACGTCGAAGTCAGTCTCGATGTGCCCGAGGATTTCGCTTTCAACCGAATCCTCCTGCTCGCCCCCGGGACGCCTGCGACGGACTTGGCCTTCAAACACGGGAACAGCGCCGTTTCTTTCCGAGTGCCGGCAATACGGTGCTACGCGGTCGCGGTCCTCACCACGGACAATGAACTGAATGTGGCCGACCTGATTGCCACCGCTCGGCGGAATCTCGACCGGGCCCGGGTTGCCGGCCGAAACGACGGAGCTTCCGCGAAAACCGCCCGCGCAGCCCTGGCCGAAGCCGAACGCCTCTATCGTGCACGGCAATACGCCGACGCGCAAAAAGCTGCGACAGCGGCCGTACAGGCAAGCGCGAAACCGTAGGGCTGTCCCCGCCGACGCCCCCTCGCCGTCCGCGATCTTCCAACGGACACTGGGACCAGAACTCAGTGAATCCGCAAAACTGAACGCCCTCTTTATTGCCTCCGACAGTGCCGGCGTAAGGGACTGCTTTACAGAAGATGACGCTTCCGAACTCGAACCCGCGGGCAACTGTAAAGCAATCGCCCACACCCATGCCAGGAAGTCCGCCCGAGAAAGGGAATTCGACTTTACAGACCTCCAAGCCCAATCCACTGAGTTCTGTGGGACAGGAAAGATCCCGACCGAGACAGGAGACGTGAGTCGCACGAGTCGGCGCGCGCCTGCTGCCCGGCTTCGCTGCCGCCCATCCGACGGCCAACACCCTCGACCGGAGGTTGTTGCACAACCGGCCCGACCCGACAGGCCATGCGGGCTGCCCCGCGAAACGCGACTGTTCGCCCGAGGGAATACTCGCGGTTGCACCGCCCTCTTTCGCCCGGTGCCGATCAGGGGTTGCCGTTGTCCCCGTCCTCCGTGCGGGCGAATTGCAGGACAAGGTCGGCATCGAGCAAGGGCACTGCAATGGAAAGCCGACCGTCCCGGACGGTCACGTTCCGGCTCCAGATTCTCCTGCCGTGAACTGTCGACACACCTGCGATGCGCCAGCGGCCGGCGGGCACAGGTGTAAGCTGCACGGTGACATTCCTGAGGACGACCGGTTGGCCCCCCAGGAACCGGCGTGCCGTAGGGCCGGCGCTCGCGTTCTCGATCCAGGCCAGTCCGCGGCGCGGCCCGATTCGACCCGTTCCGTCCACGAGATCGGCCGGGCGCCGAGCGGACCAGGCGAACAAGAGCCGGCGCAATCGTATCCAGTCGCCCCGGGGCGCAATGTTGTCGAGCATGACTCGACAACGGCCGGCGGGCAGCGAGGCTTCGACGCGCCGTTCATTCTCCCGGAGGTAACGCCGCCCGCCACGGAGGGAGACCCGCTTCGCGAGCGTGCCGTTGATCGTGATGCCGAGAATCTGGTCGCCGGCGCCGATCTCGGACAGTTCGACGATCAGTTTTCCGGGCACGGGCAGATTCAATTCGAAGAGTGGCGGATTCCGCCATTTCACCCGTGCGGGTGACGAACCGTACAACGTCCGGCAGAACCCGTTCAACCATTGATTGCCCCGGTTCACATCCAGGGAGAAGTGACTCCTCGGGGCTTTCACGCCCCACTCGGGGACGTCCCCGTACGGAGACGCTTCGACGACGCGCCACACCTGCCGGCCGCGCATGTCCGCGTCCGCGTCCAGTACCGTGAGGAGCAGCGGTTTGCACCCCTCGCGGTTCATGTCCAAACCGGCGCAGAAGCGGGTCGCCGGTCGGAAGATGTCCCACGCGCCGGTACGGTCCACGAGCGGATGCGGCCACACCATGACCGTGGCCAGGCCGCGGGCAATGCCGGACCAAAGCTGTCGGCGCAGCACCGGAGTGAACCAGAGCGGATCATCGGCGTAGTAGCATTCCTGGACCACATTCGGTTTGTCGGTGCGCAAATCGACTCCGGCCTGCGCGTAGTCCATGATGTCGTTGGCTGCGTACCGGAAGTTCGCGCCGTATATGATGGGGCGCCAGCCGCGGCAGAGATCGTGCACGGTCCGATGCATGTCGCGAAGCCAATCGAGTTGGGCCGGCGTCGGTCTCGAGTAGTCGTTCCAGGCGTTCAGCGCCCAGAGCGCGGTTTCCGCTCCCCATCGCGCCAGGATGTACCGTAGTCGCTGGCGATATGCCCGTCGAGCGGCTGCGGATGAGAAGACGTCCGCAGGCGTCTCGCACGGCCCGCCGTTGGTGCGGTTGTACGGATTGAAGGTCCACCGATCTCCGCCCCTGCCGCGCATGTGCTCGTCGTTGTCGTCGGTGACGAGCATCACCCGGAGGCCGGCCTCGTCGGCCAGGGCGAAGACCCGGTCGAGCGCCGCGGCGATCATCTGGTTGTAGACGCCCAGACCGCCGTAGCCCTCCCAGGAAGACCCCGGCGCGTCCTTCACCGGCATCCACTCGAGCCAAGCCCAGTGGCAAAGCCAAACCCGAGTGGCGTTCGTACAGCCGCGTGCTTTATCGAAGTAGTATTCGTAACACGGCGCCGGCTTTCCGGGGTCCTCGGCCCGGGTCCACGCCACGTTCGTTCCAACGCCGAGAAAAAGCGAACCGTCCGCGGAATCCTCGAAATACATGGGGTTTTTCGGTGAGACCCGGACAAACCCTCTCCGTTGCGAAGTCCGCACATCAAAGCGGATGTCCTGTGAAAAGCACGTCCGCCCGAGCCGGTCGCGGGCGCGCAGTCGTACCGTGTGCCTCCCCGTCCGAAACGCGCTGAACCGAAGGCGCCAGTGGGGTTGCCCGGTCCGTCGGTACCGGACACCGCCCGTAAGCTGCGTCAAACCGTCCACCGGTTCCCACGGCTCATAATAGAATGCGGGGACTTGGATGCGGGAACCGTCCGGCAGGGTCACGAGGCCGTCCACTCGGACGTCATTCGGGTCGAACGGATTCATCCACGTTCCGTCGAGTCGAAACCGTATGCAGATCGGCGAGAACCGTCCCACGATGGTCCGATCCGGGTGTGCGTCCCGAATCGCGAACACCGCGGACCGGTGCGCCAGACGCCGGCGCATTCGCGCGGCCCGTTCCCGCACCGTTTCCGCATCCAGCGCGAAGGCGAATGCCGCGAGCACCGGCACAGTGGTGCGAAGGACGCCCGCCGCTGTGCCGCAAATCCACAAGATTCACTCTCCCTCCGAGCCGGGAAAAGCCGTGCGCCGTCTGTCGGGATCGAGACCGGGAGCGCGTCTCGGGAGCGACAGCGACAGTCCCGCCAAGCCGCGAACCCAAAGTCCGGGGGCCGCGCGTCCGTTGGTTCTTGCCCGGCGCGCACTCAAGCGCCCAACAGACTCCGAACTACGAGCACCTGCCGTCAGGGCTGGTTCACCGACGTCCGGCGCGGCCATTCCTGCGTGCACCCACAGCAGGCGCCCGTTGTCGCCGGTCTTCGCGTCGCCCGCGACCGACAGCATCAATCCGGCCGCGACGCCCCCGCACCACGGAAAGGCCGGCCCGGCAAATCGCGGACGACTTGCGGTTTCACGTGGTGCGAACATCGGCTGCATCCCGGAATCGCCCCCCGCGCTTCGGTCCGTCGGAAACGATCAGGGCTCGAAGTCCGCTGCGTACGGCCCGACGGCGGCGGTGCGGAGCGTGGCGTAATGAGTGTTGAGCAGCGATTCGTCACCGATCCGGGCCATTTGCCGCCACATCCGCCGGGTCATGTCGATCAGGACATGGCGATACGCCGGGTCGGCGGCCAGGTTGCGGGCTTCGTGCGGGTCCTCGTCCAAGTTGTACAATTCATCGATGCCGCCGGGAGAAAAAACAAACTTCCAGGCGCCGTGCCAGACCAGACGCTGGGTATAGACGAAACGCTGGCCGAAGAATTCCGCGTACGCGTCCTGCCATTCGCTGGGGACCGCGGCGCCGTCGAATACGGGGCGCAGACTGCGGCCCTGGGCGACCGGGAGCGGGTCGAGCCCGCAGAAATCGAGCAGGGTGGGCCCCAAGTCGACCAGGCTTGTCACGGTGGTGCGATCCTCGCCGCGCGCCTGGGCCCGTGGGCCCGCTATGATCAACGGAATATTGTACACCTCTTCGTAAGCGGTCCCGACACCCTTGGTTGCCAGGCCGTGCCCCCCGAGCATGTCCCCGTGATCCGAGGTGAAGACGACAATGGTGTCCTCCGTAAGGTCCAGTTCGTCGAGTACGGCCAGGATCCGACCAACTTCGTGATCCAGGAACGTGATCAGGGCCCAGTAGGCCGCCCTGATCTGTCGCCAGTCGCGTTCGGTGAAGCACTGCCAGACCGCCTGCATCCGGCGCAGAATTTCGGGCTTTCCCTCGAGTTTGTCGTGGAGGGTGGGGCTGAGCGGAATTCGTTTGCGGTCGTACAAATCGAGGAAGCGTTTTGGGGGAATATAGGGGTCGTGGGGCTCCGCGGTGGAGACGAAACAACAGAACGGTCGATCCGGTGATTCCCGAGTGCAGCGCCGCAGGAAATCGATGCCCCGGTCGAAAGCCGGATGCGTCGGCGCCGTTGTGCCGTCGTCCTCGCCCGTCGCCGCCATCAGGTAGTCCTTGTACCCCGCTTTGTTCGCGATGATTTCACTGCCGGGGATGACGTGCCGGCGGCGTCCGCCGATGCCGATGTCGTATTCGTGCCAGCCGAACGCCTCGAGTGCTTTGGTCTGCTCGACGTGCCATTTCCCGAAATAGCCGTTCCGGTAGCCGGCCGAAGCAAGGATTTGAGACCAATGGGTGAGGCGCACGTCCACATTCACCCATTCCCGCCGTTGCGTGTGCGTGCAGTCCCACATGCCGTGAGTGGAGGGAAAGACGCCGGTCATAAGCGAGGCGCGTGCCGGCGAGCAGATCGCGTTGGGAGTATAGCAGCGTGCAAAACGGGTGCCTCGAAGGGCGAGTCTGTCGAGATTGGGGGTCAGGCATGGACCGACCGGGGCAACGGCCGCCGCATTCGTGTGATCGGTCATGAGAAAAAGAATATTGGGCGCACCTCTCATCAGGGACCTCCACGTTCCGAGGCGCCTATCGGCCCTCGCTTCGAGAGCGGCGCCCCACCGTCGGTCCGCCCGACCGAAATCCGCCCGATTCGACGGTTGCAGCAGTGAAAGAGGACACGCAGAGCACTCAATCGCCGGGCCGGCGGACTCGGAACAGACTCCGCATATCGAGACGGATGTAGGGCCGGTCATAGGCCGCGAGCGGCGGCGGTTCGCCGTGCTCGACGGCAGCGGCGTTGGCGGTCCAGACGATTTGATTGGTGAGATCGTACACGGCAACCTGGAGATTGCCCGTCCCGACCGTAGGGAGGATCTCACGGACGGTGAGCTCCGGCGTGAGCTTGCCGTAGTGCTTCACGAGCATGTCGTGCAGTCGCTTGTCGTATTTGGGCACGTCCCAGCTCATTCCCCAGTACACAATGTTGGGGATTCGGGGGTGTGTGGGGGTGAGCGGCTCCAGGTCCTCCGGCGAGTATACGTTGAACACCGTGCGCGATGCCTGAACGGCACGGAATTCGCCCGACTTGCCGTCGCCCACTGCGTACAGCAGCGACGTTGTCCGGCGCGCCCGGCGGATGCGGCGCAAAGCCGCTTCCAGCGAAGTGTCGAACTGCAGGATATCACGCAGCAGGAACATGAACGGGGTCCCTTGGAGACTGTCGTGCATGGCATCGTAATCGTCGCCGATCTCGCTGATCGCCAGCGGCACGCTCGACATGCCCGTGACACTGCCCACAATGCCGGCCCAGCCGAAATTCGCAAAAGGGTGACCGCGGTCCGGATGGTAGACGGTGATCACGGGGAAGCGCTGGATCCCGGCCCGAGTCTCATAATCCAGTGCCCGAAGCTGCAGAAGTCGCCCATCCCGGGTCGCCGGTCCGGAGGCCGCGAACAACGAACAATGCCACTCGCTCGTTTCCCCGATCATGTTGGCTCGAACAACAGACTCGAAACCGATTCCCGCGCCGTCGGCCAACCCGCGCATTTCCGGTTCGAAATGCGGGGGCCAAAACCGCCGGGTCGTTTCGGCGGTCCGGTCCAGTTTGCCCAGGTCGCCGCCCATCTTGCGCCCCATGGCCTCGATCACGGCGGGCAAGCCCTCGACGATCTGCTTCTTGAGCAGGACGCCCTGGGCCCGTCCCATCTCATAAGGCGTACCCCAGAGGTGCAGGACAAACACACGATCCGGGCCTTTACCCACCTCCGCGAGCAGCCCGTTCGGTGCGGAGCGAATTTGGCGCGGCGGAGCGGTGTATATCGGCTCCCGGTTGACGCGGACCTCGAGCCCGGCAGCCGCCAGCGTCGCTCCGAGCACGGCGATTGTCAGTCGAAAAGGAAACGCCATGCGATCACCTCGGTCTCGCTCGATCCGCCCGCAAACCACGGTTTCCGGAACGTCTCCGGCCCGGCCCGGTTTTTCCGCCGCCCCCATTACGTTACGACTCCGGTGTCCCGAAGCGGCGGAACAGGGCCTTTTCGGTCTCGATTGTGTAAAACCCGTCCGGGGACAGCGTGTCCCGGATTTCCGGCGCCAACTCGGGCAGGTCGTCCATCGAGGTGAGAGGCAGCTCCTCGCAGTGAGGGAAAACGACCGTCTTCCCGGGGAAGCGGGCGTCGGCCACCCCGTTGATCCCTTCCCACAAGGAACGCATGCCCCCCACGGCCGCCAACGCCGAGGCCGGGTTGATCTGACCGCTCTCCACCAAATGCAGGGTGTGTCGTAAATGGTGGGTGCGACTGCCGCTGGACCCGATGTGGCGTACGCCGCGACGCACGATCGCCCCCACGTCGAGGATCGCGTCGTTGCCCGTCGGAATGCCCGCGAAAATATTCATCAATCCGTCGTCGGCCAGGAACGGAACGGCACTGTTCAAGATCGGGACCACCGGAACCAGCATCACGATGTCGTCGTAGCCGCCGGGGGCGAATTCGCCGACCGCGGCGTTGAAGGCGTCCGGAGACGGAAACGATTTCGGGTTCAAGGCCTTGAATTCAATCCCTCGGGCCTGGATCGCGGGGGCCAGACGGGCCGATAGTTTCGCGATGCGCGTATCGTCGACGTCCGTCACCAGGATTCGGTCCGGCCCATCCGGCGCCTCGACCGCCAGTTGCGTATGCATCTGGCCCATGGCGCCGGCGCCCCCGAGGAGCCAGCACGTGCCTCCCTTGCGCAGACGCGACCGGACATTGCGGCCGTAGGCCCGTCGGACGTCCCGGCCCTCGCATCCCTGGTAAAGCCAGCCCTGGTAGTGGATGCTGCCGACGTCGAAGGCCCAACCCTCGTTCGGGTAACGCCCCACGAAACTGATGAGTGCGTCCTGGGCGCCGCACCGGGCCAGGGACTCGGCAAGTCCGCGGTCGCGGAGTTCGCAGAGCACGATGTCGTCGTACCGGACCTCGGGACCGGGGGGAGCGTCGATGTCTCGGAAACGCGCTGTAGGGAAGGCGCGGACCAGGGCCGCTCGCGTGGCGGCGTTCACGCTCAACAGGTCGATTTCAGCCGGACCCTCAGCCGCCGAAGCCGTGCCGAACGTAAATTCGTCGGGGGTCCCGACCGCCATTGCGACCAACATCCGCCCTCCGGTTCGGGGCGCCGTCCGATGCTCGATCATGTAGCTGGCAATAACACAAGTCCACGGCTCGATCAGGGCCGCGAGCCCCGCCGGGGTCTCGGGAGCGAGGGGCAGCAAGTAACAACCCTCGTCGCCATTCAGGACGCGCTGGTCGAGAAGGCTGTACTGGGCCATGCCGCCGTTGATCGCATAACCGTAGGCATAGCCGACGCCGTTGACGTAAATGTCCGCCTGGATGATGAACCGGTCGCCGGGGCGAAACCGGTCCGCAATGTCTTCTCCGGCCTCGACCACCGTCATGACGGCCTCGTGACCGGGAATGACGGGATCCCGACTCAAATCTTTCGAGATCACTCGCGGGTGCTTCTCGCCGGCCCGGATCAACTTCACGTCCGAGAAGCAGAGGCCGATCGCGTCGATTCGGACCAGGAGTTCATCGGGGCCGGGCCGGGGAATATCCCATTCGCAGGGCTGACGGTTTCTGCCGAGGTTCTCGAAGCCAACCCCGAACAGCGGCCAGCAGAGCATCTTTTTCTTCATGGCCAATTTCCCCTTGGCGTAAAAAACCACAGCCGGTCAGGCAAAACGGTTCGGAATCGTCCGAACGACTCGTTGGGCCCGGCGCGCAGGTCACGTCACCGCCGGATTGCCTCGAGGCGCTCGGCAGGCGCCGGGAGCGCAAGGGGGGGCATCCGAAACGGGCGGGCCACGGGGGGACGATCCGTCCCACAGGCATTACAGTGCGTGTTGGATTTGTCCGGACGACGGCCGGGCCGGCGGGCGAATCTGCTCGTGCGCCGCATTCTTCCGAGATGATCGGTAACTTACCGGAAACCGGGTGTTTTTCCAACGGCCGGACGGCCCCGGCGTTGCACAGCCGCCGCCTTGCAAACGGGGTACGCGCCGAAAACCGAAACAGGAGCAGGGCCGACCATGAGCGAGTTTCGCATTTTCTGGGGTGAGACACACGACAACACGCTCCAGTTCGAGAACAGTCCGACGCCGTTCGACGAAAGCCTCCGTCGGGCCGCGTCTCATCTCGATTTTTATGCCGCCGCCTACTACACCGCGTGTTCGTCGGCTTTCCAGCCCGGCGGCCACCTCTCCGAAAGCGACCGACCAAGCCGGATTCCCCTCGAAGGCTGGAAGTCTCCCGAGCGGCTGGAACGGGAGTGGGCCCTGGTGAACGAAATCTGCCGGGATTGCAACCGGCCCGGCGAATTCGTCGCCTTCCCGGGATACGAGTGGCAGGGAAACGGTTCGTCCGGAGATCACAATGTTTTCGCACTCGAGGCAGGCCTGCCGATCTTCCGAGTGAATACTCTTGCCGAGTTGTACGCCGCCCTCGAGCCCTGGCGGGGAAAAGCGCTGGCCATTCCGCACCACACCGCGTACCGTCCCGGCGTGCGGGGCCGGGACTGGTCCGTATACGACGAAGAACTCTCGCCTTTCACCGAGATCTTCTCGATCCACGGCTGCTCGGAGACGGACGAAGAATGGGTCGGAATGCGCGGCAACCCCCACATGGGACCGGGGATCGGACCCGGCACATGGCAGGCCGCGTTGGACCGCGGTCATCGTCTCGGGGCGATCTGTTCCACGGACAACTGGGGCGAGATGCCCGGTTGCTACGGCCACGGACGAATGGCCTGTCTGGCCCGGGAGTTGAGCCGTGAAGCCCTGTGGGAAGCCTTCCGCGCCCGCCGGGTCTACGGCGTGACCGGCGATCGGATTCAGCTCGAATTCACGGTGAACGGCGCGCAAATGGGCCGGATCATCACTGCCGACGGAACGCGCCGCGTCCGGGTGCGGGTTGTCGGAGCCGACGCTCTGGACCGAATCGAAGTGCTGCGCAATGGCCGGGTGATTGCCACGCATTGCCACCAGGGCGCCTGGGCCCCGCCCGCCGACGGTCGGCGGTCGCGGTTCAAGATGCGTGTCGAAGCCGGCTGGGGGCCGCGTCCGAACGAGATGCCGGTCCAAACCCGGGACTGGGACGGGCGGGTCCGGGTGGACGGAGGGTGCTTCGTCGGAGTCGAAAAGTGTTGGATCTCGCCGGGGCACGGCGAGCCGCAGTTCCGGGGCGATACGGCGCGCTTCGGTCTGCGGACGTCGACTCGCAATACGGGCGCTCGGTGGCAAAATTCGGAGATCTTCGAGTTCGAGGCCCGGCCCGAGTCCCGACTCGAACTGCAGATGAATGGGGCCGTCGAGACCGGTACGGTCGCGGAGTTCGCAACCGCCAGTCGGGAAATCTGGTTCAAGGACGAATGCGTCCGGATGCTCGAGGACGCCTTCGGAATCGCGCCCGGATCTCCGGAGCGGGCCGACATCTATCACCATTTGGCCTTCAAAGTGAAAGTGCACCGCCCAATTCCGGCGGCGGCGTACACCGCGGAATTCGACTTCGACGACGCGGAACCGTTTGGCCGCGAGATTCACTATCGCGTACGAGTCGAACAACGCAACGGCCAGCGGGCATGGTCGAGCCCGGTCTGGGTTCGCCCGGCTTGATTCGGTCCCACGGCGCGAGTCTCCCGGGTCCGACTCGGAGTGCTCGGGTCGGATGCAGTTGACTTTTCTCCCGGGATTGTGTATCGTTCCCTTATTGCAAACAAACGTTGGCGTGGGAGGAGGCCATGAAGTTTTGTCGCCTGACGTTGCGGTTCATGGGGGAGGACCGCCACCTCGAGCAGCCCTTTCTCGAAGACTATTTCAACCGCTCCATCAGGCTGCTGCGGTTCTTCCTGCTCGCCGGCTGTCTGTTTTATGCCGCTTTCGGCATTTTGGATGCCGTCGCCATCCCCGCGGTCAAGCTGCAGTGCTGGACGATTCGCTATCTGGTGGTGTGCCCGATGATTCTCGCGTTGTGGGCGCTTTCTTTCACGCGGGCATTCAAGAACTACTGGCAGGCGGTGGTTTCGCTGGCGGTTTTCATCGCCGGAGTGGGTATTATCGCCATGGCGGCCATCGCGCCGCCGCCGGGCAACGCCGACTACTACGCCGGCCTTATCCTGGTCTTCCTTTTCTGCTACATGTCGTTCCGGACCCGCTTCCTTTGGGCCACGGGCGTGTGCTGGCTCCTGATCATCGTGTATGAGGTCGCCGCCGTTCAGTGGATGCGACTCTCGCTCCCCGAGTTGGTGAGCAACAATTTCTTCCTGGTGGGCGTCAACATCGTCGGCATGTGTGTCTCGTATTGCCTTGAATACTTGGCGCGGGAGGCCTTCTTTCTCCGTCATCTTGTCGAGACCGAGAAAACTCGGGTGATCAAGGCGAACCGTCGGCTCGAAAGCAAGGTTCGGGAACTTGAGGCGGCCACCGAAAAAATTCGGGTGCTCACCGGCTTCATCCCGATCTGTGCACGATGTAAAAAAATCAGGGATGACAAAGGGTTCTGGAACCAGTTGGAAGAGTATATCACCCGGCATTCGGACGCCGAATTCAGCCATAGTCTCTGTCCGGAATGCGCCAAGGCACTCTATCCGGAACTCTGGCCCGACCCAACGACAGAACTCGAGGCGTGAACGGGTGAGCTTGCCGCGAAAACGTCCGGGGGCGCAGGGCCGACGCCCGGACTGAAAACGAAAAAAGGAGACGCGCAATGCTGTTCTACGGAAGCGCACGCACGTATGATCCGTCGGCCCACACTGCCGCCGCGGGCGCCCGGTCCGAAGCCCGCCGAGCACAGACCAAGGCCGAGTCGCTGCAGCTCGATGTCGAGCGTCTCCTGATGATCACGGAAGCCCTTTGGACGATCATGAAAGAAGAGCACGGGTACTCTGACGACCAATTGATCGAAAAAGTCTCCGAAATCGACATGCGCGACGGGCGGTTGGATGGTCAGGTCAAGGCCGCCGGTGTCCTCAAATGCCCGAGTTGCGGCCGCACGCTGATGAAGCACCGTCCCGTCTGCCTGTACTGCGGTGCGGCCGTCGCCGTGAGTCCCTTTCAACGCTGAGCCCCGGGCCGAGGGCCTGCAAGCCGCGGCCACCCACCGCACGGGGCCCGCGCCTGATCCCGACGCATCCATGGAACCCGAGGCGGGATACATCATCGCCGCGGACGCCTCGCGGAGAATCCTGATCAGTGATCAGAGTTCCGGGGTAACCGCGGTCCAGCCGCCGTCGTTCTCATAAGCCGATCGATACATGGCGTCGAGCACGGCCTGGGTGCGGCGTCCGTCGCGTCCCGAACAAACGAGCGGGGCCCCGGTCCGCAGCGCGGCGGCAAAGTTGTCCGCCGCGTTCAGCCACTCGGATTCCATCTTGACTTCGGGGGGCGGCGTCCCCCAGGCGCCGTCCAGAAACCAGCGCTCGAACGGCTGTTCGAACGGACCGCCGGCCGCGAGAAAGATTGCGCCGTCCGTCCCTTGGATCTCGCTGCGGACATACCAGGTGGCATGGGGATAGGAACTCGTGGCGAAATAGGTCACCACCAAGCCTGAGTCATATTCCCAAACGGCGCTGCCCAGGTCCTCCGCCTCGATTTCGTGGGCCTGCGTCCAAATGCTGCAGCGGACTCGGGCCGGTACGCCCAGAACGAAGACCAATTCGTCGATGTGGTGAATGCTCTGATTCGAGAGCACGCCGCCGCCGTCCCAGCGCCGTGTGCCGCGCCAGCCGCCGTTGGCCCGGAAGTACTCCATGGTGCGCAGGATCTTCAATTCCATCGTGCCGTTGAGCAACCGGCCGAACCGCTTTTGCTCGACCGCGGCCCGGAGAGAAAGCGGACCCGGTTCAAAACGGCGCCCGAAATCGACGCCGAGGAGCAATCCCTTCTTCTCGGCCGCACAAATCATGCGATCGCACGCCTCGAGCGACGCTTCCATCGGTTTGGTGGTCAGTACATGTTTGCCGGCTTCAAGTGCCTCGAGGGCGATCTCGGCGTGACGGCCGGTCTCGGTCATGACGTACACGACTTCGACGTCATCGCGTTCGAGCCATTCCCGGAAGTCCAATGTGTAAGGCACGGCGCAGGTTTGGGAGGTGCGTTCGGCGCGTTCCTTGCGAAGATCGCACACGCCGACCAATGTAGCTCCCGGTGTTTTCACCACCTGTTGGGCGCGGTTATGCCCCATGCCCAGTCCAATCACCACGAAACGAACCGGATCGGCCTCGTACGTCCGCACGCGGGTCGCCGTCGATCGCGGTGTGCCGAACAAGCCGCCCGGCGCGGCCGAGGGCCAGGCGCGCCGGATGACTTCGACGACCCGCCGCGACATCTCGCGGTCGTCGCCGGCCCGGTCCGGATTGTGCGTTTCCGCACTCACCGGTCCGCGCACCCCGGCGTTGTCGGCAGTCTGCAGGACGAGTTCGTACGGGATTTCGACCGGGGCCAGACCCGAAACGGCGCCCCGGGCCTTCACATGCAGGAGTCGCGCACGCAGAGCCAAGCGTCGCAAGTAATCTTCGACACTCTCGGTATCCGGCTTGCACCTCCAGCCGTTGTACACGTCCCACGCCAGACCCCATGAAGGGATGGCAACGGCATCGAGAAACGCCAACACCTCGTCCGGGGTGACTCCGCAGTTCTCGAAGGCCAGGATCAGACCTGCTTCGCGGGCCCGCCGCGCCAACGGAGCAAAGAAGTCCAGGGTCTGCTCCAAGGCGTCGGATCGGTCGCCCAGGCTGCCGGCCTCTTCTTTCGGGGGTTGCCAGAAGAAGAACGACCGAACCAGCCGGCAGTCCAAGACGTCCGCCGCCCGGATGATCGCCTCGAGTTTCCGGGCTTCTGCCCGCCGGCGTTCTGCATCCGGCAGGTGGACCTTGGCCAGAGAGGATTCGAGACAGCCCACTTTCAAGCCGGCATCCCCCAGCAAGTTCCGAACCCGTTTCAGCTCATCCGGCGCCAGCTCCTCAAAATGCTTCCCCAGCACTCGGGCACGGAGATCGCAATGCGCCAGTCCCCAGTCCCGTAGGAAGGGGACTGCATCGACAAGGTCCAAGCCCAGTTCGTCAGTGAAGATGGACGGGAACATGGCGTGCTCCTTTCCGGATTATGCCGTCGGCCCTGGCTTTCCGCACTTCTCCGAAACAATCTGGCCGGGCGTGCGCGTTTTTCAAGGATCGTTCCGCGGGCATGAGGGATGCCCGGAAGCCCGGGCGGAAAGTGTATCCCGCTCGGTGGGCACGCGGTCTCTTCGGCCCTTTTCGCCCGTCCATCGTCTTTGCGGGGGGATGCGCCGGGCCCTCTGCCCGTCCTTTTCGATTGACGGCGACCTTGGGCCGTATTGGATGCTTGAAACGGACCTCGGGAGGGACGCTGTTGTCAAGCACTCCGACCCCGTTGCCGTTCCCCACAGGCCCCTCGGGCTGGGGTCGAACTCATGCGCTGACCGGATTGTCCCCACCGGCATCGCACAGTCGCTATTTCATGGTCGGAGGAGTGGGGAAAGGCAGGGGCGCGGCACGGTCGACCAATCCCCAACGTCGGGTAAAGGGCCACCACACCAGGAAAGCCCGCCCCACCAGGTTCCGCCTCGGGACCGTACCCCAAAAGCGACTGTCTTTGCTGTTCTCGCTGTTGTCCCCCAACATGAAGTAACTGTCCTCGGGGACCTTGAATGTATCGTTGTTCGTCTTCAGGTAGGTACTCCCGGGGAAATGGGAATAGCCGCGATACCCTCCTTTGAACGTGTACATTCGTTCGAAACCAGGGCGTATGGAAGCGTCGACCAGTGCGAACCGGTCCTCACCCGGTTTCCGGAGGTAGAGCCGGTGGTCCCGAATCCGGAGTTCGTCTCCGGGCAGTCCCACGAGGCGCTTGATATAGTACCGCCCCTCGAGGCTCGTTCCGTCGGTGTCCCGGATGCCGTCGGTGAGAAAAACGGTGATATCTCCGCGCCGCGGTTCGGTGAAGTCGAACCGGGTCCGATCCACGAAGAGATGATCTCCCAATTCGAGGTAGCCGCAGGCCAACACTTCCCCTTTTTCGAAATAGAGTCCCCCCTGGGTTTCGGGGCCGCCCAACATGAGGTATCGATACACTTTGTCGCAGTACTTCCGAACATTCTCCGGCGCGCCGGGCAGGATGTACTTAACACCTTCGATTTGAATGACCGTCGCGGGGAAAAAGAAACGGACGATCCCGAGTCGGAAACCCGGTACCGGTTCCGGCGGCGGCGCGGGATAGATTCGCTCGAGGTAGCCGGCTTTTTCTATTGTGGTGTACACGTACCGCCGGGACTGGTTCAGGTAACCGAAGAACCGTCCCGCCGCTCCCGGGATGTCCTCCGGTTTCGTCCGCTCGAAATGGATCCCGAACAGAGTGGGCTGCATGCTGCCGGTCGGAATCTTGAACGGCTGCAAGAACAGCGTCCGAAACCCGAAAACAATCGCCAGTACGACCACGAACACCTCGAAGTACTCGCGGACCCAGCCGCCTTTCCGGGGCGGAATCAGGGCGCTCGCCTCGGTCTCGATGCCGGCCAGACAGGCCTCGCGGTCTGCAACGCACGCGGTCCTTCGGGCCGTGCGGAGTTCGCGGATGCGTTCCTCGAGCGTAGCGGCTTCCTGGGCGGTCAACCGATCCCGGTCGAAGTCGCACCGTCTCCGCAGCACCCGTTCGTAGTCTTTGAGCCGCCAGCGAACCCTGTAGCGCCGCGGTGCGAACCTGCGGACCAGGGAATGACCGAACAGGAAATAGAACAGCGCTGCGTCGACCAGGTAAGGCAGGATTTGCGTCATGGTGTCGGTCCGCCAATAGTGTAGTAGAGCGTTCGTTCGGACGCTCCCGGAAACGAAAAGGCCCGGGACGCCTCCCCCGGGGAGGGCTTCAATCCGTGCTCCTGAGAACGGCGACGAAGGCTTCCTGAGGGATATTGATCTTGCCCATTTGTTTCATCCGTTTCTTGCCTTCCTTCTGCCGTTCGAGCAGTTTGCGTTTACGCGTGATGTCGCCGCCGTAGCACTTGGCGGTCACGTTCTTTCGGAGGGCACGAATGCTCTCCCGAGCCACGACCTTGCCGCCTACCGCGGCCTGGATGGCCACTTGAAACAGGTGCGGCGGGATGACTTCCTTGAGCCGTTGCGCCAATTGCCGGCCTTTGGCATAGGCGGCGTCCTTGTGGACAATGGTCGCAAACGCGTCGATGGGTTCGCCGTTCACGAGGATTTCCAGCTTGACCAGCGGGGCCGGGCGGTAACCGCCGGGCTCATAGTCCATGCTGCCGTATCCCCGTGTGACGGTCTTGAGGCGGTCGTAAAAATCCACCACGATCTCATGTAGCGGGAGGTTGGCCGTGATCAGCACGTGGGTCGGGTCGATCGTTTCGGTCGCCGTGCACTCGCCGCGTCTTTCGAGGATCAAGTTCATGACCGCCCCGAGGTGACGCACCGGGAGAATAATCCGCGCCTTGATCACCGGCTCCTCGATGCGGCTTATTTCGGTGGGGTCGGGCAGGTGAATCGGGTTGTCCAGCCGAATGAGTCGGCCGTTCTTCAGGATCACGTGGAACTCGACGCTCGGGTAGGTGAGGATGATTTCCATGCCGTATTCCCGACGCAACCGTTCCTGGACGATCTCCATGTGGAGCAGGCCCAGGAACCCGCAGCGGAACCCCGCGCCGAGGGCGGCCGAAGTCTCCTGCTGCGCGATCAGGGCGGGGTCGTTGAGACGGAGTTTGGAGATGTTCAGGCGCAGAGCGTCGAAGTCGCGGCTGTCCACGGGGTAGATGCCGCTGAACACCACGGGTCGCGCCTCGCGAAACCCGGGCAACGGTTTCGGGGCCGGGTTGGCGGCGTCCGTCAAGGTGTCGCCGGTGCGAATCTCGGTCGTGTCCTTGATCGTCGTGATCACGTATCCCACGTCCCCGGCCCTGAGCCGATCCGTGGGGGCCATGGCGGGCTTGAAGACACCGACTTCCTTGACTTCGGACTGGGCGCCGGTGCTCATCAGTCGCACCCGCCGGCCGGGGGCCAGGTCGCCTGAAGCGATGCGTGCGTAACTGATCACTCCCCGGTAGGCGTCGTAACACGAGTCGAACACGAGTCCGCGGAGCAGATCGTCTTCGCCCGGGCGAGGCGGCGGTATGCGCTCGACAATGGCCTCCAGCACCTCGTCGATGCCGATGTCCTCCTTGGCACTGACCAGCAGCACCTCCTCCGCAGGCAGCGCCAGGAGTTCCTCGATCTGGGTCAGGCAGGTCGGAATGTCCGCCGCCGGAAGGTCGATCTTGTTGATGATCGGAATCAGATGCAGGTCCTGGCGCAGAGCCAGGTCGACGTTGGCCACGGTCTGGGCCTGGACGCCCTGAACCGCGTCCACGACCAGCAGAGCGCCCTCGCACGCCGCCAGGCTGCGGCTGACCTCATACGAGAAATCAACGTGCCCCGGCGTATCGATCAGGTTCAGCTCGTACTGTCGGCCGTCCGGAGCGGAGTAGAGCATTTGGACCGGGTGAGACTTGATGGTGATGCCCCGCTCGCGCTCGAGGTCCATGTCGTCCAGGACTTGGTCGCGGAAACGACGCTCGTCAATGGAGTGCGTATGCAGCAGCAGGCGATCGGCCAAAGTGGACTTGCCGTGGTCGATGTGGGCGATAATCGCGAAATTGCGGATGTCGGTCGTCTGTAACGCCATGATGTGAAAGCAGATTCCCGGCAGAAACGGCCGGCGAATCGGCCGGAGCGGTGCTGCCGTGTGTCCCGGACTTGTCAACGCCCCGAATTCGATGGTTCCAGTGTGCCGCAGGGCTCCGGCGCTGCGGTCTCGATCACCTCGAAATAATCTTTAAGAACACCCGCGGGCGGACGCTCCCGCGACTGCGGATCGCATCGACGCGGCCGGCCCGGAGTCAGGCCTTGCCCAAAGCCCTCAGTCACGCCCGAGGGAGCGTGGGTGCGATTGCTTCTTGAACGGCATCTGGTATGAGCCCGTCCGAAAAGGGTGCGTGGGCCGCGGGAGTTGTCGCTCTTCGCCAGGGGCGAATCGCTGTCCGCCTGAGGCGGACCCGTCTCTCCCGCCAAGCGGGATCCGGCTGGGAGCGCAGGGCGGCAGAACAAGTCCCCGAACGACCCTGCGCAGCAGGGATTGCGGAGTTCGCTTCAGGCGGACGTGCCTGTCCCGCTCAGCGGGATTGCCGCTGCGGGCAGCCCCGTTGGGTCAAAAAACGGCGGAAGTCCATCCCGAAACCGGCTCGCGCGCCGCCGCGCACCCTATTGTGGACGGGGTTTAGTATAGCACCCTAACGCGGCTTTTCCGGCAGGTTGCAGCGTCCTCGGTATTCGGAAGGTCTACGGTCTCAGCCTCGGTCGCGGTCGGTCCGCACCGGCGTCGGTCGGTCGGAAACGCCGCCCGCCGCCGCGCTCCAACGTGCGAGGAGGCGGCGGAGATTCCCCCCCAGGATGGCGGTCTTGTCCGAAGGTGGAATGTCCGCGAACAAGATCGGCCCCAGCCCCCAGGCAATGGGCAAGTCCTCGAGGTCGGACCCGAACAGCAAGCGCTCCGCGCCGAGCACGGACACGGCCTCTTCGCAGGCCCGAGGGCCGAGCAGCGGACAGGTGCACACAAAAAGATTGTCCACGCGTTTCATCAACTCGGCATACTCCAGCGTCATGTGCCCGGTGATATAACACGCGTCCGGGTATCGGTCGATCAAGCGCTCAAGGCGCGCGCACGGGCCCCAATGATGGTTCAGAATGATCCAACGTCGCTCGTGCGCCCAGCGGCACGCTGCCTCGATACCGGGGCCGTCCACGGGATAGCCTTGGTACGAGGGAATCAGCTTGATGCCCCGGAGCCCGCGCGCTGCACCGCGCTCGAGTTCGCGGAGCATCTCGCCTTCACCGCGGTGCGGGTTCAAGAGAACGAACCCCGTGAAAAGCTCCGAGTGGTCCCGGACGGCTTCGGCGACCGCGTCATTGTCGGGACGTTCGTCGCTGACGACCCCGGAAAAACCGAACACGCAGGCATGGCGGACGCCGATTCGTTCCATTTCCCGAACGACGGCGTCGAGCGAACTGTCCGGGATGTGGTAGTGCGAGAGATGTTGTCCGATATGCCCGTGGCAATCGTGGACCACGACCCGCTCAGACCGTTGACCGGTTCGCCCGAGTTGCACGTATTCGTCGGACGGGGGCGGTGCGCTCCATTCGGGGTGTTCGGGTCCGCACCAGGCAATGAGGCGTCGCCAATTGTTGCCCGCAATGGCGCGCTTATCTTTGTCCGAGACCTCGGCAAAGGCCAGGGTGGCGAGCGTTCGGTGCATGCCGGCGTACGGCCAATTCGAACCGAACACGAATCGGTGCGGTCCCCACGTCCGCACGGCGTACTCGATGAATCGGTACAACCAGCAGGCGCCGATTTCGATGTGGAGGTTCTCGCACGCGTCGAGGGCCCGGTACATCGTTCGTTGGGAACGACGGATGCGTTGCTCGCTGATCACGACGGGCAGGTGCGGCCAGCGCCGGCACAGCGCGACCACACCGTCCCAATCGGTGGCGTCCATGCCGGGCTCGATCCGGGGACCGATCTCGACCGGATCGATTATCACCGGGACACAGGCGGCGGCCAGCGGTTCAAGAAAGGCGTCCACGCACCAGTCCGCCAAACTGAACCGGTACTGACGCGGAAACAGGCAGACAGCACCGACCTTGTGCCGACGCATGGCCTCGAGGAACACTTCCGGCGCCGGCTGTTCGTCCGGCTCGCCGTGCGGGAGCGCCGTCCACATGGAATGGAGGCGAGGGCGGGCGGCGGTCGTCTGCGCGACCCGGGCGTTCCCGTCGGCCGGGTGACATTCCCGGCCCAGACAATCCAGAACCATCGCCTCGGCGATGCCGTGTCGGTCCATGGCCTCGATCAGGTCGGCAGCGGTCTCCGGCTCCCCCGGGCGCCAGTGAAGGCGGCGGCCGACGGTGCAACGGATGTCGAAAGCATTCAGTGAATCCGCCACAACAACCTCTCCTCGGGAATCGCTCTCGGCGGAGGAGGACTATTGGCCGGACCTCACTCGCGCAAACCCGAAAGCGCACGAATTGAACGAACGCACCCCCTGGACCCCCGCCTGTGGAGGGCGGTTCCACCGGACGGGAGCACCGTGCCTCCCGGCAAACCGAGACGCCGACCGCCAGTCAACCAATGCGCCTGCTCCGCTTGCGCATCTCAACGGGCCTGGACTCACCTGCCTGGAAAAAGGCGAACAACTGGCTCGCTTCCATAGCCATCCCGTTGCCGCCAAAAACAAAGCAGCTTGCGGACAACGGCCCGCCCGGGGCTTCCGTTTCCGCCCGACCGTCGCACCGGAGACAAGCGGCAGGGGAACGGCCGCGCATCGTTTGCGGACGGGGCCTTTCGCTCGGGCGACCCGAGGGACGGACCGTCTCGGAATCTTCCGGCCTGTTCTGTAGAGGCAGCGACTTCTCCTGCCCACCAAAGTTGTTTCAAGACGATCGGGGGCTCCGCATTACAGCCAACCGGGCGGCGCGTCCGCGGGCGTACAGTACGCGGCCAGCACCTTGTTGATGCCGGCGGCCACGCAATCGGCGTCCGTATCCGACCACCATTGATCCACGCCGATGCCGATGCATCGGGCGAAGAGGTCGTCGGCCCTCGGGCAACGGCCCGGACGCCATTCCCGCTGAGGGTCGGCGCCGACCACCGGGACCATGTCGCTGTAGATGTGCCAGTCCGGGGGCCGATTCGGACCACGCATCGAGGCCCCGATACCTTCCGCTCGGAGCGCCTCGCACACCTGCACCCCGAGTTCGAAACGCGCCGGGAAAAACCGGAGCATGTAACCGATCTCGCCCGCTGAATCGTTGACCTTTTGCGGCGTGATCTCTTCGAACCGCCGAAGTTGTCGAAGGATGCGTCGGCTGACGCGGCGGTACCGTCCGACCACGTTTTCGAGCTTGCGGAGTTGAATCACGTCGACGGCACTTTCGAGTTCCGAGAGCCGGTAATTGGTGCCGGGGAACAGCTCACCTTCCCAGCGGGGCGGCCCGAAGCGGTCGGGACGCCACAGTCCGCCGCATTCCGCCAGTTGGCACACTCGAGCGAAGAAATGCTCGTCGTCCGTGATGACCAGCCCGCCCTCGCCGCCGCCGATGATCTTGTACGCCGAAATGCTGAAACAGCCGATGTCCCCGAGTGTCCCGACGTGCCGTCCGCGATATCGGGCCCCCGGGGCCTGGGCGCAATCCTCGATCACTTTCAGATTGTGCCGGCGCGCAACCTCGAGGATCGGATCCATGTCGCACACGGTCCCCCAATGATGCGTCGGAGCGAGCGCCACCGTGTGCTCGGTGATGAGCGGCTCGATCCTGGCGGGGTCCATCTGCAACGACTCGTCCACGTCGCAGAATACCGGCTTGCCGCCCAGCAGAGCCACCGCGGAGGACGTCGCCATGAAACCCAGGGCCGGCAGGATCACTTCCGCACCGGGTCCAACACCCACCGCGTGGAAAGCGCAGTGCAATGCCGCCGTCCCCGACGTAATCGACAGCGCATGCTGCACCCCGAATATCTCTTTCGCAAGCCGCTCGAACTCTTCGCCCTTCGGCGGTGCGGGGAACGCACAGATATAGCGCGCCAAATTCGGCCCGTTGCCTTCCAGGTCCTCGTTGCCGACGGTTTTCCGCAACCGTTCGAGCGCGTCAGGCTTGAAGCCGAATCGTTCGGCGATGGACAGGAACTCCTCGACGCCGACCTTGGGCTGCGCCCGGCCGGTCCGGGAGGCAAACGCCTTCTCTCCGCCGTTCAACGCGAGTTCCGGGTGATCGCTCATTTCTGGCAGCTCCGTACCTGTTTGGGACGTTTCGCGAACGCATTTCCACGATGCACTGTGTCCGCACTGCGGTTTACGCGTCAACGTCAATGTATCGCAACCCGACGTCGTTCCAATACAGACCGGGAAAACACGACCGTTGCTCGGGCGCGTTGCAACTGGAGTCGTTCGATATCTTCGGACCCGTGTTTCCACCCTTTCACCGGCGGTACGGCGTGACGATATGCGACAAACTGCAGAGGATCACAGGACCCCAAGGGCGGACTGGAGAACGGTCCCTTCAAGGTTGGCTTCGGCCGGGGGAGGGGACTATGGTATTCGGAAAAAGACGATCAGGATCTCGGGCAGACATTGGGCGGCGGAACGGGACGAAAGTTCCGAAGAGGCTTCCGACGGAAGCCGCAACGCGGCGCGGCAACGGGTTCGGGCCGGCGACGCAACGTCGGGTGCGGTATTGGGCGGACGGCGCGATCATCGGCTCGAAGTCGTTCGTTCGGGATGTGGCGTCAACGATCATGGAGCCGGCGCGGGCGAAACAGGGAAAAGCGGAGGCGGGCGTGTACTCCCGGCGATTGTCCCGCTTGGATGTGTGAGAGGTTGGCGGACCTTCCCTTTGAGGGCGGACCGACAAAGCTCGCCGGGGCGCGCAAGCGGACGCGGGAACGCGCTCAGCCCCGGCCGCCGCGAACTCGGCTCCGCCGGATGACGGGTGCGGTTCGTTCGTCCGGCGGGATCGCCTTCCCGCAAGTTGTCGCACCGCCAGGTTTGCGCGGGCAAGCCCTGCGGGACGTCGGCCCCCATGCCCAGACAAAGTCCATTCTCCGCCTCTGCCGTATCCCGAGGCCCCGAGCCGAGGCGGATGGTGGATGGGATGGTTGGGACGCTTGCACATCTTTGCAGCGAGTGACTCGCGTACGGCTGGAGACTCTCGCGCTCGAGAAGGGGGCGTTTGACTTTGCGGCCCGCCGCTCCGAACTGAGATCACCGAACTCCGGGTGTCCGAGTCTCCAAAGTCGACCCTGCTCCCGAAGATCCCCCAAAGGACAAGAGACGGACAATGAATCGTGCAAGAATCCTCGCAAACCTGGGAAGGCGACACACGGCGCACGACGTCTACGACCTGTGGGTGGAGCTGCGGGGCGAGTGCATTCTGGTCGGGTGGGACGGTTCCGACGGGGGACATCACACTTTCTGCATCCTCTCCGATGGCGGCGTTCAACCGGTCGGCAGGCCTTGGGCCCCCGTACCCCGGGATGAAGCATACGCCTGTGCGGAGTCCGCACACGGTCGACTCCGGGTGCGAACTGAATGGACAGCTCGAGACGGCGGCGGTCCCGGTATTGTCTGCACTTTTCCGAACGGCATGGAGCATGTGTTCAGCGAATCGGGCGTCTCGCTCGTGAACCCTGCGACCTGCTTTGCGTCGGACGGCACGCCGTGGGTCGCCTGGATCCGGTGCACCGACGTCGAGAACCCAGACGGCGTGATCGACCAGATCAACGAGATCGAGTGTGCGTGTTTCCGGAACGGGACATGGATGCGTGAAACCGTGGCGGACCTGCGCTCCGGTCTGTTGCCGAAGACAAACGTCTGGGGATATCCGGGCCGCCGTCGTCGTCCGTTCCTGGCGCCCGACGATCGCGGAGGCGTCTGGCTGTTTTGGGAGCGGAAAGAGCCGCACAACGGCCCGACGACCCAAGCAGTGGGCGCACTCTGCGGACGGCGTTGGGCGGACGGGACTTGGCAGGCGCCCGTCCGCGTGATCGAAGATGGCTTCTTCGGTTACGTTCCGGCGTTGCGCGGGGTGGAGAACGGCGCCCTGACGGTAGCGGCCCAAAACGCAAACGGAGAGGACCGCGGCGGGGTCGTGGTGCTCACCGTGTCGGTCGACGGCGCTTCGACGCTGGGGTCCGACAGGGGTTTTCCGCCGTGGCGGTGCGTGAACCTACTGGAAAGAAAGTGGTTCGAGCCGGCGGACCGTGACCTGGCCCACAATGGCAAGGAGTACCGCCTGCTGTTCGGCGACCCGCACACACACACCGCGTTCTCCGAGGACGCGGAGGGCGAATTCGCCGAACTCCTGGCCTATGCCCGCGACAAGGCCAAAATCGATTTTGTGGCATTCACCGACAACGACTATATCTACGGCGGACGGCTCAGTGACCGAGACTGGCGCCGAACCATGGCCATCGAGCAGGATTGGAGCGAAGACGGGCGGTTCATCGCCGTACCGGCCTACGAATGGACCCAGGCCCGCTGGGGCCCGATTCAACCCCAGCATCGCTCGATCCTGTTCACCTCATACGACCAACCCATCCTGCGTTGGAGCGACGTCGAGGGCGATCCCATAGAAGCGCTTGTTGCCTGGATTCAGACCACCGACGGCATCATGAACACGCAACACTCCCAATTCCTCCTGACCCAAAGCGACCGGGAAGCCAACATGGAGGTCTGTTGCGGCTGGGGCGATTACATCAATAGATCGGCTTGCTTTCACGAACACCTCGACCGCGGCTTTCGGGTAGGCTTCGTGGGAACGTCCGATGGACACCGTCGCACCCCGGGGCTCGGGGGCGGCCTGACGGGGCTCTGGGTGCGGGACTTCACGCTTGCCGGCATCATCGACGCCTTCCGGCAGCGGCGCTGCTACGCTACCGCGGGAACACGGATCGGGCTCAAGTTCTGGGTCAACGACGCATTCATGGGGGAAACGCTGAAGGCGGACGCTCCCCCGGCTGCCCGGGTCGTGGTGGAGGCACCGCGGGAGATCGAGAAGATCGAACTGTTCGGGGATGGTCGCATCCTCGCCATGCGGGAAACGCTGCCGGCCGTGTGTGACGTACGATTTCCGAACCTGCCCCGCTGCTCGTGGTACTATGCCAAAGTCACGCTGCCCGACGGCTTCCCCGAGTACCCCGGCAACATCGCGCCGGCCGAAGGTCCCTGGGCCTGGAGTTCCCCTGTGTTCATGGAGAAAATCTGAGCGCCTCGACCGGCGGCCGCCCGGTGCGGCGACACGCCGGCCGGGGCTCGGACCTCGAGAGCGCTTGCCGGAGCATCCCGTGTCGCGCCGAAGCGATTCGGAAACATTTGGGGGCGATGGTGCGAGGCGGCAATACAGGGGAAAGCACGCAAATGATAGGTCCGTCACGACAGCGAATGCTGGATGCTTTCCAGTATACGGCCCCCGACCAGATTCCGGTGGTCTATCATCCGTCGCCCGCCGGGCTCCATGTTCACGGCGAGAAACTCCTCGAGCTTTTTCGGCGCCACCCGCCGGACAACCCGATCACGTTCGAAAGCGTGCCGCATCCTGCACCGGAAACTGTGGATGCGCACGGGAATTACCACGAACTGCGCAAAGACGCTTGGGGGACCGTCTGGGAGTTTCGGATTTTCGGAATCCAGGGGCATCCGTGTGAGTATCCGTTCCCTGACTGGGATGCCGCGGCACGCTACGAGTTCCCGCCGATTCCCACCTCCGCCGCCCTGCAAGCGGAAAAACACCGCATCGAAGAACTCAAGAAAGAGTACCTCGTCTTTCGCGGCGGCGTCTCCATTTTCGAGAGGCTTCACGCCCTCCGCCCCATGGACGAAGCCTTGATCGACCTTCACGCAGGCACTCCGGCCCTGTATCGCTTCCTCGAGCGGCTCATGGCCTACTGGCTTCGCATGATCGACGTTTGGCTGACACTCGATGTGGACGTCGTCACGTTCGGCGACGATTGGGGGACGCAGACCGCCCCGTTGATTTCTCCCGCCCTGTTCCGCCGAGTTTTTCGACCCCGCTACGAGGTCTTGTTCGAGCCGATCAAACGGACGGGAAAACGGGTGTTTTTCCATTCCTGCGGACGACTGGGGCCGATCCTCGACGATCTCCTGGAACTTGGAGTGGACGGTTTCTGGCCGCAGCTCGCCTGCTACGACGAACGGGAACTTGCCCGTGCCTGCCGCGAGCACGGCGTCGCCATGTATATCCACCCCGATCGCCAGCGGCTCGTGCCGCTGGGCACGCCCGCGGAAATCGACGCCCGCATTCGCCAATACGCCGAACGGTACCGGGCCATGGGCGGCGGCGGAATATTTTATGTCGAGATGGAAAACGACGCGCCGTGGGAGAATGTTCGGACACTGATCGAATCCATCCACCGATATCGCTGACGGCCCTGCCGCCTCCCTGGACGGCTTCGAATTCGGTGGCGATCTTTGGGCCGCGTAGGGTCGGTCGTTCCCTGAGACCATATCCGGGTTCGCTCCTCCCATGCCCTCTTGTAAGAATCGCCGAGAACCGGCAGGATGAAGGCCCGCGTCTTGCGCCGCGCTCGCCGTCGTCCCCGTCGTCGCCCTCGGACCCGCTTGCCGGGACGATTCTCACAGTCGTTTCAGTTCCCGGGCGCCGGTTCCTTTCAGGCACGGACCAACGCAAGGACGGCGCAACTTGCAGGACAGGTCCAATGAGTTTTGGAGCACCCTGCAGCCACAGGCGCTCGCCGAACGAGGTGCAGCCATGAACAGCAGATTTGTGCGGTCTCTTGTCGGGCTCGGCATCCTGATGCTGGCCGTCGGCTTCGGTCCGGGGGGACGGACAAACGCGGCCCCTGCGGTATCGATTCGGTCGCGGGCCGCCCGACCGCAATTGACGTCCTCGACACGGGAGCGCATCTGCATCAACGGCCTGTGGCGATTCCGGCCGGAGACGGTGGTCCGCGGTCCGCGCCGTGTCTTTTTCGAGGGGTTCGAAGATCCCGCCTTGCCCGGCTGGGAGCGAGGGAAGCCGGCTCGCGGATCCTGGACGCCTGTGTCGGACACGCAGGTGGTGCACGGCGGCAAGCGCGCACTCCGCATCGCGTTTCACCTGCCCGCCGGCACGAACTTCTACCACTTCCACCGTCGGGTCGACCTCGAGCCGGACACGCCGTACCGTTTGACGGCGTACGTACGGGCCCACCTGGATTCAGGCCAGCTCCGCATCGAGATCCAGGACGCACGCGGCTACAAATTCTTTACGACCGCCACAAACAACCTCGGGCGTACACTGCAGTGGCGCAGGGTGCGCCTGGACTTTCGCACGCCGAAAGATACGCACGCCGTCAATGTCTACGTGCGCTACTACGGGCACCCGCCGGCGCTCGAAGGTACGGTCTGGCTGGACGACCTGACCATAGACGAGGTCCGCGAACCGGACCTTGCGAAGTTCGCACCGCCGGAAAACGCACCTTGGGGTCGCCTGAAGGTCCCGGGAAACTGGGCCGGACCATACTTCAGGGCGGAGCCGCCGCCGGACGAGCCCGCGGGCGGCGATTACCGGGGGCTCCAATACGCTTGGTACGAGCGGGAACTCGCGATTCCCGCCGCCTGGAAAGGTCGCCGCGTTCTCCTGCGATTGGACAAGGTGGCGACCGACGCCGTGGTCTGGTGCAACGGACGCCGCGCCGGCCGGCTCGGGTACATGGGCGGCACGGTGGACCTGACACGGTTCGTCACGCCCGGCATGACCGCACGAGTGGACATATTCCTGGCCGCCCGCGATCCGGCCAACGTTCTGGCCGGTCTCGGCGGAAAGCGCATTCTCGGCTGGCGTCCCTGGCAACGGGGCCTCAAAAGCCGGGGCATCGTGGGCGACGCATGGCTCGAGTCGGAACCCGTGGCGCCCCCGCGTCTCGGACCGTTTCTCATCATTACCAGCGTGCAGAAACGGGAAATCGCCGTGCGGGCGGAGATCGATGCGCCGGACGGTGCTCCGTCCGGCTGCGAACTCCGCATCCGGGTTCTGGACGGCGACCGCGTGGTCAAGCGTTTCTCCGGGACCATGCCGGCCGGAGCGCGACGCGCCCGCGCGGCCGCTTCCTGGCCGGACGCCGTGCTCTGGGACGTGGGCACCCCCAAACTCTATCACCTGGTCGCCGGTCTCTATCGAAACGGCCGGCCCCTGGACGAATCTCTGCCCGAGCGGTTCGGTTTCCGCGAATTCGAAATCCGCGGCAAGTATTTCTATCTCAACGGAACTCGAATCAATCTTCGGCCGGCCTCGTACACCGCGACGATCCTTGCCTGGGCTTCCCGGGATTGTATGGAGCGCTGGCTCGACAAAACGGTGGCGGAGGGACACAACTTCGTGTACACGGCCACAGTCGATTTTCCCGGCCGGGTCGGCTGGGTCCGGCATTTCCTGGATGTGTGCGACGAAAAGGGCGTGCTGACTGCGATCACACCGGCGGAGATCAAACTGTGCTGGGACATGCTGGACCGGCCGGAGGTGCGGCGCCCCTGGGAGGAGGCGGTGCGCGCCAGAATCACGCGCGACTGGAACCATCCTTCGCTGGTGCTTTGGCGCATGAACATGAATCTGTGCGGCTACAACCAGGACCAGCACCCGCTCCTGCTCGATTCGTCGATGCGGTTGCCGGCCGACTCCGACAAAGCGAAGAAAGCCGCCGCCGCGCTCGCGTCCAACGCGTTCGTGGAGACCCTCGACCCCACGCGCAAGACATACAACCACGCCGGCGGCGACACCGGCAACATCTACACCCTCAACAACTATCTGTGCTGGCCGCAGCCGCAGGACCTGCGTGAGTGGTTGCGCACCTGGGCCGAACGCGGCAAAAAGCCCCTGATGATGGTCGAATTCGACCTGCCCTATCCCGGCTCGTTCAGCATGAACGACCCGACCCATTGGTGGAGCAACGAACCGCTCATGGCCGAGTACGGCGCCATCCTGCTCGGTCCCCGCGCCTATCGCCTCATCGAGCCCGACTACCTGGATTTCATCGACGATTACGCCTGGGACCGCGAGGGCAAGACCTGGCGCAGCGCGTACGGGTACTACTGTTTTGCATTTCCGCGGATCATCGATGAGTGTTCCAGCGAGTTTTATCGGATCGTGGCGCCCGCCTGGCGCACCTGGGGCATTCCCGGCGGCTTGAACTCATGGGAAAACACCGGCCGGCGGCTCCGCAAGATAGAGAGCACTCCCGGTCGCTGGAAAATGCGGGCGTACGCTCCCGACCTGCCCCTGTCCGCCGACGAACGGAGCGCCCGGCAGCCGGGCTTTCATCCCGACGTCTTCCACTACGCCCGCGGCGGAGGCGGGGAAATCCGCTGCAATTTCGACCTCGGCCGCCCGGAAGAGAAAGAGTACTTCGAGCCCACCCTTCGCGGACGCGTGATGCACGAGGTCTGCCAGCCCGTCATTGCCTGGATCGCCGGCCCGGCGCGCGATTGGACGTCGGTGGACCATGCGTTCTATGCCGGCGAACGCGTGCAAAAAGATCTGATCATCATCAACGATTCGCGTCGAACCGCCCGGTTCTCGGTCCGGTGGCAGGCGCGCGGCGAAAGCGGCCTGGTGGCCGAAGGCCGTTCGGAGACGACCGTTCCGCCCGGCGCCAATGCACGCATTCCCATGGCGTTCACTGCGCCGTCCGTCGCCGATCGCGAAGAGGTGGTCTTCTCGGCTGTGGTGCGGTCGGCCGACGGCGAGATCCCGGTCCGACCGTTCGCGGTGCAGGTCTTTGCGAAGTCCGCACCTGTCCGGGCGGAGTTTCGAGGCTGGACCTTGTACGATCCCGCGGGCCGCACCCGCGCTGCCCTCGAGCGCATCGGCGTGCGCATTCCGCCGCTCGAGGCCGGGACGTCGTTGCCGCCGGACCTGCGCGTGCTGGTCATCGGCTGCCTCGCGCTGGACCAGGGGCCTCGGCCCGCCTGGTTCAAAGAACTGTCCGGCCGCATTGCGGACGGCCTCCGGGTGCTGGTGTTCGAACAGAGCGCCGCCGTGCTCGAGGCCGACTTCGGCCTGCGCGCGGTCACCCGCGGCACGTCGCGGATGTGGTTGTGCGACGCCGCGAGCCCGCTGGTTCGCGGACTCCGCAGTGAAGATTTCCGTAACTGGCGCGGCAGCAGCACGCTCGCGCCGCCCGACGGAAAACCAGAGAGTCCACTCGATAGCCAGCGCTGGAACCACGTCTGGCGGTGCACGCAACGCAACGTCGTGGCCTCGACCGTGGTCGAGAAACCGCACTGCGGAGCGTTTCACCCCATCGTGCATGGAGAGTTCGACCTGCGGTACATGGCGCTGTGGGAAGCCTTCGAAGGCCGGGGTCGCCTGATCTTCTGTCAACTCGATGTAACCGACCGCCTCGGACGCGATCCGGCGGCGGACCGCGTGGTTCGCAACCTCTTGACAGCGTTGAACGAACCAAGCAAACCGCATCGTCCTCTCGAGGTCTTTCTCGCCGGCGACGCCGAACTCATTGCACGGAACATCGCCCCGTTGCGCCTCGCGCGTGCGAAGTCCGCACCCGCCGTTCTCCCGGGCGTGAACCCGGACGCCGCTCTGCTCGTGCTCGTGCGGGGGTGCGGGCCGTGGGTGCGGCGGAACGCCGCCGGCATCCGGGCGTTTCTGGCGTCGGGCGGAAGGGCCGTGGCCGTCGGGCTCGCCCCCGGGGACGCCGGAGAACTGGCGAACGCCGCACAAACTTTCCGGGTCCGCACGATACGCAGGCTGACCTTCCTTGATGCCGCCGCACCGAAGGGACGGGGCCCGGCTTCGACGTTTGGCGGCGTCGGTCCGGCCGAGCTGTGCTGGCGCGAACCGCGCGCCGCGGTCATGCCGGCGCCGCGTGATGCCGCAGGCGGGAAAGAGTATCCCCTGTACATCGTGGACCAGGCGCCCGTGGGCAAGGGGTGGATCGCCTGGGTCCCGGTGCTCCCATCGGATTTCGATCCCGAACGGCGGCCCGACCTGATCTTCACGAAGGTCAATGCCCAGCGGTTGCTGGCGTTGGTCCTGACCAATCTCGGAGTCCGCTCGACCATTATGTGGTCCGGCGGTTTTCTCAAGCCGCCGCCCGATTCGGCGGACCGCCCCCTCCCGGCCCACGCACTCGCCCCCACCCGGTTCTACCTCGATGGCCGCCGCCCGCGCGACGATCCCTACGCCTACATGCGCTGGTGAATGCCCTACTGATCCCGGCGCGAAAACAGGCGCACACGGACCGCTGTCCCCGCCCCGGCATCTCGATCTCGGTGTCCGGTGTCCACGTCGGATCATGCGTTGAACGGGCACATCCCCGGAGCGCCGGGCCTGACGTCGGAGATTGCGCGGTCACCTGCTGCCGGTTTCAACGACGACGCCAGATCCAGTAACGTCGCCCGAGAGCAGCGCGCGTCTCGAGGGTTTTTTTCATGTCGGAGTAGGCGCTGGCAGGAGCTTCGAGACCGTCGCGCCGGACTGTCACCGTCGTTCGCACCAAGGCGCCGCGCGTTTCCACGTCGGCGACGAGCTGGACGGGGCCGGCCCGACGAGAAACGGCAGACGGTCCGGCATAAGCGGCAAACCCGGTCGGTCCCTCGATTTCGACTGTCACACGGTCCTGTCGCGCCTGTTCCCAAAAGAGCGGGAAACGGCGGGTGTCGCGCCCGACGGCACGAGCCTCGTATTCGAGCCAGGGGGGCCGAAGGGCGCACAGGGTCGACCGACAGTCGGCGAATTCAGGGATGGTATAAGACATTTCGAGGCTGATCTCCGGCTTGTTCCGGGTAACGTCGCCACCGATTTTCCAGGTGAGGTCCGCGGCGCGGCTGTCCACGTCTCGCACCCGCCGCTGGACCTGGTTGCGGATCTCGTCCGGAGTCAGCCGTCGCCAGGCCCGAAGCGCGCGCGCGGCCGCGCCGCGGTAGACGGTTCGTTCCCGGACCCGGGCATTGCCTTTTCGGTCAAGCTGCACCCGGACGAGACGCTCGGTCCCGAGCGCGTCGGCCGGGGCCACGGCGAGCTTGTCGAGCCCTCTCCCCGCGATAAGGCAGGCGGCGCCTCCCAGGCGCGCGGCGGGTTCTTCGGGCGCGTCCAGGTCGTCGCCCGGGACGAGGAGCATGGTTTTTCCGGTGCGCGTCTCAAACTGCACCCCGGGCACTTCCAGGAAGTTCAGGGCGGGCGTTTCCGGGACCAATCGCCCCCAAGATCGCGGGCGAAGCCAGACCCAGCGCACGTTGGCGACCCCGGCGATCTGGAGCCAGCGATACAAAAGGTATGCCCGGTCGATGGGAGCGCCCGAGCGCATCTTCCATGTCTCGGCAGGGCTGCGCGGGACACGCCCGGAAGCGAATATGGGAACCCCAAGGCCTTTTACCTCCCGGGAAACGCGCCGCCAGAGTTCGATGGGATCTTTCGACGGCGGTGCAGGGATATCCCCGAACTCGCGTTCGAGCCGGTCGAGCAGCCCGGCATATTCGGCGGCGATCGCCTCCCATGTCCGCGAATCGGCGGCGACCACCAAACGGGGAGTCACGTCCGCCCACGGCGGCATCATGGGTTCGGGCATGGTCTGCGGACTGTGCAACCGCTCCCAGCGGTGCAGCACGCCGCCCTCGACGGCGCGACGCGTATACGCAACCGCCTTGTCGGGATCGTTGACTATGCGCCATGAGAAAGGACATCCCGCGGGAACAAACACTTCGACGACGCGTTCCAGCACGGGGTCCGGTCCGCCGAAGACGAATTCGGCGGCGAACCGCATGAAAGGCAAGGCCTTCTGCCGGTCGGTTTCCGTCGCGGCGTCGAGGATGACCCCGGCTTTCCCTTCCGGAAGGGCAAACCGGCGGCGCTTTACCGTGTCGTAACGCTTCAGTCCGGCGTAGACCGATCCGTCCTGGACCGCCGTATCCTGGAGATGAAGAACGCGACCGTCGGGGCGGACCGTGATGGCGTGGACGATCCGGGTTCCATCCACGTCGTTGCGGTAAAGTATGTTCCGGACAGAGGCGCTCTCGCCGTGTTCATTGAGCACCTGCACCACGGTCCGGCGTTGGGTGGACCACAACTGCGGACTCCGCAATCTGACTTTGGTGTATTCATACAGCGTGGCCGTTCCCGCGCCCGGGTAGCGGCCTGGCTGGACCCGGACTTTCAGGCATTTTTTCAAGACCGGGTCCGAGATTTGTTCGGCCCGGTCGAATTCATCCCACTGGCGTCGTTTCTGGAGGCGGATGTGGACGACTTGGGCCCGGGGATAGCGGATTTCCTTGCCGTCTTGTCGAAAGACCACTTCATCGCCGTCGGTTCGCAACAGAGCACCTTCGTATTCGCGGCCGTCGCGCAGGACGATCAGATCGGCATGGACCGAGGGCTGCGAAAACCACAAGAGCCCCGCGGTCAACAGGAAAATCCCGATCCGCGGTCGGTGACGACACAGGGAAAACCGATTCGACGGGGTAAAACTGCCTGTCATGTTCGACGTTCTCCTGGATCCCTCATGCGTGGAGTGCCCGGCACGCCGCGGCGCGACAGGGCAAGGCGGATGGCTCGCGCCGCAGTCGGTTCGAGGCTCGGACTGTAACCTTGGGCGGCGGGGGATGCAAGACCCCGTCGACTGTCCGGCCGGATGGATTCGGTCCTCTCAGTACGTTCCGCGCCCGGAGTTCTTGCCGTCGGCGACCTGCAACTGTACCACCGTGCCGACGGGGCAACGCCGTACGGGTATCGGTCGAAAAACGGTACTCAGGCGGTGTAATCCCGGATAAAAAGGACATTCTCGGGAGGGGTCTCGTACGGCAGGGCGCCCGTGCCGAGGAGGCAGTTGGGGCGGCCGCGGGCAATCTGCACAACGCGATTCACGGCCCGGGCAATCGCGGCTTTCGAGCCGTGCGCCACGGTGTGCGGATCAAGGTTGATGCGGACCGCAACTTCGGGGCAGTGCCGGACCTTGGCGAGGAAAGCGACCTGATCGGTCTCGGCCGGACAGATCACGAATCCGGTCCCCACGGCCAGGATGTCTTCGAGAATCGGCGTGGTGTCACCGCCGATGATACAGGGGACCGCGTGACCGCACGCCGTTTCGGCCAGTTCGATACAGCGTTTCAGGGCCGGCAGTTCGACGGCTCGAAACAGGGCCGGCGACAGCAGCGGCGGTGCGGCCGCGGATTCGAAGAACGCGATGTCCAGACCGCGGCGGAGTGCGGCACGACAGAATTCGCCCTGGTTTTCTGCGAGCCGGATCAGCCAGTCCCGGGTCTGGGTTGGGTACAGAACTGCATCCTCGAGCAGACCTTCGATGCCCCGCAAACTGACGGCAACCGAAAACGGTCCGCTGATCGGCACTCGGATGTCGGCGTCCGGGAACTGCTCCCCGAGGCCACGGGCCACATCGAGCACCAGGGGTACGCGCCCGGCGACTTCGGGATCGAACGGCGGGAGGTCTTGCGCCTCGGCCAGATTCCGGCACGGCGGTTCGGTAACCGCCGGAATCCCGTTGCCGCCCGGGTCGCACACCACGGCGCCCAGGGCCTCGGCCTCAAGGTTGTAGATGTCGATGCCCACCACGACCGGGTCGTGACCGTAGAGACGCCGGGCGGCGGCGTGGGCCTGGAACAGCAGGTCCGGGTCGCGCGAGACTTCCCAGGGCGACCGCCCGATCAGGGCCGCGGCATGTTCGTACACGGAAGGGGAGAAAGGAAGTTTCATTCGTTGTCGTCCGTGTTGCGGGATGGTGTCCGCACGCTGGTCCGTGCGTCCGTCGGCTTGTGTGCCGGGGAGGGGCGTCCGTCAATATCTTCGTGCCGGTTTCCGTTATGAAACTTGTGTCGTATGGTAACCTTCCTGCCTCCCGTGCACAACCCGTTGTTTGCCATCGCGTCGGATGCGGACCCCGCAGGTCCGACCCGCCGCACATTGGACGGCCCCCCCTCGCGGAATCGGCAAACACGTTTTCCCGGGAACGCCGCCGCAAGCGGTTGAATTCGGGCGTCGGAAAAACATTCGGGTCTTGTTGCAAGAAAGGTGCGGTGCATTACCCTGCGGTCCCGGATGGCGGTTGACGGGTTTCCAACGCTCCGTGGCCGAAGCAGGCTTGAGATCACACCGGAAATCCCGCCGTTTCGGAATCGCAACCCCCAATCCGGCACGATGCTGTGGGGGAGGGCGCCGGACAGGTGCACCTGCGGGTCCGTCAGTTCCGCCCGAGCGTTTTCTTGGGAGTCCAGCAATGCACACTGCTTCCCGGTTGCGGATGTGTTCTCGAGCCGACCTCGGAGCTTTCGGGCTCGTGTTCCTGGCGGCTTCGGTCGTTGCCGCGGCTCCCCCGATACAGGTCGAGCAGTGGAGTGTCTTGCCGGTCGTTCTGCGGTCCCGGGAAGTTCCACAGAATCCATTCACCGAAGTGGACCTGCACGCCGTGACCAAGGGACCGGACGGCACGACCCGCACGGTGACCGGGTTCTATGACGGCAATGGCGAGGGCGGTCAGAACGGCGTTATCTGGAAACTTCGTTTTTGTCCGGACCTTCCCGGGACTTGGACGTGGACGACCCGTTCGAATCTGCCGGAACTCGACGGTGCAACCGGTCGGTTCGAGTGCGTGCCGTCGGCCCGTCCGGGACCGGTGATCGCCGCCGGGAGGTCCTTCCGGCACGCAGCCGGCGACCCCGTCTTCCTGATCGGAAACTTCCTGGACGACGCGGCCCCTCCGCGGCGGCGCTACAGCCACACGCTGTTCAGCGAGAGACTCAGCGACCTGGATCGGCGCGCCATTGTCGAGCGGGCCGCGGGCGTGCACGGCGCGAACAAGATCAATGTCTACCTTGCCAATCGCGGCGATTACGGGGGCCTGTCCACAACGCCTTGGCTCGGGACCGCCGGCCGGAACGACAAGACCCGTTTCGACCTGAAGCGCTGGCACATGTTCGAGGATCTCGTGCGAGGGCTGGACCGGCGCGGCATGATCGCCGAGCTGTGGTTTTTTGCCGATGACAGTAATTTCGGCAAACTCTCGACGGCGGACCGACATCGGCTGATCCGCTACGGCATGGCGCGCCTGGGTGCGTTTCCCAACACGATGTTCGTGCTGTGCCTCGAATGGCAGGAAGGTTGGTCCCGGGAGATGGTGGCGGCCGACGTGAAGTTCGGCCAGGCGCACAACCCGTGGAAACGCTTGTGGAGCGTGCACGGAGTGAATGGAAACTTCGCATTTCCGGATCAACCGTGGGTGGATTTCAAGGCCACTCAACCGGGCAACGACATCCGTCCGGTCGCCTGCAACGCCCACACCCGCTACAACGTCGAGGTGGGGGAAGGGCCTCTGCTGGTGGAAGAACTCGGCCACTCCTCCGCGGCAAACCGGGTTCGCGTCCGGGCCAACGCCTGGGCGGCGTTTTGCGGCGGGGCCGCCGGCGTCGGCACCGGCGCGGATCTCGACCGGTTACGGACGTTCATCGAAACCCGTCACGTGCCGTTCTGGCGCATGGTGTCCGACAACAGCATTGCGAGCCGAGGCTTTGCCCGGCTCGAATACGGTCGCGAAATCGTGGTGTACGTGCCGGCCGGCGTCGGACCGATCCGGATCCTGCTCGCCCCCGGAGTCTGGCGCGGGGTCTGGTTCAATCCGCGGGACGGCGCATCTCCCGGCCAAGTGGCCGTGCACGAAACGGAGGGTGGAGGGAGACGCCCGTTTTTTCCGCCTGGCGCCGGCGACTGGGTCCTGCACCTGCGCAACCAGACCCCCGCGCGGAAAGCGACGTCGGACGCCACGCCCCTGGTCCGGAACGGTTGGATCGTTTGGAACGAACGCGCCGTGCTGGGCTGGGTCCAGCACAACGGTTGGTGGCGACCGGGCCAGCGCCCGAATCTGGCCCGGAACAGCATCGGCGATCCGCACGGCGACGTCCGTCCCTGCCGCACGGAGGATTTGGACCAACTGACCGACAGCATGCTCCGCTACGGTTACCCCGGATTCGAACACAACTTCGGTCTCTGGTTCGACCGGCGTCGCGATGCGCACGACACGCGGCGACGGAGCGATCCGTTCGTCCGCCCTCCGTTCCTCGAACAGCCTTGGGCGCGCAGCGGTTCCGGTCGGGCCGCCGACGGACTCAGCCGCTACGATCTCACTCGCTTCAACCCGTGGTACTTCTACCGAATCAAAGCATTTGCGGACCTGTGCGACGCCAAGGGGACTGTGCTCTTTTACAAGTTCTACATGCAGCACGCTCTGCTCGAACAGCCGTGTCACTACATCGATTTCCCCTGGAAGCCGGGCAACTGCGTCCAACAAACGGGGATGCCGGCGCAGATTCCGGCAGCCAATGCCTTTTACGACGTCTCGAATCCGGTCCGCAGACGACTGCACCGTTTGTACATCCGCCACTGCCTCGATGTGCTGAGCGGCAATCGCAATGTGGTGTTTTTCCCCGCCGAAGAATACACGGGTGGCTTGGGATTCGTGCAATTCATCATCGACACGGTGACCGAGTGGGAGCAGGAAAACGGCAGAAAGGTGACGCTTGCCGTCGGCGCTACCAAAGACGTGCTGGACCGCGTGCTGTCCGATCCGACCCGGAGCCGGGCCGTGGATGTCCTGGATCTCCGCTACTGGTGGTTGCGCAGGGACGGTTCGCTATTTGCCCCGCCTGGAGGAAAACAGGTTCCCGGGCGTGACGTGGAAAACGGGTTCAAGGCCGCGCGCGAGACCTCCCCGGAAGAGGTCTATCGCAAAATCGGCGACTTTCGGCGGCGTTTCCCGGACAAAGCCATTGTGGACGCCCTCGAGGCGGACCGGGGCACGACCTGGGCGTTCTTCATGGCGGGCGGCAGTCGGGGCCAGATTCACTACCCCGGCAAAGCAGACCCGCCACGCTACATTAAACCCGCGGACATGGATATCGTCCTTCCTACGTATACCTTTCTGAGGACGTATCTTGCCGAGGCATGGCCGCGTCTGCACATCGCCGAGGTGGCCCGCGCCGTGCCCGGTCCGGTCTGGTCTCGAGCCGATGACGGACGGACCGTACTGGTTTATACACTGCACGGCGGTAGAGTTCGGCTCGACCTCGGCGCGTTTCCCGGTGCCTTTCGGGTCCGTCGTTTCGATCCGACCTCGGGGAAACTGACCGATGCCGGCGTCGTGAAAGGCGGACGGGAACTCGATCTGGAATTGCCCCCGAATCGCGACGGCGTCCTGTGGCTGACGCGCAGCGAGTGAAGTGAGGCGTGGGGACCGGTCCGGTGACACGGAATCGACATTCCCGGAAAGGCCCCCCGAGTGATTCTACCGGCGAGCCCGGCGAAGTGGCAGCGGTCCGAGGAGACGATCATGCCTGGCAGATCTTGCCGAACCCTCACTTCCACGTTGCTGCCCATGGTCGCGGCCATGGCAGCCCCGGATACCGGCGCGGCGATTCAGTCCAGTTGGATCGACCCCGGCCGCATCATGGTGATCTACAACACCTCCCGGATGGACAGCGTCGATCCGGGCGAACCCGACAGCTTTTCCCGCGATATCGCTGCCTGGTACATGAAGCGATACGGCATGCCCACGACCCACCTGTTCGGCTTCGACATGGGGACCCGGGTACGCTGGGACAATCCGGGCGCGTTCGATTTCCTGCAGGCTGTCGCGGACTACATCGCACGCCATGACATCCAGATTGTCCTGATGGCGCCCGGCACGCCGATGATCGTCCGCGATCTGAACAACAAACACAACTTGGCTCTGGACAGCCTGGCCGGCCATGCGTTGTGGTTCGCGCACGTCAAACAAGAAGCCCCGACTTGTTCTTCCGCCAAATCCGTCGGGCCGGAAGACTCGAACCTTTATTTTCCCTATCTCGACATGGGCGACGGGGCGAGTCCGTTCGTTGTGCGAACCAATGATGCGCGGCGCTGGTGCCCGGAGGGCGGCAACCTGCTGCCCTTCAACCGGCAATGGTACGACACCTTAAGGCGCGACCTGCGCGGCCATCCATCGGTGCGGCCGTATGGCCGTATCGGGTTGCCGTATTACCCCGAGGCGTATCCCGACAAGGCGCCGGAAATGCAGGTCCCGCTCGAGAACTCGCGATTCGTCAAGACGCTGGTCAACGGCGGCCTGACCGCGACGACCTCCATCGAGGCGTTCAATGCCCAATCGCGCCGCTGTCTGCTGTTTTTCGGCCGCGAGGGCAACACCGCCTCCTTTATCGACGTCGAATCGAGCCTGTGCGAGGCCATGGCGCAGGACGCGATGAGCCTGGGGGTCGACAGCGCCCGCATTGTCCGGGTGAAATCCGCCAGGGGCTGGACGCGTGGCAGTTGTCTGCCCGAGCCGACCTGGGACTACACCGCGGCCCAATTCATGCGAGGGAGCATTTCTCCGAAACTCAATCCGCTGGTTTTCGCCGCCGGGGGCATTAACAACACGAAGGAGGATTCGGCCCCCTGGCCCAACAGTCTCGACGTGCAACCCGGGTTGGTCGCGTCGGTTTCGGTCAGCAATGGCAGGAGTTTTGCCGGTTCACTGCTTAAACGAGGGGCGACGACCATCGTCGTGAACATCCAGCACCCGCAAAACGCGCGGCTCCACGCTTGGCTCAGTGTCTTTCGACAATTGGTCGCCGGCGCGACCGTGACCGAGGCGATGATTACCAGCGGCGGCTCGGAACGGGGGGGCTATGTGACCGGCAGCATCTGGGGCGATCCGCTGTATGCGCCGTTCGGGCACAACAAGTCCAAGCCCTATTGGTTTACGGGCGGCGCCCGGTAGGAGCAACGTTGGCCGCTTGCGAAGCGTAAGCGTCCGGGCATTGTCAAGCCTCAAACATGGAGAGGTCGTACCATGACGAAGAACGAAGCTGTGCGCCCGCATGCCGCCCTCAACCTGTTGCCGATGGATGCCGCGCGTTGGACGGAAGGGTTCTGGGCCCAGCGGTTCGAACTCTGCCATCGGACCGTGATCCCGAAGATGAAGGAAGCGCTCGAGCATCCCCGGAACAGCGCTTGGCTCGGCAACTTTCGTATTGCGGCCGGGCTCGAAGAAGGCCAGCACCGCGGGACCAACTGGAGCGACGGCGATTGCTACAAGTGGATCGAAGCCATGGCCCACGTGTACGCCGTCACCAAAGACCCGGCCCTCGACCGGGAAATGGACTTCTGGATCGACCTGATCGCCCAATCCCAGGAAGACGACGGCTACATTTGTACGCAAGTGCAATTGGACCCGGAAAAAAAGCGTTGGGGTCTGCGGATCTACCACGAACTTTACAACATGGGGCACCTGATGACCGCGGCGGCCGTCCACTGCCGTGCCACGGGCAAGGAAACCTTCGTTGCCGTCGCACGGAAGCTGGCCGATTACCTGTGCGACGTTTTCGGGCCGCGGCCTGAAAAGCTGGCGCACTTCGGCTGGAACCCGTCGAATATCATGGGCCTTGTGGATCTCTACCACGTCACGAACGAACCTCGCTATCTGGAACTGGCCGGGATCTTTGTGGACATGCGCGGGTCCGCGCCAACCCCACGCAATGCCGAGAACACGATCTGGGCCCACGACCCGCCCACCGGCGACCAGAATCAAGACCGCACACCGCTGCGCCGGGAAACCGAAGCGGTGGGTCACGCGGTCACGGCTGCCTACCTGTGGTGCGGCGCGGCCGACATCGTTGCGGAGACCGGCGAGCGGGAGCTGATGGCCGCACTCGAGCGTATCTGGGCAAACATGGTCGGCAAGAAAATGTACATCACGGGGGCCATCGGGGTCTACCACCTGGGTGTGTCCTCGCGCAGCGACAAAGTCCACGAGGCTTTCGGCCACCAATACGAGTTGCCGAACCGCACTGCCTACAACGAAACGTGCGCCAATATCGCCAACGCCATGTGGAACCGCCGTATGCTCTCCCTGACCGGGGACGCGAAGTATGCGGAGGTGATGGAGCGGGTGCTGTACAACAGCGCGCTCTCAGGCATGAGCGTGGATGGGACCCGCTTCTGCTACACCAACCCACTGGCGCGAAACGCGGGCGGTCCATTGCTCAGCAATGACTCCGCCGAGCGCTGGTTCCTGTTTTCTTGTTACTGTTGCCCGCCCCAAGTCGCACGCACTCTCGCAAGCGTGCATGAGTGGATCTGCAACACGTCGGCCGAGACACTGTGGCTGCATCTTTACGGCAGCAGCACGGTTAACGCCCACGTGCCCGAAGTCGGCCCTGTAACGTTGGTTCAGCGCACCGATTACCCCTGGGACGGTCATGTTGCCGTGACGGTCGAGGAAGCTCCGGGGTCCCGGTTCACAATCATGCTGCGCATTCCGGCCTGGGCCGAGGGTGCGGCCGTGGCGGTCAACGGCGAGGACGCGGGGCTTGCGGTCGAGCCCGGCGCCTACCTCCCACTCGAACGCCGGTGGCGGGGCGGGGATGTGATCGAGTTGTCTCTGCCCATGCGCGTACGCTACACACTCGGGCATCCCTTGGTCGAGGAAACGCAAAACATGGTCGCGGTTATGCGCGGCCCGATTGTCTACTGCCTCGAGTCCGTCGATCTTCCGGAAGGAATTCCACTGCATGAGGTCCGTCTGTTGACGGCTTGCGACCTGACCCCGCGGTACGATGCCGATTTGCTCGGTGGGGTCGTCGTGTTGGAGGGGCACGCCCGGCGATGCCCACAACCCGAATGGACGGACCGATTGCTCTACGCGGAACTTACGCAGGCGCCGGCCGCGGACGTGCCGGTGCGCCTTGTGCCGTACTTCAGTTGGCTCAACCGAGGACAGCACAGCATGCGCGTCTGGCTGCCGTTCTCGGATTGCGGCGGGCGGGACAGCCGAACGTCCCAAGGCGCGCCTCGCGATTCGTAACCACAGGGCGCCCTGTACCCATGAAATCTTCGAACTCTCCGGTTTGGCGAACCTGCATCTCGCTGGCGAGCCTGGCGGCGCTGGCCGCGTACGCTCCATCCGTGCTCCGGGCCGACGTCACGGTCGACGGTATCGGCGTGTTCCCGCTCAGCGAACAGACATGGCGCAGCCGGGTGATGATCTACCCGGAAAAAGTGACGGACCAGGACCGCGTCTGGTCCGGGCCGGATTTTTTCACCTTCGAATACGGCGAGCCCTGCGCCTTCCGCAACAGAGACTTCGTCAAGGACTACGGCTACCACGGAGGCGGCGACTACCGAATCGAGGATGGCAAGATGGTGTTCACCGTCGGCGCCAAGGCGTTCCACTTCGGCTTCGGTGGGACCCATGGTGACCTCGAGCGCCCTTCCAACCGCTTCGGAGTATGCTGGGGACCGAACCTGAAGGACCGATACCGGCTCCGCATGGTCCTCGAACAGGACCGCCCGACGACGTGGTACTTCGGCCTCGAGTCGGAACGAAAAGGCGGCCTGCGCCGCAGCCGTAAGACCTTCCAGGTACCCGGCAAAGGCCGGCGAGTCTTCGAAACGGACCTCGGGTTCGTGCGCAACCTCTGGCCGCGAAAACGCAACATCGGCATCCGCTTCGATTGCGCGACTCCCGGGGCCACGGTGCGCCTCGAGTCCATCAAGATCGCTCCGTCCTCCGCCAACCTGTATTTCCGCAAAGGCTTCGAAATCTCCGAAGCCCCGGTTCTGGCGCATGCCACCTTTCAAGTCACCCCCGTGTACGACCTGTACGTGAATGGCCGGAAGGTGGATGCGGGGACCCGCTTTTACGCGACGAGTACGGCCCTGCAGAAGACCGTTGACCTGCGGCCCTATCTCCGGCAAGGCCGGAACGTCATTGCCTTTCGCAGCGAGTTCTTCAACTGGCTGGGCCCGTCCAGCGCGAATTGGCGTTTCGAAGGCGTCGCCGTGGACCGCCAGGGAAAGGTGACCCGTATTCTGGGTGACGCGGACTGGAAATGCAGCCTGTCGGCGGCTCCGGATTGGATGGCGCCGGAGTATGACGACAGCAATTGGAAAAAGCCCCGGCTCTTACCCTACTCCAATCGCCTGGACCGGGTCAAGACGCTGGTAAGCAGCGGCATGAACCCCAGGCACATGGGCCTGCTCGACGTCTCGGTGATGAATCAGCGTTATCCCGTGTTCGAGGACGGCAGCCCGCCGCTCTTTCGCGTGCGCCTGCCTGCCGGCGTCAAAGGAAAATGCGCGCCGCTGGTCGAGGTGTTCAGGGCTGGAACCGACGAGCGTGTCGAGGTCGCGCGGGGTACGCAAACGGGGGAAGATGCGGACTTCGTCGCCTATCGCGTGACCTTGAGCACCCGGGAAGTCGGGCCCTATCGCCTGATCTGGAAACTCGTGGACGAAAACGGGGAAGTAGTGGAAACGCGTCGCGAGGAAATGGTGATCGTCGGCCCCATTCCCCAGGAACGAGTCCCGCTGGCCACCTTCGAGGAGGAACTCGGCGAGCGCCTGGAACTCGTGCGCCGAATCGACTGTGCAAAGCCGTTGAGCGACCCGAAGAGTTTCATCGACCACAGCGGCATGTACCAGCGACCCGCCATCAACAAGAGCCGCGTGGTGCGGACGAACGGTTTGGCCTATCGCGAAACCGGCGGAGACGCGTTCGACTACTTCGGCTACGCCCTGCGCCTCGAACAGCGGGGCGAACCATACCTGGTCGAGGTCACCGTGCCCGACGACCAGGACCGGTACATCTATTCGTGCGTGGTGGAACTCCATCCGGTGCGCTACCGGAACAACTCGCCGCGCAAAGCAGTCATCAGCGCCACGGGAAGCAGCCTGACGGGCGGACGCTTCCCTCTCACCCACGGAACGCGGAAGATTCGCTACATTTATTTCCCGGGCAGCGAGACGGCGGCCGTGATGGTGATGAACGGCCGCCGGGACAGCCGCGCGGCCGCCTGCGCCATCAACATCTATCGTGTCCGCGGCGGGCTCCCCGCGCTCGATGTGCCCGACACGCAACGTTTGCTCGGCACGCACAACGAACGCCTCTCGGTGATGGCGCGAACCTTGAGTTGCGAGAACCCCGTGGAAAACGACCGCATCCTGCAGCTCAACGAACACCGAGACGGATGGTATCATTGGTACCGCATGTTCGAGCGCAAGATTCGTCTCCTGCGTTTCCAGGGACGTAACATGACGGTCGAGGGCCTGTTCATGTACACCCGCGCGGAATACCCGTCTCTGCGGAATTCGCCGGGAGCCGCGAGCCAAGATTTCGACCCGGCATACCTCGGCTTCAAGATGTACGAATACAACAGAATCCACTGCCTCGTCGGATTCGAGTACATGTGCAACCAGGCCATGCTCGTGGCGAATGTGGATACGGTCAGCGACCGGCGCATGTGGCAGGGCGAGCCGTCCCTGCAGCACGTGGACCGCTACGGCCGCCAACTCGCCTGCATGTACAATGCCGGCGTCAATTTCCTGCACCCGACCGTCGAGAAGTACTTCATGGACGTGGTGCGGGAAATCCGCGACCGGTACAGCGGCTGCAAGGCCGTCGTCGGCATGGAGATGGTGGTGAGCAACTGGTATGCGCCCGGGTTCGGAATGCGCGGCTTCCTCGACCTGCTGCCCATCGAGATCGGCTACAGCGATTACACCGTGGGGCTTTTCGAGCGGGAAACGGGCATCCGCCTGTCCGTTGCCGGCAGCGGTCCGGAGCGCTTCGCGCAACGGTACAGTTTGCTGACCGGCAAGCACAAAGCGACATGGCTGGCCTGGCGTGCCGCGAAGCTCCGGCAATTCGTGCAACGTATGTCCAACACGCTGCGCTCCGGCGAGAATCCGTGGCAATTGTACATCTACCCCACTTTCAAGCACCAGCAGATCGACCAAATGCCCTGGCTGGACAGTCCGGCCGCCAACCGCGAGGCCTGCGTCTCCGGCCTCGAATCGTTCCTGCGTCAGAGCGGCTTCCCGCTCGAACTGTATGAGAACGACCCGAACATCCGCCTGGTGGCCCCCCTGGTCACCGTCGGCTTCAAAAGCCGGACCGCGGCCGAGCACCTGCTGGATCATTACGCCTGGGACACGAATCCCGGGACACTGGCAGGCGTGCAGAAACTCGGGAGCTTTTTCATCAACACGGCCCTCGACGAGGTGGACTGCCCGGCGACCAAGGCCCCGGCCTGGCCCTGGCGGGGCACCTCGCGCGGCGTGTTCGTGGCCCGCGGCGCGGGCGAGAACGCCATGACCGATTTCGTCAACGTACTGGCCTCCACGACGCCCCAACTCATCATCACCCAGTGGATGGACTGCAACATGGAGACCGGGGCCGGCGCGCAACTGCGCCGCCTGGCCCGGGAGTTCTACGTCACGCCGCAGGCGGATTTCAGCCCCCTGCCCGCCGGCCGGGCGCACGGGGTCACCGCCCAAACCGCGCCGCGCGAGACGGGCGGCATCTTTCTGCGGCTGGTCAACAACTCGCCCTACGCCTCCACCGGCACGATCAAGGCCGCCGGCGCCGTACGCGACCTGGTGTACGAGACTCTTCTCCCGGCCGTGGCCGGCCGGACGCACCGGCTCACCCTGCTCCCCAACGACATCCGCACCTTCGCCCTGCCCGGCGCCCGCCGCGAAGGCCTGCAATGTCGCTTCTCATTCGCGCCTGAAATCGCCGAGAAACTGTTCAATCGCGCCGCGACCGTTCTGGACCGCGCCACCCTGCCGCCCCACAAGGCCCGCCAGCTCCTCGAAGCGCGCGCCTCGCAAGACGCGTTCGCCGTGTACAGCCTGCTCGTCGATTACGAAGTGCTCGACCGCACGCGCACGGCCCTGAAACAACCCGTGCCCTGGCCGTGATACCGGAGCTGGGAGGATCGCGAAACAGCGCCGCCGCGCGCCAACGGCGCTGGAGACCGGATATCGAGCCGGAGAATAATTGATGGACGAAACAAACACCAGCAACACAATCATTCCGCTCGAGCGCATAGAGCGGGCAATTCTGCTGATCCGCGGTCAGAAAGTCATGCTCGACCGGGATCTGGCCGCACTCTATGGCGTGGAAACCCGCATCCTCAAACGTGCTGTTCGCAGGAACATTGAACGTTTCCCCGACGATTTCATGTTCGAGCTGAGTAAAAACGAGTTCGCCGATTGGAGATCCCAATTTGGGATGTCCAATGCGGACCGCATGGGGCTCAGGCATCCGCCCATGGCTTTCACCGAGCAGGGCGTGGCCATGCTCTCCAGCGTGTTGCGGAGTCCGCGTGCAGTGCAGGTCAACATCGCCATCATGCGCGCCTTTGTGCGGCTCCGGCAAATGCTCGCGTCCAACGCCGACCTCCAGCGCCGTCTCGATGAACTCGAGGCCAGGTACGACGAGCAATTCCGGGCCGTGTTCGAGGCCATCCGGCAATTGATGACGCCGCCGGAGCCGCCCAAACGCAAGATCGGCTTCGAAATCGACGAAGCCTCCGGAGAATACCGTGCCCGGCCCTACGAACCGCTCGCTCGGCTAACCGTGAACAGCACCCCAAAAACAAGAGGCCGGTAAAACCAAACATCCGAATCGACATGTACAAAGACATTGCGCTCAAGCTTCCCGGCAACCCGAAGCGCCTCTGGATTAATAAACTTGTCTGCTGCGACAACAAACGACTGGCGGGAAGAACTCCCCCATGCAAGACCACGCCCATCAGGAACAAGTGCTTGCCCAATACCTTGACGGATTGCTCCGTGAGCATGTCATCTCCAGGGGCATGACTCGCGAGCACGATTTTGGAGGGCGAGCGGCCTCGCGAGCCGTGCATTTGCTGTCGTTTGTCAATAAAAAGACAGGCCCTTCACGCGGAAGCCTCAGGAAGCTTCAGCGACCGGTTCCCGAAGCCCCGCAGGCCGCCTGCTGAAGCACGAACTCAATACAGTGCAACGCCGGCACGGCATGTACGGTGTTCACACTTCAGTGTGTCCGGCTCGAACGGCGCCGGCGCGGCTCTCAGGAATCCGGTTCCGATCGTGCATTCAGGGCGACCGCGAGCCGGCGATAGGCATGGTAAGCCGGGCGTTTTCGTCCCCGTGAATTGATGAGTCCCATTTTCTCCACATAATCGCCCAGCGCGAAGACGCAGGCGCCCGCAAACCGGGGCTGCCTGGCCGCCCAGCGCGTCACCCACTGGATGTAATGGCTCTGCGCCCGTTCCCCGCCCATGGTCAACGGCGACTGACCGAACTCGAACACCCAATGCTCCCGGTTGCCCCCGGATTGCTTGATCCACTCGGATACACGAGCCAACTGCTCGCCCATCTGCTCGCGTGTCTTATAAAGGGCATAAAAACTGAACCCGACCGCGTCCACCTTTGAGGCCGGCCCGCAGACAAGAGCATACAGGAGTCCGTCGTTTTCTTCCTGTCCGAAATAGACCGCGCAGCGGACGCCCGGGGATTCCCGGTGAATCGCGGCGGCGGATTCGTCCAGGAGTCGTGCCCACTCGGTCGGTGGGTACTTATTCCGCGTGATGGCGACGAATGCACCATACGGCTCGATGAACGGCACCAGATAATCCGGGCGGAAACGTGCCGCCAGGAATCGCTGGAACGGCAGCATTTCCTGCAAGACCTGGTCGCTGTCTGCCGGCGGCGACCTGAACCATTGGTTGGGGTATTCGGCCGTCAGGATTACCGCAATGTCGCGCCGGCGCAATTCATCGAGGAAGCGCGTAAGGGTTGCGGTCTTTTCGTTGTCGGTCATCAGATCATTGTGCACGAACAGGTTGACGGCGCGCAGGCCGAGGTCCTCGATTCGCGTCAGTTCCCGGTCGAGGACCTCCTCGCTCAACGGGGAATCGGCGTTGATGCGGAGGACGACACCCGCGCGAAAACCTTTGCGAACGCCGGTCGGGACGTCGGGCAACGGCCGCCGCCAACTGGCTGCAATCTCGCAACCGAACGGCAGTAAGATGAGATTCAGCCCCACGTACAAAGCACACGGAACGACAGGCAACAGGTTCAGCCGATGCACTCGCTTCCCAGATGGCGAAACAGGCAGAAGGAGCACGGGACACCAGTCGAGGATGGGGAAAAAGATATAGAGGAAGAAGGCGACCAGACTTTGCGTCATTGCGTAACTGACGTGCAGTCCGTTGAAAAGGACCCCGACCGGCAGACCGAGATAGGCCAGGTATCGCGTCAGGGAAACGAGAGCCAACAGCAAATTGAACAAGGGCACCGCCAGCATCCAGCGCGGGAACTGTTCGCGTCGCAGACAACCGAAACCGCTGTACGCAGCCAGCAGGAAGGAAACCGGATAGAGCCAGGCAAAGTTCAGGAGATACGCCCTCTCCGGGCTCATTCCCGCGCCGGCGCAAATCAAGGCAGGGATCGAGAGAACAAGCCCCAGATAATATGTGCGGCGCAGAATCCGCGGCCAGTTCCGCCGCCGGCGAAAAACAGCCAGGCAGGCAAAGGCGTTCCAGAGCAGAGTGGCCAGCATCATCGGTACGTAGAAGAGGAAAGGACTGGGCATGTTTCGCCTCGTCGCAAACAATTTGCTCCCGGCAGTCGATCCGTGAGAAGCACTGCCGGACGCGAAACCCGCGAGGTTCGCAACCTTCCTCGTTTGAGGATTGGCGCCGTCGATGTCTTCACGGTGAGTAATGAATGATAATGTAAGGAGAGTTCTGCAAAAAGCAGAGAAGCATTCCAGACCGGGGCACGGAGCCGGCAACAGAATTTGCGCTGAGAGCGCACCGCATTAAGACACCACGCGACCAGGCCGCAATCTCTGAGCCAACTTATCCTCCACATCGTTTTCAGCCCGAAAAACCGTCCCGTTACCTGGATGCCGAAAAACGAGAGCGCACACAAACCGCATGCTGAAGCATGAACTCCATACAGCGCAACGCCGGCCCAAAATGTGCGGTGTTCACACTTCAGTGTGTCCGCATCGAACGGCACCCGTACCGGCAGCTTGCGCCCACATCCCGTCTACGCTATGGTATGCAATAAGCAATATGCATACATACCAACTCAAACGAGGAGCTTCTCGCCATGGATGCGATTGTCGGTGAACGGGGACAGGTGACCATCCCGAAACCGTTGCGGGAACGACTGGGAATCGGGGCGAAGACCGTTCTCGACTTCGAGGAAGAGAACGGACGCCTGGTGGCAACGAAACTGGTGGCGGACGATCCGGTGACCAAGATCATCGGACGTCTCCGGTTGGACCGGCCGACCGACGAGCTGATCGCTGAAATGAGAGGGGATGCATGATCACCGCCGTGGACACCAATGTCCTGATCGATGTTTTGCGGGACGATGTCGAGTACTGTGCGGCATCGGCCAATGCCTTGCGTCAATGCCTGCGCCAGGGACGCCTCGTCCTGTGTGACGTGGTCTGGGCCGAGTTGGCCGCGCTTTTCCCGTCGGCCGAGCAGTTGATCGCTGCCATGGGTGATTTGGGAGCCGAATTCATGCCGTGCAACCAAGAAACAGCGTTTTTGGCGGGGCGCTGCTGGAGAGCCAGTCGCCAGGCGGGCGGCACGCGGCGGCGTGTTCTGGCCGACTTCATTGTGGCGGCGCACGCCATGAACCAATGTGATCGGCTCCTGACCCGTGACCGCGGATTCTATCACAGCCACTTCCAGGGCTTGTGCGTCATGACGCCTGCGGCGCCGGCCGGCGCAGACAGCGGGCTGCCTGAAAAGGAGTGATGGTGACAAATAGGAAAACCATCCCTGTCCCATTCATCCCGTTCCTGCGCAGCGAGCGGGCGATCCTGTCGATCAGCGGCCGAAAGATCATTCTCGACCGGGACTTGGCCGCGCTGATGATAATTACGACGGCCTTTTCCGCCTGGCTTCTTCTCGCGTCGTCCGTCTTTGGGGCCGTGCTCGAGGTCGAGAGCGCTTCGACGCGGCTGCGGATCGACTCGGACAGCGGCCGGCTCGTTTCCGTGACGGATAAGCCGACTGGGCGCGAGTTCCTGTTCGAGTCCGACGTGCCGCTGTACGAACTGTCGTTCGCCGCACCCGAATTGCGCCTCACGTCGCGGGATGCGGAGCGGGTCAAGGTGCAGCGGCTTCCGGACGGCCTGCGCATCGAGACGACACGACACAAACAAGCCTCGATCACGGTTACGTGTACGTTTCGCACGCAGCCGGGCAGCCCCTTCATCGTCGGCCGCATCGCGGTGCAATGCGATCCGCCGCGCCTGATTTCGTGGGTCCGCTTTCCGATCCTGCGTGTCGCACTGCCGCTGGGTGATGCGCAGGCGGACGACGCGGTGCTTTTGCCTCAATGCGACGGATCCGTCGTGCGCAATCCCTTGAAAAACGGACTCCATCGCCTACTGCCCTATCCCGGCGCGGCCTCCATGCAACTTATGGCCGTGTTCGGCAAACAGGCCGGGATCTACCTGGCTTCGCACGATGCGAAGGCTTTCACCAAGACGCTCACCGCACGGCGCGCAGGCCGGGGGGTCGAATTGAATGTGGCCCATCTTCTGTCGCGAACACCGCAGCGGCGATGGGAACTTCCCTACGACATGGCTCTCGCCACCTTCCGCGGCGCGTTCGGCGCCGATTCGACCACTTGGGAAGACGCGGCCAACCTGTATCGCACCTGGGCCGTGAAGCAGCCGTGGTGCCGTCGCACGCTCGCCGCGCGGGTCAAGGCGGGCGACGTGCCGAAATGGCTCACCGAGCCGTCACTCTTCTACTCCTTCTCGCTCCGCGGACAGAATCGGGACAAAAGAATGGTCAACCGCCTGCCCGATGTGGTCGGACAGGCCGAGGCTTGGCGCGAGGTGCTGGGCGGGCCGGTCACGTTCATGCTGATGGCCTGGGAAAAACGCGGACCATGGGTGACGCCGGACTACTTCCCGCCTTTCGGCGGCGCGGAAGCTTTCAAGCGCGTCACCGGCGAACTGCACGCCCGCGGCAACCGTACTCTCGTGTTCCTCTCAGGACTGAAATGGACGCTGCACAAGAAACGCGATGGAGCCGTTATCGACCAGCAGGCCGCCTTCGACCGGAGAGGCCGTCCGTCCGCGATTTCGGACCCCGGCGGCAAACCGCTCATCTACGGAAAACCCACCGATGGCGTGGGGCGGTATGCGCAAATCTGCGCGGCCACGCCGCTGGCCCGCGAGATTCTGCTGGGCTCGGCCATGCGTTGCCAGGATCTCGGGATCGATTGCGTGCAAGTCGACCAGATCGTCGGCGGCGGCCTGCCGTTATGCTATCATCCCGAACACCCCCATCCGCCCGGCGGGGGCGATTGGTGCGCGAAAAGCCTCTACGCCCTGTTCGCGGAAATACGACGCAAAGGCAAGGCAGCCGATCCCGACTTTGCCTTTGCCATCGAGGAGCCGGCTGAGTTCTTCATCCCCGTGCTCGACACGTACCACGCCCGGGAATACAAACAGGCGAGCTGGCCGCGCACGGGACGGGGAGTGATGGGAGTCCCGCTTTTCGCCCATGTGTATCACGACTACATGCTCGGGTACGGCGGAGACGGCTGTCAGGTCAGCGACAAACCGTGGCCCGTAGCGCTCTACCAGCAGGCCGCGAACCTGGCTTGCGGCAAGACCCCCGGTGCGGCCGTGTGGACGCGCTGGTTCGATCCGCGTTCCACGCACGAGTTTCAGCGCCGTCTGCTGCGCGCACACTTCGATCTCTGGCGCGGGCCGGCACGGGAGTTTCTCGTCTTCGGACAGCGGGTGGCTTCGCCTGCACTGAACGTGCCGTCTCACGAAGTGAGCTTCTACGACTGGCGCAAGAGGACCAGGACGGTGCTGGAATTCCCCAGCGTCCTGCACAGCGCCTGGCGCCTGCCCGACGGCCGGATCGGCCATGTCTTCGTCTGCATCGTACCCCGGCCCGTGTCGTTCACTGCCCTGGGACGTTCGTTCACCCTGCGGCCCGGCGAGGCCGCCTTCGAGATACAGGAATGACCGGTACAGGGCGCGCTCGGGGCGACCGCACTCGACCGGGACACACAAAAGCCTGGCGTGGGTATCGCCCGCAACCCGAGCGGTCATAGGGCGGGCAGGAAGCCGCCGGGAACAGGGAAACTCGTTGTCTGATTTGGCACTGCTTGAAAACAAACCTGTTACGCATCCTTCGAAATGAAAGAATCATCAGAAAACAAGTTTTTGGCGGATAGTGGCACGGAGAAAAGGCCGGCATGAACATCATCGTAATCATGAACGACACGCTGCGTCCGGATCACTTGAGCGCCTATGGCAACGACTGGTGTCGCACGCCGAACTTCGGCTCTTTTGCCCGGACCGCCACCGTGTTCGACAACTGTTACGCCGGCTCCTTCCCCACCATTCCCAACCGAACGGACCTGTTTACCGGCCGCTATGGCGAACCCCTGCATCCGTGGCTGCCCCTCTCGTTCAACGAGATTACGCTGCCGGAGATCATGCGGGAAAACGGCTACGTAACGCAGCTCATCTGCGACACCCCGCACCTGATCAACGGCGGACACAATTTCGACTGGCCGTTCCATGCCTGGGACTTCATCCGCGGCAACGAAGTCGATCGCTACGGCATGGACTCCGATCCCGTGGATCTGCCTTTCAAGGATTTCTCCAAAATCAATCGCAAAACGGTCAACAAGAGCTTGGTGCAAAACCGCCGCAACAACCGCGGCAGACGCACCGAACGCGACTGGGTGACCTACAAGACGTTCGACCGCGCCGTGGACTGGCTCGAGCGCAATCTCGGGCACGAGAAATTCTTTTTGTGGATCGACGGGTTCGATCCCCACGAGCCGACAGAAGCGCCCCGGCACTACGTCGATCTCTACGATCCCGGTTATACCGGCGATCAGTTCCTGTCCCATATTCCGGATCCGAGCAAGCTGACCGCAGCGGAAATCCACAACATCAAGGCGCGCTATGCGGCTTGCGTGACATTCGTCGACCGCTGCGTAGGCATGGTGCTGGAGGCCGTGGATCGGCTCGGCCTGACTGACAATACCTGCGTGGTTTGCTTGTCGGACCACGGCACGCACTTGAACGAGCATGGAGCGCTGCTGAGCAAGAACTGCATGTTTACCGAAGTGGCCCGCACCGTGCACATGATTCGCATCCCCGGCGTCACCCACGGCACGCACTGCCCGGCCCTCGTCCAACCAGCGGATCTCGCCCCGACCTTGCTGGAGCTGGTGGGAATCGAGATTCCGGCCGTCATGCAGGGCACCTCGTACTTGCCGATCCTCCAGGGCAAGCCAGGCACGATTCGCGACGTGGCCATCACCGGCGCCGCCCCCAACGCCCGGACGGACAAGGCGGTCATCATTGCTCGCGACCAACGGTGGCAACTTCGAGATTCGCCTATCCCGGCCCAGCGCGTCCTGCATGATCTTGAGGACGATCCGCTGCAGACCACGAATGTCGCAGACGATAACCCCGAGGTTGTTGCGCGCCTGCATGCGGCCGTGATCGATTTTCTGAAAAAACACGAGGCTCAGCCGCAAATCATACGCTGGTTCGAAACCGGCGACAAAGGCGACATGAGCGGCTATGTGGCCCGGCGTCCCGGCTGCGAGCGTTTCCACGCCTATTTTTCGCACATCCTGGACAGCGGCATGATCCCGAATGAGGCAAGTTAAAATGAGACGACCGACCCCGGTACTTCTCTGTATCGCGCTGAGCACAGGCGCCTGGAGCCAAGCCGCCCCCAAAGTGTACGAATCCGCCGGGGTGCGCGTGGAGGACGGCCCCCTGATTCGTATCGCCTCCGACCGGTACGAGGCGCTCGTTTCGAGAAAAACCGGTACGGTCATGGAAATGACCAGCCGGGGCGAACCGCTCTTCACGAACATCCACCCATTCATCATGATGCACCGGGGGCAGGGGGGGCGCAGGCGGATCCGCATCGGCAAGGCGTCCTTCCGGAAGCTCCCGGCGGGCGTGGCGATCGACCTGCGCGGATACTCCACCGGCGGCGCGCGAGCCATGCGCTGCGAGATCAACGTGGAAGCGCTCGCCGGCGGCGTCTTCACCGTCCGCACCACGCTCACGCCCCAAGTGGCCGAAAAGGCGCGCTTCATCTTCCTCCAGACCACCATCCCCGATCGCTTCGCCGGTGCTACGGTGGATGTGGACGGAGAAAAACAGATCACGCTCCCGGCCCCGCGCCCCGAAAAGTATCGCAACCTGGCCCAGCCCGGAAAGTACCTGGCGATTGCGGCGCCGGACGATCTCTTGACAGCCCCGTTGCGCGTCGAGTTTCCGGACGGAAACCGGGTTCAACTCGGTTCCTTCCGCGACAAGTACGACATCCAGTTCAAAGATCCCATCGTTACCGGAGGCGTGCTCGAACCGGACACCCCCCTGCGCTTCGGGGTGCGGTTCCGTATCCCCGCGCGGAAACCGGTCCCCGAACCGCAAGCCGTGCTCGTGGCGCTTGAGCCGGGCCGATTTGTGCGCAAACTGCACAAGGGCCTGTTCTCGGAAGGCGCCTATCGCTTCGGCGGGGCCGGGGCGAAACTGTTCAACGACTTCGTGAACAACCACAAGCAAGTCGCCCTGATGCAGGAGTGCGGCATTCCCGCGCTGCGCTTCAACTGCCTGTACACCATTCTCGGCATCCCGGACGGCTGGACCCGCAAAGTCCCTTACGAAGTCGACCCGGTCTACCCCAAGGACGGCGGCCCCATCAGCACCGCTTTCGCCGACGCCCAGATGCGCGCCATTCGCGAAAAACTCGGCTGCGACCTCTACCTCTGCATGAGCTTCTACCGGCCGTCCTGGATGAGGTTCGAACCCGGGAAAGCGATCTATTTTCAGCCCGTGCGCGGGGCGACCGACCTGGCCGCGTATGCGCGTTTCGCCGAAAAACTCGCTCGCCACGCCAAACAAAGCCGCTGGAACGTCAAAATCTGGGAGGTTTGGAACGAACCCAATGCCGACAATCAGTGGCGCGATGGAACGTGGAGCGAGTACATCGATTTCTATCGGGCCGTGGCCCCGGCCATCAGACGCGGAGACCCCGAGGCGAAAATCGCCGGCCCCGTGTTCGCCGGTTTCGACGAAGCGCTCCTGGAACAGTTCCTCACGGGCATCGAGGACCTGCCCTGCGACTACCTCGACTGGCATCACTACGGCAACCTGGACGGCATCGTGCCGCGCATCGAAATCGTCAAGAAGGTCCTGGCCCGTCACGGCCGCAGGGAAACGGGCCTTTTCATCAGCGAACTCGGCACCGGGAACGGTCGCCCCGGTTCGACTGTTGCCGCGGGCATCTTCCTGGCACGAGCCTGGCAGCGTGTTCTGTACCACGGCGTGGATTTCTGCACCCACTGGAACCTCGTCGGCCCCACCGGCGGCCGCGGCATGATCAACTCCGACGACTGGACGCCCACCCCCGTCTATTATTTGTTCAAGATGTTCAACCGCATCGCGCGTCTGCCCGAGAGCGACCTCCTCTCGCCCCCCTCCCTCCCCAAGGGCCTTGAATGCATTGCCGCCAAAGGGCCGGACGGCTATTCCTTTTTCTTCATCAAAACCGATGCCTTTCGCAGGATCAAACTCACACTGGACCTGGCCGCGTTTCCCGGCATGGTCCCGCAACTCTACAGCTTCAAACGGGGGCTCAATGCCGAACCCCTCGCCGGCCTCGGGCCCCGGAAGGATCGAACCCTCACCTACGAGTTCGAGGACCGGGAGGTACTGCTGCTGAAACTGCTGCCGAAGCCATAACCCCGGGCGCACTCGCGGGAGAGATGGTAGTCATATGATCGGTCTACCCGCATGGCGCCTGCCACTTGACTCCTCTCCGCTCCCGGGATGAAATTCGCTCTCAACGGCTGGGAAAACGCCGATGAAAACACCAACTCGCGCCGCAGTCGCGGGAGAGCCCATGTCGGCCGGGGCCTTATCCACGAGCCGGACCGGGGCCGGGACGTTTGCTCACCGCGCTTTCCCGGGGATTCTAGCCGTGGCCGTGCTCCTGGCATTTGCAGGCGCCGGCGTCGCGGCTGGAGCGGATCGCTGGCGGGACGGGCGCCGCCGTTACCGCGCGCTGGCGGCGGAAGCGCCCATCGGCCCACAAATCGAGATCGAGGGCAACTTCACCACGCTGATGACCGGCGGCGGCCGCTTCGCCCCGGAGTCCGTGCGCGTCCTCTGCCTTCGGGACGGGGGCGCTCAAGTACTGCCGGCGCGCTGGGAGACCTTGCCGGGCTACGACGCCGAGTCCGCGGCAGTGGGCAGGATCACCGCCCGGCTGGAAGCCTCCGGGCCGGTGTATGTCTACTTCGACACGGTGGACCACGCTCCGTTTGCCCCGGGACCGGTGCTCGCGCCCGCACCGCGCGGCAACGAATTGCTCATTGACGGCGGTTTCGAAACCCTGGGGACGGAGGCCACACCATGGACCGAGTGGGCGAGCAAGTTCAGCGCCGACAGCATTGCCCGCAGCGGCAGACTGTCGGCTCTCTGCCCGAACCCAACCGCCAAAGACGTCAACGGCGTGATGCAGCAGGTCAACCTGAATCGCACCCGGACCTTTGACCTGGTCTTTTCGGGGTGGAGCCGGAGCGCTGATGTTTCGGGCGAACCGGACGTGCATTACTCCCTGTGGGCCGACCTGCAGTACATGGATCGAACTTTCCTTTACGCCCGGACCTCCCGCTTCGACACCGGAACCCATGACTGGCAGCGGCGTGAGGTCATCATCCGGCCTGCCAAGCCGGTAAAATGGATCAAGGCGCTGGGGCTCTTCCGCAAGCACTCGGGCAAAGCGTGGTTCGACGACCTGTCGCTGCGCGAGATCGAGAGCTACACGCTGCGGGCGGCCGAACGCCTGCTGCCCGACGGCACGATTGCTCCCGCGGCCGCTCTCCCGAAAAAGCTGCTGGCTGTCGACTCGGGCAACGGTCTGAGCATCGGCTTGGACCCGGCGACCGGCAGCGTGGCCAGGGTGCGGTTGGGGCGGTCCGACTGGACAGCCGCCGGGGTTTGGCGCAACAGTGGCCTGCGCTTGCGCGATGCGGCGGTCGGTTCGCCATTGCTGCCGCTGGGCGGGAAGGTGAAAGCGACCGGGCGGGGGATCCGGCAGAGCGGCACGCTGAGGGGGCTGGGGCTGGCGGCCCGGGTGGAGTTTATGCCCCGCAAGGACTGCATCGAAATCAGCGGCGAAGTGCGCGACCTCACCGGTAAAGACCGCTGCGTGGATGTGGTCTTCGGCCTGCCGGTGCTCACCGAAAACCGGCGCTGGGGAAAAGCGCTGTACGAGGAAACGGACGCTGCCGTTCCCGGTCATTATGCCAACACGGTGCGAACGCCCAGCGGAGAACTCAATCAATACCCGTTCTGCTCGCTGGCCGATGACACCGACGGCTTGTCGCTGGCCCTGCGTATGGACGAGCCGGCCCTGGTGGTCACCGCCCTGGAGAGCACCGGGGCCGCGGGCCTGCTGGAAATCAAGTTCGCTTTCGGACTCACGCCGGCCGCGAAAAAACATCCTTCGCGGGCGCCCTTTCGTTTCTACCTCTACCGCCACGATGGCGCCTGGGGCCTGAGGGCGGCGGCCCAACGCTATTACAACCTGTTCCCGCAATTCTTCGAAGTCCGCCCCGAACGCCAGGGCTGCTGGTTCTTCGGGACCATGGATCCCCGAAAGATCCGCCGGCCGCAAGACTTCATGCTGGTCTTTGACGAAGGTCCCCATGACATCGCCTGGAACCGGAAGCATGGGGCCTACTCCTTCGCGACCACCAATGCGCAGGAGCAGTGGATCGTGGTCGGCGACTACGAGGAACCCAACCCCCCGGTACCCTCTTACGAGACGTGCGTCAAGGCCATGTCCGGCTGGGGCCGGGAAATCGTCGAGAATTGTGCGGCCCATGACGAGAACGGGCGAATCCGGTGGACGGGCTGGCACAATCAGCAGTGGGGCGGCGTCAAGGGCAATGCCCGGCGCTGGATGCGCTGCACCATGATCAATGCGGACCCCGAGTTGCCCGGCCTCAACTCGTGGACCAAACGCCGCGAGCGCTACGACAAGAAGGTCGCCAAGTGGCGCGCCAAAGGCTTCGAGCTGGATGGCATGTATATCGACCAGGTGATCCTGGTGGGCGTCGAGAATTACCGGCGCGATCATTTCGCTTTCGCGGACCGGCCGCTCCCCTACAGCCGCCGCACCCTCCGGCCCGTGCTGCCCATCTGGATGAGTAGTGCCGAGTTCTACCAGGCATGGTTCGACGACCAGCGTGCGCAGGGACGCCTGCTGCAGGCGAATATCCCGCCAAAAGGACACTTGTTCTTTGCCCGCTTTTTCGATGTCATCGGTTCCGAGGTGTCGCTGCGCACCGAGAGCGCCCAACACACCTATGTGCGCCGCGCGCTGGGATACCGCAAGCCGATTACCTTCCTGATGGAATGGCACTGGGAGAAGACCGGGGCCGTCATCACCGCCGAGCAGATGGATACTTACATCAACCGCTGCCTGTTCTGGGCGGTTTTTCCCGGCATTTCCGAGGCCGGTCCCAAGGGCGGCTACAACTACTGGCAGCACCCTGAACTCTACGAGCGCGACCGGGCCACGTTCCGCAAGTACCTCCCCGCGATTCAGGCGCTCGCGACCGCCGGCTGGCAACCCATTACCCACGCGCGCTGCGACGCCGAGGGCTTGTGGGTGGAACGCTACGGTCCCAGCGGCGGCAAAGTATATTTCTCGCTGCGCAGCGAGGGCAAAGCACGCGCGGGCACGCTGACCGTGGACCTGGAGGCGTTCGGCGTCCCTGCGGAAGCACCGGTAACCGCGCGCGACCTGCTCAGCGGTGAAGCCGTGGAGGCGCGGCGGGAAGCTGCCGCGCTGCTGCTCCCGGTCTCGGCAGAGGCCGACCGCAGCAGCGCAATCGTCGTCACCTTCGGTCAGTGACATTTTTCCCTGCAGAAAGCTCAGGAGCGCAAACGTGCGCTATTGTCCATTTCCCGCGAAAAAGATCCTGCGGTAACGCCGAACTGGAGATGCAAATGAGAATCCTTTTCCGAGTCTGCCTGGTCTGGTCGTTGTCGGGCCTGGCGTTCTGCGCTGCCGGCGATCTGGAAGGCGGCGACATGGCGTTCGCTGGTCTCCGGGCCCTGCTGATCCGGCCGGAAAACTCCTGGAGCGGCTGGGATTCGGCGCTCTTCGGCGCCCTGGAGTTCAAGGGAATCGAGGTCACCTGGGCCGAACCCGCGGCTCTCGAGGACGAGAAGGCCCTGCAGCGGTACGACTTCGTGGCCACGACCATCAAAAGACGTTTCACGCCAAAACAAATCAAGGGCCTGACTGCCTACGTCCGCGCCGGCGGAGCGCTGTACGGCAGTTGGGGCGGCCCGATGGGCTGCCCGGAATTGCTGGCGTTCTGCGGTATAAAAAGGACCCGCAGTGTGTACATCAAAGAACTGACCATGCTTCCGGGCCCGCTCGCCAAGGGCCTCGGGCAGCTGCACTGGCGGCTGCCGCAGTTCGTGGGGCACACCAACCTCGGCGACAAGGGCCGCGAGCTGGTCGCGGTCGTCCCGGCCGACGGCACGGCGGTCGCCCGGGACGTCGAGGGCAACAGCCTGGGCGTGATCCAGCGACGCGGCCGCGGCCGCACCGCCGTGCTCGGGTTCGGCCCGGAAAAGGCGAAAAGCCATTTCCGGTCCATTGTCGACGCGGCCGTCGTCATGGATAACCTGCTCCGCTGGCTCGTTCCCGACGCCCCGCGGCGTCAGGCTTGGCCTGGCACGATTCAGGTCAGCCTGCCGGCCCGGACCGACGTGAAGGGCGCCTGGGCCGACGGCGCACCGGTGCTCAAGCCCCGGGTCCGCACCTTCGGGTCGCTCAAGCAGGTGACGTTCGACGTCAGCCGCGTGCCGGTCGACGCCACCATGACCCTGCGCGTGCGCTTCGCCCCTCTCGCCAAAACCCGCAATATCGAGACGCTCATCCACATGCCCGCCACCCTGCGGGATTTCGATACGCCGCTCGAGGCCGCGGATTACGTCGCCTCCTTCCATCCGACCATTGTTCAGCCGCTGCTGCGCGGCGGCAGCGGCTACGCGCTGTACCGGGGTATGGCCGAGGACACGCCCAACAAGAAGCTCGTCACGGATTACCCGGGCGACTACCTCGCGGAGTTTGTGGACCTGTGCCACCGCCGCGGCATCAAGGTTATCGGCGGCGTGTACTTCGCCTTTCCCAAAACGCTCCTCAAAGCCCATCCCAATGCGATCCGGATCGGCAAAGACGGCAAGCCCGACCCCAAGGGCCGCATCTGCTTCAACCGGCCCGAAGTCCAGGACTACAATTTCCGGACCGTACGGCAGTTGCTCGACAACTACGCGCTCGACGGCCTCATCCTCGACGACAACTTCGAACTCGACGGTCATCCCTGCTACTGCCGGCACTGCAAGACCCGGTTCCGCGCCTACTGCGACCAGCAGGGCGTGGCGTATCAGGATCCTGCCACGACGCCCGACCCGACGCTGCAGAAGCTCTGGATCGCCTCCAAACGGGAGGCCACGCTGGCACTGGCACGGCAGGTGCGGGCCATCGCGGCCGCTCACCGCGTGCCGGCCGGAGGCTGGGTAAACGTGGGCATGAAGCCCACCTACCTCGCCGCCGCCTTCGATTTTCTGGGCGGGATGGTGTATACCGCTCCCGCCTGGTCCGTGCGAGGTCCGCTCTCGGTGCTCGGCGACCGCGGCTACATCACCCTGCTGTGGGGAACGGACCGCGCCCCGGCGGACCTCGAGGCCGAGACCGTGGAAGCGATCCGCGCCGGCAGCAGCACTGTCGGCTTCTGGGTCCTCGCCAGGGAAGGCGGCGCCAAGGCCGGGCGCTTCCACATGCGCGAGGGCTCGTTCGCCGCAATTGCCCGCGCCTTGCAAGGCGCGGAAGCGCAGTGGCTGGACTTCTACCGGGACAACCTCGTCACCGGCGACGCGCGTTTCGTGGTGACCGGGGCGAGCCTGAGTCGCGAGGAGCTGACCCTGACCGTGAAGAACCTGGGACGCCGGGCCAAACGCCGGCTCCAGTGCCGGCTCGATCTCTCGGCCGTCGAGTACCCCGACGGCGATGATTGAGGAAAAGCCGATGGCGTCCACCAAGGCGAAGGGACTGGTGACTCACCCGCGGAACTTATCGCGGACCTTGCTCGGCTTAACTTCGAAAGCAGCCTTCAAAACAATGTTGTCGACTTGTTTCGCGGTGAGCTGGACCGGCCTTGCCGAGCCGCCCGGCCGCTCGGATGTCTGGATCGCGGGCGTGTGGACGAATGCGGCCATGAAAGAGATGGCGGCGAAACTCCGTCCCACGGGGATGACGGGATTCACGGGCCGGGCCAACCCGGGGCTCGCACCCGAAGCGAAGCGCAAGAAACCTACCAGGCGCGCCGCAAAGCGTTGGCCGGAAAACTGGGAATGGGCAAACTTCACTTCGCCGTCCACACCTATCATCGCCAGGCGAACTTTCTGGATTCCGCGGCGCGGCGCGGCATCACCGGCGTGCATCTTTACGACGCCATCGCGCCTAACAGCGACCAAAGCAAGCAGTGGTGGACCTACTGCAAAAGCCACTCCGAGTTTCTCGACGCCATGATCGAGAATGTCAGAGCCGCCATTGACGGCGGCGCGGACGTGATCCACTTCGAGGACTTCTTCCGCAGCGAAACCGAATGCTTCTGCGAGCGCTGCGTGGCCGGTTTCGGGCAGGCCCTTGAGCACGATCCGCGACTGGCGCGGTTTCGCGAGCCGTTGCGTAAAACGGGCCTTGGCGATTTCGCGCGGTTCGACATTCGCCGATACCTCCTCGAGTCGACCGAGGGCGACGAGCGGCAGCGCCGGCGCCAGTTCTCCCGGATGGGAACACTGTGGGATGCTTGGTCGGTATTCAAGGATGCCGTTGCCTTCGACTTCCTGACCAAGCTCTGCGATGCAGGCCGCGGATATGCCCGGAAAACCGGCCGTGAAGTGGCTTTTGTCCAGCACTTCTGGTATTTCAAACCCCAGGACCTGGCGACCTCGGACGCGTACGACGGCGTGTGGCCGGAGACGCCGCTGCTGTACTACGGAGCCCAGCCGGGCCAACGGCACACGGACGCGTATCGACTCGGCATTGCCGTCTATCCGCCCAACGGTGTCATGGGGTCGGCGGCTTCCGTCCTGCGCAGCGTTTTCCGCGGCCCGCCCATCTTTACCGGCTACGGCGGCGACTGGTATCACAAGCTGGCCTTCAAACGCGGTCCGTACGCCCGTTTGCTGCAAATCTGGACGGCCGAAGTCTACGCCGGCGGCGGAACCATGCAGTACCTCTACCGCCTGCCCGGGAACCAGCTGCTCGGCAGGGACCTTTACAAGAAATTGCGCGCCCGCCTCCTGCCGGAGTTTTTCGACCGCGACCGGTCCCCCGCGGCGTATCGCTGCCCGCTCGATGCGGTGGGCCGCTACACGCGGTTCATCCGCGCGCATGCGGACTTCTACGACGACTGCGAGCCGCCGCGCTGCGTTCTGCTGCTAAAGACCGAGCCTGGCTACCGCCTCGGCAGCGGCGGAGAAAATGTGTACGCCTGGGCGCAGCTTCTCGACGACGCGCATGTGCCCTATCGCGTCATGCTCGACGGCGGCGGGCGGAAACGGACGCGACTCTCCAGCGACATCCTGGCGCCGTATAAACGCGTCATCGCCCTGGGCAAGCCGGACGATTACGTGGAAAGCCAGATGCAGGCACTTGCAGAATACGCCGCGGCCGGTGGTGCGATCACGGTCGTGGGCGATCCCGAGCCCTGGCGCCGGCATTTGGATGAAGTTGAGATTGCCGCGGTCCGGGAGGACCTGGGCGTCCGATACCAGCTCGAGAATCGTCCCGCCAAACTCACGGACGAAATCCGCCGCCTTCTCGGGCCCACGGGCATCCGGACGAACGCCGGGCCGAATGTGCTCATCAAGCTCGAGCGTCGTTCAGGGACCCCCGAGTGGCGTCTGCACGTGGTCAATCGCAACTACCGCTGGCTGGAGGACGCGGTCGCGGAAAGGTCGAACCTGACCATCACTCTCGACGCGGCGGCATTCGGCCTGGCCCGGGTCGAGGACCTGCAAGCGTTTTCGCCCGATGGTCCGGAATTCAGCAGCGTCCGCCTGCGGCAGTCGGGGAACGGACCGACATTCACCCTGTCGCGGCTCGCGATCTACACCGTTATCGCCTTTCGGAATGTCGAATGAGGAGGACCGCAGGATGAGGTGCCGGCGATACGAGACAGCCTGTGAGTATACGCGCGAACTGGCCAAGCTGAAACTGTGGTATGCCTGGCGGCTGTGGAAGCACGAAGACGTGGACTTCGAAACCGCCATCACCAAACGCGTGGGCCTTGTCCGCATGTCCGTGTTCTGGGGCGACGATCCGCGTACCGGGCCGCGGGATGCCGACGGCTGGAATGCCGTGCTCGACAAACTGCGCGAACTTTACGAGCGGCACGAAAACGACTCCACGAGCGCCCGCATCGAGGCGGAGGGCCTGGCGCTCCTGTGGCCGCACCTCGAGCCGATGATCGAGCGCGACCTGGAGGTGACGGCCCGGTGGTTGGCAGATGCCGTCGGCTGCTTCCAGTACGAGTTTCGACCCTTTTATGCCGAGCCGGATTCCGAGGACCACCTGACGTTGCACGTGCGCAACGCTTATCAGCCGGACTCGCCATTCCGCCATTTCCCGGAAATGGTCGCCGACCTGCTGGAGATCGTCTCCCGGGCGCGGCGGGAACGGCCCGATGTAAGCATGGCTCAATGCGCCACCTGGCTGAACAGTCTCCCGCCGTTCGCCAACCTGTTTCCTCCATCGTGGGTCGAGACGGCCCAGCCCGGCATACCCGGCAACCACAGCGGTTGGTGGGGACAGTTCATGGATCGCCGCGGCGGGTTCCATGCCGCCAATGCGCAACGATTCCGCCGGACCGGCCGGTTCCCGTTCAGACATCTCCTGTGCCGCTGCTCGATTCCGGAGCTGCGTCGGCATCTCGAACAGCTCGCTACGCCTGTGCGACATTCGGAGGAGCAGGCGTCACTGCCTGAAAAAACAGGAGATCCATGCCGATCAAACCTTGCGACGCGGATACTGCCAGCGGCGCCGGCAAACCGTACTTTCCGATGATTCTCGGCAATGGACTCGAACATGCGCTGATCGGGTACGCCGGCGAACGACCGTTTCGCTGACTCCGGGCGATACGGTATCGCTGCCGTCTCCGGCACTTGACTGAAAGGACAGGGGGCGGTAATAGAACAAAAGGACGGAATGGACTGGGTGGAGAGGAGACGGCTCCTGAGAGTGCACCGCGTCCATTTCCCACGAACTCTCTGCGCCAGTGCCGCATTGATTCCGATCGGGGCGGCCGGCGCGCTGCTCGACTGCCAAATTGCAGCCCCGGCTGCGGCCGTCGAGAATAAAGGCGGTTTCGCTGAACGCCTCTATCGGGTCCGCACCGCCAAACGGCGGGAAGGCGCGTCGCAATAGACCGCATCGCCGGCGTTCCCCTGTTCAGCGGCACTCCTTTTTGAGGTTATGGAGGATAACGACATGCTGTCCGGCCGATCATCGATTCTTCTCGCGATCCTGGCAACTTTGGCGCTTTGGCAAGGTCTGAGCTTTGGCGCGACGCCCGACATCGTATGGTCGCCGAAACCGTTCAGGTTCGAACATGGCAACAGTCTCCGCTGCATCGACTTTGAAAACGGCGACGACGCCAATCCCGGCACCAGGGCTCAACCCTGGAAGCACCATCCGTGGGACGAGAACGCGTCGGGCCGCGCGGCCGCGTGCCGAGGGGTGCACACCTATTGTTTCAAGAGGGGAGTAGTGTATCGCGGCGCGCTCATCGCCAAAGAGTCCGGCAATCCGGGCGACCCGATTCGCCTGACCGTAGATCCGTCGTGGGGCACGGGCCGCGCCGCGCTCTACGGCTCGGTGCGGATCGCCGGCGGCTGGAAACGCTGCACGGAGGCCGAGGCCCCGGAGATCCCGGTCGCCGCTCGCGACAAGACCTGGTACGTCGAGCTGAACGTGGACATCAACTCCGCGCCGCGCCTGCTCTGCGAACTCCGCAACGGTCGCGTCACGCGTCTCACGCCCGCGCGCACGCCGAATTGGCGGATCACCAACCCTGACGACCCGCGCAGCGAGTGGTGGGAGATCACTGGACGCGTTCTACAAGTAAAGGCCACGTTGGACAGCACGAAGGGCTTTCACAAGGGCAATTGGGTCACCGGCACGGGCAAGTGGGCCGACTTCGACGAAAACCGCGACAATATCGCCAAGAGCCGCAACGTGGTCATTGAAGTGGGCAAGGACTACATCATGATTGAATCTCGTGCGTGGAAGAAGGGCGAGATCAAACGCGGCGCGAGAATCACGAACGGTCGCGTCACAGCAAAGATCACAGGCCTCTCCGGCATGTGGGAGAACTATGCGTGGTTCGCCGACACGAAACACCTACGCCAGCGGCAGCCCGAAGCTTTCGTGGGCGCGACGCTCTGGGCCGAGGGATCGAACATGCCATTGCCCTACCCTCGCAAGGTGCTGGCGTACGATCCCAAGCGCCACGCCGTGCGCGCGTGGATCGGGAATGTCGAGAGCGGCTCCGACAAGTACTGCCGCTACTACCTCGAAGGCCTACCACAGTTCCTCGACGAGCCTGGTGAGTGGTGCTACGTTCGCAAGGGCAAACGCGGCGGCCGCCTCTACCTGCGCCTGCCCGGCGACCGCGATCCAAACCGAACCACGATCGAGGCCGCGCGCGAGCCGGTCCTTATCGACATTCGCAACAAGAGCCACATCGAGATCGCTGGGCTCGACCTGATGTTCGAGAATCCCATCGACCCGAAGTGGCCGTCACGCCCCCCTCTGATCCGGCCGTACGCCGCGGCGATTCACATCCTTGGCAACTGCTCCCATATCAACGTCCATCACTGCCGCGTCGCGCACGTGGGTTATGCCATCACGGCCATGCCCGAAAAAAGCGGCGATGTGCTTGACTTCCTCGAAGTAGCAGACAACGACATTCACGACGTGGACGGCAGCGGCATCTTCTTCAACTTGCTGCATCATTGGCTGCTTATGAAGAAAGCCGTCGTGCGCCTGGTGCACGTCAAGGTGCTGCGCAACCGGTTGTGCAACATTGGCAGCCGCGTCATCGAGCCCAAGGCGCGCGGCCGCGACACGATCAATATCCAGCAGGGCGAACTGGTCGAGATCGCGGGCAACGTCGTGGATCGCTCGTGGGGCGTGGGCATCCTGGTGTTCGGCGGACAGGATTGGCGGAGAGGCTTTATTGCCCGTCCGCTGATACGAAATCTCATCCACCACAACAAGGTGACCAATTCGCTGCTGAGCGTTCAGGACTTCGGCGGCATCGCGTCGTGGGAGATGGGGCCGAGTTACGTATACGACAACATCTCCGGGAACGCGGTGGGCTACAAGCACGTGCATTGGCGCCGTGCGATGACGGGCGAGTGGAAGCTCGGGCCTACCCGCAGCGAGAATTGGCATCGCCGAAGCTGCTACGGCGTCGGCATCTACCTCGACGGCCAATACAAGGGCTACGTGTTCAACAACATCATCTGGGGCAAGAACAACAACGTCAACGATCCCATCTACAACTCGTGCGCGTTCAACGAGGCGGCGGGCTTCATGAACGTAGTGTTCAACAACACGCTCTACAACTGCGGCGTGGGGCTGCACAAAGGCATGTTCCAGCACAACCGCTGCTACTACCTGGGCAACCTTATGCTCGACATCGGCAACTATTTCATTCGGCAAGAGACGACCCGCCGTACGGATTACTCGACACTCGCCTACGCACGCAACGTGTTTCAAGGCCGTCCGTTCCGCTTCGGCAAGATCGGCCGCGACGACAGTCCCGAGAACATGTTCGCCACGCTGTCGGACTGGCGCAAGGGCCTTGAGAAGCGAGGCGCCATGGTCGCCCAGACGGGCGTGAGCGTGCAGTCTCCGCAAGTGCACGATGCCGCGGCCCACGATTTTCGGCCGCGGGCGAACTCCGCGGCCGTCGACCAAGGGGCCAAAGTGTTCGTCCCCTGGTCACTTTATGCCGTGGTCGGCGAATGGGGCTTTTACCTCAACCGCACCAACCCCGGCCTCATCGTGGGCGAGAACCTGAACGTCGACGACGAATGGGTCACCCGGTCCATGTTCCACGGCATCCCGCGCAACAACCTGAACGGCCGCGGCGTCGACGCGTCGAACTATAAGTTCGGCCTGCTCG
>JAADHN010000171.1 GCA_013151865.1 Kiritimatiellota bacterium
GACGCTGTATCACGGCCCGCTGCACCGGCGGCGGCGGCTCGAGGTCCGTGCTCGCCCGCACCCGAAGCACCACGCCGCGCGCGGTTTGCACCGGATCGATCCGGGCGTGTCCCGGCGACTGAACCGTGACCCGGATTCGATTCTCGGCCAGCGGCCGACGCGGCGGATCGGTCAGACGGACGCCCAGCTCTGTCTCGGCGTCCGAATCGGCCCCCAGGGGGACCCCGAGCGTCGTCCGGAAAACCGTCTCGCCGGACGTCCAGTAGCGCGGCAGCCGACTTTCCCCGGTCCGCCGCCATCCGTCGGGCAGTTCCAACACCAGCGGGGCCCTCAACGGCACGCTCCAGGGATTGTCGACCCGAATGGTGAGCGGTGTCGGATGTCCCGGAATTGCCGGGCCCGCAGTCGCCTTCAACAGAGGGGCCAGGCGCTCCGGTTCCCCCTGCCCGACGACAAAGACCGGCGTACCGGACACGGGAAGCACCAGCACCCCCTCCCGAAGTGTTTTCTTTCCAAACGGTCCGAGTGCGGAAACGGTACGCACCGAACCGTTGCCGGGCCAGCGGACGGTCAACGTGTCCCGGCCGTCTGTGCTCCAGGCCGCCAGGGTCCGCTCCCGACCCTTGCCGGCAAACTCGAAGGCGTACAACGACGGTCCGTCCGCGAGCTTGCGCACAAAACGCCGACCTTTGAGGGCCATGGACGTCATCCGGGATGCAATGGCCGGCGCTTTCGGAGTGAAGTCGTTGTGGACCAGGCCGAAGTTGTTCTCGTTATAATCGCGCCGCGTCCCGTCATCCTGAAAGTCGTACCAGAAAATGGCGCGCACTGTGGGGAATTGAGCCAGCAAGATGTGCATACGCGCCAGGTAATCGGCCGAAATGTTTTCGGGCAGGCCGCGTTTGTCTTCCTGGTTCGGCCAGCCGATCTCCGTGAGCAGGATCGGGACCTTGCCGACGCCGTAACGTTCGAGCAGCGCCATGAGCTTGCGAAGGTCGCCCACCAGGGAAGCGCCTTTCTCCGGAGCGCGGGGATAGCGATAAGGGTGCACGGAAACGGCGTCGAAGCAACCCACGGTCTTCTGCTTCAGAACGGCCTCGATGAACTTGAAGTCGATTCCCGCCGTGCACATGGCCACGACCACGGCTTCGGGATTGCCGCGTCGGACCGCGGCATAGGTTGCTTTCAGCAGTGCGGCATATTGGACCGGGTCGGGCTTGGGTTTCCAAAAACCGATATTGGGTTCGTTCCAGACCTCCCAATAACGCACGGTATCGCGATAGGTGCGGGCCATGTACTCGGCCCAAGCCGCAAACGCCCGGCGACCGCGGTCGGTGCGGACGGACCGGTCCTGCTCGTAGAGGTTGTTGCTGTAGTCCAGGATGACCAGCGGCTCACACCCCCACACGGGCCGCGAAGTCCGCAGAAACCGGTCGAACACCGCAGGGACACGGTAGACGCCCGCGACCCGTTCGATGCTGCCCCAACCGCCGTCGTCGCGGAGCCAGCGGAGGCCCAGATCGGACGCGAGTTTCAGATTATTCTCGAGCGGACCGCGACCGCCGCGACCGAAGTGCACGGCCGCGCCGAACCGGCTGCCGGGATCTGTGACCGGCGCTGCTTTTTCGGGGAGCCAGGAAAAAGCGGTCGAGGCAACTCGGCGTCCTTCCAGGGACAACCGGGCATGGTATAGACCGAAATGGGGCAGCACCGGCTGCAGCAGCACGCTGGACCGTTCGCGGGAGGCGAGAGACAGGCGCCGCTGCGACACCGCAACAACAGCCCCCCAGCCGTCCTCGATCTCGATCCTCACATCAACTGCCGCCGGGACGTCCGCAGAGTTGACCAGTTCGGTGATGAGTTCGGGACTGCGTCGGTAGAATGCATTGCCGAGCACTTCCGTACGGATCGTACCCGACAGGAGTTCCTCGGCCCGCACCAAGGTGGTATAGCGCACATCGTCGAACCAGATTTTCCCGATCCGCGGTTCGACCGGGCTGTCCACGAGGAAGGCGATCCGCCGGATTGGCGCGTCGAGTTTCTTGTTCCCGTCCCCGCCCCAGGAAACCTCGAGCCGACGGTCCATGGGAAACACGACCCGACGCCAACCGCTCCAGTCGATCCGGCCGTACCCGAACTGGAAACACTCTCCTGCGGCGTCCCACACGCGCAGCTTGAGTTCCTCCTGCGAGCGGTCGCCAAGGACCCAGGCGGAGATGTCCCGGACCGCACCCGCGAGGCGCACGGGCATGTCGAGTTCCACGTACTGTCGCCCGGGGACGCCTTTGCGAAAAACATAATCGAGGCGGGCCGCCTTGAGACCGGAACGGGCCTCTTCGGCGGAAACAGCGACGCGGGACCCGGGCTGCACGCCCTCCCCCCCCAGCGAAATCCGCACCGGTCGCTCAAAATCGGCCAACAGCACGTCTCGGACTTTCATTTTCATGTCCGTGGACGCCGCCCGTCCGGCGGAAGTCCAGAACATTAGCGCCATCCCGAACACACTCTGCACGCAGATATTCCGACAGGCGTTCATCGGACAGCTCCTTTCATGGTGGACAGTGACTGCGATTGAACCCGCCGCAACGGCCGGGACGGACAGGAGAGGCGTCAATCCGTCTCGGGAAAGAGCATGGCCATGCCGAATTCCATCTGGAACTCGGGATCCAGGGAAAGGTCCACGTGTTCGGCGGACTCCGCAATTCTTTCCGCGGTGGCCCGGGCGGCCCGGTTCAAAAGCGCCGCTTTGGCGCCCATACCCGCCGCATTGCCCACAAAGCGGATGCGCTGGGTCGGCAGGGGCGGCAGAAGCCCAATCCGCCGGGCGTTGCTCCGACGGATGAAGTTGCCGAACCCTCCGGCGAGCAGCACGGTGTCCAAGTCGTCCGGTTCGAGACCGGCCCGGCGCAGCAGGATGAGAATGCCCGCTCGAATGGCGCCGGAGGCAAGTTGGAGTTCGCGAACATCGCGCTGGTAGAGGTAAATTGCTTCACCCGTGCCGCTTTCCGCCGCGGGAACGATCAGGAAATCCACGTTCCCGTCATTCTCATGCAGTCGTTCCTTCAGAGCGGTCGGGACGCGCGCGGGGGCCTCATCGGGCCCCAGGAGTCGACCGGTCGAATCCAAGAGCCCGGCGCGGAGCAAGGTCGCCGCCAAGTCGATCAGGGCCGTGCCGCAAATGCCTGCCGGCGCCGTGTTCCCGATCACATTGTAACTGATGTCGCTGTGGTTGAGCACCACCTTTTCGATGGCCCCGTCCGTGGCCCGCATGCCGGCGCGGATACGAGCGCCCTCGAAGGCGGGACCGGCGGCGGTGGACGTGGCCAGCAGCCGTCCCTCGTGTGCCAGAACGATCTCGCCGTTGGTACCGATATCCACCAGCATCGAGGGGCGTTCCGCCCGGTGCAAGCCTGTGGCCAGGATGCCGGCCACCGTGTCGCCGCCTACGAAGCCGCCGATGTTGGGGAAGACGTACAGCCGCCCGTTCGGATGGATTTCGAGGCCGGTTTCCCGGGCTTGAAGATGCAGGGCACGGTGGTAAGCGGGCGGGAACGGGACTTCCCCCAACGCGGCCGGACTGATCCCGCAGAAGAGGTGCTGCATGGTGGTGTTGCCCGCCAGGGTCGCCTCGTAGATGCGGTCGCGGGAAATGCCGGCCTGCGTGCAGAGTTCCGCGATCAGGCCGTTGAGCGCCTCACCGGCCTCCTGCTGGAGGCGCTCGAGGGCGCCGGGATCTTCCCGCACCTGCATAATCCGACTGATGACATCGTCGCCGTGCGCCACCTGCGGGTTCATCCGCGCGGCGACAGCCACCTCCCCACCGCCGGTGCAATCCATCAACCCCCCCACGATGGTGGTGGTCCCCAAGTCGAACGCCACCCCGTAACACTCGCCGGGCGTTTCACCCGGCTCGAAGGCGATCAGCCGGTCCTCGCAGAGCACCGCAGCGCCCCGAAACCCCGCCGAGCGCAGACGCTCAGGGAAGCCGCGCATCACGTCCAGGTGCACATGGACCCGCCGCCCCAGGGCCTGTTCGAGACGGCGAAGGTCCGAGGTATCGTCGCCGCTGACCGGCGGCGGGAGCTGGACCGTATGCCTGGTAATCGCCGGGTCGACGTCCACACCCGATTCCGCTCCTTCGGTCAGAATCCGGGTTCGACTTTCGAAGAGCGAGGCGGCCGGGACGTCGACAACACAGTCATTGCAGACCCGCGCCTGGCAGGCCAGTCGCATTCCGGAACGGGTTTCCGTCTCCCCGAGCAGGCGCACACATGCTTCGGACGGATCACAGCCGCCTTGGACCACGCGAACCCGACACTTGCCGCAACTGCCGCGACCGCCGCATGGACTCTGCAACACGATCCCGGCCCGGGCCGCGGCCTCGAACAACGTGGTGTTCGGTAAAACGAAAACGGTCCGGCCGCTCGGCTCGAACCGCACACGGTATTCCTGTTTCATCGCTTTCGCCCTGCTTGCCGGCCGGTGTGGAATCGGGCCTGCAGTTCTGTGTCGCGGCTTGGTCGCCGACACCGGGTTTCGCCCCCCCAGCCCGGGCAAGACCGATTCAGGCGGTAAGGCGACAACGGCCGGCGGGGAGCTGATTCGTAAACTCGCTCAAGGCGCCGAAACCGGGCGGGCCCGTCTGTGCGCCGGGTTGTTCCCGAACTGAAAGTCGAATGCCGCGAGACCTTGTCGGAACGCGTACGAATAGGCCCTGGAACGAAAAAAACCAGTCCGCACCGCACGCTTCCCTGTCGCGTCGAACCGAAAACGGTGCATTCGGGGTCGGACGCCGGCAGGTGGGCGGAGGAGGACGCGGCGACAACCCGGCGCGAGAAAAAAGCCGCCGTGCCCGGTGTCGGGGCCGACATTCAGTTGGTAAGGTACGGACGCTGGGCGGGTTGTCCTTTTGCAGTCTCGCGCCCGCAATTCTCCGCCCGGGCAGTTGCCCGTCCCGCCTACCACCACCGAGGCGCTCGGAACGAAGATTGAATGGGGAGTCATTGCGCATGACGACTGACTTGGAACGCTTCAACGATTGCATGGAATACCGTTCGAGCGATCGCCGCCCGAACCATGAATTGGGAGCATGGGCCCAAACACGACGGCGCTGGACGGAGGAGGCCCCGGACGCGGTCCGCGGTTTCAACTGGGATTGGTTTTGCGCGGAACCGAACCTGGGGCTCGACCGCCGCGAATACGTCCCGGTCAATTACGGCTTCCTCCCCCCCTTCTCCGTGTGCGTACTCGAGGAAAGCGACGAGTTCGAGGTATTCAGGGACGCCAAAGGCATGATCCGAAAAGCACTGAAGGCGGGCGCCATCGGCGGAGCGCGGATGTCGATGGACCAGTTCCTGGAGTTTCCCGTGAAGACGCCGGAGGACTTCGCCGGAATCAAAGCGCGCCTTGATCCGGCGACGCCCGGCCGACTCCCCCCCGATCTCGACGGGCAGGTCGACGGCTGGCGTGACCGCCGGTGGCCGCTCGTGTTGGGCCGAAACTGTGCCGCAAACGGTTTCTACTGGCGCGCCCGAGAGTTCATGGGGACGGAAGCACTCAGTTATGCGTGGTACGATTACCCGGAATTGATGCACGAAATGATGGAGTTCTACGCGGATTTCATCATGGAAGTCAGTCGGCCGGTGCTCGAAAAAGTCCAAGTGGACTATTTCTCCTTCAATGAAGATCTGTCGATGAAATCCGGTCCCCTGCTGAGTCCCGAGACATACCGGACGTTCATCGTTCCCCGACTCAAGCGACTGGTCGCCTTCCTGCGCGAACACGGCGTCCGGTACGTGGTGGTGGACACGGACGGGGACCCCACCGTGCTCATTCCGCTCATGCTCGATGCCGGAATCGACACGCTTTGGCCCCTCGAACGGGCGTCGGGCGTGGATCCGCGTGCTTACCGGCGTCGATTCGGTCGGGAGCTGCGTCTCTGGGGCGGCGTGGACAAACGCGTCCTCAGTCGGGGCCCCAAGGCCATCCGCACCCATTTGCGGGAATTCATTCCCCTCATCGAAGAGGGAGGATTCATCCCCACAGTGGACCACACGGTGCCGCCGGACGTTTCGTGGGACAATTTCCGCTACTACATGGATGCCAAAATGGAGCTGCTGTGCGGCAATTTCGCCGCCCTCGAGTGAAAACGACCGGGAGAATCGATTCGGCGCCGAAGACACGCCGTGCCCTCGAGCTGCCCCGGGCCGGGTGTTCGACGTGCACCGCGATTCGATGCGGCGACGCTCGTCGCGGTCGCCGCCCCTATTTCGACCGGTTGGGTTCCGCAGGAAAACGGGCCGGGCACCGCCTCAGAGAATCTCTCGCTTTATTCGTGTGCCCTATTGGAGTTGCGGAGTCATTGGCACTCCAGGCGATTCGATTGCGGACTCCGGGAGGACGAATGTCCCCGTGAACCATGTTTTCCCCGGTGTTGAGCAATAAAGCAACACAGGCCGTTCCGGGGGCGTGCCTACCGGGCGGATCGGGGCTCGTCGCCATAGGTCGAGGTCGTCGCGACGGGCAGCAGGACACGCCAACCCACAACTGAGAGGACAGCGATGAAAACGGAAACGCACGGCCCCCGCATCGAATTGCCCGATCCTTTCGTGTTCGAGAATGGTCGCTGGGTTGCCTCGCCGGCGGACTGGAAGCGACGGCGGCTTGAAATCCGCGACTTGCTTCTCGACATCGAGTACGGCCACGCTCCCCCGTCGACCGGGCGGGTGACCGCCGTCGCTGCGGCGCCTTGGCAGCCGCAACACGCCGGCAGGAGTTCGACGCGCGACATGACCCTGGCCATGGGACCGCCGAAATCGCGCTTGTCCGTCAGAATGCGGATCTCCGTGCCGAGAGGACGCGAAAAAAAGCCCTCCCCGGCGGTTCTTCGCATTGGACTCGGGTGTCCCATTACAGGGGAATTGACCGAACGGGGCTACGCCCTCGTTGAATTCGAACCGCGCGACCTGGCGCCCGACGCGGAAGGCAACCATGCGCTCGCCGGACCGGCGCGGCAGGCTTATCCGGACTGTGATTGGGGGGCATTGGCGGTCTGGGCCTGGGGCGCTTCCCGCGTCATGGATCACTTGGAAACGTGCGCTTGGGTAAGGGCCGATCAAACAGTGATTACCGGTCATTCGCGGTTCGGCAAGGCGGCGCTTCTCTGCGGCGCCCTGGACGAACGGTTCACCGTAACCGTGCCCAACGGCTCCGGCTGCGGCGGAGCGAGTTGTTATCGCGTCCTCTCGCCCGACAGCGAAACGCTCGAAATGATCACGCGTCCTTCGCGCTTTGCCGCCTGGTTCCGGAAAGACTTTCGCCGGTTCGCCGAGCGCGAACAAATGTTGCCGTTCGATCAGCACTACCTGCGGGCGCTCATCGCGCCGCGAGCAGTGCTCAACACGGAAGCTTTGGGCGATCTGTGGGCGAATCCGCGGGGGGCACAGGCGGGGTACCTGGGGGCGCACCCGGTGTTCGGCCTCTTGGGGGCCCTCCACAACAACGGCATCCATTTCCGTGACGGCCAACACGATCAGCTTGCCGAGGATTTTCGAGCACTCCTGGATTTTGCGGATTGGAAATTCAAGGGCCGCGAACCCGCGCGCAATTTCGCAAGACTGCCCTTCCCGGACGTATGCCCCACGTTCTCGGGGAAGAAGTGAGCTTCTACGTACGGGCGTCCCGTGGGAGCAATCGCCGGCAAGGTTGTCGGCGCCGCACGAGAACGCCGGCAGCCATTTTCTATCACAACGTCGCCAGAGGCAAGCAGGGCAGCAAGGGGTGCGGCGTTCGTCATGCCTCCTCGGCGATCTCACGGTCCCTTTCCTCCGGCGATGCCGGGCAGGGGGGCGTCGTTTGCACCGGGGACCGCCTCTGGATCCGACGGGCATTACGGGCGGGTCACCACGGCGCCATCCGCCAGTTCGATCTGGATGACAGGCCCGTCGCCCGAACGGTGAGTCGGTCCGACGCGAAAGGCGCCGACCGCACGGCGCCCCGCAGCACGCGGCAAGCCGAAAAAATCGTGTCGCACGAGGGCTGCCGGACCGTCGGCAACACCGCACCGGCCCAGGGGATGGCCGGGCGCCAGTCGATAATCGAACGGCCCGGCCCGACGGAAGGCGGGCGGGGTCGGGCTCGGCGCGGCGTCCCGGCCGCGGTCCGTATAGTTCGCCGTGCAGGTGGTGGGGTGCTTCGGGTGCAGCGCCCGAGCGCAGCCGACGATCAGGTTGTTGACGGCCGCGGCATGACGATCCTCCGGCAACGGCTGCCAGCGGGTGCGTCGGTCGGCAGACCCCTCGTGCCCGAGGAAGATGCCGTCGGTGCCCCGGCGGTTGAACCAGCAGGGCTCCGGGCGCCATTTGCCGTCAATGGTATTGTGGATCGCCAACGTACGACCGGAACTCCAGTCCAGGATATTCCAGCGAAACCACACACGGCCCGGGCGCATATCCACGATCAAGTTGTTCGCGACCAGGTTGGGGCCGGGCGACGCCTCGATGCCGATGCCGAAACTCCAGTTCCGGTGGATCAGGTTCCCCTCGATACGATTGTTGTAATGCTCCCAATCCAGCCAGATGCCCGGCCCGAAGCCGTCGGAAATGTCGTTGTACCGCACCACGCTGCCCGTCAGCCGAAACAGTTTCATGCCGCCCGATTCCCAAAACACGGGGTGACCCGCCCAATTGGCGCCTCGAATGACGTTGTACTCGATCAACAGGGGGCCGCGTCCCGGCGCGATCCGGGTCTGGTTCTCGGCCGTCAGTTCTGTGGAAGAATGCTGCGCGGTGATACCCGCCCCGCCGGGATCGACGATCCAGTTGTTGCGCACTACCAGGGGGTCGGCGCGCTGGTCGCGCGGGTTCGAAATCGCGAGACCGGTCACCTCGCTGTCCCGAATGAGACAGCCTTCGATCAGGCAGCCTGCTCCCGCGACGCGCACCAGCGGTTGTTGCTGAAACTGGCCGCCGCCGAAGATCTCGAAGCCGCGGATGTGAACGTAGTCGTACTCGCATCGAACGACCGTGCTGCCTCGGGCTGCCAGGCTCATGGCCGCCGTGTTCGGATCTCTGTCGTCCGGAAGGCGCACATACACGGCCGTGTCCGGCTCGGAGCGGAAGGGCCCCAGCACCAGGTAACCGGTAATGTGCGGGGCCGCCGGCGCCTGGGGTTTTTCCGCCGCCGACCCCGGCGGACGAACGGCCGTTACGAACTTTTTTACCCCTTTCGGGGCGAGGAACTTGAACCGAACCCTTTTCGGGTGGCGCGTCGTGTCCAGTTGAAAAAGGAGACGGTTCCAGCCTCGGGCCATGGCGAAATCCTCGATTCGATCCCCGTTCCGGCTGTAATTGCGGGTGGGGCGCGGTGGTATGGGGACGGTGTCCGGAGTCATGCGGACCACCGAGGGAACACGATGCCCGTTGCACCAGACCCGACAGAAATTGAGTTGCGATTTCAGTTCTGAACCGGTCTGCCGTCCGGCCCGAAAGTCCCCCGGCATGACGACGCGGCCCGTGATAGGTTCAGGGAAGCGCGGGTCCCAGGTCTCCTTGGTCTCGCCGGGGTCCACCCAAACGTAGGCGAAGGCGTAGTAGACTGCTGCTGGCGCCGCCCCCTCGGGCAGTTTGGCCAGATCCAGGAAGCCGTCGTCGTCCACCGGCGCAAAACGCCAGCGGCGCCCGGACAGTTCGTCGCCCGCTCGCGGCGCCGCATCGGGCGGCACGCGAAATCGATTGGCTTCGCGGGACCCCCAATTGAAGCAGGTCTCGCCCGGGCCGAGTTCGCCGTACCAGCTCCGTTCGGTCAAGACCTGCCCGCCCATCGCCACTGCCCCCATGCGCCCGGTAAACAGGGCGGCGCGAAAGACGCCCGGGGCCCCGTGAACGGCACTCCAGGCCCCGGCGGGGAACGGATCGTTGCCGGAGATCACCGGCATCCGCCCCTGGCGGTCGCGTACGCCTTCGAGCACGACCGGTTTCCCGCGGAGCCCTCCGCGCACGAACCGGATTCCCTCGCGATACACCCCCGGCAGGACCTGGACCACATCGCCCGGGCCGGCGCGTTCCAAAGCGGCCTGGATCGTGGTGAACCGGCCGCGAACCGAAGACGGTCGCCCGGCCCCGGCACGTGGGGCCGGCCCCTCGGGCGGCCCCACGACGAATGTGGGCTGGGCAGAGATCGCGATGCGGGCCGGACCTGCAGGCGGGCCCGGCTCGGGCGCAGATGGACCGGGCAGACAAAAATACCAGTTTTTAACCCGTGCCGCCGGCAGCCCAAGCACCGTTTCGAAGCGCTGCTCGGGCGTGAGGCCGGCCAGGCCACGAATCCGGTACAGGGGGTAATTGACGATCCACCAGCCCGGCTTGTTGCAGGAAAGGCGCCGGCGCTCGGGGTCCCAGGCCATGCGGACGTCGGTGTCCGCCAACAACAGCCGTCGGCCGGACCCGGTCACCACGCCGGGACGCAGCGCGGGCAGGGGGGGAAGAAGCGGGTCCGGCAGGGGCAAACGGGACTTGTCGGCAACAGACGGAGCGGCAGCGGCGGCGGCCGCTCCCGTCGCCGCGACGAGCGCCCGCAACAACGGCTTTCCCAAGCGAAACGACATGCGGCGGACGGACCCCGCAACGGCACGCAGGTGGAGGGAATCAATCATGGACGCCACCCCTTTCCGAGTATTCCGTTCCATAGTCTACTGCGAAAACCCTTGCCGGCAACGGGGCGAAGAACGCGCGACCGGCTCGATTCAAAGCGCGGTCACCTCGGCGGCGCACCGGGCCGGTGTTCTCTCCGTCACACCCTTTCCGAGCGCCGGAGTGAGCGGTATGGTAAGAACGTTTTGCGGGCCTGTGCGTTCGGGCGTATCATCGTGTCCCCGCCGCCCGACGACGCGACGCCCGGAGGCGCGTGTCGGGCCGTGCCGGCGCCCCAAAAGGAGAACCGGCTGTATGCTGCGACCGGGACTTGTCTCGATCACCTTCCGAAAACTCTCGCCCGAGACGATCGTCCAGCTCGCGGCGGGCGCCGGGCTCGAGGGCATCGAGTGGGGCGGAGACGTCCACGTGCCGCACGGCGACACGGCGCGGGCCCGGGAAGTTCGGGCTCTGACCGAAGCCGCCGGGTTGCGCGTGAGTTCGTACGGGTCCTATTACCGAGTCGGCGCAACACGAGAATTCACGTTCCCCGCCGTGCAGCGGACGGCGCTCGCACTCGGGGCGCCGCTGATCCGGATCTGGGCCGGCGACCGCGGCAGCGACCGAGCGGACGCACCCTACTGGTCCGCGGTGGTCCGGGACGCCCGCGCGCTCTGCACGGAGGCGGCCCAGGCCGGGATCGGGGTCGCTTTCGAGTTTCATCGCAATACCCTGACGGACAGCACGGCCGCGGCGCTCGAGCTGATTCGTCGCATCGAGCACCCAAACGCCCGCCTGTACTGGCAACCGCCGGCGGGAATGGCGGAGGACGCGTTGCTGGAGTCGCTCGAGGCGGTGTTGCCCGTGCTCGCGAACCTGCACGTTTTCCACTGGAACGGAAGCGGCAACCGCCTCCCGCTGAGCGAAGGTCGGGAACGGTGGCGGTCGTTGTTCGCCCGGGTCGAGGACGCCCCCAAGCGGCAGGAGCGTTGGGCCCTGCTCGAATTCGTCAAAGACGATGCCCCGGCGGCCCTGGCCGAAGATGCCCTGGCCCTGCGGGAACTCATTGCCGGCAACACGACTTGACGCCGGCCGAAGACTCGGTTACGCCGGGACGAACTCGGTCCCGGGACGACCGCCACACGCGTCGTCCTGCCGGCGCCGTCGAACAAGGAACAGGCCCATGGCCAAGAAAGCCAAAGCCCCTCGGGTCCATCGACACACTCTGATCGAGATGAACCTGGCGCCGTTCACGGCCCGACGCGACGCCGCCCACGAACGGGTGATGGAAGTCCTGCATAAGGAAATGATCCGGAGCAAGAAGGAAGAGCGCATCACCTTGTATCAGTTCTGCCTCGACCTCCTCGACGAAGCCATCCTCGCGACGCGGCGCTCCCAAACCGATCAGGACACGCCGCTGATGCATTACCTTCAACTGTTGCGCGATACGATCAGCGCCTGTTTCGCCTTGGTGCGGCACGAACTCATGGTCGTCCACGAAGCGGAGCAATTCTCTCGCGACCTGGGACCGGAGATCGTGGCTGAACTGCAAACCGCCGACGATGTGTTCAGCGCCAGCGAAGAAAATATCCACGCCTGTATCGACGATCTGCTCAAGTTCGGCAAACCCATTTGCGCCCGAGATACCCACGCCCGCAAACGGCGTTTCACACCCGACGACCACCAGCGGTACGAGGAAACGCTCGAAGCCTACCGCGAACACTATCGCCGCATCCCTTCCGAACCGGCGGGCGCGGCCGCAAACGGAGATGGCCGATGAAGCCAGAAGACAACTATTGGCGCGCAATCGAGTTCAGACGCCCGGAACGGATCCCGGCTCGGGTCAGCCTCATGCCGGCAACATGGAAAAAACACCGGGACGCCCTCGAGGAGATCGTGCTCCGGCATCCCGCGCTCTTTCCCGGCTTCAAGCCGGGCAGTCGGGACTACGACGCCATTCCCCGTGCCCAGTATCGGGCCGGGACATGGACAGACCCATGGGGTTGTGTCTGGGAAAACCTCGAGGAAGGCTTGGACGGCATCGTGGTCTCCTCGCCCTTGACCCGACGCGAAGACGTGCGCACTTTCCAACCGCCTCCGCCCGGCGCCGGCCTGCCCCACGGATTCATGTTCATGCGCCTTTATTACCTGCGCGGTTTCGAAGAATTGATGCTGGATTTTGCCGAAGAACCCCCGGAATTGCAGATCCTCATCGATAAGGTTTTCGAGTACAACATGGGCGAACTGCGCCGAATGCTCGAGGCCCCGCCACGAATGATGGGGTTCGGCGACGATTTGGGTATGCAGGACCGGTTCCCGATCTCTCCGGCAAAATTCCGCCAATACCTTATCCCCTGTTATCGGGCCTTGTACCAGGCGTGCCACGAAGCGGGAAGCAAAGTGTACATGCACTCGGACGGACGTATCATCGACGTCCTCCCGGACTTGATCGACTGCGGGGTGAACGTAATCAATCCGCAAATCCGGGCCAATTCCCTTCCCGACCTGGTCCGAACCTGCAAAGGCCGAGTCTGTGTCAACCTGGATCTGGACCGTCAGCTCTTCCCCTTCTGCACGCCTGAGGAAATCGATGCCCACGTCCGGGAGGCGGTCGAAGCGTTGTCCAGCCCCGAAGGCGGGCTCATGCTCGTGGCCGAATGCGAGCCGGACGTGCCTCTCGAGAACATCGAAGCCATTTGCGTCGCACTCGAGAAGCACTCGACCGTGAACCCGGACTGCGCCGAACGGTAGAACCACACCCCTGTGGGACCGGCGGGAACAGCAGGCCGGGCCAAAACCGTCCGCAGGGCGTTTCAGAATAGTCCGGACCACTGTCGCAGAGCCTGCGAGTTCACTTGAACTCCGGACTGCTTCGAGGCGGTCATACCATCGCCCGGCGCGCCGCTGCAATCACCGAATCCGCCGACATTAAGTCGGCGACGACAGACCTGAACGTCGGAAACAGGGGAAGCCCCCCATGACCCCCGACACCGTGGAACAGTTCATCGTGCGTTGGAAAAGCTCCGGCGCCGCCGAGCGCGCCAACCATCAACTGTTCATCACGGAGTTATGCGACGTTCTCGACGTGCCCCGCCCGGAGCCGGCGACTCCGGACGACGACCGCAACGCCTATGTGTTCGAGCGAGCGGTCCGCTTTACGGACGGCACGGGCCATACTACGGTCCGCTTCATGGACCTGTACAAACGCGGCTGTTTCGTGCTCGAAAAAGCCCGGACCGGGCGCAAGCTCTCCGACGCGGAGCGCACAGTGTACGAACACGGCCTGGTCGCCGTGCTCGCCGAACTCCACGACGAACTCGACCGAGCCGTGTTCACCGCCTACGGCTGGGACGACCTGGCCGAGCGCCTGGTCGGGAGGCCCGGTGCACTCACCCCCGTACCGGACAAGCCTGCGGAGATCGCGGACGCCGAGCGGGAATTGCTGGCGCGTCTCCTGGCCCTGAACGCCGAGCGCGCCGCCGAGGAAGAGCGCGGGGTTGTGCGTTGGCTCCGTCCCGAGTTTCAGGCCCCGGACCAAGCCGCGACGCAACCCGACCTGGACATCAGTGTTCCCGCGGCTGCGGACTCCGCGAAATCGCGTGGATCGAAACGACGTCGGGCCTGGCCCAAACGCGTCTCGGACCAGGTGCAGGCCTTGCTGACTGAGATCGAAGCTCTGTCCGCGCCGACCACTGCCGCGGACCTTGCCCGCCGGTTTCTCCGCGCCCCCACCGACACCGTCCGCGACCTGCTCGACACCCTCGCCGCCCTCGGCCGCCTCCACCGCCTCCCCGACGGACGGTACGAACCGGGATGAGCCCCCCGCCGGTTTCCCGGTCGCCTGGAGGATTGGAGATATGATCGAAGACATGCCGAATTTCGAACCGTCCCTCGTGTTGACGAAATATCTCGCGACTTTCGAGCGAATTCCGCCGCCGCCCGGCCCGGAAGAAGAAATCACCATCGAAGAGCACGACGCCCGCATGCAGCGGGCGCTCGATCGGGGCCGGCCCCTGCGCGGCTGGTGGGACGACGGGACCGAAAACGGCGACGCGGACGAGCGCGTGCCCGAGGGCGAAGAAGACTTCTTCGTGCCGGTGCGTGAGCGGGAGGTCAAACATCTGAGGCGGGAACTGCGGCGGATGGAACTTCGGGAGATGCCGCTCCGCCGCCGCAGGCTCGCCGTGCTCACCGACCTGTTCCGGGGAGGGAGTGGACGTTGAACATCGAACGTTGAATGGTGAATGCGTGGGGAATCGGGAAAGGACGGACCGGGGACGCGCAGGCGTGCATCGGGAAGAAATCCAAGGCGATGTTTGCACACCGCAGTCCAAAGAGCCTTCGGCTCGGGCGGGGGTGTGCCTGAGTTCCGCGTTTAGGGCCTGTCGCTTTATTATTGTGCGTGTCCTCAGAGGGCCTGAAAGGCCGACTTTACCGTAGCCTTGGGCAACGCCCAAGGTTGGTCGGC
>JAADHN010000055.1 GCA_013151865.1 Kiritimatiellota bacterium
GCCCGGTGCGTCGACCACGGGACCGCCGCGCCCGCGGCGCGGCGCGGCCGGTCACCAACAGTGCACATTCCCGTGGAGCGACCGACCCCGGGCCAAGGCGGCTTCCGCCGCAGGCCGGGACAGCCCGACAACCTGCACATCGCGATCCACCGTGTACCGGAAAATCCGTTCCATGTCGTTGTGTTCCGGCTGGGACAAATTGACGGCGTACGTCTCGGGAATGCCCGCCGCGGACGCGATGTAGTGATCGCCTCGGCCGCAAAAGTGAATACCGCCCCCGCCGAGCGCCGCCAGCAGCCGCGCGTCATAGGGACGGATGAATTCATCGTACATCGCGGGGGAGAAATTCATGGCGGAATCGTCCCGCAGCATGATGCCGCCGCGGTGCATCAGAGACCAATGGACCGCGCAATCGCCGCGGCGCGGCACGATCTTCCGCCATTCCTGCATGAAGGCGATATAGGTGTCGGCGACCAGCTCCAGCAACTGGTGGACCAGCGCCGGCTCGTCCAGGACGTCGAGAAAGAGCGAGCTGCCCCAGAGAAGCTCGCAGATATCCATCGGCCCCTGCAAGTCCGGATGATAGAGAGTGACCCATTGTCCGACTCGAGGCCGTGAGCGCAGACATTCGAGAAAAAAACCCGCCATCTCGAATGTGCGGCCTCCGAGTCCGGCACGCAGGTCGGGTACGCCGCGGTCCAGCAGGGCGCGCACCGCGTCTTTTCCGTCGGCAAGCGGTTTGACGGTCGGCAGTGTATCCGTCTCTTCCGGCATGACGAACAACTCGGCGCCGAATAAACTCGGGAGGATGCCGGTGCCGTAATTGCAGCGCACACAGAGGAGGGCCCCGCTGCCGCGGGCCAGCGCTGCCGAACACGTCGCGAACTGCTGCAGGGCCATTTGTTCGAAGCTTTCGATCGCCCGGTTCACCGACGTCGACGGCCAGGGAACGGACGGCGCCGTCGACGCCACTCGCCGCGGCGAAAACAGGTCGCCCCGGAACTCGCCGCGCGCGAATTGCGTCCACTCGCCGTGGAGGCGCGCCTCCACGGCCGGATCGATGCGGTTTTCCAGGTCGTCCAGAAATCGCTCCAGCATGCTTCACCTTCTGGTTCAGGGCAGTCCCATCGGTCCACGCCCGCGCATTCCACGGGTCCGGTTCGGGAAAAACGGCCCTGTCCTCGCTCTGTATCCGCCAACAGGCGGCGACGCGGGGGCTCAGCGACTGTCGGCACCGGGGGCCGCCTTCCACACGGCGGGCAGGCGCAGGGCTTGAAGGGCAACCTCGGGATCGCCCCGCCAAGTAAGGTACACCGGCAGATTGGAGACGCGGAGCGGCAGAGCCAACGGATTCCCCATCAAGTCGAATGCCTTGCCGTCCGGCCACGCTAACAGGTCGGCCGGGGATGAATCGCACGGCAACAACACGATGACCCCCGAACGCGCGCGCCGCGCGAAGAGGTGGGCAAACAAACCCGGACGGACCTCAACCCGTTCCTTGAAGCGACTGCCCTCGATCCGCATCGCCAGGTGAGAAACGGCGGCCCCCACCGGATGCACACTTCCGTCGGCACTCAACACACTCCAGCTCCGGCCGAGAAATGTGCCGAAACCATGCATGGTGTACAGGAAAAACCGCTCGGACCCGCCCGCGAGTTCCGCCACGTAGTAGCGCACGATCCCCGCGGCGGCATCCACGGCGTCTCGCGTGGGCGCCACAGGGATCAGCTTCGAATCGTAGAAATGGAGCATCCCGCTCCCCCCGAACCCGCCCTCGGTGTTCCAGACCGGCTTGGGTTCGCCGAAGTCTTTCTGGATCAGGACGGCTTCCTGAAGTTTCCGTTCTTTGGCATCTCCGGGACGCCCGAGCATACTTCCCGTGTATTGATGATAACTGAACACATCTATGGAGTTCAGCAGTCCCCGTTGCAGGCATTCCCGCGACCATTTTCCCCCTGCAGTGCAGGGGCCGAGGACCGTGACGCCCCGGGCGGCTTTGTGGGCTTCCAAGTATGCGGCGCCGAGCAGGGCCATGTACTGATCGGCCGTGCCGTGGACCGGCTTGCCGTCTTTTTCGCCCGCTCGGAAAAAGCCGCCATAGGGCTCGTTCCAAACTTCCCAATATCGAACTTTTCGGCGATAGTGCCGCACTGTTTTTCGCACGTAGTTCCGCCAGGCTTTGATGTCTCTGGGCAGGTAGTAGCCCTCCCAGTATCCGGTCGCACCGTCCTTCGGCCGCACGCTGGCCCACGGAGGCGCGGTCCCGAGCATGCCCAGCACCGACAACCCATACTTGCGATACGTGTCGATTTCCGCATCGTGCCACAGCCACTTCCCTTTCTCGGGCTCGATGTAACACCACTTGGTGAGCCAACTTGCGGCGTCGTGCACACGGACCCACTTGAACCCCAGCAAGGCGGCCATGCGGCACTGTCGCTCTGTGGGGCTCACATGCACCCCGAAAGGCGAGGACGGCGTAAGTCGACGGAAACGCACCGGCTCATAGATCCGATGGATCACGGTCTCGGCAACCGCCCCGAGCGGGAGCCCCTTCGGGCCCACCAATTCGGCCGTCACACGGAAACTCCCCATGGGGGCCGTCGGCCGCGGCGGGATCGGCAGTTCGACCGTCCTGCCACGAAGTTGGGCGACCGGGATACTGCGAAACGTCCGAGTCGCACCGAACACGTCCGTTTCGGTCAAACGCACCCGCGCCCCCGGCGGCGGCGCCCCCAACAGCGTGGCGAGAAGCCGGAAGGGGGGGACCGCTCCCGCGGCCACCTGTTTCTCGGTTACGGTCTGCAAACCCATGAAGCCCCGCGGCCGCAAATGCAATTCCGGGACATCGTCGAAAAATGCCGACGCTACTTGCCCGCGCTCAACCTGAACACCGTCCAGCCACACCGTCCCCGGCGTCGCAAAACTCAGCATGACCGTGGCGCCGCTCTCGGTCGTGGGCCGGAAACGCAGGTTGAACCGCTGCCACCGCCGTTCCAAGGTGAACTTGCCGGATTCCTTGGCGCCGATGACACCGACGCTCAGGGGTGTCTTGGGCTCGTCGCAGGAAGCCCAGAAAGAAAGCACCAGTTCCTTGTCCGGCAACACGGCGAAAGGCGGAGAATACAGAATCGCTTTCTCGTTCCGGGCGACCACGCGCAACGACGCCCCTTTGCTCGGCCCGGGCCAGTCTGGGTCAGCCGCGGCGGAGTTCAACATTCGACCCCGATGCGAAATGCACCACCCATTGGTGAGCCCCAACGGAAACCGGGCATTGGGCAAAAGGTTTTTCCGTTTCGACATTCGAGCGGCGGCCCACTCCTCGAGCGAACGAACTTCGACTCGCACATTGTCCAGATACAGGACCCCCGGGGAGCCCACCGCGAACATCAGGTAACTGTCGGGATCGTCGAACCGGACGGGAAACTCGAACGTGCGGCTCTGCCACCGAGGCCGTGCCTCCAACGTCCGACTCCAATAAGTTCTGTACGGCGGGCCCACCTGGCGAAAAAGGACTTGTATCGATATCGGTTGCGGACTCCGCAACGCAAGACTCAACCGAATGACCTGCCCCGGACGCGGCGCGACGGACCGATTGACCAACTGCACCCGGCCGGAGTCGCATTTCCCCACCTCGATCCGCAGAGCTCGACTGCCGCCGACCCCCTCGCCCGAGGCGGCGGAATACGTAACGTCCACATCGGCCCATGTCGAGTTGTCCTGCCACTCGACCGGCAACTGTCCCCGGACCCGCCCCACCGTCTTGCGGTCGGCAACCCGTACCGGGACGAAAGCCCCTTCAAACGTGGCGTTGACGGGCGCCACCACCGCATCCGCCGGCATCGTAACGAGCATACCGAACAGGCCGACGATCATCGCTCCGAATGACGAGATCCTTCTTTTCATGGAATTGCGTCCTCCGTTCGAAGGTCGATTCGCGGCAAACCGGGGACAGCCCCGGACACAATGGGCCTACAGCGCCAGATCCGACAAAGTGTACCCACTCTCCGCCAGAAGGTCCGCGCAGGCGACCCGGCTGCCGGACCGACCGGCTTGGAGCATGGCGTCGGTGAGCGTCGCCACCCGGGCGCCGAAAACAAGGGGCACCCGATTGACCCGCGCCCGACCGGCAATCAATTTGATGAAATTGTCGCAGGGACTCACGGGATAGCCCCGCGGGCGTGCAAGGGAAATCTCGCGGGCGTCCGTGCCGCGGCGCAGGTACAGCTCGGAACCGTAAAACACCAAATCGCCCTCGGTCCCCCGAAGCCGGACATCGTCTGTGAACCCCCCGATGGTATCCCCCACAATGATAACCCGTCCGACGGCGCCGTTGGACAGTTCCACGGAGAAAAACCCATTGATTTCCACCGCCTTGCGAATACCGTGATAAAAGTAGTCCACCGAGCCTTCCGCGGCCGTCGGCAGCAGGTCGGTCATCCACAACAGGATGTCCTGGTAGTGGCTGCCGGAATCGTTCACCTGCCCTCCGCCGGACAGGGCCGGATCACCCCGCCAGGTCCGCCCGTACCAGTCCTGCACCATGTAGATATAAAAATTCCGGACCTCGCCGATCGCACCTTTTCGAATCAACTCCCTGGCCTTGATGAAACGCGGCTCGTAATGACGCTGGTAATGCAGGACGGCCACGATCCCCCGGGCCGCGGCCAGCCGTGCGATCTCGATGGCCCGGCCCGTACCGCATACCATCGGTTTTTCGATCAACAGGTGAAGGCCTTTCTCGAGAGCGTACTTCGCGTGTTCGTAGTGGAGTTCGTGCGGGGTGAAGACCCCGACTCCGTCCAATTCCACCTCGTCGATCATGCGCCGGTATCCGTCCTCGCTCGTGTAGCGGGCCTTGAGTTTGTAGCCCAATAGCCGCTCCAGGTTGTCCAGGCGCGGAGGGTCGATGTCCACCGCGGCGACGATGTCCACCCCCAGTTCATGTCGGGCCAACTGCCGCGTGCGGTCCGTGCCCGCGCCTCCGCAACCGATGACGCCGATTCGGGTCCGTTTCTTTTTCATTCCACGAAGGTCCCTTTTCTTTCCCATGCGTTCACGTGCAGCAGGCGAACAAGGGGCCCGCCCCTTGCGCTCGAAACTCAGCTTTCGTCTTCCCCCCCCCCGTCGGGGGCCGACGGCAGGTGCACAACCCACCCGGCAAACCCGCGGACCGCAGCCGCCTCCGACTTGACCACCCGATAGACTTTGCCGCGCGCCGCCACCGTCGTCTTATCGCCGTGCACGGCTTCTTTCAACTGCCCCAACAGAGCACGCCCGACTTCACCAGCAACCAGTTCCCGAGCCAGTCCGTTGCACAACAGCAATTCACCGGCCGGATTCAAGATCAGGACGGGGGTATCGCAGGATTCCGCCACTGCGGCCGCCAAGGTCCGTTCCGCCTTGATACGGCGCCGGCTCTCCTCGGTCGTCCTCTCGAGATTCTCGAGGACTTGGTTGCACCGGCGCCCGAGCGTCCGCAGCAGTGGGTCGCGTTGGACCGGGACACGCAGGTATGTCTCGCCCACATTCGCCCGGCCAAGCAGGTCGCAAATGCGGCCCAGAGGGCGAACGAGCACCCCGTCCAGATACCGTCCCAGCAATGCCGCGGCCAACAGTCCCGCAAACGCCGCGAAAGCCAAACCCAACGACCAGGCCTGTGTGGCGCGTGACAACTCCCGGACCTGCAGGAGGATAGCCTGCTCGACGCTGGCCACCAAGCCGCGCAGAGACGATTGAACCCGGTCCAAGGCCGCTGCCCGGACGGTTCGGTCCGCTCCCACGGCCCCGGCATCCTCGACGCGACGCCATCCGCCCCACGCAGAGCCCAACCGCGACAGCGCGTCGGCCACTCCGGCCGTCGGCCCCGTCTCGGCAAATGCCGCGAGAGCACGCTCGAACTGTTCCTCCGCCGCACTTCGGACGGTCTCTTGCTCCACCCCCGTCCCGTTACGAGGGATTTCCGCTCCGGACATCGCCGCGTCTCGGAGACTCGACAGCGCAGCGCTCATCTCGGACAACAACAGCCAACGACGTCCCGTTTGCTCCAAGGCCGTATTGCCGGCGCGGCCCACCACTGCCAAACCCAACACTCCCACGGCGGCCGTGATCAGGAACAGGGCCCACATCCCCAAAGAGAGACCTTTGAATTGACTGCGTGTGGCCATCACCGCCTGCCTGTTCGGATGGACTCCCGACGTATCGTCCGCAAATCACGTTGCCCTGCAATCCGCCCCGGGTTTGTCTTTCCCGTCACGCAAAAGCCGGCTGCTCGCCCATGCCCCGGATCGCCCGAGGACGATTCATGCTGTCCCGGCCGGCCGACGGGTTTCGGTCCGTCGGCGCCAAGCTCGAACATTCGCGCCGCACTCCGGGTTCGCCCACCGGTTCCCCGGAACGCAACGAGTCGACCCGACGGCGCCTTATCCGAGCCCCCCGAGGCGCTTCACGTCGTCGCTGCTGCCGATGACAACCAAAATATCGTCTGCCTGAAGTCGTTCCGTAGGAGACACATTCATAATAAAACGACGATCTTGTTTCAACAGCTCCCCGGCCCCCGCACCCACCTCTCGGATCGCCTCCGCGCCCCCGGTACTCTCGCCCACTGACCGCGTCGCACCGCCGGGCAGCCGACGCTGGACACCGATCACATTCACGCCATACTTGCGGCGCACATCGAGACCGGCCAGAGATTCACCCGCGAAACTGGGCGGAGTAGGGACTTCGGCCACACACACGCCTTCTGCCAGACTCAAGACCTCCCGAATCCCGGGACTGGCGATCTGATGCGCCACTCGCCGGCCCATTTCCTGTTCCGGGTTCACCACGTCCGTGGCCCCGACTTGGCGCAGAATGCGTGCGTGCAAGTCGTTGGCCGCACGCACGATGATCCGGGGCACCCCGAGCTGATGCAACAGTGCCGTCGTCAGAATGCTGTTCTCCACGTGCTGTGTGCCGATGGCGCAAACCGCAACCGCCATTTCGTCGATCCGGGCCTCGCGCAGGGCGCTTTCGTCGGTGGTGTCCAGGATCAGGGCCTGATCCACGGCCGACTTCACCTGCTCGACCATCTCCGGCGCCCGATCCACGGCCAGGACCGAGTAACCGCGACGCGCCAGGGACAGGGCCACCTCCCGCCCGAAGAGCCCCAATCCGATGACTACGGTCTTCGGCTTCATCCTTCACCTCTTTCCGGCAACGCCCATCGGGCGCCCTCGCCGATCACTGCGAAATGCCTGGACCACAGGCTTGCAGTCACGGCAACGCAGCCCGGACAATTCGGAAGCGCTGTCCATGCCGTATTGCTGTCGATTTCCCGGGAGGCCCGCACGCACCTGGCCGGGGCGCCGCCGGCGAACATACGGAGCACCCACCCCGGTCCGAACGATCCAGCGCTTCTGCAGACTGCATCGTCAACCGATGGCCACCTCGGCCTCCGGATAATCCACGGCGGAAGCCCGTCGGGGCCGCATCATGACCAGCAGCGTCAACGGCCCGACCCGCCCGACGAACATCAACAGAACTATGCACAGCTTGCCCAGAGAAGTCAAATCCGGCGTCACCCCCATCGAGAGTCCGACAGTTCCGAAAGCCGAGACCGCCTCGAACAGGAGCGGAAGCGCCGGCTTGTCCTGGGACAGCATCAGGACCAGTCCGACCGCGGCAATGACGCCCGCCGCCAGAAACGCCAGGACCGCTGCGTGGATCACCGTACGCGGGGTAATCCGACGCCCCCCCACGACCACCGACTCGCGTCCCACGACCACCGACCGGATGGCCAGGACCAGGACGGCGAAGGTCGTCAGCTTGATTCCCCCCGCCGTGGAGCCCGGGGCGCCTCCAATGAACATCAACAGCATCAACAGGACCAGCGTGCCCTGGCGCAGCCCCGAAATCGGCACGGTGTTGAATCCCGCGGTCCGAGCGGTGACCGATTGAAACCACGCATTCAGCAGAGTGTGCGCCCGACCCCCACCGGCCGCGGCGTGCCCGGTCTCGAACAGGTAGATCAACAGCCCCCCCCCGACCAGCAACGAGGTCGCCAGCACGATCTGTACGTGCAATCCGGGACGCCGACCCCGGCCGATGCCGCGGACCAAGGAGTAAAGGACACCGAACCCCAAGCCGCCCACAATGATAAGCATCGATACCACCAAGACCATCCCGGGGCGGTCGACGAACCCGCAGAGACTGTCCGAAAAGAGTGAAAAGCCGGCGTTGCAGAAGGCGCTGATGCTGTGAAATACGGCCAAGTAGACGCTTCGCGGCCAGCCGTATCCGGCACTGCGGAAACCGGGCGCGAGAACGGCCGCTCCGACCGCCTCGATGCACGCGGTGGAAAGCACGATAAACACCACCAAACGCCGCGCGCGTCCCGTCCGTTGCTCGCCGATGGCCTCCTTGAAAGCAAACTCCTCCCGCAACCCGATGCTCCGTCCCAACACGAGAGCAATAAAGGTGGAAATCGTCATGATCCCCAGCCCACCGGCCTGAATCAACCCCAGGATCACGAGTTGCCCGAAAACAGAGAGGTCCTTTCCAGTATCGACCACGATGAGCCCGGTCACGCATGTCGCACTGGTTCCCGTAAAAAGTGCATCCACCTGCGCCAGGCCCCGACCGTCGGCAGTTGCCGCCGGCAGAGACAACAACAGAGTCCCCAGGAGAATGGCCGCCGCGAAAGACCCCACCAACAATTGGGCCGGGCGCTCGGTCAGGTGCCGCCAGAACGCTCGCCCCCCCCGCACCTCCCGCCAAATCTCCCAAGCCACGACCAATTGTCGCAGGGCCAGAATCGGCACGACACCAGCCCGCCACGGGGTCCGCACCGCGCAGAATCCCGCCGCCGCCAGCAGGAACATCGGCCACAACCGATACCGGACGGAGCGGCCATGCCATGCCCCGACTTCCCATGCCAGACTCCCTGCGACGACCACCGCAACCAGCCCGACCTCGGTCCAGATCAACGGCGGAAACGTCCCCCACCCATACCCATACACGAAAAGCCCGGCAAACCCACAGGATACGGACCCCAACAGCAAGGCGTCCAACCACTCCGCACACTGAAAAACGTGGGACCACCCGGACGGCCGCACGCCGTCCCGCCCCCATTCGCCCTCGTCCCCGTCTTTGTCCTCCGGGCGCGCGAGGATGCGTCCGAACGCAAGACAGGCCAGGATACCGAAAACGGCCGGCGCACTGTCGTGCGGCATCAGCAGAAGGTAGAACGGCAGGGGCGTGAACGCCGCAGCGGCCCCCAGCAACGGCGCGGCGCCGGACGTTTCCCACAACGACATACAAATCGCCGCAACCGCCAGCAACCCGAAAGCGGAAACCCATGTCCAGGCGGAAAACAGCAGCCCCGGCTCCACGCCTGCGGCGATCAGCACCTGTTGGCCGCGTTGCAACAACAAGGCATGAAAAAGGCCGCATACGCCCAGCAGGAAGGTCCGCCAGACAATGTCGGTTTCACGTTGCATAGGCCTCTCGAAAGCCCGATAACCTTCCCGGCCCGATTCTCTCGAACGGTCCTCGGGCGATGCGCACGAGACGTTCGGCGTTTTTCAGTGCGAATCGGCTGCGAATCGAAGCAAGCCCTTCCCCGTTCGTGAGGTCCCGCCACTCGGAAACGGGAAGAGAACCGCACACTCGACGGGCAAGATCTCTGCGCACGAGCCTGTCACGAGACGATCATGGCGCACCGCCGGACGGAGACGCGCGCGCCAAAAGATGTATGGCTACTCCATCGTGGTCGCTGAAGGCCGTCTTCACGACGCGCCCATTCGCGGCCCCGGCGAAGCCCCGGCACCACACCGTGTCGATACGCAGAACCGGAGAACCCGCCGGCCATGTCGCCCCAAGCCCCCGCCCCCCCATGATCCATGCGTCTTCGAGTTGAGCCCGCAACGGCCGAATCGAGCGATCCGTGGGCGTGGCGTTGATGTCCCCAGCCACCACCACCAGGCTCGGACACTCGGCCACGATCCGCGTCACGGTCGCCGCCTGGTCCCGCCGCAGGCGCCAACTGCCCAGGAAGGCCCCAATCCCCGCATCGCGCGGGGCCGACTCGAGGTGGATGCTGAAGATATCCAGGCGCGCCCCATTCCATTCGGTCCGGGCGTGAGCAAACCAGCGCCGCCGGCCCCCGCGAGACCACACCTCCACCGGGGGACAAGCTTCCAGAGGCCACCGGCACCAGATCAGAGTGCCCATACCGGCGTCTTTGCGGAGCAATTGGAAATGCGTGGAGTACCCGGCCGCTCTTGCCTCACTTTTCCACGCATCGAGGTTCTCGGTGTACACTTCCTGGAAACAGGCAACATCGGGTTTGTTCTCCCGGACCCAAGCCGCCCACGGGCCCGGGGCCTCCTGGTTGACATTCTGCGTCAGCACCCGCAACACGGAAGTATCGTCGGGCACCTTCCGGCTGCCGGCGCCGAGCGGGATACCGCGGTATGCCTCGACCGCCAGAACGATCTCGCACACCCCCGCAGCCCATAAAAAAAACCATGGTCCCCGCCGGCGCAAGAGAAGGCATAGGACGCCGCCGGGAAGAATCAGGAGCAGACGAAACGGCTGCAAGCCGAACAACGCATCGAGCGCCGGGAAAGCATCGCCGCAAAGGTATCGCACGCCCACCGCACAGAACACCGGAACGCCCAGCAGGATCGCGACGCCCGCGACAACGCCGCCGATCGGTCGTCTGGCACGGGACAGCCGCCCCGTCCCGATTCGCCTGCGCAAGAACGCCACCGCTGAAGCTTCCTTTCAGCCCAAGCCGGGCGGAACTCATCGGGAAAGGACGGATTCGATCCAGTCGAACAACTTCTTCGGGGCGATGTCCAGCGAATGCCCCTGTCCGGGGACCACTTCATACCGCACTTGCACCCCGGCACGCCGCAGGTACTCGTTCATTTCTTCACTCCCCCGGATCCAAGTTTCGTCCTTCTCCCCCACCAGAACATAAGCCGCCTTGCCGGACAACGTTCGCGGCACATCCACTCCGGAAAGAGGTGCGCCCGGAAAAACCACCATGCCCGCGAACCTCGCGGGGCATTGAACAAAACAGCCGAACGCCCCGACGCCCCCGTTCGAATTCCCAGCGACCACAACCTTGCGCGTGTCGACCGGATAACGCCGCGCCGCGTAGCCCAACACACTCGGGACCAGCCGAAAAGCGGCACGAGCAAACGCCTGCCCCTGCATCTGCGGGCACAGCACGACCATCTTGCGCTTCACGGCTTCTTTCTCCCAATACTTCGCAAGCGCCCCCTCCACCATTTTCGCGCTGCCGGGACCGGGAGGCAAAGCCAGAATCGTCGGCAATCTCTCCGGGGCCTGCACGCCCGGCGGCGTCACCACGTACACTTGAATCGGCTTGGCGAAACCCGGAACACGAATCGAAACTTTCTCGAAACCCCATGCCTGCCCGGCGCAGGCAAACGCCGCCAAGATCGCCGTCGCCAAATCCAGACGCTTGATTCTTCGCATGATCTCAGTCCTTTCCGGCGAATCGTTCTCCGCTTCGAAACAATCCAGGGCCAGAGCCCGCTCCGGGCTTCGACAGAATCTCCCGGACGGCCCGGCAATGCGCCGTGCCGTTGAATAAACTCCGCCCGCGACAGTCGCCTCCGTACAGTCCCGGGCGCGCCCCGGACGCAGACGTCACGGATGATCGCCGCCTTCGACTGCCGGGGCTTGTTGCATCTCCGGCTCGGCCGATGCGGTCTCGTCCCGGATCAGCCGGTAGTCCTCGTGAAACTGCTGGAGAAAATACACGCTGAACGACCGGAAAAACACCGTGATAGGCAAAACGATCACCGCCCCCACATACGGAAGGGCCATGAGCGCCCCCGCACAACAGCACGTAACGAGCGTCAACATCATCAGCCCCATTGCCACGCCAATCCCCAACAACACGGTCGCAATCAAGTACAAAACGAACCCGCCGGGGTGCAGACGGAGCAATTGGAGAAAGTACGACCATGCCGCCGACGTCCGCAGATTGTAGCGATACATCAACGGGACCACGAAGGCGTCGAGAAAAACCGCGATCACGAGCAGGCAGACCACCAATATCGCGAGGAGCAATCCGGCCCCCACTCCCGTCCAGATCAAGGCAGACCGGTCGCCGCGAGCCAAGAACAACAGAAAAACCGCGATCCCTCCCACCGCCGCCAGCACAATCCCAGCCGCCATTCCGAAGCCCAACCGCCACATGAACAAGGAGTTGCCGAGATCTCCGAGTTCCTGCCACGGCACACGTATGGCCGCGCGGTTGCGCGCCACGCAGTCCAGGAAAACCAGTTTCCCCCGGGAACTGACCCAAAGCAGAAGCAACCCAACAACCACCAGCAGGAGGACCCCGAAAACCACGGCGACCACTACTATGTCCAAGTGACCGCGAACCCATTGCATGGCCTCGACCGCATGTCGCTGGAGTCGAGCGAACTCCTGCATCGGGGAACCGCCGGACTTGTTGGCGCCGGAGGCAAGCCCCGAAGGATTCAGCCCGCTGCCGCCACCACCCGACGCCAAGCCGGCCAACCACGAGGCGAACCCGATTACCAACCACTTGCGAACCTGGAACGGCCGGAACAGGACCCGCACCATCCACTGCCAGGCAAGCCCGAAGCTTCGGGTGAGCATGGTCACATAGCTGCTGCCCGCGACGTCCATCACCGTTCTCCATCGAAACGGACCGGAAGGCACTCGAGGCACTCGCAAGAAAGTTGGAAAGGATCGCAGCTAATGTACCGCACAAGCGCATTCTTGCGACAGGGCGCGGCGGAATGGCCGACCCCCATCACCGCCGCCCGGGACCGCCGGGGACGCCCGAGCCGATCCTGGAGGACGCGACACCGTCGGGCCATTCCTTGAGACTCTCGTCCCCGGACGCCGACCTCTGTTGCCCTGCCCCGCTCAAGAAAAAGACCTGTGCCAGAGGGACGCGGGGAGCAACGACCCGGCTGATGTCGTGAGCCATCTGCCCCGGCGGTGCACCGGGTTCGCCGACACGACGTCTGCCGGAGTCATTCCGCCACGAGGAACAGTGCGTCGCGTTCGCCGAGAGTGACAGTGGGACCGACTTGTTGCCCGTTGTTGACCGCAACATCCTGTTCCGGACTCCCTCGGAGTCGCCGAAAACGCCGGCCGGGGAACAGGGCTGCCAAATCCAACGTCACCGGGTGATGACTCGGATTCGCCAAGACAGCGCCGTATTCATAGGCACGAACGATCACGTCCGGTGCACTGAACGCCGCCACGTTGCGCAGGTGTACCGGCCCCCGGCCTTCAAATTCGAATAGCAGGTCGACTTTCGGGGTCCGCACCTCCCGGAACGTGAACCAGGACGTAAACGCTCCGGTCCCGACAAAGGTCATGGCGCGCACCGGCTTTGTCCGAGGCGGTTCGGGACCGTCGGAAACGACGCGCACATCGCCCCACGCACTGTGATCGGTCGTCGAGTTGTTTGCGGGACCGGCGTCCGAGACAAAGCGCAGCACGACCCGTCGTCCGGCCCAACGTTTCAGCGAGATCTGGTGGTCCTCCCACGCAAATGCCTTGTAATTCTTTTCAAAAAGCACACGCCATGAACCGCTGGCTTCGTCGGATACATCGGCAGGTCGGAGCAACACACGGAAAAGCACGCCGTCACTGCGCGCCGGCGAGAGTTTACCCATCCCGACGGCAAAGCGCAGCACCCCCTTCTGCGGCACCGTCACAGCGCGTTCCCAAAACGTGTATCCCGTTTTCTTTCCACGCCAGGGCGGATGACAGAAATACGCCGGCAGCACCCGTCCCCCCACGTTCCGGGCGGCACGATACTGCACTGTGGCTCCGCTGGTCCGGTCCAGAGGTCGGTCCACAGATTCGCCCCGAAGCCGCATCCCTGTCCGGGGCGGGTCGTCGGCACGCACCAGCACCCAGGCCGGATCCGCAATCCCGCACCACCCGGCACGCGCAATCGTCACCGGATATCCCTCCATGGGTTCAGCGGTCATCGTGACCCGGACAGTCAGGTCGGGACCGCGGCAGGGCACGGCACGCAGAGAAACCCGGAGCGGACCGATCGCACCCGGTCGAGCGGTAATCCGGACCGCGCCGTTTGCGATCTCCGCATTCGTGTTTTCCGCCGGACGCAGCCGGCGCAACAGCGCCTGTCCCGGGACCGCCCCTGCCCCGTTCAACACATCCGGCGTCTCGGGCGCCAAGCGCCGCGGGGGTCCGACCGGGCGCCCCAACCAACCTTTCTCGCGCTCGATCCCCTTCCACAACTCATCCCAGACCGGGTACGGCGCCCCTTTTGCCGCGCCCTTCCCGCGCGGCGGCGGAAAGCTGTAGCAAATCGCCGAATCGGTGACGAGCGCCGCGGCAAACACCAACCGGTGCCGACTGAACGGAACCTCGGGTCGACGCTGTCGCCCCAACCCCATGACCTCGACAAACTTGTGATTCACGTAATTGAACGACGGCGGAAATGCGGTCGCCAACCAGTAAAAATGGCGATTCAGCCCGCCGCTCCAGTCCGCGATCTCCGTGTCCCGAAGTGTGGGCCAGCCCTCGCTCTCGATCCCGTTGAGAAGGCCGAAGCCGCGCTGGGCGGCGTCACTGTTGCCGTCCGCCAGTATGAGCCGATCCGGTCCCAAGCGGTTGCGTAACCGCCGGAGAAACCGGACCACACCGATCCCGTACACGTTGCGTCCATTGCGGTCCAGGCCTTGGTCCGACTTCCCGTCGCCGTCGGTGTCGACTCCGCGCCGTGTTCCGGGGTTTGCCGGCCAGCGCCGGAAAGCGAGCACATCGAATTCGAGTCCGTCGAAGGCCCCCAGGCGGCCGCCGTTTGCGAACTCCGCAGCCAAGTCCGCCAGCAGAATATCGGCACTTGTGCGTCCCTGCGAATCCCGCGGGCAGTGGGTTGAATAGTTGTAGAACCAGAGCAGGTGCGAGCGCCCCCCCCACGGCCCCTCGCTCACGTGCGCCGCGGCCCAGCTCTTGCCCGCCGGAAACGCCCGGGGCGTCGTGCCGTAACAACCGCGTCGGACTTTGAGTACCCGACGCTTCACGTCCACGGCGAGCAATTGAACCTGTTCACTGCGCGTCCAATCGGGGCGGCCACGATCATCGAGCAGGCACAGGCCGACGTCCTCGTTGTCGCGCCCGTAGCGACCGACAGCAGTGCGGAAGCGGGTCGGGTCCTCCACATGCATTTCCGAGACGCCGTCTTCTGCAGGCAGGTCGCGCGTGAGACGGCAGCCCGCATAATAGATCCAGTGCCCGGCGGAGAACTTGCCGACGGCATTGCGCGGGTCTCGAGCGTTGCCGTTGTAATGCAGCAGCACCACCTGCTTCGGGTGCCGCTGTTTGAAGCGCGTGAACGCAGTGATGTTGCGTTTCGACCGCCCCGGAATTTCCTCGTCCAAGACCTTGCCCATGATGCCGGACAGCCGGGACATCTGCGCATCCCAGGCTTCGAATGGGAGCCGCGGGTTTGCGGCCAGCCCCTCGGCCACGCGGAAAAAAAAAGCCCGCGGCCAGCGGTCCTGCAGAATTTCAAGCCGCCCCAGGCGTCCCGTGTCTTTTTGCGGGACTTGCGCCCGGAGGCTGTATGCTGTCCCGAACCCCGCACACCACAGGCAGATCACGGCGCCGACTGTTCGGCGCACGAGCCATCCAAAACGCACACTGCAGTATCGCACGGCACGGTCCTCCGCATATTTCCATCGTCCTCAGTCAACACGCGATGGTCCCTTCCAAGACGATCCGGCGAGGCTGCGGCCGCCGTGGACGCGAATCGAGCGAAAGGGCGAGAACTCAATATCACACAAGCCGACAGGTTGTACAGTCCTATCGCGGTGGTTTCCCGTACGCTGCAAGGCCGTATCGCACAACGCAAGGCGGGCGCTGGGAAACAGAGTCGCGGCAGGACACATCGAGTCCGTGCAAACCGTACGGGCCTCATCGCGAAAGGCGGCCGCATGAAATCCGTCCCACTCATCCACGGGGCCCAAGGCGCAGGGCAGTTGCTTCGGCATCGTTCGTCGCCTTTGTCTCGCCTTGCATTTCGGAGTCGGGCGGACCAAATTCCCGAAGGCGCCCCCAGACCGCCGAGCAGAAGAAACGACTGTCTGCGATCTTGAATCCGCCGACACTCGAGGACATCTGTCCTTGAGTCCCGGCCCCGACTTCCGGCCGATAAGCGCCGCCTCGTGCTTTGAGACGGAGCGTCCCGGCCCATTGAGCACGGAGCCCGTTTTCGGCGGGAGAGAGAGCACGATCAGTTCAGGAGATGGCTCCATGCTGCGCAAACGGTTTTTGCCCGCCTCCCGGAGACGGTTGTTTCTCTCAGTTGTCGCCGGATTGTCGGCAGGCACGGCCGGCCTTTCCGGGACGCCGCCCCGGGGGCCGCGGGCCATGCCGGCGGCCATTTCGCATTTTGTCCCACCGGAAAAGGACCTGGCCCGGGGGTGGGTCGACAGTTTGTTTCAACGGGGTGTTCCCGAGTGTGTTGAGGGCGCCGATCTCAGATACATCGGCATGCCGGTGGGCGGGATCGGCGCCGGCCAACTCTATCTGTGCGGCGACGGCGCCTTGGGGTGCTGGGAGATTTTCAACCGATTCGAGTTCCGCGGCACGGGCGGGAAGAATTACGCCCCGATCCCACCGGACCACCCCGTGGACCAGGGGTTTGCCGTGGTTGTCGACACCGGGGAGCGCCTGCGAATCCGGCCGCTCAACAGCCGCGGCTTCTCCAAGGTGGTTTTTCGCGGCGAATACCCCATCGGAATCGTTCGTTACTCCGACGCCGAGTTTCCCCTCGAGGTACGTTTGGAGGCGTTCTCGCCGTTTATTCCGTTGAACGCGCCCGACTCAGGCCTCCCGGCAACGGTTTTTGCGGTCACGATAAAGAATCGCGGCAGGGCCCCGCTCCGCGCCGCTTGCCTGGGATGGCTGGAAAACGCGGTCTGTCTCGATTCGGGGCACGCCGGAGACGGGGTGCTGCGCACTCGTTTCTTCCGCCGCCCAAACCGGGGATGGGTGATCCACGACGCCCGTCCCCTGGCGACCCGGGGCCCCCGCCCCACCCGGCCGCCCATCGTACTCCAAGATTTCGAGGGAAAGGATTACGGCGCGTGGCGGGTCGCGGGAACGGCTTTCGGCCGCGGCCCGGCGCACGGGACCCTCGTCGGCCAGCAACCAGTCAGCGGTTTCCTGGGAAAAGGCTTGGTGAATACCTTCCTCGGCGGCGACAAACCCACGGGAGTCCTCACCTCGCCCCCGATCACCATCAACCGCCGATATATCAACTTCTTGATCGGCGGCGGCAACCACCTCGAAAAAACCTGCGTCGTTCTGCTGGTGGACGGAAAACGCGTCCGGACTAGTTCCGGACAGTCCAGAGAACAGCTCGCCTGGGAGAGCTGGGATGTCAACGAGTTTCAGAACAAAACCGCCCGCATCCGCATCGTGGACCGATATTCCGGGGGCTGGGGGCATATCAACGTCGACCAGATCGAGTTGAACGACCGGTCTCGCGCCGGTGAGAGCGGACCGCTCCAGGCACGACCGGACTTCGGGACGCTCGTCCTGGCCTTGGCCGAGAAAGCTGCCGAGGTCGAGTCCATGGGCGCCGTCTCGTCCGCACTCACGGGTCCGCACAACCGAACGTTCGTGACAGGCGATGACACCCGGGCCTTGCCTGAGCGCCAAAACGCACTGCTGATGAGTCGGTTTCGGCCGATTCGGCCGGGCGAAGCACAAACCACAACCTTTGTCCTGGCATGGCACTTCCCGAATGCGGATCATGGCCACCAGTATGCCGCACGCTTCGGCGATGCGTCCGAAGTGACCGCTTACGTTCTGAACAACTTGGGGCGCCTGAGTCGCGACACGCGTCTATGGCGCGATGTCTGGTACGACAGCACGCTGCCCTACTGGTTGCTCGACCGGATTCATGCACCGGTATCGACACTTGCCACCGGTACCTGCCGGTGGTGGCGGGACGGCCGGTTCTGGGCGTTTGAAGGCGTGGTCTGCTGCGCAGGGACCTGCACTCACGTGTGGAACTACGCCCAGGCCCATGCGCACCTCTTCCCGAGCCTGGCCCGAAGCGTCCGAACCCGGCAGGACTTCTGCCCCCGTGCCGACGGCGGCGGGTTTCACCCGGATTCCGGCCTCGTCGGGTTTCGCGGCAACGACGCGTATGCCGCCGACGGCCAATGCGGCGCCGTTCTCAAAGCATACCGAGAGCACCTGTTGTCCGCCGACGATCACTTCCTGCGCGAGTACTGGCCCCGTATTCGGAGGGCCCTCGAGTACAGCATCGCTCAGGACACCGGGGACGGAGCGGCGGACGGAATCATCGAAAACGCCCAACACAATACGTATGACATCAGTTATGTCGGCGCAAATACCTTTGTCGGCGCACTCTACCTGGCGGCCCTGCGGGCCGGGGAAGAAATGGCACGCGCAATGAACGACAATGGCTTTGCGAGGCGCTGCCGCCGCATTTTCGAGAGCGGACGCCGCATTTCGCTCGAACGACTTTGGAACGGCGAATACTTCATTCAAGACGTCAACCTGGAGCAGCACCCGAAACACCAGTATGGGCGCGGCTGCCTGTCCGATCAGCTCTTCGGACAAACCTGGGCCGACCTGCTCGGTCTGGGTCACGTCTATCCGGACAGAAACGTTCGGAGTGCGCTCGCCGCAATCTGGAAATACAACTGGGCGCCGGACGTTTGGCCGCAAAACCGGGTGCACCCGCCCGGCCGCGGGTTTGCCGCCCCGGGCGAACCCGGTCTCTTCACCTGTACCTGGCCCAAGAGCGCTTATCTTTCGGAAGGCACGCTCTACAAAAATGAGGTCTGGACCGGGATCGAATACGAGGTGGCCACGGCCATGATCTGGGAAGGGTTGGTCACCCGGGGACTGGCGATCTGCCGGGGCGTCCACGACCGTTACCGCCCCTGCCGGCGCAACCCCTACAACGAAGTCGAATGCGGAGACCATTACGCGCGGGCCCTCGCCAGTTGGGGCGTGCTCCTCGCCCTCTGCGGCTTCGAATATAACGGCCCGCAGGCCCGGATCGGCTTCGCACCCAAGGCGACCCCGAAGGCGTTCCGGGCCGCCTTCACGGCGGCGGAGGGTTGGGGTACGTTCACGCAGACTCGGAAGGCCGCCGAACAAACGGACCTGATCGCCGTGAAATGGGGGCGGCTCAGACTCCGGTCCGTTGCCTTGGAGGCGCCGTCGTCTTTCCGTGACCCCGAAGTCGCCGCGGATCTCTCCGGTAAAAGCATTGCGTGTCGCACGTCGCGACAGGGAATACGGCTGGTCGTGACCCTCTCGCCCGAGGTCCGCATGACTGCCGGGGACGTCTTGCGGCTGACAGTGCGCTGAGTCGTTCGCACCCTCGACCGCAGGCCGGAACACTCCGGCTCGGACTTGCCCGAAAAACGCTGCCGGCACGGATACGGATCACGCACCGCGCGGCGGTTGCGGAAATTCCGCCAAACGCATGCTATATTGTTCTGAGGGTATTGCTGTTGAACGCCCACGACATCGGTCTCCGAGGGAAACGGCGTCGAGACACAAGGCTTGTCTCCAAACGATCCGGAGTACAGGCGACTTCGCCGTTTCTTCCGGAGCGCCAGGACAGTCCCGAGGCGCTCCGCAACGACCGCTGCCGCGCCGCCGTTCCATCCTTTGAGGACCGCCGTTCCCGGCACGGCCGACATGACCTTTCCGGACACGCTCCCGACTGAAAAGCGTTCCCGGGAGGGTGACGGGCAGGTGAAATCTGCCCGCCGTCGCGGCGTGTTGTCGGGAAGGCGGAAGGAGGGAAATCATGTCGGGCCCCACTCCTGAGCGAATCGATCAGTTCCGCATCGTGCGTGAGATCGGCCACGGCGGTATGGGGGTCATCTACGAGGCCGTGGAGGAGCCTGTCGGCCGCCACGTGGCCCTCAAAGTGCTGCCCGCTTCGGCAGCGGCGTCCCAACCGGAATTCAGGGAGCGGTTCCTGCGCGAAATCCGCACCACGGCGAACCTGGCTCACCCCAACATCATCCAGGTGCATCACATCGGCGAATTCGACGGACGCCCCTATTACACCATGGAGTATGTTGCCGGAGTTTCGCTCGAGGACTTGAAGAGGCGTCCTTGGATGGCCACCGAGTTCCGTGCTCCTCCGACACGGATGGATGCCGGGGCCGGGACCGCGCCACTCGAACGGACGGTAGTGCTTCCCGCGACCGAGCCGACTCCGACAGTGGTCTCGCCGGCTGAGCCCGACGCGGATCGCGCCGGGGGAGAGACGCACGAAGCACCGGCGGGGCGATCCCGGTTTCGCCCGGGCAAGGAGTATTATCTCGCCTTGGCCCGTTTTATCCGGGACGCTGCCCGCGGTCTGGCCTTCGCACATCGCCATGGCATAATCCACCGCGACGTCAAGCCGTCGAACATCTTGATTTCCGGCGACGGCCAAGTGCGAGTCACCGATTTTGGGATCGCCTTCGAGTGGGGCGGGAAGGAACTTACCCGGGCCGGGGCCATCCTCGGGACCCCCAGGTACATGAGTCCGGAGCAACTCCTGCGTCGGGACATCACCGTGGACTGCCGGACGGACGTGTACTCCCTGGGCGTAACCATGTACGAACTTCTGACCCTCTCCCCTGCCTTCGAGGCCAATTCAGACCATCAATTGTTACTGCAGATCGTGGTTCAGGATCCCCGTAAACCCCGCACCCTGAATCCCACTGTGCCGAGGGACCTTGAGACCGTCGTACTCAAAGCCATGGAAAAAGACCCCGACCGGCGTTATCAGACCGCGGAGGCTTTCGCGGACGATCTGAACCGGTTTCTCCACGATGAGCCCATCCTCGCAATCCCTCCGACCTTTCCTACCCGCTGCGTTCGGACCATCCGGCGTCACAAAATCCTGTCGACGGCCATGGCCGCCGCGGCCGCGTTCACCCTGGTCGGCGCGGGAATCGCTTGGCAAGTCCAGAGATTGCGACGACAGGCCGAGGTCCGGGAACTCGGCAGCTTGGCCAGGAGCGCCATGCAGGAGGGGGATTGCCGCAGGGCCGTGAGACTCCTCGAAGCTGCCCATCGTCTGAACAAGGGGGATACGCTTGTCGCGGCAGAACTGGTGCGGGCCCGGGAACGCGTCCGAAAATGGGAGCGCGACAAAGACCTTCAGCAAAAAATGGCAACGGCACGGGAAATGATCGCCGACGCCAAGGACTACGTCGAGGCGTTCACAAAGGCCGGGAGACACCGCCGGGAACTGAGACAGAAAATCCAGCAAGCATTCCGGGACTTGAACGGGGTCCGGCCCTGCAATGAGAAAGCGGACAAGGCCCGCCTGCAAAAAGACTTGGCGCGGATGCAGCGAGAATTGAGAAAAGCCGAGGCAGAGGCCCCCAACGCGTTCGCAGCCGCTGGGGCACTGCTTTTCAAGGCACTGTCCCTGGTTCCCGCGGCCGATGTCCCGCGACGCGAGCTGGCGGATTTCTATTTTGCCGCGATGTGCGAGGCCGAGCGCAACGGCGACACCACGGAAGCCGCGTCGCTGCGCAAACTGGCGGCCCTCTTCGACGACGGTCGTCTTCAAAGTGAACTTTCCGGCGCGATTACCGTGGGGATCGAGACCACCCCGGCCGGAGCAAACCTGGCCTTGCTGCGATACGTCGAGTCGGGCCACCGCCTGATTGCTCGGCCGGAACGGGAACTGGGGTCGACCCCGGTCGATTCGATCACCCTGCCGGCCGGGGACTACCTGCTTCGTATCGAGAAACCCGGCTTTCGAAGCGTCCGCTATCCTTTTTTCGCTCGACGGGGCGACCGTCTGTCCATTCGTGTTCCACTCTATACGGACGCTCAAATCGGCTCGGACATGATTTATGTGCCGCCCGGACGCTTCATCCAAGGCGCCGACCCGCAGGCGGAATGGCCCCTGCCCAGCGAACAACCGTCGCTCCCCGGCTTTTTTATCGGCCGAACGGAGGTGACCTTCAAACAGTACGTGGACTTCGTGAACGACGTGTGCAGAGAGGATTACGAACGGGCCAAACGCCTGCTCCCTCGGATGACCCCCACCGGCAAGAAACTCTATTGGGATCGGAATGCGCGGGGAGAATACGAAGTCCCTTTCACGCTGGACGGCAAGCTCCCGGTTTCGGGCATTACCGTGGAAAGCATCGAGGCCTACTGCGCCTGGCGGTCGAAACGGGAAGGCCGAAGGGTTCGCCTGCCCACCGCGGCGGAATGGGAGAAAGCCGCACGTGGCGCGGACGGCCGTTTCTTCGTCTGGGGAAACAGGGCCAACCCCGGGAGCTGCAACATGCGCTATTGGGCAAACACGCTGACAGCCGGAAAGATGGGGCCCAAGCCCGCGGGATCTTTCCCCGACGATTGCTCCCCCTATGGCGTTCTCGATATGAACGGAAACGTATGCGAAGTTTGCGGCGATGACTTCGACACCGCGGGCGACCGCAACGTCCGCGGCGGCGCATGGTATCTGGACTACCTGACGGGCCGTCTCGCCTCTCGAAAGCGCAAGCACCCCAGCACAGCCCACCGAGCGATGGGATTCCGCGTTGCAACCGACTCGCTCCTGCCCCAATGAAGACAACCTTGCACGGAAAACGGTTGCGGACGATGCTGCGACCAAACTCGATTCCCGGCGCTTGCGTCGGAAGAGCGGCAATGCGCTTCGTCCTCTCCGGGCCACGCGTGACTAGTTCAGGTTAGGTAGTTGCGGTGCTGAACGCACCTGCAGCGGGAATGCCCCGAACCGTGACAGAAACCTGGTGCGGCCGGTCGCCGGACGGCAATACATGCCGCCGAGCAGGGCATGCGGGCAGCGACGACGAGCGACTCATTCAGGAAGACTTTCCCGGCGAAGGATCACTGCCCCGTCTCGCACGCTTCACAGGCCGCTTGGCAGGCGACATCGCAGGCCTCGCAGATCTCGCACAGCGCCTGGCAGATCTCGCAGGTGGTCAGACATCCTTCCTGACAGGCGCCTTCGCACGTCGTCTG
>JAADHN010000164.1 GCA_013151865.1 Kiritimatiellota bacterium
AGTAACCGGCTCGGAATGGGCAAGACCGATTTCGTCGAAAAACCGAACGCTTGTTTCCGGTTCGTCGCCGCCGGTAAAATCAGCCCCGTGGCAACATCGAACGTTCTGGTGCGATTCATAGGGGAAAGGCCGTGCAACGACGTGAAGTGCTGAAATGGTTCGCCGCGGGATGGGGCGCCGCGGCCCTTCGGGGATTCAGCGCCCAGGCGGAGGCCGCGGGCAAGCGGGCCTGGAAAACGGCCATCGGTCTGAACGGATTCGCCTCGTCGTCCCGCAAGTACCACAAGACCTATCCGATCTGGGAAGTGCTGGACTTTGCCGCACAAACGGGTTTCGATGGAGTGGAGCTCGTGGGCAACTGGCCGATGGGAGGGTATCCGCGGGCGCACGAGTCGAAGCGAATCGCTGCTTTGCGCCGGCTGTACGATGCTTTTGGTTTGCAGATCTTCTCGATCCAGACGGGAGCCGGCGGCGCCTTCGCACCGGATGGAATCCAACGCAAGCAGTGGCTCGATCGGTTCCGCGACGAGGCGAAACTGGCTCGGGCGCTCGGGGCCGAGTGCATCGGCATGTGGCCGGGCGGGCCGCTGCGGGGCCAGACGATCCAACAGGCGATCCGCCGTTTAGCCCAGTCGTTTCGCCAGGCCGCGGATATCGCTGCCGATCTGGAATTGATCCCGGCTTTTGAAATCGAACCGCCCTTCGTGTTCAATACCGAAGAGCACATGAAGGCCATCCTCGATCAGGCGAACCATCCCAAGCTGAAGGTGATCTACGACCCAAGCCATTTTGACTTGATGAACGGTTCAACCGGACGTCCCCATGAGATGCTGCAGCGCATCGGGGTGCAGAACATCGGCTACGTGCACCTGACCGACTCGGACGGTACGCTGCGCGACGGCGGCACTTCCAAGCATCTGCCGTGTGGCGACGGGCACATCGATATCGCGCGTTCGCTGGCGGTGTTGCGCGACGGCGGCTTTCGCGGCTGGGTGATGATCGATGCGTGGGAGATTCCCGACGTGTACGATGCGTGCGTCAAAGGCAAGCGGGCCATCGAGCGCGCGTTGGCCACCCGCGCCCCGTGACGTTTCCGATTCGTGACGTCCGGCACCCCGAGCGGCATTCGGCCGGTTCAAGGTCTAAGACAGCGTCGCTTTCGGAACGCATGAAACCATTGCCGAGCTGATGCAGAGAGCCAGACAAGGCTTCTGAGATTCATTTCCCGGCGCGAATCAGCCGCAGGAGGACCGATCATGAAAGCAACATGGGCTGCCGTCCTGGTGACTCTGCTGGCCTGGCAGCCAGTGCGCGTGCCGGCTCAAATCGCCCAAAAGGAGCTGACCGTTGTCAATCCCACCAGCAAGGCCACGCTTTGGGCCACGGTCTTTTATCCGGCCGATGCTGGTGTGGACAAGCAATACCCGGCGGTCGTGATGGTGCCGGGCGGGCTCGGGTTCGGATCGAGGTCGGCGCGCAGCCCCGAACCGCACGCGATCGCTCGGGCCGGATTCGTGGTCGCCTATTTCGATCCGGACGGACGCGGCCGGAGCGAGGGCCAGGAAGACTACAACGGCAAAATCCAACAGGACGGGCTGCACGCGCTGCTGAAGCGGATCGCCTCGCTGCCGCAAGTGAAGAAGGGCAACATCGGCGTGGTCTCACGGTCCTACGGCTTGGCCTTGGTCGCGGGCGCGCTGGGCCGCTACCCGGACGACCCGCCAGTGAAATATTTCATCGACGTGGAAGGTCCGTCCGATCGGTTCTACATCACCGCCTTCGACTCGCCTTGGGCCTTACGCATCTTCGACGGCCACACGTCCAAGGAAGCCGAATGGTGGGCTGAGCGCGAGGCCGTTCGGTCAATCCGGAACGCTCGCTGTGCCTACCTGCGCATCCAGTACGAGCGCGACCACGTGCACAAGGAGAACAAGCAGCATGCGTTGTACATGATCAACGCGGCCACGCACACCCGTTTCGGCGGCAAGGGCCATTGCCCGTGGACGCGGATCAACGGCCCGGAGAACGAACCGAACCGGACCTACACCATGGAAAACCCGCCCCGGTGGTTGCCGCCCGTGTCGGGCCGGCGACGCGCCGAGCAGACGTTGAGGTGGATCCGCGAGATGGCCGCGCTCGATGTAAAGAGCGGTTAGGCCGTCCACGCAAGTGGTCCCAGGCGGGCGCCCAAATTCGTAAGCCCGGATGAACGGGTGATGTGGCCCGACGGGTATGCGGACCCTTCGGTCATCAAGAGGCCTGACGCGACGAAGCGCGACAAGTACATCCCATAGTTCACGACTCCCTGGGTTTTGGTCCCGCGAGTGCCGGGCGCAACCGACGGCATCCTCACGTAAAGGAACTGGCCAGCCGGATCCTGCTGCACCGGAGGCAGAACCGTACCGGTTTCTGCAATTTTGACGCGCACCGCCCCCGGGAGGTGCTGGCCATACGGCGACACGCTTCGGTCCCGGCCCCACGACCGATCTTTGGTCCGGCTGCGTGCCTAGCCGACGACCAGCAACGTCCTCTCTCTCCGCCCCATTCGCTGCGCTAGCCCAAGTTCCCCAGTTGTTGACGTAAGTTCTTGCGCTGTAAGGGTCGGGCCCGGAAAGTTTCCACTACATTCCGATTTCGTTTATTTAGGGAGTCGAAGGTTCAGTTTCTCCAAGAGAATCGCTTGGTGGTCCGTCGGGCGGGTGATGCAGCGCTTGCGAATCTCCGGACCACCTCGGGTCGGAAGCACCACGTCCACCAGCCGAATCTCGCTCAGCTCCGACAGCACCCGACGCGGTTCATCGCCCAGCCCAGCCTGGCGACACCACCCGGCCAAGGTCTTCCAAAGCACGTACGCCACGAAACACACCAGAATGTGAGCCAACACCCGGTCTTCGGTCTGATGCCAGATCGGTCGCAGAGCCAGATCGCTCTTCTCGATCCGAAACGCCGCCTCAGCCTCCGTCAACTGGATGTACGCCTTCCACAGCTCCTCATCGCTCCAGTCCCGCACGTTCGTCCGCAACAGGTAGCACCCGGCGCTCAACGTCGCCCAGTCGCGAACCTCCTCCCGCCTCGTCCAAGACAACCGCGCCCGCCCATCCGAAGTCCGTTCCACTCGTACGTCGAACAACCGAGCCGCCCGCGTGTTCTGGCCCAACACACGCCCCACCTCCCGTTCCACCTTCTGCGGGTCCCGACGGCACCGCTCGCACCGAGCCGCCATGCGCCTCAATCGCTCTTCGATCCGTTCTTCGAATCGCCTCAAAATGGCCCAATCCTTCTCCAGACGCTCCCGACTGCGGCACAAGATGAACTGCTCCTTGTCGCCCTCCGGAGAACGGACAAGCTTCACTTCCACTCCCTCGCGCACTTCATGCCAGTCCTCTCGCAGCAGTTCCCGTTCGAAGCGTTTCAGCAGCGGCTTCGGCGTCCCCACGATGTAGCGACGATGCCCCGACTTCAAAAAGGCAATCGTCTCTTCCGACACCATCCCTCGATCCATCACCCAAATCCGATTCGCCGTCCCGTAACGACGTTCCATCGCCCTCACGATCTCTTCCA
>JAADHN010000163.1 GCA_013151865.1 Kiritimatiellota bacterium
CCATCGGTGTCCATCTGCGGTCGAACGCCCCCGAAAGAACCGCGGATGGACGCGGATTCACACGGATGGGAACGCGATGAAAAGCGGCAGGACGGAAACGGCGTGCTCCGCCGTTTATCTCCAACGCGCCCACGCGTCCTGCCCTTGCCGTGCGGGGATGTCGGCGTCAGTTCGGGGATTGAAGGATTCTGCCGGCCCCGGCGAATTGTGTCCCAGCCTCGGGGCGGTACAGTATCGGATTCTGCACTCAGGGTGTTGCGAATCCGCGCCAGGGGCCGCCCCGCGGTTTCGGTGCGGTTTCCGTTTGGGCTCGCGAGGGCTTTGATCGTCAGAACACAGGAGATTCAGTCATGGAGAACTTTCGCGAAAAGGACCGCCGTGCGGTCGAAGCCGCCTACGAAGCGGCGAAGGCGCAGTACACGTCGTTGGGTGTGGACGCGGACGCAGCCCTGGCTGTCCTGGCCGAGACGCCGATCTCCGTGCACTGCTGGCAGGGGGACGACGTGGGCGGGTTCGAGGTCCAGGAGGAAGCCGTGGACGGCGGCGGCATCATGGCCACCGGAGATTTTCCCGGACGCGCCCGGAACGCCGACGAACTTCGTGCCGACGCTTCGAAAGCGTTTTCCCTGATTCCCGGCAAACTCCGCTTCAACCTGCACGCCATTTACGCGGAAACCGACGGAGAACGGGTGGAGCGCGACCGGCTTGGCCCGGAGCATTTCCGCCGTTGGATCGACTGGGGGAAAGCCAATGGCGTGGCCCTTGATTTCAATCCCACTTTTTTCGCCCATCCTCTGGCGAACAGTGGGTACACGCTTTCCAGTGCCGATGAGAACGTGCGTTCTTTCTGGGTCCGGCACGGCATTGCCTGTCGCCGGATCGCCGAGGTCATGGGGCGGGCCCAGGGCGGCCCGTGCGTCATCAACCACTGGATTCCGGACGGAGCCAAGGACCAACCGACCGACCGCTGGGGACCGCGGCAACGCCTGATGAAGTCCCTGGATGAAATGCTGGCGGTCCCACTCGACACCGCTTTCTGCAAGGACGCGGTCGAGAGCAAATTGTTCGGGATCGGCTCCGAGGACTACGTTGTCGGCTCGCATGAGTTCTACCTGAGTTATGCGCTCCGCCGCGGGGTTGTGCTTTGCCTGGATATGGGGCATTTTCACCCCACCGAGACGATTCACGACAAACTGTCGGCGGTCCTCACCTTTCAGGACGAGATACTGCTGCACGTCAGCCGCGGCATTCGCTGGGACAGCGATCACGTGGTGGTTTTCAACGACGACGTGCGCAATGTCTTTCTTGAGCTTGTGCGCGGCAATGCCTTGGCGCGCACGAACATTGCGCTCGACTTCTTCGATGCGAGCATCAACCGGATCGGTGCGTGGGTGATCGGTACGCGCTCGGTGCTGAAGGCGCTCCTGTATGCCCTTCTGGAACCGACCGAACGGCTGCGCAACATGGAAGCGGACGGAGACCTTGCCGGAAAACTCGCCCTGCTCGAGGAAACCAAGACCCTGCCCTTCGGGGCCGTTTGGGACATGCATTGCCTGAATCGAGGGCTGCCCGTGGGGCCGGCGTGGCTCAATGAGATGTATGCTTACGAGCGGGACGTACTGGGAACCCGCTGAACTTGGTGACGCGTCGTGTTTTTTTCGTAAAGGGCAAGACAAGCGGGCGAAGCCGTCGGCTTGGGCGCCTCGGACTTGTTCGGCGGCCGTATGACCGCCACTCGCTCTCCCACCTCTGCGGCAGGATGCCTTCCCGCGTTTCCTGTGTCGGCAGCCACATGCCGGACGGTTGCCCCTGTTATAGGGCGTCGGCGACGGTTTCGGTGAGTTCCCGGGGGCGTGTCGCATGGGGAAACGTCCTGCGGGCCAGCCACGAGAACGCCAGGCAGACGATGAAAAAGAGCGTGGCGGCCCGACCCGCCGCCCCGATGCGGGGAAGCGTCCGGGGCGAGGCCTGAAAGCGGACGGTGACAGGGGCGTCCGGACGCACCTGCAGGGCGCGTTGGAAGCGGAATACGCGACCGTATTCCGGCAGGGCCGCCAAGAGCTGGACGGCCCGACCCGCGGCCGCTTCCTGGATCCCGATCATGCGTTCGGTGATCTGTTCCAGGTTTTCGCTGTCTTCTTTCCGCAATGCACTCTGCACTGCCTGCATGTCGGCTTGGTTGAATGCGAGCGGTGCATTGACCGCTTGAGGCAGCGACGGAGTCGCCTGCATCGCCTGTTGGTTGGAGCGAAACGCCTTGCGCTGACTCACTATTCCCATCAGGGCCTGTTGCTGCGTGAGTTTCCGCAGCTGAACGCGGGTGTCTTCGTTCAGGGCGCGGTCGACGACCGAGTAGTTGTACGCCGATTTCAACACTTGTTTCGCCTCGAACTGCCGTCCTTGCCGGGCGAGACTCGTTCCCTGGGCCTGGAGTTCTTTTGCTCGCCGGATATCGGCAGCCGTTTGCGTTCGGAGATGACCGTTATAGACGGTCAGGTCATAAACCGCGACCTGATTCTCCGCGCCGGACGGGGATACGGGGGCCAGCGTCCCCTCGAAATGCCGGTAGCGGCGCTCGGGCGGCGCGAAGACCGTCCATCGAATGTCCTTGAGCGGCAAATCGACCCGGGGTCCTTCGAGTATCCAATTGGTTTCTTCCCATCCGGGAGGGGGCGGTGCGGTGTAGAGGAGTTCGACTTCCACGAGGCGATTGCCTGCCAGGGCCGGCTGGAGCGACACAAGAAGAGCGGGTGACGCCGTCCCCCCTGTTTCCCGGTACGGCTCGCACGAGTCCCGATTGACGGTGAGCGACCAGACCTCCGCGCCGACCGGCAGCTTCACGCGCAGAAACCGCTTCGGACCGACGGTCAGATTGACTTGCAGTCGGTTCAGGGTGTGTCCGGTCGCAGTGACCACGGTCGCGATCGACAGATTCCGGACTTGGGCTTTGAGCACGTCCGCGGCGGCATGGCGGACGGCCAGCAACTCGAGGGTCCAATCGGCCCGGGCGCTCGTAAAGCAACACGCCGCCCCGGCCAGACTCCCGCCGCCGAAATAGGCAGGGACACTCCGGGGGTCCGCTGGTTGGAGGGCTTCGGGCACGACCTCGGGCGAAAGTTCGACACGCTCCGTGCCGAAAACGGCCACATGTCCTCGCTGCAGGTCCACGTCCAGAGCGCGCACGGGACGGAGGGTCACTCGGCCCTTTGTCCGGTCGTAGCGTGTCTCGTACCGTACACGGAGTGGATATGGCCGGTCGAACCACTTCCGGTTCAATTCGATACGCCAAGTGCCGCCGCGATCCTCGCTCGGTTGTCGGCGCGCGATATCCGGGCCGGTGATCTGCAGGCCTGTGACGCCCTCCGGGACGTGGATCGCCAGGGACTTGATCCCGGCGTTGTGCAGGCGGTAGCGCAGGTAATGGGTGTGCTGCACGCGCCCGTCGCTCACCCGGGCCACGTGCAGGTAGCTTGCATCGATTCGAGGCTTGACCACCTCGGGCTTGAGGACCAACTCCCAGTCCGGCTTGAGCAGGCGAAAGGCGATGACCCCTTCGGTTCGAATGCCCAGTTCGAGGGGGTCGAGTTCGCTGACGCCCTTGCGGGGCCCCACGGCCAGTCGTACGCCCCGCGCGGTGGAGACCAGCAGTCTGCCGCTGTGTTTCCGCACGTTTTCCAATTGAGTTCGGGGTACGACCAGCTCCGCCGGCAAGCCGCCGACCGGGTGGCTCAGGGCGATTTTCAACGGCACCGTCCCCAACGTCTTCTTACGCAGGTAAACCCGGACGGTCCGTCTCGGGCCGTTGTCGCCCGACACATCCCAGTGACTGACCGGCGGGGCGGTCAGTGAGTCCACGTCGAAATCGCGGGGGATATTCAGATCGAAAGAGAACACGCCGCTCTTGGAGATTTCGACGGTGAAATCTCCGTTGTACACGAGACGGTCGTCGCCCACAGTGAAATCGGCGATTTCGGAGGTGCGGAACTCAGGTCTGACCTCGGACACCTGCACGAGAATACGGGCGTCGGTCCTGCTCGTGCGAAAAGCGTGTCGAATGGTCTCCGGGGCCGGGCCGTTTCCGGAGGCGATCAATTCGCGGGCTTCGCGTGCGAAGTCTGCGGCGTTCATCGGTTCGAGAGTGCTCTTGACTGAAATGAAAACCGCGGGCGCGGCGGCCAAGCCGACGGTGCTGCGCTGGTGGACGGCCCCCAGGACCGCCAAAGAGCCCGCCTCGACGGTCGCGGGCAGTTCTTCTATGGCGGTCTGCGTGACCACGAGCAGACTGCCGGATTCCGTAAAAGGTCGGGTCAGGCGCACTTCGAGTTCGCGTGTTTCGGGATCAAACCGCCAGGCCCCGACTTCTTCGCCGCCGACGGCCGTGACGGTGAGGTCGGGCGCCGTCGACAGGCGGACCTCGCGGACTTCGCCCTGGGCCACCTCGAGCCGCACCAGGTGTCGCCCTTCGCACAGGCCGGAGTCGAACAGGAAGAGGCTGGTTGTTCCGGAGAAGAAGGCAACCGGCTCGGTTTCGAGTTTGCGTGCACGCGGCTTCCACTCGATTGTCAGGCTGCCTTCCGGCGCCAGAACACCGCGGCCGGTGGTCGTCTGCTTGTCATCGCTTTCGGTGCTGGTCCACGTCAATGCTTCGGGGCAGACGAGATCCAGGCCGGAAGCGGGGATGGTCACTTCCACGTTTCGGATCACGGCCGATGGCAGATAGGTGGTGAAACGCCGCCGAGCCGCGTCGTCCGCGGGCGGGAGTGCGAGCAGAAACTCGATGTCGCCCTGAAAACGTCCCTTTCGCGAGACCCCCAGGACGTGCCGCCCGTTTTCCGTGTCGATGAATGCTGTGGGTGTCGGGTAGCGCGTGGAGAGGAGAATGGCGCCGGCGTCGAGAAGGGGCAGGGAATCACCGGGCTTGGCGGTCCAGTCCAGGTGCAAGAGGAGCCGGACGCTGTCTTTTTCCGCGTCGATCCGGCAGACCAGTGCATCCGGCAGCGGCGCGACTGCCGCGGCAAGGACCAGTGTGGAATCTTGCGGTGCGTCCGCGGCCCGCAGAAGCGGGACAAGCAGCAGAAAAAGGAGACCGGCGGCCGTCTTGGTGGGCAATGGGCCACGGCCCGTCGCAGGGCTGGGGGGTCGTTCTGCGTTCGTATCGGTACCGGTGGGGCTGTCGCCGCCCGCCTCCGGGGCTGGGGGGGGCGCTTCCGGGGGCGGGCCATCCGCGGAGTCGCTGCCCGAGGCCGGGGACAAGGGGTCGGCGGAGCCGGACCGGGGGGACCGCGCCGAGAGCATCGCCACGAGCAACAGGGCCGGCAGACCCCAGGTTGCGGCGTGCAGGATCGGCAAGGCGCCGAACGGAAACTGGCAGACGCCCAAGGCCAGTCCGCTCAGGATCAGAGCGGGGCCAAGCATGTTCGACCGCCTTCCGAGAAGCGTCAGGCCCAGGCCTGCGAACACCGCAATTCCGGCTGTGATCAGTTCGGGAAAGCTGACAAAACTGCGCCAGAACGGCACCACACGCACCGCCACACGGAACGGCTGCTCGCTGGCCGCTGCCGGCAATGCCTGGGCGAAATGGACCGAGGAAACCTTTTCCGTCAGATCGACGGGGGCGAGGATGCCCGTCTTCAGGCGGACCAAACCCCAGATGCCTGCTCCCATCACGGCGCCGATCAGGAGGGTTTGTGCGACTCGCCCCAAGAGGCCTTCGCGGTAGAGGAATGCCAAGATCAGCAGGCCGAGCGCCACGGCGGCGGACGCGAACGCCGCGGCACGACTCCCGGACAGCCCTGCCCATACGTTTTGCCAGGCGACCCCGGCCCGGCTGAGGGTCAGGGCAAGCAACGACGGCGGTCCTCCGGACGGCCGCTGCGTTCCCTTGCCGCCGCTCGCCGGAATAATGCCCCAATGCTCCGGCACGGAAATCGTCCACGACGTAAATGCTGCGGGAGGCCCGGGGACGGGACTGGAAAACGAAAGCCGCCCGGAAGTGGACAACCGGCCGCGGGTTTCGCCGTATTCAACATCGATCGTGAGGGGCTCGTTGGGGTTCCGCCGGCGGCGAAGCGGGATTTTTACCGCACCGTTGTCCAGGGACGCGGGCAGCGGGGTCGCCCGCCCGTCCCCGTGCGATTCCTGCACGCGTCGAACCGACCACAGGCGCGCCCCCTCCGGCAGGCGCAGGGTCAGGAATTGCTCGGACGAGTTCTTGACCCGGTAGCGCACCCGGGACACTGCCTCGACAGAGCGGTCCTTGCCCAGACTCAACGTGGTTCGGATGTCGGTGAAGTCCACGACTGCGGAGACCAACTTTCCACGGTCGTAGAAGCCGATTCTCAGACTGACTCCATGCGGAGCGCCCACATATTTGTAAGCGGCCAGCATGGGCGTGTTGACCAGCAACTGGTAGCTGCCAGGCAACTCGTCCCGGTCGATGGCCAGGACGGCCGAGTCCCGGGGTGCGCCCGGCGTGAGTTTCAGACTGAGGTGACTGGCGATCACGATGTAGCCGGCCTGCGCCTGGACCGCGTCGGCTGCTTCCGCCCCGAGCCGGAGCGCATCGCCCTCGTTGTAGCGACGACTGTACGAAAGCATGAGGTTGTAATCGCCTGTGACTTTGCGCCGGAGATGGACTCGCCAGAGGTCGTCGCGCTGTTCCCATCGGCTCACGTCCGCGCCGACAAACTCGACGTTTTTCAGGTCATCGGGCACGCGGAACAAGAGTTCGTCCACCGGTGCACCGGCGATGAAGTAGTTGAAGGTGACCCCGCCGTAGAGAACTCCGTCCCCGACGGTGACTAGATGGAAAGTCCGGACCCGGATTTCCGCGGGCCTGCGACGGGCCTCAAAACCGAGCTTCCAGGCCGAGGCCCGAAAACGGAAAGCGTGCCGAGCGCCCGGGACGCGCATGGGCAGACTGCCGATGGGCACTTTGCGCAAGCCGTCCGCCGATCGGATGCCGACCTCCACGCCCGGCCCCGTGACCACGGCGACGAAGCCGCGCCGTCCCTTGACGTCCCGAAAACCCAGACCGTCGAACACGGTTGTGGAATCGAGGGGACTGCCGCCGAGTTCGAGAACCACAGTGAGAAGTGCCTTGCCCTGGACCGGGCCGGAGAAAACGATTTCGAGGATGCGTCCGCCTTGCGGCCCGGGCCCGACTGTGAAATCCGCCACGTCTCGGCCTGTGACGGTCGCCACTCCGAAGGCTTCGGGGATGTCGGCCTCGATGCTGCGCAAGGGCGCGTCCCGGATATCGAGCGAAATGTCGTCCCGGACGGTGACGTCGTCCTCCTTTACGGTAACCACGAGCTGTTCTTGGGTGTCGTACGCCGGAACGATGTTGTCGATACCCAACTTGATCCGGCAGGGCGAGGAAGGAAACGTGTAGTGAAACGCTTTGAGTTTCGGAAGAGGACGCACCGGACCGGTGGGCGGATTGACGCGCGGGAAAGCCGCGGCGTCGATCTGGGAAAGACCCAGTGTGTGCAGGATGCGGAGCTGCAGCGCACTGTCCGTGCCCACCACCAGGGCGCCGCCTGAGCGGAGCGCCTTTTCCGGTTGGAGCAGCGGGGTCTCGACTTCCGCCGGCAACGAGGCAAGCGCCTGTTCGCCCACAACTTCGAGCGAGTACCGCTGTTTTTCAGGGCGATTCAGGACCACGGAGAGCCGGCGCCCGGCCTTTGTTTCGGCCAGTGCCCAGTCCCGGATATGCTCGCCCCGCACTTGCGTCACACTGAAATCGTCAGGCACTCGAAAGGTGAGCCGGTCCAGTTCCCCCTGGACCAGGTCGAAGACGAACATCGAGTCCACGCGCAGCGCGCCGGGCGTCACAGTGACGATCACATTGGCGGTGCTGCCGAAGACCAGCTCGGCAGCGAGTTCGGCGATCTGAGGTTTCCAACGTACCGTGAACGGCTCCACCGGGCCTTGCAGAGCAGTCATGACGAGCATTTCGTTGCGGAGTTCGCGCTTGACCCGAACGGCCTCGGGGAAGACAATCTCCACGTCTTTGCGGTCGCAACTCACCTCGAGGCTGCGCACGCGCGCTGCGGGAACATCGAACGAAACCGTGCGCCAGGCACCCTTGTCGGCTGTCTGCGGGTGGGCCGCGAACCGGGCCGCGAACCGCCATTCTCCCGGCCGGGGCCACCGGGCTCGGTAGGCTCGGTCCTTCGGGTCGTACGTGATCGTACAGTTCCCCTCCCTTGTTTCGAGGGTCGCCAGGCCCAGCTCGCCCCGGGCCAGAAGCAGTGAGGTGTCGCGCTTGCGGCAGACCACGGTGAACTCGAGATCGAAGGTGAAGTGTTTTCCCTGGATCCGGCCCTTGACCGACAGATCGTTCACCTCGATGTCCGGCTTCGGCGCCGGCCTCGGGCCGCCCCACCAGCCGGAGCAAAATGCGAGTGCAGCAAACAGGGCCAGGCCACGCAGAAACGGTTTGCTTTTCATGGGGGGCTCCTCGTCGAGGTGTCCGTGTTGCACCGGGCACGGGAGGGCCTGCCGCTTCCTGGAGTTCGCCCAGGACTGCGACAGGTCGTGCCGCCGGCATGGGTGCATCGTCGCACATGCGAGGCGGGACGAACTGCCCACCTCACTTCGAAGACGCCTGGGGAACGCGGTTTTCCAAGGCGTTTGGCCGGAAAGACGCCCCCGGTTCGGGGCCTGGGGCGCAAACAGGTGTTCAGATCAACAACATGCAGTCGCCGTAGCTGTAGAACCGGAACCGTTCTTCTACAGCCCGTCTGTAGGCGGCCAGAACGTGTTCGGTCGAAGCAAAGGTGCAGACCAGCATCAGAAGCGTGGATCGGGGGAGATGGAAGTTGGTAAGCAGGCCGCCCGTCACCTTGGGACGGGCAGGGGGATGCAGGAACAGTCGGGTTTCCCCGGCGCCCGGCCGGACTCGGCCGGACTCGCCGTCCGCCAAGCTCTCGAGCACGCGCACGGACGTGGTGCCCACGGCAATCACACGCCCCCCACGGCGGACTGCGCGGTTGATCCTGGCCGCTTCTTCAGCCCGAAGCTCGTAGGGTTCCGCGTGCATGACATGGTTTTCGACGCGTTCGGACTTGACCGGACGGAACGTGCCGGGGCCCACGTGCAGCGTCACACGGGCCAAATCAACCTGTTTGTCTCGGATGCGTTCCAAGATCTCGGAGGTGAAATGCAGGCCCGCAGTGGGCGCGGCGACGGCGCCGGGCTTGCGGGCATAGACCGTCTGATACCGTGTACGGTCCTCGGGGGTGTCCGGGCGCCGGATATACGGCGGCAACGGCATGTGCCCGACACGTCCGATCAGGGCGGCCGGGTCCGGAGATTCGATGACGATCTCGAATGTTCCGTCCTCGGAACGTCCCGCCACAGCGATTGTCGCGTCGGCGCCGTCGAGCTGAACACGGTCGCCGGGGTGCAGTCTGCGCCCCGGTTTGAGAAGACATTGCCAGCGTCCACCTTCGATCTCGCGAAGCAACAAGATCTCGACGCGGCCGCCGGTGCCGGCTCGTTTCCCGAAAAGCCGGGCCGGGACAACCCGGGTGTCGTTTACAACCAAACAGTCTCCCGGACGAAGGAAACTCGGGAACTCCCGGAATGTGCGGAGTTCGCGGGCGCCCGAGTCCCGGTGCAGCACCATCATGCGCGCCGCGTCCCGCGGATCGGCCGGCGACTGGGCGATCAGCTCCTCGGGTAGATCGTAATCGAAAAGGTCGACGCGCATAAAGGGAGGGGCCTGTCTTCTGCTACTGGTGAATACGCGGCGAGACCTGGCGCCGGCCCTGTTCGGAACAGACCCGATTCCTTTCCCGTATCGGCCGACGCACGGTCTCTTGGGGCTGCTCCGGGTCGCTCAGGTCTTGCGCGCCGCAATCGCCCGGGCCGCTTCCCGGTCGTGGGTCTTCTTGCGGAGGCTCTGACGCTTGTCCCGGATGTTCTTGCCGCGGCACAGCCCCAGTTCGACTTTCACGAGGTTGCGCGGCGAGAGGTAGAACCGCAGCGGTACCAACGTGAGGCCCTTGGCGTCAACGGCTTGGCGAAGGCGCATGATTTCCCGGCGGTGCAAAAGGAGTTTGCGGTCCCGGGTCGGATTGTGGTTGGCACGGTTGCCTTGGTTGTACTCGGCGATGTGCACTCCGATCAACCACAGCTCGTTGTTTCGGACCCGGGCGTAACCATCGCCAAAAGCGATGTTGCGGGCGCGGCAGGACTTCACCTCCGTTCCCGTCAGCACGATCCCGGCTTCGAATTTGTCGAGGATCGCGTACTCGTGCCGCACTTTTCGGTTGGAAGCGAGTGTGGCGCCCATGGCGAACTGGATCTCCGGGGATTCGGGGCGACGGTCTTCGTGACCACTCGCCGGAAGAGAGAGGTTTCCGCAGAGGCCCCGGGCGGCGCGCTTCCCGCCTGGCGGCACGCGGAAGTCGGTTGGGGCTCGGGAAAGCCGTCAGGCAAAACAGTACCGACTCGACCGGGCGAATGCAACCGTGACGTGGCTATCGGCGGAGGTGCGAGGGCCTGTCGCGAAATCCGTCCGAGCGCTCGCAGTCCCCCGTGCGGAGCGGTCCCGGGACGTTCACCGGTTGTCGGCCGGTTTCGGGGTTATGTGGACGGTCATCGTCACTGACAACCCGGTCCCGGTCCGGACCCGGCCGCTCAGCGGGTAACCCGCCAGGAGGTATTCCTGCGTCTTCCATTTGCGGTGATCGACCAAGCTCAAGGGAACAGAACTGGTGACGACGATCTCCGCACGAGGGCCTCTGATCGTCACCTTTTTGGCGCTCGGCAGCAGTTCTGCTTTGTCGAGCGTTTTGGGGAGGACGATCCGCCGCCCGTTCGCCTCGGCTTCACCGCCGGCATACAGTCGGACCGGAAACAGGAAGTAATGACGCCACATACGCAGATCCAAGTTGTCGCGCATCGTGAACGCGTATCGCAATGCCAGGCGGTTCCCGGGCTTGAGGGTTGCGGTTTCGGTGTAGGCGATGCGCTTTTTGTCTTCCACGAACTCGCCACCGAAAACCAATACTGCCTTGTCCGGGGACAGGGTCACTTCGGGTTCCATCACATTCTCAGGTTCATATCGGCGCATGGGATGGTTGTAGATGGCCGGCCAGCCGCCGGTCATGAGCATCTGCCCATGCAGGAGGATACGAGTGAGTTCGCCCGTACGGCTGAAGCGCAACTCCAACCCCTCGCGGGTCCGCGCCACGAAGAGATTGTCGTCGAGACGGACGGCTTCAAGCGTCTTCGACGGCTTCCGCGTCAGGCGGGGTGCGACGTCGTTTCCGGGGGTGGGTGGGGCATTGGTGGGCAGGAAAATGCGTCCGTCATACATGGGGATGGTGAAACGAGTGCCGATCCGACCGGTGCTCACATCGCGTCGTCGTGCCGACAATTCGACCGATGCGTCGTAACCGGTCCCGTTGACCATGACCAGTCCGCCGTCGAACTCACGCTGCCAAAGCCCGTCCTCGCGTCGTCGCGCCGGGCCCTTCGGATAGCCCAGCGGCGCGTCATACTCCGGATACCACCACCAATTCCCTCGCGACAATCCGTTGCCGCCGTCATAGCCGAAGTACCCGTCTCCCATTAGCGTCGTTGTCAAACCGAAGCGCAACATTTGCGGGTCCGCGGTGCGCGCCTTCTCGATCAGAACGCGGCGTTGTTCACGGCTGCGTTTGGCATTGGACCACGGGTCTTCTCGGATCGTCCGGGGGTGACACACGAGCATGGTGACGGCCGGGCGGCGACTTTCCCGGCTCCAACGCAGATATCGTCCCAGAAAATCCTCGAAGTCGACTTTTCCCTCGACAACCCGGTTGATTTCGTCCTCGGCCAGGCAGCCATTGAGGTGGGCGAAGCCCGTGGTCGGCAGGTTCCAAGCGTTGAGCATGACGATGGCTTTGCCGTCGCGCAGTTGGGCCGTACGAGGGACGAGCCAGTCGTCGGGAGACCAGCAGTCGTAGAACACACCATCGAACATGCTGCGTGCGAAGATTTCATCGCGTGTCTTGTCAAGGTTGAACCGGAGCACCTCGGGCAGGGCGGTGTTGATGCGAAAATACCCCGGCCAACCGCTCCAGCGCTCGCCCTTGCGAAGGTCCCACCAGTATTTGGGCAGATTCGGATTGTCCGGTCCCTCGACAAGGTCCACATACGGCAGCACGAGGCAGTTCGGATTGACTGCGTGGAGCTTGGCGATGTTTTTCTCCACTTTGGCCAGGACTCTCTTCCAACGTGGATGCTCCCAGTCGTAATGCAGGTCGTAGCCCCCGCCGATGATGAGGTCGAGCTTGGACCACCAGTCCTTGCCTTGTTCCCACGATTTCCAGGCCAGGCCGGCCCCGTAGCACGTACCGATTCGAGGGAAGGGCGGATTCACTGCAGTTGGATCGCGCGCCCAGCACATGCCGGCGGCAATCGCGAGGACCGTCAGGAATTGAAGGGGCATTGCGCGCACGATTTGGCCTCCCATCCATCGGACCGTTTCACGCCTCGTCCCACCGCTGCCGGACAGTCGAGCCGCGGCGGTGTGCGTAACCAACGGCAGATTCTACCCTCACAAGAAGCAAACCGCAAGGAGGCGGACGTAGCCTGGAAGTCCCCGCCGGCAAAGGTAAATGTGCCGGCGCCGTCCTGCAACCGCGGACACTGTGTGCTCGGGATATCCCGTCTCGCGGGATCGCAGACACAGCGGCGTCCGGAAGCATCGGGGCGTCTCGGGCCGAGGGCGGTCGCATCCGGATGCGGGCGACAACCGTGGGCGTGGGCCGCTTCTCTGTGCAATTGGTCTGAAGCGCCCCTCGTCCGGCGACGGTATTGTACATGCCACGTGCCGGCCGTTCCGGAATTCGCCCGCGACCTGCCGGACAGGAGGTTTTTTCGCGGGCGTGGTAGACAAAACCGATGCATCGCGGCGTTTATTAGGGTAAGAAGAGTCACGTTTGTGGATGCCTCTTGCTCGCCCCGGGGTGGAGCAGGGCGGCGCCGCCGCATACCGGCCGGAAAGACTCCCGACGAATACTGTACGCCACTGCCTGCACGCACCCTGAGGACCGAGGGATGAATTGGACGGAATGGTTCCAGGAACACGGCCCCGGGTTGCTGTTGTACGCCCGACAGTGGACCCCGTCCCGCACGGAAGCCGAAGAGGCGCTGCAAGACGGCTTCGTCCGGTTCTGGCGGTCGCGGGCCGCCCGGGACGGGACAGGGGGCGTCCCGTCCGACACCGATTTGCCCCGGCTGTTTGTTGCGATCAAACACGCCGCGTTCGATCGGGGCCGCCGCCGACGACGACGGCACGAGCGTGAAGCGGCTGCTGCCGAACAATTGTACGACCGAAACGGCTGGTTCGAGGCGACTGCACCAGGCGCGGAACGGGCCCGGCGCATTGGGCAGGCGCTCGGAGAATTGCCGGCGGAGCAGCGCGAAGTGATAGTGATGAAGATTTGGGGCGGACTGACCTTTCGCCAGATCGGCGAGGCGTTGCGAATTCCACAGAATACGGCTGCGTCCCGATATCGGTACGCACTGGCGGCACTCCGACGGGAACTGCAACGCGAGGATGCAACCCGATGAAAGACGATTTGAGTCGACTGGAACAGGAATTGGCGCAACTGCGCCCGCGATCCCCGGGCGCGGACTGCGAGCGGCGTTTGCGCCGGATCTCGACCGAAGGGGCCGCTTCCGGAACGGCTGCCGCAGACTCTCGCCGGTTTATGTTTGGGCGGTTTTGGGGCCGGCGCGTTGCAGTGCTCGGTGCGGCGGCTCTCGTGCTCCTTGCGATCCGGGTGAGTATGCTGCTCCGGGATAATGCGGGCGGCGAAGAAGAGGCCGTCCCCGTCGCTGCCGGGACGTCGACGGAACAGGTCGAGGGGAACGAGGCCGGAGTGGTCGCGACCGGGACGGTTCTCTACGCAATGGCCAATGAGGGGACCGCCCTGGCCGAAAACGGTCTCCCGGCCACGCGAGTTCGGCTCTATCTGCTCGAGCGGGCCAGTTGGGAAACGCCCGGTGCGCGGACGTCCTTCGAAATCGTCCGCCCGCGCGAGGAGGTCGTTTACATTCCCCTGCCGGTACTGTGAGCGGCGTACGTAACATTCAGTATAGCAGAATATTCGAAAGGAGAGTGCCGCCGCATTCCCGCTGATTCGGCGTTTCACGCGCCCAGACCGGGCCCGGAACCATGTTGGCCGTCGCCAACCAAAGAAAAGGAGACACTGCCATGAAGACCGAAATCGAAAAACGCACGAGGACCATTGTCGGCGCCCTCGGAACAGGACTGTTGGCCGCAACCGTCCTGGCGGCTCCGCCCCCACCCCCGGCCGGTGCGCCTCCGGCTCGACCGCAACCGGGCGCCCCGCAGATGTTCCAACCGGGAATGCCGCGGGCCCAAATGCGAAAAGGCGCATTCCTCGGGGTCGCCGTCTCGCCGGTCGAGCCCGCTCTTCGGGCCCAGTTGGACCTGCCGGAAGGGACCGGATTGACGATTGCGTTTGTCGACCCGAACGGGCCGTCGAAGGATCTGTTGCGACCGTACGACATCCTCACCAAGCTGAACGATCAGATTCTGGTGAACGCCGAGCAGCTTGCCGTGCTGGTGCGGATGCACCGTCCTGGGCAGAAAGTCACGCTCGAATTGCGACGCGGCGGCAAGAGCCGGACGATTTCGTTGAAATTGGGCGAAAAAGAACTCCCTCCCTTGAGTTCGACGTTTCCGGGCCCCCGCGTCATACCAATGCCCATGCCCGGTCTGCCGGGCGGGTTCGGGGGAGGGCAGATGCCCTTTCCGCCCGGCCAGGGTCCGGGTGGTTTGCAGCAGCGGCCCGGCGGTATC
>JAADHN010000059.1 GCA_013151865.1 Kiritimatiellota bacterium
GACCGTGCTCAACTCGAGAAGTCGAGCGAGAGTCTCCTGGTCAATTCGCCGGTATCGCCGAGGCGGTTCCTGAATCTCGCGATATCCACAGCATTCCCATTCCTGAGGATGCCGGACAGCTCCCGCACGGACCATTTAGCACATCAATTCCATGATGGAAATGCCCGGTCTAACGCATTGTAGCCATGGTCGAAACGAGCTATTCTGCTGAATGGCAACAACATCCGCCGGTCCGACCCCGGACGACCCCGGACGCGGCCCGGACGCGGTCAAATCTGCGCAAAAAATGATCACCGACGACGACGCCCCGAAGTTGAGGCGTTTGCAGCCGCGAGGGCAACCGGCCAAACCTCTCCGATTCGCCGCTCGAATCGAGCGATGTCGTCGGTGGAGGCTTTACACTGACGCAAATACGCGAAGAATTGCACAATCTGATACGTCACCCTGTTTACGGCGATCCCTTGTTCTTTCGCCCGGCGCAACATCTCCTGGAAAAGCGTTGCCCCGACGGGCGAATGCTCTTTGTTCAACGGGTACGGCGCGCAACGGAAAGAAGCGTTCATCAAGCTCGGCACTGCGAACTTCGCAAATTGCGGATGTGCGTCGATCCATTCCAGGGAGACGGTCCTGAGGTCCGCAATCCGGGCGGCCATCGCGGGGTCCGGCTCCGACGGTATGGCCCGCATAACCGCACTCCACAACTCTCCTGGACCGAACGAGGCGGTGACCTCGGGCACGAACGTCACGGCGCGCTCCGCGGCGATATCCCATAGGGCCTTGGCGGCAACATGTCGATGCAGGACTTGGGCCACCCGAGCCTCGGGGGTATGCTGTCGATAGGCGCGGACGTTCATACGTACGAGGGGATACAAAACACCTTGAACGATCTGCAGATTGCGGTGGTCGTTTTTCTGACTGCCGAGCAGTTGCAGACCCATTTCCCGGTTCTTGACCGCCACAAGTCCCCCGATCATTCCGAGGTCATACGGAGACACTCGCCGGAGGCCGAGGAGAGAAACCATGCGAGTCGCCCAGTTCACGGCTTCGTCGTATTGATTCACACCGATGCCGAGCCACAGGCCGTTCCTGATCGTGCTGCTTTGGGCGAAAAGTCTCTTCTCGGCGGGAGATTTCGGTTTGAACGCCAGGAGAGCTTTCCAGGCGGTTTCGGGCTCGATCTTCGCCCACTCAAAAAGGGAGCCCGGCGTTCGGGTCTTGGCGAACATCGACCGGAACACTTCCAATGCCGGCTCTTTCCGCCCGGCATTGGCCAGGAGTCGACCGTACACAAACCATGCACCTGGGGAGTCGTCTTTCTCGGCCCTCTGCTTGCGGAACGCGATTTCCGCATTCAACAGTCGGGCGTCTCCGGCGTTGGCCTTCCGGATCAACCCATGCCACACCGTGTTGCGAGCGTCGGTCGGGTGATTGGTCCCAAGCGCTTCAGCCCTGTGCAGACAATCGAGCGCGGCGCTGAGGCGTCCTGCTTTGACGTTGTTCTTGGCGGCAAACAGCAGAGCCTCGGGATCGTCCGTCCGACTCGCCGCCTCCTGTTCGATGGCCTTCACGGCCTGCGGATTTGTTTTTTCCAGTTTTTTCATCAGCGCACGCTTGAACGACTCGGACGGCGTCAATTGCGCCAGCAGGCCAACGAGGACAGGATCGTGGAGACGCCGGCCGTCCACTCCGTAAAGGGTCCGCAGCACTTGTCCCAGCACCCCAATCTGTGTGCGCAGAGCCAGTTCCTTTCTGGACGCCAACGTGACTCTGACCAATTCTTCCCGCAACGGCTTGGGCGCCCGTTGAACTCGGGAAACGGAATCGAAAACGCTGTTGCCGCTAAAGCGGATGGGCAGACTGAGGAAGAGAATGGCGACGGCGGCGTTTTCCCAACGGGGGTTTGCGGCGCTTTTTGCGGCCATCTCGAGCGAGCGACCCAGCGTACCCCATTGCGGCGGCGTTTTCTCTCTGCGGAAAAAAGTCGGCAGCCAGAACAGACGATTATAGCGTCCGGTTAGCAACTCCGAAAACACGTTGAACGCGGAACGCCCCGGCGAGTTGTTCCCGAACAATTGTTTTCCCCATGTCGCCGAGGGCTGATTCAGGCCGTTCACGGCCACGGCCGCCCAGAGAATATCCTCGAGCCGACCGGTGTGCCGGCTTGCCGCGGGAATGCCGGCCAGCGTTTTGTTCAATGCGGTGAGGTAGGTCTGATACGCCTTGTTCTCGATCGCCTCCGGAACTGACGGTGTTTTTTGGATAAACGATTTCCGCGTGCGACGATCGTAGGGCATTGACCCGCCCTTTCCCGTGCCTGGCCGAGGCCCGCGGCCGGACCGGGGGTTCGGGCGTCCACAGACTGCGGCGGACGCGATCCCGAGTCCCACAACAAACATGTAAAAAAGGGAACGATGCTTTCTTAACCAATTGAATTGCCGTGCCTTAGTGTACAAACACATGATGTCCTCCCTGTTTCTTTCCCGGTCTGCTTCTTTCGCTCCCACTCCCTGACGCCCGTTTCCTGGCGGCGCGAGACGTGAACCGTGGAATGCGCGGGAAGGGGCGAAACCGTCCTCTTGCCATCCCATTGTTCAGCTTCGAATTCACCGCTGTCTCTTCGGCTCTTGTGGGCCTCACCGGACCACCGGCGTTCACGGCGCCCCACGGCCCGACATTCCGGCGCCAGTCACGGGGACGGCGTTCGTCCGAATCCAACCGCTGTGTGTGGTATCCGGTGGCCAGGCTATCGTCTTGCGCAGGCTGGCCGGGTCACGCGGCAGGAATACCGGAATACCCCGACAGCCCGGTCTCATGGATCGCCTGGTATGGTATGTCAGCAAATACCCTTGATCCGCGCGCCAAAGCATATCCGGAACGTCGTCGATTCCGGCGCTCGAGAGTCGATGACATCGCATCCGTTGGAGTTCCTTTCCGGACCGCACATCCAAGCGATGAATCACATCCCAGGCATCAAGCACAAACACCCAGGACTTTTCCCGGAGAAGGACCGGCGGAGAAACGGTAGACCACGCGGAAAAAGCCCAGAGCTTTCGGCCGGTTTCCGGATCGAAACCGAGAATGCGTCCCAAGGCGCAGTCCGAAACGACAACAACTGTAGGCGATGCACAGAAAAGACGGTTGAGTCGCTCGAACTGTTTTTCGGGAGAAACGCCCTCTTCCTTGAGTTTGGGGTTGCCCTTCCCCGCTTCCGGAAAGAAGACGCTCGGCAGAGAGCTTACTCGAGACGTCCAACGCTCATGCGCAAGGTCAGGCGACAGGCGGGCAAGGGTCCCAGCGGGCGAGAGAAACAGCACATCGCCCCCCAGTTTCCGTCCCCCGCCGTTGCCCAGGTATTCTCGAGCGGGACCGGACAGCAGGGCGTCCACCGTCGGCCCGGCAGGTGCGGGCTCCGCACGGGGCGCGCGATCGAGAACACGAGCCATCCGCCTGCCGACCTCCGTAGTGCGGGCGGCCCGGAGGAGTTTGTCCGCGATGCCCTGCTGATTCGTTTTCCGGCACATCCGAACGAGATTCGGCAGCAACACCAACCCGCGGGGGTCGATCTTCGGCGTTGCGGGCCACTTCGCCGCCAGGGCGCGCAACTCTTCGACGTCAGCGAGACAAGATAGAGCACCGGCCTCTTCGGCGGCGAGATCGTAGTGCGACCCACCCAACGCGCGGAGAAGGGCCGCGGCTTTCAATGCCTGAACCGGTCGGCAGGGCGCCAGCTTCTTGGCAATCGTGTCAAGGATGCGACGGTGCGTTGCGATGTCCGCCGTATCCAACGCCTCGACGACCGCCCGGTAATGGGGCGTGCGCGATGACGATTGGATGATGGGCCGAAAAAGCCGCGAACTCCGCAGATTGGGCGACCACCGCGCCCGCAGCCGCTTCTCGATCGCTGCCGATTCGTCGCCGGCGGCAAGGAAGAGTTCGGCAACCCGGTCGGCGTAGTCCCGGGTCGATACTTTTCGAAGCACGGCGGACGCTTCTTTTTTCCTGTCAAGTTCGATCAGACAGGCAGCGTATCCGAGATAAACCCGATCACGATCTATCGATGTAACAGGTTGGCTGGAAGCAGCTTGTTTCCAGAGACTCAACCGCTTTTCGTTTCGCCCCAGCTTTTTCAAGGCGGCCTCGGCGCCAAGATAATACCGAGCCACTTCGCCGTGATCTTTCCGTGCCAACCGCACGGCCTCCATGAAGTCGCTGTAGGCGGCTTCCGGTTGTCCCCGTCTCAGTTTTCGTCGGGCCGTGACGGCCAATGTCTCGGGGGTCGGTCCTTCGATGAGTATCTTCCGTCGGGCGGCGGTATGTCTGTGGGTAGAAATGACACTGCCTTCGAGTTCGGCTTCTTCTTTGGCGAGAAATTCCGGCGGACGCTTACCCGCCGCCGCGCGTCCGATTCCACGAACGATTCCAGCAGTCAGGCGCTCCACGGTTTTGTCGAGTGTTTCGCTCGTTCCGTGCACGTCGGCGAGAAGGGAGAGTACGCCGGAATGGACACTCGCACTCCGGGCACGCATGGAAAAATCGTCCCTGTTCCCGGAGAGATCGACCCACAGTACGGCATCCGCACCTTGAGCCGACACGTTCTTGAGCGAGTCCGAACCTGCGAAGTCCGCATCCAATGCCAGTTCCCGAAGGATGACTCGATGATCCTTGCGCTCAATCAGACTCAAGCCCGGAATCTTGGAGAGTCGGACTGAAATCAGATCGGCGAGTCCCGGCGCCAAATCTGTCAGGCCCGGTCCCGGATTCACCAGTCTGATCCCCGGAAAAGCAACCCGAATCGACGCTACGGCTTTTCCATTCTTGGCCCCGGAAACGGTACAACGCCGGGGGAAATACTCGCGGAGCGACTTGACGACCTGGGCGCCGAGCGCGGTGGGGTCGAACGGAACGCCGTCGGCCTGGGCCGCCAGACGGTACTTGCGGTTTCGAATGTCGATCAGGGCAACAGACGGAAACGTACCGTCGTCGCCGTGCAGAGAGAAGCACGCCAGAATCACCTCGACCTCACCCGCCCGGGGTGCATGGCGCCCGCCCTGTTCCCATTCCGCAATCAGGGCCGCCGCATTCTCTCGTTCTTGAAGGGACACCCACGTCAGAGGTTCCACCGCCTTCCGTGTACTTCTGAAAACAGCATCCGTTTCCGGTGCATCCGGGACGACATAAAGACGCTTGGCCGAATCACGGAAATGACTGTCGACCGCCTTGGGCAACCCCCTGATAATCGCAACACGAACCGGTCCCGCGGCCCGACGGCCGGGGGCCGGCACCCACAGCCAAGGCGCATTGTTCCCGGGACTTCTGTCCGGTTTGCGATCACGGATAGCCACTCGGATGGGAAGTGTACGCCGCAGGACCTGCCCATCCGGCAACATCAACGTCACAACCCGAACTTCCTCTACAGTAAGGGCGTAAAAGCCGGGTGCAGCACCGGCCGACGTCCGATCCAGGTATTCGCCCTTCGATACGGGAACGCGGGCGATCTCGCTGTCGCCGGAAAGAAGGTAATTCCCCGTCACGGCTTTACCCGTCAAAACACGGCGACCGGAAATCCGGTGAACAACGACTGTAGGCGGTGTCGCGTAGGAACTCGGGTCCGGGGTGGTCGACGTCCAACGGATCAAGACGCCGTCCGGATGGGCTTCCACGCGAAAGGATGCCGGGATTTGAGGAATGGGACACTCAAGGTTCGCCGTCCCGGCCCCGGTTGCGAGAGAAACCGTTTTCAGCAATGGACCGCTCGCTTTGGGATACAAGGCCCCGCTTCCCGCCTGCTTTTTGCCCAGACGCAAGAAACACTGCACGCCGTCGTTCCCCGGCCATCCCAGGCCCGCTGCGATGTGGGCACACCATTGCGCCGTTGTCCGGGGACGCCCCCTCTTCTCTTCCCCGAGCTTGACCGGGGCCCCGTTCTTGTCCTCCAGAAGGACAAGGGTCCCCACCCGTCGCGAGCACACGGTTTCGCCGCCGAGCAGACTCCATTCCCGGCATGAAACCACTCCGTAAGCGCCCAGAACAAGCGCGGATGACCGACCGGTCCAGGCAACGGCGCCGACGGGCAACTCTCCTTTCGCCTCGTCGAAGGAGAAGCGCAGAAGTTCATCCACTTTGCCGTTGAACGGGTCATAGAATGGAAAAGGAAAATGTTTGGGGACCGCAACCGCTGCTTTCGCGGAAGCGTCCAACAGGGTACGCCCTGGAAACTGTGTCTCCCATTTGAACCGGATGGCGCCGTCCGGCGCTCGCAGGGCGAAACATCGGGGTCGGCCGAGAACCGGCGTGTCGAACGTCCCGCTGACGCTTCGCTGTTCGGACTCTCCCCACATGACCTCGACCCGGTAGCGGGAACGCTTTCCCAGGGGCGCGTCGAAGTCGACCAGGCAAAAGACGCTGTCCCGGAGCCATTCGTTTCGACGGGAGTACGGACGACCGGCGAGGGGGAGAGTCTTTCCATGAATGTCAGCGGCGGGTACGGTTTGGATCCGTCGGAAGGAGACGTCGGCCCCGGCGCGGAACAGGCGAATTTCACGGACGCCCGGCCAGAAGCCGAGCGTGCGTCCACGGGGGCTTCTTACCGTCGTCTTTACGACAACCAGGACGGCCGGGCGCAGTTTTGCGCTCAAGCCTCGTTGCAGCAATATACTGCCGGATCGTGCGGCAAACATCTTCGTTGCGCGCTTTGCGGCCTCCGGTCGAAACGTTGCCGGCATGGCACGCACCTGCCAGTCCACGACCTCCGACGGGGTGACGCCGGCGGGGTCCCCGCTGCCTGCCGACGCCGCGGCCGCAAGCACACATCCTCCCAACAGCCCCAAAAGCGCAAACACCGAACTCCACCTGAACCAAAGGCCATCCGAACGTCGAGATTGGTTCTGCACCAATTCATTTGCATGCGTATGCTTCATGCGCAACTCACTTTCGTCGGTCGGACGCGGGACGCGCCGGTCCCGGGGTCGAAAACGCCGGTCGACGCGGGACGGGAAGGAAGGCAACGCGACACTCCTATCGAGTGTATTACTCACATCCTGGCTTTCGCCGGTCGTCTCAAAGAGGAACTTTTTGGCACTCCTGATAGCTAGAGAACATGCTGCGCAGCAGCATACTGTGGCCCGTTTCCAAGAAGTCGGACCGCCCTCAGCGTGAGTGCATCTGTTATCTGTAATCTGGGAAATCCGGTCGTGCGCGAGGCCGGGCGAAACAAGCGGCCGGGCTGTGCCGACCGATCCGGAGTCCGCCCCTTCCCGAAAAGCCCCCCATGGGGGCGGCGCGCCGGTTGGGCTTGACAAATGTGGACCGCAACGAACATTCAGATTTTTCTTGAACCAATATAAAAAGAAGAGCCGACATCGATTCACGAATAAGAAGTTACCGCCCTAAACGAGGCTGCGCAAACTGGTGCTTGACGGCGGCTTGGAAGACCTTGCGCGGACCGTATCCCTGTCGCTGAATGAGACATGAAATCGGCGGTTCTGGTGTGGCGTAACAGACAGTCGCGCCCCGGCCACCCAAGGGGCCCCGGAACGATGAACGTGCAACCGCCTCTCGTGTCTGCCAATGGGACCCACGCATTTGCTGAGGGCTGCAGTTGAGGAAGCCCCCAGGCTTCGATTCGGATGTTCGATTTCTCCCGGGGCGGCGCCCGCAGTTGCGGGATTGCCCTGAGCTACGGTGATGCCGGACCTTCGGCCCGGCGCGCTCCGGAACACTCGACTCGCGGGCCGTCGCTTTCGACACAGGGCACAACCCAGAATGGTCGGGCCTGCTTGGATCGAGGCCGCTCGCTCTCCATGAGGCGCGCAGGCGGGACGCCTGCACCACGTTTCGGACATCAAAACCCGACGAGCTTTGCGCGCCCGTTCCCGTCCACTCCCCCACAGTCGGGGTCGTAGCCGGTCCAGACCCTTGTTTCAGGCTGCTTCGAGTCGTATATTTACAGTTTTCGAGATCCCTCCATTCTGTCCGGTCGGATGAGCGTACGGACACCTCCGTTTTCCGGCGGACACCGTTCTTGGAATTGAAGCCAGTACGGGGCAACAATCATGCTGGAAGCAAGACATGTGGGCTCGGCGGAACTGCGCATTGGGGACCGCGTCTGTCACCTGCCCATCCTCGAGGGGAACGGTGGGGAGCGGGTGCTGGACATTCGCCGGCTGCGGGCCGACTGCGGCATGACCACCCTGGACTACGGCTATGCCAATACAGCCTCCTGCAAAAGCGATATCACTTACCTGAACGGGGAGGAAGGGGTCCTCCTCTATCGCGGCTATCCGATCGAAGAACTGGCCGAGAAATCTCGGTTCGTGGAAGTGGCCTACCTGCTCGTCCACGGATCGCTGCCGACCCGAAAAGAGCACGACCGGTTCTCGGACCTGCTGAACCGCCATTCCCTGCTGCATGAAGACATGACGCATTTTTTCTACAGGTACCCGGAACATGCCCATCCCATGGCGATTCTGTCCGCAATGGTGGTTTCCCTGTCCACTTTCTATCCCGAGCTTTCCGGAAACGACGTGGACGAGGAGCTGGACATCACGACCACGCGGCTCCTTTCCAAGATGCGCACCATTGCCGCGTTTTCCTACAAAAAGACCGCCGGCGAGCCATTCGTCTACCCCCGGCACGATCTTTCGTATTGTGCCAATTTCCTGAATATGATGTTTTCTTCCCCGGTGTCCCCGTACGAAATCAAACCCGAGCTGGTGAAGGCCCTGAATGTGCTTTTGATCCTGCACGCCGATCACGAGCAGAACTGCTCGACCTCGGCTGTTCGGCTTGTCGGCAGTGCCAGGGTGAATCTCTATGCCGCCGTTTCTTCGGGGATTTGCGCACTTTGGGGGCCGCTCCACGGCGGGGCGAACCAAATGGTCATCGAAATGCTGGAGGGCATTGCCCGGGACGGCGGCGATGTGAAAAAGTGCATCGAACGGGCCAAGGACAGACGCGATCCGTTCCGACTCTACGGGTTTGGACACCGGGTATACAAGACCTACGATCCGCGGGCGCGCATCATCAAGAACACCTGCCACGAAGTCCTGCAAGTGCTCAACAAGAAAGATCCGCTGCTCGATATCGCCCGCGAACTCGAAGCCAGGGCCCTCGAGGACGACTTCTTTATCGAACGACGTCTATATCCGAATGTGGACTTCTACAGCGGCATCATCTACCGAGCCATGGGGTTCCCGACCGAAATGTTCACCGTATTTTTTGCCTTGGGCCGTCTGCCGGGTTGGATTGCCCACTGGAAGGAATCGCTCGAGGACCCGGAGTTTCGGATACAACGGCCGCGCCAAGTCTACACGGGGCCGAACCTGCGTCACTATGTGCCCCTGGACAAACGTAGCTGAACAACGTTGTTCCCGAGACAGGCCCTGGGAGGGGGCGTTGTTCCCGTTGGGGCGCCTCCCGGCCCACACTCCTTGCCCGCGGGCCCCGGACGTCATGTCCTGCCTTGCCGTTTCCCATGAAACTGGACCGTCAGCCCCTCGGCAGCAACGCGCTTCGGCGACCTCGTTTCAGGTGCGGAACATGTCATCTTGGACGTCGTGCCAAATCTCGAGCAACGATTCGCCGCGCGCCCGGTCGTCCGCCGCGGCCCCTGCGCCGGCATGGAGGGTCTTCTTGCGGTCCGTCAGGGAGAGGTATCTGCGGAAACACGCCTCGATGCTTTCGCCGTCCCTCTGCGTCATCGGCAGGTTGATCGTCCGGCGGGCCCTTACGAACCGCCGGATCATGTCTTCGCGCAACCCGTTCAGCTCCAACTGTCCGAACAGGATGCCGTACATGTTCGGGATCGCCAGGTAATTATCGACAATGTGCCTGCCGTCACCGCAGAAGTGGACACACCCGCCGCCCAACGCCTCGAGCGCTTCGATGGTGTACGGAACGCTGAACTCTCGGTGGAGTTCGGGGGAGAGCAGGATGCAGGCATCCTCGCAAAGCAAGCCGCCGCCCCTGTAGGCGCGATCCATGTAAAGGAAGTGGTCGTCCGGTTCGGCGATTTCGGTTTTCAGCAGCTTTGTCGCGCGCACGAACAGGTCCGTGGTCAGACGCAGCACTCGATGCACGCTGTCAGGGTCGTCGTAGAGATCGGTCAGTAACTCAGCGCCCCGAATCAGGTATGCCAGATCGTAAGGGCTCATCATGTAATAGAGCCCGATCTTGACGTGGGGCGGCAGGACAGATTTGTAGTAGCGCAGGCAGTCGAGCACCTTCGGGAACAGCCCTGCCCGCGCCAGATCGTCGGGCACCGAAAGGCGCGCGGCCTGCTCCTTGGACGGACGTTCAGCCAGATAGATATCGCCGGTCTCACTGACCACTTGATCGAGCCCGAGCGCGGTCAGAAGAAACGCGTTGCCGAACGTGGGCGAGACGATTGGGACGGCATCGCTGGGGAAGACGGCTTTGGCGCGGGCCTTGAGCAATTCCACGTGGAGCATCTTTCTCGGATCATCGAGTTGCTCGGCCCTCGGGTGCAGCCAGTTCTTGTTGCCCGGCTCGGGATTGTCGCCGGTCTTTCCCCAACCGTGCACAGCCAGAGGCAGGTAGTCGGGGTCCTCGACACTCTCGCCGGCCGCCTTTACCCACCGGTCTATGGAAACGGCGATGTCCGCTTCGTCTTTCGGAGGGATGTCCGCGATGGCTGTTCGGATGGTATCGTCCATGTTCATCGGACTCGAGTCCTTATTCCATAGAGCCCGGCGTCTTCGGGGACGGACGCGACAGGCTCGGGGGGCGGGCCCCATGGGACCGACTTGCGCGCCCCCCCAGGTTTGCGCGAGGGAAAATTGGATGTCCGTTCCAGTGGGAGACCGACCGAAACCGTCCGGGGACTGCGGCGCTGGGGATCAAGCGCCGGCGATACGCGGCATACGCATTTCTTCGTATTGCAGGCAGGCCTGGAGGAACTCGTGAAACAATCGTTCCCTGAGCGGCGCCGCGGCAGGCTCGTGCCACAGGTTGTGCAGTTCGTTGGGGTCCTCTTTGAGGTCGAAAAGTTCGCCGTCGGTGCCGTCGCGGTATACCGTGATTTTATAGCGTTCGTTGACGTAAGACCGCATGTGGAAGCAACGCGTGCCGTGGTGGTTTTCGGTGATGGACCAGGTTCGAACGGTTTCGCCCTGTGTCCAGCTCGGAAGCTGATTGAGGCCGGTCATGTGGAACGGGACCTCCACGCCCGCAGCGGCCAGGAAGGTGGGGGCCAAGTCCACGGAATTCTGCAATCTGTCGCTCACTGCGTCGGCGCGGACGCGACCGGGCCAGCGAACGATGAATGGAATGCGCAACAGGTCTTCATAATGGTGAATGGCCTTGGCGGTGAGGCCGTGCTGTCCCAGGAAATGGCCGTGATCGGTCGTGAAGACCACGAGCGTGTCCTCCGCCAACCCGAGGCGGTCGAGGCTTTCGAGGATGCGCCCGATCTCCCGATCCATGAAACTCACCATGCCGTAATAGACCGCCATGTCCTTCTTGAGTTCTTCCGGGGCGCGGAGTTGGCAGTTGCCCCCGTGGATGGCTTCTCCCTGCCGGACCTCCTGCCAGAACTGCGGGTCGTGCTCCTGGGTCTTGCGGAAATGAATCGGATTGCGGTCGTGTTCGCCCGCGACCACGCTGCCGGGCTGCATGTCGGCGGGGTCGTACATGCTGGCCCAAGGTTCCGAAACGATATAGGGCGGGTGCGGGTCGTGGAAGCTGGCCCAGACAAAAAAGGGACGGCCCTCGGTCGCCGCACGCTCGATCTGGGCGACGGTGCGTTCGCCGGTCCAGCGCGAGTAATGGAGTTCTTCCGGCAGCGCCCAATGACGGTTGGCACGGCGGCGGCGGGCCTTTTCCCGGTTCGGGGGCCAGTCGTCGAAATAGTCGCGCCAGTTCTTCAGACCGTGTTCTTCCAGCCACAAGGCATAATGCTGGCCTGCGTGCGACTCGCACCCATGCATCCGCGCGGTTTCCACGTGCTGAAAGCCGTACCACGGGCCGTGAAAATCGCGCCAATAATCGAGGTCCCGCATCAATGGTTGACACTCGATCGACTCGAGACCGTAGCGCGTGGCCAGCGGTTGGAAATGGGCTTTCCCGATCAACGCGGTAAAATACCCCGCAGGCCCGAGAGCATCGCCGAGCGTGGGCGTGTCCTCGAACAATTTGGTTCCCAAACTCCAGGCCCCGTGTTGGCTCGGGTACAAGCCGGTGATCATCGACGCCCGCGTCGGCGTACACGTAGGATTCACGCAATACGCACGGTCGAAACGCGTGCCTTCCCGGCAGAGCCGGTCCAGGGCCGGCGTTCGTATGCGGCCGTTGAGGACCCCCAACGTGTTGTAGTGCTGCTGGTCGGAAGTGATGAACAGGATGTTCGGTCGGCGCTGTACCTTCATGAAAAACGGTCCTCGATTCCTGGTTGGGTCGGACGAGGGCGCCGGGGCCGCGGAGACGGCGGATCCCCCGGCGCGTTCGGGACGCAATTCGGGCAGTTCCCGCCGCGAGACGGGCAAACCCTATTCCCTGCCGACTCGTTTGCAACCCGGCTCCCGGTCTCAGAAGCAGAAGGCGTTCCCGCAGCCCGTTTCATTCCGGGGCGGTTTGCAGGACGCAGCCGATTCCCTGTGGCGCAAGCCTTAGTGAAAGCAGGGCGCGGCCGTCGCGGACGGTTGGAGTCAGGGCGCGGTCGTTCCACAAGTCCCGGTAAACGACGCCGGGGACATGGGGCACGCTCAGGATCGCTCCGGAAACGGTCCGATACCGGGCGTTGAACAGGGTCCAGAGCGTCCGGCCCTTGCCGGGAAAACGGTTGGCGAACACGAACGCCCGTTCCGTGGGGACGAACATCTCGGGCGCGTCCGAATCGAAGCAGTCCATGTATCGGCGCTGAATCCGGAGGGCGCGTCCGAGCCGTTCGCGACAGCGGGCATCGTACAGGCGCCACGTGGTGTCGAACAGGGCCTGGCCATTGAACAACAGGAACTTGAGGAAGCGCCAGTTGTCGACGGTCCCTTCCGTGCCCACGGGAAACACGACCTGCCGCAGGTGGGGCAGCACGAAACGCAGCACGTTCGGCGGCAGGGTTTGGCGGCTCCACTGGGGCGCGGTCTCGAGAACGTCCTCGGCCCGGGCCAGGTATTCGTGCAGAGGAATGCAATCGTACATGAGGAAGCCGTCCCAGTACCGGGAACCTACGTCGGTCACCGGAAACTCGCCCCAGAGCGCGACCCGGCCGGGCAAGCCGCCGCGCACGTCGGCCAGGAAGTCCGCATCGTCCCGGGCGACCCAGGTCGGTACGTGCGCATGGCCGGCGTTTGGATTGTAATCGCGCCCGCGGTCGTCCGAGCCGAATACGTCGAGGTAGAGGACGTCGGTTTCGGTATCGGTTTCAAGTCGTCCGAGGGTCCGGACCGCATGATTTCGCCATTCTGGAACGCCCTGCGAGATATAGACTTTGCGCGGCGATATCAACCGCTGGCCGTCCGCGCGCATCTTGGCGAAACGGTCGCCCCATTTCTTCGCAAACTCCGTGTCGGTGTTGTACCGGTCCCAGATGGTGTACAGGCTCACGGGCAGGCCGAGATCGCGGCGGATGTGGCGGATGGCGGCGCGGAACGATTCGAGGCCGCCGAGGTTGGCATAATCTTTCGGGCCGTACTCGCCGTCCCGGGCTACGTCGCCCCCGGTACTTTCATCGAAGGCCCAGACGTAGAAATGGAACACATCCGGCTTGAGTCCGAGCAGGCGTTCGTCCGCGGCCAGGAACTCGTCCGTACGCCAGCGGCGTGCAGCCGAATCATAGAGGGGCGGAGTGTGGCCGATGTTTTTCGCGTTCGTCGGCGAGGCAATGTGGCTGCGGAACCAGACCGCACCCCGGAACCACGGCTTGTCCTGGCTTGACACGGGGCGATACCAGGTGCGGAGCCAGGCGCGGTAGAATCGGACCGCTTCGTGCCAGTCGCCGCCGTGTACGGCCAGCACCCGCTCGCACAACCGGACCGTCGCACCCGGCTCGATTGGGAAATCCTCGCCCCTGTTCTGGATGTATGCGGTCGCCCCGGATGCCCGTTTGGCCAGGCCGTACTGGACCGGTTCCGCTTCGAGATTTCGGGTCATGAGGCAGACGCCGCCGCCGCGCTTTGGCTGGAACACGTCCATGAACTGGAGGGGAAAGCCGCGATGGTTCGGCTGGTGGCAGAAACACGGTTCGTTGGTGAGCACGTTTCGGTACTGGGGAAAGAAGATCCACGTATGTTCCGGAGCATCCAGCACGAGGTCCTTGAGCACCGGGAAACGCATGTCGGCGCGAAGCGTTTCGGCGCCGGCGTTTCGAGCCTGGATGCCCATTCGGACTTCGGGCCCGCGCCCGATTTCCAAGGTCAAAAGCAGGACCAACGGCACGTCCGCCCGGCGCGAGATCAATTCGATGCGGACACGCGACGCTTCCACGGTTACCCGGGTTGTTTCAAAATCGCGACCGGTCAGCACTGTACCGCCGGCACGCACTTCCAGGCCGGACGTTGGGTCGAGCCGGCAGGCGGTCCGCGGCGCCAGCCGGTTGCGGAGTTCGCGGATTGAAAAGCCGTTCCGGCAATCGAGGGTCAGACCGACGACGCCGTTGTCCAGGGCCACGACTCCGGCATCCGCACGCACGACCGGCGGCTGAGGCCGGACTCGGGCGGGCGGGGGCGGGTGCAACGGAGCCGGTTCGTCGGTGAGTTGCGGAAAGCGCCGCCGCCCGGGGTTGACCGTGACCGCCGC
>JAADHN010000043.1 GCA_013151865.1 Kiritimatiellota bacterium
GGGGGGGAAGAGGCGGGGCGTACCCCAACCGTGGCCCGTTGTGTTCCCGTATCCAGCGTGGTACCTTGGGGATTGTCGGCTGCAATCCCGTGCGGGCATTCGGTGCGAGCCGAATGCCCCGCTGAACCGACGTTGAGCGTGACTGTGCCCCTGGGGGCGACGGTCTCCGCCGTAAAACACGTCCGAAATTACCGTTGAGCAAGACGGCCTCCACACGGTTGCCAGTCGACGTTTCACTGCTTTCGGCAGGGCCCCGGCACAATGTTCGGAGGTCGTGGAGCTTCGCCCCGACAGGCTGGAACTCCTTCCGATTGAACGTGGCGATCCCCTCGACCCCGGCCGCGGAAGAGCTGGCGGCGCCGGACGTGCCGGGCAATCGAAAAAGCGGCGCGGTCGGGGTTCGTGGACGTCACCGCTGCGACGGCAAAGGACGCATGGGAAGGACAACTGGAGTACCCACGGACCAAGATTACGGCGCGTGCAGGAAAGGCGTCATGAAACCCACCGTTGCGCTTTGTCTCTGTGCAATACTGGTCGCAGCATCAGCGGACATTTCGTTGGCACAGAACCTGATCGAGAATTCCGGCTTCGAAGAAGGAGAGGGTGCGAGGCCCCGGCAGTGGTACGGTACAGCCAGCGCGGGCGCTCCCACTTTTACCCGCACCGCCGAGCAAGCCATCGAAGGAGGATACTCCGGAAAACTGGCTGCAAAGCGAGGCGATGTTTACGCCCGTTGGGTATATCGCCGTTCGACGCTGTTCAGATCCGTCAAGCCCCGCGACAGGTTGCGCCTGCGCTTCAAGTACATGGCCAGCGCCGGTCTCGGTGATGCCTTGGTGCAGATCAGTATTGACAGACCCCCGGGATGGCGACAGTATACGCTTAGACCTCTCAAAGCGACAGGCGGCAAGTGGGTCGAATACGAGGCAGAGCTGGTCGTGGACGTGGTCCCCAACGGAAGCGGCGAACTGCAACTGCGCGGCACCACCGGCCAAACCGGCGATCAAGTCGTCTACTTCGACGATGTGTCTCTGGAAGTGATCCGCACCGCACCGGCGCCAAAGCCCCGGTCTTTCATCAAGCCCAAGGGAGAGCGTGAAATGCTGACGCCCAGCCACCTGCGCGCTATCCAGTGTGACACTTCCAGGCTGCCTCTCAAGACGGCGGCCCATGAATTGCGCCGGTTCATCGGTGACCGGCAGAGCGAGGTGAGCCCGACACTTGAGCGCCCCGTTGACGGTCCGGTGCGACGGGGCACGCTCGTGCTGGGAACGCCCGAAGATAACCCGGCGCTGGCCCGCTGGGCGGCAGAGGGAAAATTGGGGATCTCGGAATGCTCCGACACGGTCGATGCCTATGAGATTGCCGTGACGGACGGCTGCCTCGCAATTGTAGGCGCCAATCCCCGGGCCGTTGTGTACGGTGCTTTCGAGTTGGAAGACCTGCTGATCGAGCACGGCGGGCTTCCGGTGGGTTTCCACTCGAAAGCGAGACCGGACCTCAATCTACGCCTCCTGCATCCCCGGGCCCGCGGAGGTTTCCACAGCTATGAGCAGGCAGATTTCGAGTTCATCGCTCGCGCCGGGGCCAATGTTGCGCATCTCAGTCACGACTGGATGGCCGAGAAAACGCTTTTCAGTTTCGTGCCCTGCCCGGAGTTTCCCCGGGCTGTCGCACCGGCAACGCTTGAGAACAACCGTAAGCACCTGCGGCAATACATCGAATGGTGCAACCTGTACGGGCTCCGCTCGGCGCTGTGGCTGTGTGAGATCGTCTGCCAGGGAGGCGGATGGGTTCCCGAGCCTGCCCGGCAAGCTTTCCTGGAGCGTTTCCCGGAGGATGTCCTGGAGGATACCGGCACCAGTCAGGGGAAGGTCCTGTGCATGGCCCATCCCCGGGTCGAAAAAGCTTACCGGGGCATGGTCCGACGACTGTTGACCGACTTTCCCGAACTCGAAATGGTGCTGGTCTTCACGCTCGATTCCAACGGTGAGTTTTGCGATCCGAACCAGTGTCCGCGTCATAGGGACGTCAGCAAATACACCCAATACAACAGCTTCCTACGGTTGCTTCTCGAAGAAGGAAGGGCGGTGCGGTCGGACTTCAAAGCGTTTTCGGTGGGCTGGTCCTGGACCTTCCGCAACGACCCCGAATACTTGACTCAGCTCTCGGCCCTGCCCAAAGGAGCAGGACTGACTGCGCCGCCGGACGGCGAGGCATGGTCCTTCGACCGCAAAATTACCGACAGGCTCATGGAGTACCGCCAGGTCACTCGCGCCCGTGGCCAGGACTTTCTGGGCTATGACATCTTCCTCTGGGGAGACGATTGCCGGTTCCCGGAGACCGAACTTTATGACTTTCCGCTTGGCGTGGCGGCAAAGCTCAGGCGGTGGCAGGCCATTGGCGCGGACGGGTTTTTCGACCAGTGGGGCACGCAAGCCGAGTTCATTCCCAACAATGCGATCGCGCTTCGGTACATGCTGTTTCATCCTGAGTTGGCCCAGCCGTCTCGCGCCCAAGCCTTCATCGAGGGCTTGGCCGGCAAGCAGTATGGGGACGCCGCCGCGCCACATGTAGTGGCGGCTTGGCGCGAGATCGAAGCCGCGCAGCAGATTCAGTCGAACCACACCTATTACTGGCATCACCTGCGTCCCAATTGGGCTGGGCCGACGCTCGAGTGTCCTCTGACGCTGGACGCGCTCCGCAAATGCAAGTTGAGCGGCGCGGAGCCATCGAAGCCGTACGGCGCCGTTGATTACTGCCCGTACCGCGACGACGAAATCGCCGCCACCCGCATTCTCGGCAAAGCTCTTTCCCGAGTTGCCGGCCATTTCGAGCGCGCCGCGGCGCATTTCAGGGCGGGCATCGAAGTGCTCGAGCCGAGTGGTCGCTCCTGGTATGAGCACTGGCATCCGGAAGGCGAGTTCAGCCGGCGTCTGCGTCTCACGCCGGGCCAGTCCCTGGAGAAGCAACTGGTTGCCGTCCAACTTCACGCCATGAATCAGCGTAGAATGGGGCTCTTCTTCACGGCCTACTCCCTCGTCAAGAACATGCCTGACGAAGGCGAGCCCGGGTTCGCGGAAGCCCTTGCGGACCTGAAGGCCATTCGAGAAGCGGCCCGGCGCCACAGTGCGAAGTTCGGAATGCAAGAGGAATGACCAGCGTGACAAAGTCGAACCCTCTGACTGGAAGGTCGTTTCGATATCGATACCGACTTGTGTCAGGTTCCTCCACGCCAACGGAACGGTTTGGCGCTCGGACGTCGCGGAGAAGTTGAAAAGGGGGCAGTCTTGTGCGCCCGTGCCCCTTGCTTCCGGGGCTGGATGCGCCATATTCCCGGGGAGATCCTCAGACGGGGCGGACGGCATAGTCCCGGACGTTGGATGGTCGCATTGTCTGCGGCTCTCGGACCTACGGCGTCGCCCGTCGGCGTGGGGCCGGCACTCGCATTGCAGCATTGGGCTGGTCGCTGTCGATGTGGCGATGATTGTTCGGGGTGCGGCGTTGGCTGCGACGGCGATCCAGGCGCGCCGCCGGAGTTCCTCGGGACCACGCGGAGTGGGGCATGGGCGCGGCAATGCCCGGGTGGCGGAATCGGCAGACGCAGCAGACTTAAAATCTGCTTCCCTTGTCGGGAGTACGGGTTCGAGTCCCGTCCCGGGCACCATTTTTTCGGTACGCAATCGCCAAACCCGGCCAAGCCGCTTCGGCGAGACCGCCCAGGCAATTGCAAAGCGCAGGACGTGAGTCGATGGAAAAGGAGAGTGCCATCATGGCTGACGAGGTGCGGGTAGCCGTCATCGGATTGGACACGAGTCACAGCATTCAGTTTTCGCGCCGCATGAACGCGCCGGATTGTCCGGCGGAGCAGAAAGTGGACGGACTGACCGCGGTGACGTGTCTCCGCTTCGAGACGCCGTTTCAGGATCGGGAAGGGCTGGACAAACGCCAGGCCGAACTCGAGGCATGGGGCGTGAAGGTGACCGAGGACTTTGACGAAGCCGTGGCCGACTGCGATGCGATCATGTTGGAAATCAACGATCCGGCGGCGCACCTCGAGTACTTCCGCCGTGTCGCGGACTTGGGCAAGCCGGTATTCCTGGACAAGCCCTTGGCGGGCACGCTCGAGGACGGGCGCGCCATTGTCGACCTCGCCCGGCGGTGCGGCACGCGCGTTTGGTCCGGCTCGAGTTTGCCGTTTACGCCGGGAATCATCGAGGCGGCGGCCCAAGTGCCCGATGCGACCATCGGCCAGGTTTTCGGGGCCATGGGGACTGCGCCGGCAGGGGATTCGCTGGTATGGTACGGGGTCCACACCTTTGAAATGCTCCAGCGGTTGATGGGCATGGGTGCGTGTTCGGTCTGGGCCGTCGAGGACGAAACCGGGGTGGTGGCGGTGGTCGAGTACGGCGCGGGGCGACGGGGGCTGGTCGAGGCGGTCCGGGGCATGTGGCACTACGGGGGCCGGGCGCAATCCCGGCAGGCGCTGGTTCAGTTTCGGTGCGACATGACCTATGCTTACCGCGACCTGTTGCGCGAAGTCCGGGCGTTTTTTCTCGGTGGGCCGGCGCCGGTGCCGCTCGCCCGGAGTTTCGAAGGCTTGGCCATGATGATCGCCGCCCGTCGCGCGATCGAAACCGGAAAACAGGCTGTGGTGGCCGCACTGGACGCCTGAATGTGTCCCGCGCGGGGCGCGGGGAGACCTGCGGTCCGCAAACCTCTCCGGGGACATCCGCCGACTTTAGCCTGAGCCCAGCCTGAACTGCGCATAAAACCGACAGCATTGTGTCGATGCACACCAGAGGGAAAACGATTGCGGATGATGCTGCGACAGAACTCAATTCCCGGCGCTTGCGTCGGAAGTGCGGCAATGCGCTTCACCCTCCGGGCGCTCCGGGCGACGCGTGAATAGTTCAGAGCAGAACGGCGGACGACTCGGCGCCCCGCGCCCCAGCACGACGAGACCATCATGATGATGACGGAACGCCTCGGAAAACGTTGTTTTATCACCGGCGTACTTGCAGCCGTGTGGGCGGCAATAGCGCTGGCCCCATGCCGCGCCCCGGCGAGCGAAACCGTGGTCCGACGTGAAGGCGGACGCAGCACAGCGTCGGCCTTCACGTTTGCGGACGGGTGGTTCACCGCACCCGGCTTGGGTAGGATTGCCCGGGACGACGTCAAAGATTGGTGGTTCCGTCCGGCGGAAACGGCGGCGCAGACGTCCGTGCCCGGCCGGGCGACCGGGGCTTCGGCGGCGGATGTGAAGCGTCTGGAAGCGTATCGGCGTCAGGGGCTCGAACTGGCCGGGAAGTACCCGGGGACCGCGGGGGTCATTATTCTCGACGACGGCCGGTATACGCTGACGGCGGCCCTGCACCACAAGTACCGATATCATTTTGTGGGACTGATTTTGAACGAGTCGCTCCTGAACTGGGCCCGGCTCGAATTGGGCTTTTCGGAGGGGCGCAGTCGTCGATCCATTTCCCTGGCCCGCTGCCTGACCAAGGACGGCCGGCTGTATACGCTGGATCCCAACGAGATCCGCATCGGGCGACCGGGTGGCGGCACGGTCTATTTCGATCCCAATTCCCGGGTCATGAGCGCCACGATTCCGGGGGTGGAGGTCGGCAGTGTGGTCGAGTACATCTACGAGTATGAAGCGTACGCACCGGCCGACTGGCGGCTCTTCTTCCCCGGGTTCTATTTTCAGTCTGAGCTGCCCGTTCGGCGGTCCATCCTGACCGTTCGCACGCCGGCCGGCATTCCGCTCTATTCCTGGGAAGAAAACTGGGATGTTGCCGGCGGCGAACGCACCGGGTTGCTCGGGGCCCTGCAGAAACTGATCCGGCTCGGCCGACGACCGTTCAGGCGGACTCGCGTGAAGGAAGACGGGATAGTCTACACTTCCTGGCGCTGGGAGAAAGACAACGTACCGCCGGTCGTCCAGGAGCCGCTGATGCCGCCGAATTCAGAGGTCACGCCGGCCGTGCACGCCACCTTGATGAAGACCTGGGACCATCTCAACCGCATCACGGGCGGCATGCAGCAGGAGCGGATGGTCCCCACACCCGAGATCGAAGCGAAAACGCGCGAGCTAACCCGAGACGAACCCGACATCGAGGCGCGGATCGCCCGTTTGTATCATTGGGTTCAAAAGAACATTCGCTATATCTCGATCAAGTCGTCTCTCAGTTCCGGCTGGTCGGGACATCCGGCGGGCGAGACGTTCCGACAGGGCTATGGAGACTGCACGGACAAAGCGATCCTGTTTTGCACCATGCTGCACCTGATCGGTATCGAAGCGGAACCGGTGGTCCTGCGCACCAACGACGCCGGTGTGTTCCTGCCGCGCCTTCCAGTGCTGGCCTGCAATCACTGCATCACCGAACTTCGTGTGAACGGCAAACGGATGTACCTGGACTGCACCACGCAGGACCACCGATACCCCTCGCTCCGAGCCGACGACCACGGTGTGCTCGCCATCAACTTCATCCGGGGCGAGCGCCGAATCATCCCCATTCCACCCGGACGTTTGGGATTGGGCAAGGTCGCCCGAGACAGGATGACGCTGAGTCCCGACGGCACTTTGAGCGTCCGTAGTCGAAACCGGTATGCCGGCATGTACGAGGCACGTCTACGGACCGGGTGGAAGCGGGTCCCGGATGCCTTGCGGAAGCAGGTGATGCAGCAATACCTGAACGGCATTGCGCCGGGAGCGCGTCTGCGCGATTTTCAGATGCCCGACCCGCAGGATCTGAGCAAGCCGTTCCGTCTCGAGTACACCTACGAGTTGCCGGCCTATCTTGTGCGAGCCGGAAGCCTTCGGATTTTCCAGGTACCCGAGCGGGAACGCAAGTTCCCCGAGGTCGCGCTCGAGCGGCGGCGCTACGACATTGTCTACCGGACGTCCGAAGCGCGGGAACGTCGTGCGGAAATCTCTCTCCCCCCCGATCTCAAAGTCGTGGATTTGCCTCCCGACGTCGACATCCGGGGACCGCATGTTCGCTACCGGGAGAGTTTCCGCATCACGAAGGGAAAGCTGGTATTTAAGAGCCTGTACGAGCGGTCCGGACGCCGAATCGGGCTCAGGAAGTATTCGGCCTATCGTCGGGCGTTGCAGCGGATCGAGGTTGCCACTCACAAGCCGGTCTACCTCGAGGGCGTCCAGAACAGCCCCTCGGCCGCGCGCGAGTCCGGTTTGCAATCGAGCAGGGCCCGCTGAAGCGCGCCACCACTACGTCGGTCTCGGAAGCCTGGGCGGGGACATTATGGCCTGGGGGTTGCGACGCGAACCAGTGCTTCCCGGAACGAGCCGAGGTCGCGGCCGTCGAACGTGACGAAGACCGGCAGCACGTACAATTTCTCCGCCGCGTCCGGGGCCGCCCGGAAGGAGAACCGAAATCGCCGTTCGGTCCGGGCGGGGCAAACGCCGGTCAGCTCGGCCGGGCCGATGCTCCACCCCGGCGGCGTCTTGATTCGCACTGCGGCGGTTCGGGCCCCGCGGGCGTGGTTCCATAGCCGCACCTCGATCTCCCCTCTACCACCCGGCGTCGTGTGCTGCTCGTAAGGGAATGTGTGGATCCAGTATTCGTCCGTGCCGAAGTCGGGGTGCTCCCAGGCCAGGAGTTCGCCCAACAGGCGCTCGCGTTCGACCAGCGCTTGTTCTATCCGGTCCCAGGCTTCCTCCGAGAAGTGGAAGCCCACTTCCACGTGCTGGTTGAACATCAGGTCGGGGGCGAGTTGTCGCACCAGCCGCACACATTGCCGAAAGCCCACTTCCGGGCCCAGAAAGTTCCGGTTCCAAGTGCAATAGTCGTCGATTCCCGTGGGGGTGAACGAGTCGCCGGCAAAGAAAAGGCGGGGACCGGCGGTCGGGACGGCCAAAAGGCCGGAATGGTACCAGGTTTGTCCCGGCAGATGCCAGGCGCTGAGCGTGAAGTTCTCCCATTCCCAAGTCTCCCCGTGGCGCGTGGGACGTTCGACCCGGGCGGGGCTGTTTATCAGACAAGTGAGAAAGTAGGCCTCCGGATGTTCGATCACATCGGCCATGTGCTCGTCGGTCAGGATCGGACAATCGAACATGCGGCGTGCGAACTCCGCGGCCACGACGTGGTCGGCGTGGTAATGCGTGAGCCAAATGCCGTCTATGCCCGCGATCCGTCCCGAGTCCGCCAGGTCCCGCACGGCTCGCACGGCGGCTTCCGTGTAGGGATCGAGCAACAGCGCGCGTCGGTTGTCGGCGACCAAGAGCCAGGTTTGCCCCTGCACTCGAATGACGTTCTCGGGCAGTGGAAAAACGGGCTGCCGCGGCAGTTCGTCGGGGAGGACCCCCAGCGGCTCGAAGTACTTTGGGAAGTACCAGCGTAAGGCGCTGATGCTCGTGTAGTTGGCGTACACGGCCCGGACCCGGTCCTCGAGCAAACGCACGGCGGTCGCGGGCGCGTCCATCATCTCGCCGTGAGCGGGCACCAGGAGGTCGGGACCCGCCTCGATTACCCGGTGCAGCCCCGCGACCAGGTCGTCCACCGCGCCCATGAACCCATGGTAATCGCCGACCCTGTGCCCGTTGCGCTCGTGCCGGCGCTGCAGAGTGAACAAGTCCCACAGGCGTCCGGGACCGGCGATGAGGTCGCCCGTGAAAGCGGCGCACGTCTCGCCGTGGCGCACGACGTAACTGACGGCGCCGTCGGTGGGGCCCGGCGTCTCGAGTACTTGGATTTGCCAGCCGTGCCACTCGAGGCAATGGCCGTCCGCCACCGTGAAAGTCGGTGGTACGGGCGTGATGTGCGTGACATGGTACGGCACGTGCCCCATCAGCAGGCCCCAGCGGGAGGCCGGATCGTTCCAGTATGCATCCGGGTCGGCGAAGAGGCGCTGCTCGGCGGCGGGCACGCCGATCCGTGGTCGGCAGGCCGCGTGCACGGACTCCAAGCCGTCCGCCAGCTCGCGGCGGTGGTGTGTGAACAGTACGTGGTCGACTTTGCGGACTCCGCACTCGCGCAGGGCATCCCAAAGCCCGGGACCGCCGACGTTGAAGAGCAGGGCGCGGTCGCCGTCGATCAGCGCCCCTGTGGTGACGGCGCCTTCATGGACCCACAACCCGGGCGCGACTTCGCGCAGTGACATGGACATTGCCTGTGTCTCCCGTAGTTTGCCGGCAGCCACTCTCTTTTGCGGTTGCGGGAGGCATCCGGCCCCATCGAGCCGGGACACGGACCCGCAGATCTCTCTCCCTCAAAAACCTTGCACCAAGAGCCGGAGACTAAAAACCGTCGAGACGGCTGCGGCGCCCAGAAAGCCCTGGTCGCGATAGGCGGCGACCAACAGCCAAGCGACGAGGCCGGCGAAGACTTCGACGTGGAACGCGAGTCCCGGCGGCAACTGTCCGCCCACTTGGGCTCTCAGTAACGCCTGACGCGCCAGGACCACGGCGACCATGCCGACCCAAGGGCGCGGCCAGAAGCGGACGGCAAATGCATAGACGGCCGTGACGAAAGCCAGCACCTGAAATCCCGCAGTCCACGGCAGTTCGATCAACAGTTCCCGGAACGACCCGGGGAAATAGCCGGGAAACAGTTCTGCCAAGGACCGATCCAGGAACAGGGCGGCATAGGTTGCGGCGGTCACCGTAGCCAGGGCCCACGGCAGGGCGCCTCGAAGCCGGGCTCGCCATCCCACATAGGACCGCCCGCCCGCCAGATGTGTCCAGGCAAAAGTCACCTGGAATAGAATGATGGCGACCGGGCAGAGGAACACCGCCCGCAACCGAAAAAGAGCGGGATCGGGGGAGGCCGAATGCAGATACGGCACGCACGCCAGAGTCAACAAAACGCCCGCCGAGACCGCTCGAACCGCGACTTCGCGCTGCACCAAACGCCGCATCCGTTGCTCCTGACACCACGTCGGACACGGGGCCCGTCCGGAAGGAACCCGTCGACATTGGACCTCGGGTTATGGACGACCGTTCGAAACGGACCAGGCCGTGGCCCAGGCGTTTGGCCTGAGTTCGGCGTCCGGGATGTCGTGTTGTCCCAACACTTCGACGCACTCCGTGCCGCAATTCAGTCTGAGATGTTTCCGGAGGCATTGCGACAGGCGCGGGGGCCGGGGCTCGGGTCGATCCGGGTATCCCGGCCTGTTTTATTCATAACTTTCGTGGCGAGAGAGTGCAACTTATACGAAGTCAAGTCATGGCGATGCGCGTCGGATCGAGCCTGTGCCGAAACACCGCGTCGCCGGTGGACGACGGCCGTATTCCTAAGGCGTACGAGCCACGTCATCGTTGCAGCTGGCTCATGCATCATTCAACGGGGGGCGTTCCGTCGCGGATCACAGGGTGACACGCAGATAATCTGCCGGACCGTCCTCGGCTTCGATGCTATACGGACCAAACGTGGCCGGGACGCAACATACCGCTCCGGTCTGGAGGGGCATTGCATCATCATCCCAAACGAGTCGGACCGTGCCGCGGACCACAGCCAGCAAGTGGAAAGACTCACCGGTCGTTCGATCCCGGACATGATCCACCAGCCGCACTTCGTCCACCGTGAAGGCGGGACAGTGCGGGACCAGGGGGACGCGTCGCGTCCGAGGCGGCCGTGCCGCCTCCCGGGAAATGCGTCCCACCTGCCGGTCTTCGAACCGGATGCCGTTCACGGCTCGCCGGCGTTCCTCCGGGGCGGGTCGCCGCTCGCCGAATTCGCTCAGCACGGCGGGTCGGGCATCGTTTCGGACCACTTCCAGAAGCAGGTTGCCGGCGGTCGCCGTATGGACGCGGCCGGGAAGGATGAGAAACGCGTCTCCCGGACGCCCGGGGTACACCTGCAAGTGCCGCAGCAGGTCCGGACTGTCCAAATTGCGCAGGAACCGGTCGCGCGTGACCCGGACACGAAGGCCTACGGCAATGGCGGCGTCCGGTTCGCCTGCGAGCGAATACCAAAACTTGGTGGTCGCCGTTCCTCCCCAGTCGATCTCGGGCGGGGCCGGATGGACCCAGAGCGGAAGATCGCGTCCGATATCGAGTATGCGGACGCCCAACGGGAAGGACTGCCCCGCCCCCCGTCGCCCCAGCAGTTCCGGTCCATACTCCTGCACGAGTCTCTCCAATGTTCCTCCGTCGGACGGGCCGGCGGTCACCACGTTGCCGCGTTGGAACGTGCCCTCGATAAAGTCGTATATGCCGACACCGTCCCCGCTTCCCGAATGCGCGGAGCAGGCTGGGAGACGTCGGGGCGCCTGGGCGCCGGCCCAGGAGCAAACCGTCGGGACCGGTTCGAAACGCAGCGGTGACTTGAACGGGTTCATGGAATCTTTTGTGTGTAAAAGGCGCACAAGGAATTGAAATCCGGATTTCCTCCACAAAATAGTATGTGAGCACTTGAGCATCAAGGCGGAGAGGACCGGCGTAAGTTGCATTCAGTGCCGGGCGATACCCTCATCATGGCTGGAAAAAACGACAAGTCAAGCAGAACGAGAGGCGGCGCCTCCCGCACAGGCCGTCGGGAAGCTGCAGCCGTGGCCCGCCGGGGGGGGGCGGACGGACGGCCCCGGGTCCGCTGGGGCGTCATGGGGCTGCTGCTGTTGAGCGTGCTGTTGCTTCTGGCGCTGCTCTCGTACGATCCGGCGGACGCGCTGCTTTTCACGGGGGGGTCGGCGGTTCCGGGACCGCCCGGGAACTGGATCGGCTCATTCGGCGCTTATACGGCCCGGGGGCTTCTGCTGGTTTTGGGGTTTGGCGCGTATCTGCTGACGGCGCTTTCGACCGCAGGCGCGGCGCGGCGCCTGTTTGCGCGTTCGCCCGGGCGTCCGGGGGGGTGGGAGTACTGGGGTGCTGTGTTTTTGGCCACCCTGGGGTGTTCCATGCTGTTCGGCATTTGGCCGGATGCCGGGGCCGGCCTGAGTCGGGCACTGAACTTGGCCCAGACCCCCGGGGGCGCGCTGGGGCAGCGACTTTGCAGCCCGGAGTCTGGTTGGATGCGGTTGATCCTGAACCGCACCGGCAGTGCCATCATCGCCGTTGCGTTTCTGGTCGGGGGGCTGGCGGTGATCTGGATCTACGACTGGCACGACTTGTTTGTCACACTGCTGGCGCGACGCCGGGAAAACGGGACCGAATCCGAGCCGAGGCGAAAGGAAGCCGATCCCGAGCCCGACAAGCCCTTGGAAGAAAGAAAGAAGAAGCGCGCCAAGCGCCGGCGGGAGGTGCCGTTGTCACCTCCGGAACCGGAACCTGAACCGGGACCCACGGCGTCCGAACTTCCGCGTGTCCCCGTCGCGGCAACGGCAGACTCCGGTCCCCAGCGGAGCAGGGCGCGGCGGAAGGTGTTCCGACTGCCCGGTCCGGATCTGCTGGACGCGGTGGAAGGCGAAGAAACGACCGCGGATCCCGCCGAGGTCGAGACGAAAAAGAATATCTTGCAGGAAACCTTGGACAGCTTCGATATCGACGCCAAGGTCATCGGGTCCACAAGTGGGCCGCGAGTGACGCTCTTCGAAGTCCTGCCGGCGCCCGGAGTCAAAGTCGAGCGGATCAGCCAGATCAGCAACAACATCGCGATGGAGTTGCAGGCGATCAGCCTGCGGATACTGACTCCGATCCCAGGGCGGAAGTCGGTAGGGATCGAAGTCCCGAACAGTAGCCCGGCCACGGTCACTTTGCGCAGCCTGATGGGGAGTTCGGCGTGGAAGAACAGCAAAGCCCGGATTCCTTTGATCCTGGGGCGGAACATCAGCGGCAAAGTGGTGGTTCTCGACTTGGCTCAGGCCCCGCACCTGCTGATCGCCGGCGCCACCGGCAGCGGCAAGTCCGTCTGCATCAATACGCTGATCATGTCGATGCTGTTCCGCTTCAGTCCGGACGAACTGCGGATGATCATGGTGGACCCGAAAGTGGTCGAGTTTCGCGCGTATCACAAACTCCCGCACTTGGTCGTCCCGGTGGTATCGGACGTAAAAAAGGTCCCCCTGGCTCTGCGCTGGGTCATCGGCGAGATGCAGCGTCGGTACCAGTGGTTGGCCAAGGTCGGCGCGCGGAACATCCAGGGATTCAACGCGCGTCCGAAAAGTCCCGAGCCGGTGCTCGACGACGATGGCGACCCGATCCCCGACCGTCTCCCCTACATCATCGTGATCATCGATGAATTGGCGGACATTATCATGACCGCCAGGAATGACGTCGAGACGTCCCTTGCCCGAATTGCCCAGTTGTCCCGAGCCGTCGGGATTCACGCGATCATCGCCACGCAACGCCCGAGCGTGAACGTGATCACGGGCACAATCAAAGCGAACTTCCCCACGCGGATCGCCTTCCAAGTGACTTCGCAGGTGGACTCGCGCACCATTTTGGACGGAAAAGGCGCCGAAGCCCTGTTGGGTCGCGGCGACATGCTTTTTCGGCCGCCGGGAGCGTCCAAGCTCGAACGCAACCAAGGTGCGCTCGTTCAGGACGAAGAGATCGAGCGTGTTGTGGATTTTTGGGCATCGCAGGCCGAGCAGAGTTTCGAGGAGAGCGTTTTCCGCGCCGCTGACGCCGCCGGCGGCGCGGAGGCCGGCGGCGGCCAGGTGCCGGGGGCCGACGAGGAACTTATCCAGCAGGCCATCGAGATCATTGTCCGCGACCGTCGCCCCACGACCAGTTATATTCAACGTTGCCTCCGGATCGGCTACAACCGCGCGGCTTTGATAATGGAGATCCTGGAGCAACGCGGCATCGTCGGTCCTCAAATAGGGACGGCTCCCCGTGAGATTCTGATCGCCGGCGGCAGTGGTGGAGACGCTGCGGAAGAGGAGGTCGCCGGGCCGAATCCCGCACCGGAGGATGAACCCGGATCGCAGACTTGACTGCCACGAACGCAAAACTCGGCTGGATTTCCGGGAATAAGGTTGTCAACTCGCCGCAGATACCGGCGGGCAAGCTGGAAAGCTGTTGCTGCTTGGGACGTCCAAGCCGAGCGGACTCGGACCCAACCAAGTTCTGTTCCCATGCCATGACTGTTTGCGGATGTACGATAGAACGAGTTGTGGTGTAACGTATTATACTTGCTTTTTCCCTGAAAGGGCAAAATGGCGAAGAAATCGAACAAACAACCCCGCGGCGGCTCGACGCGTCAGCAGCAGTTGCCCCTGGTGTGGGGGGAAGGACGGATCGATTCGGAGGAGACGGTCCCGGCGGCGCCTCAGCAGGATACGGCTCACGGCCGGCCCGCGTCGCCAAGCGCAGCGGTGCAGGACGCCGCCTTTTCCGCCGCGAGTGTATTTGACGGCGGCGATGCTCCTCCCGGACCGGTTGAGGGAACCGTCCCCAGTGCACCGGCGCCCCTCGGGTCGAGCGCCGCGCCCTCCGGGGAGGTCGCCCTCCCCGGTGGGGTGGGGGACAACGGCGGTTCGGCGCAAGCCGGGATAGTGATTCGCCTCTCGAGCGGCGACCTTTCTTTCAGCGATCTCATGGTGGAAGCGCGCGGCGCCGCGAACCTGACCATCCGGCAGACTGCCGAAAAAACCAAAGTGCCGGCTGAATTCGTCGAGAGTATCGAAACAGGGACTTGGGAGAAAGTGCCGGACAACTTCTATACACGGACGTACGTTCGGCGGCTGTGCAAGGCGTACGGAATCGACGTCGAGCCGATCATTTCCTGTTTGGACCGCGAGTTGAGCGAACGTGACACGGGCGACGGCGTCCCCGGATTCGGAACGCCAATGGGGTCGGGAACGAATCGTCCCACGATATTCCAGCTTTCCACCCCGGAGGGGAGCCAGAAGCTGAAGGCGGCCTGTCGGTTGCGCGCTGGATTGTGAGTCTTTCTCTGGTCGTTCTGATTCTGGTGGTTGCCGCGGGCCTGGGGGTGCAGTGGTGGCGTAGCGGGCGCCCCGGTTCGCCGGGAGGGGAGCCGACGGCGGCCGAGCAGACGCACGTGCTTGATCTCGAACAGCTCATGCCGCCGCAACAGTTGCCCCTCAAAGAACTCCCGGTGCCGCACGGCCCCCGCCGGTGACATCCCGGCCGGGAACGGCGGAACACGTTGCCCGGCGCCGCGGCGCCGTCGCTCGGGCGACCCGCGGACGACCGGTGTGGTCCGGCAGAATCGCGATTTGCCGGAACCCGGCAGCGGCCAGAATATTCCGCGCTTCGACGTACTGTTCGCTGCCGATCTCGCAGAGAAGGACCCCGCCCGGCGTGAGATGCCTCGGGGCGGTGTTGGCAATCCGCCGGATGACGCTCAGGCCGTCATCGCCGGCCAGCAGTGCGATACCGGGTTCGTGGTCTCGCACGTCGACCGGGAGTTGGGCGTACTGCGCCGGGGAGACATACGGCGGATTGGCGGTGATCATGGCAAATCGAGCGGCCGGGCGCACTGGAGCGAACAGATCGCCCACGACCAGATGCACCCGTGCAACCCCGAGGCGACGGCGATTGAGTGCGGCGTACCGCAACGCTCGCGGCGCAATGTCAATTGCCACTACCGTCGGCGCGCCGGGCAGTTCCCGGGCCAGAGCGAAAGCGACCGCACCGCTCCCCGTGCATAGGTCACAGACCGCTCCCGCCCCTGGGTACGCCTCAAGAGCCAAGTCGACCAGACGTTCTGTCTCCGGACGTGGGACGAGCACCCCCGGCCCCACCACAAGTTCCATGCCGTAAAAACCGGCAAGGCCGGTCAGGTATTGCAACGGCTCGCCCCGGAGACGCCGGTCCGTCAACTCCGCGAGACGGGCGAATTGTCCGGCGGTCAGGACACGGTCCGGCGTACGCCAGACGTCCAGTGCGGAGTTCAGTCCGAGGACATGCGCAACGAGCCATCCCGCTTCGGCACGTGCCGTGTCGATCCCGGCGGAGCGCAATGCCGAAAGGGTTTTCACAACAGACGCTGCAGCGGTGAGCCGTCCGTCCCCCGATCCCTCTTCGGACACCTGGGGCATTCCTCGCCTGCCGTTCTTCCGTTTGTCGCGAGGGGAATTCAAAAGAGAAGCGCCGCTCCTGTCCACTGCGCAACCGGCTCAAAGTTCCGATCCGCATTCTCTCCCGCCCCTGTCGAAACCTCGAAGAAGATGCGGCAGGCGACACCTCCCTGCAGGGGCCTCAATTCCGGCCCGGACCGCCAGAAGCGCGGATCGCGCGGATTTCCTGCGCATCGAGTGGTTTCACGTACAGTCGGACATCGTCGATCCATCCTTTGAATGGACGGCGTCCCGGGGTTTCGGCGCCGATACAGGCGGGAGCGTCGAATTCTTCCGGAGCGTGATTTGTCCTGTGCACGGCGTGTTTTCCGTCGAGCCAGAGCACGGCTCGGTCGGGTTCGACGACGAGGGCGACGAACACCCACTGTTTGTCGGGGACCACGAGCTTCGAATCCCACGACCACTTTCCGCCGTTCCAGTGGTAGCGGAGTTCGTTGCGGGCGCCAAGGCCGAGCCCGGCCACGGTCTGGCCGCCCCGGCAGAAGAAGATGCCGTTCCAACCGCTTTGCGGGCCGTCGCACTTGATCCAGGCAGTCACGGTAATGGTGTTGGTATCGAGGTTCAACTCGGGCAATTCCACGGCCCCCTTCTTGCCGTCGAAGTACATCGAGTGCCCGAGATCGTCGCGGGCGGGGCGTTGCCCGAGACGGACAGTGTCGAGGGACTTGCCTGCGGCGCCTCCGGCGCTGTCGCGGACCAGCGAACCGGACGTCTCGTCAAGCGTCCAACGATGCGCGAGACCGCCCTTGGGCCGCCAGCGGAAACACACGGCGCCTTTGAAGGTGTCGCCATAGGCACTGACCACCGAATAACCGATGCGGTCTGCGGACCGCGGACCGTTCGGCGTGTATGTCCAGCGCCCGGTGCCGGAGGCATTGAGTTTTCCTTTGGCGGGACGTCCTTCCAGGCCGGCGAACCGAATGGGCTTGCCGTCGATGGCCAGATCGTTGGCCAAGAGTTGCTCGGCGCTGAACGTCACGGGCATGCCGTCCTCGCAGAACAGCACGTCATCCACAACCTCGACCATGTTCCACTCGCGGAGCTTGAGACCGGCAACCTGTTCACGCCCTTTGCCGGTGACTCCGAGTTTCCAAGTGTCGAAAAACGGGCTGAGGTCGCGTTTGACGGTCTTCGAGAACCGGACAACCCACTGATCGCGTTTTTCGGCGTCGGTTTTGGGCAGGGCGGCCGGCGGGGCGCCGAGATAATCGCGGAAGGTTGTTTTGAATGCATCCCAACCGAAGGCGTCGCGGAGTTCGCGGTACATGACGAGGCGGGCGCCAAGGTCAACCTTGGCGAACCGGCCGCAACCATCCGGCGGATCGTGTCGGCGCGTGCGCCGGGGTCCCACATTCGCCCCCAACCGCCCGCTGCCCGTGGCGGGACGCAGATGCTCTCGATGGCGTACATGCTAAAAATGTTGACGGTCACTTCCCCGGTACCGCCGAATGTCCACCATGGACGTTGATGGAGATGGCCCATCTCGTGCCAATGCCCCCAACATTTCCCGGCCTTCAGAGACGCGAGGTTGCCGAATTCCCAGTTCCAGGCCCCGATCGGGTAACCGGCGTAGGCTCCGCCCCAGGCCGTTTCAATCATGTTTACCATACGCTCGGGGCGGGTCCGCAAGCCGACAGACCCGGCGAGATGGTCCTCGGCGAGTACTCCGGCGTTCCACCACGCGGCCAGCGCTTCCATGTCGCGGACATTGCGCAGTTGGCTGGATGCAGTCGAGACGATCAGGTTGGGAGTGACGATCTCGCCCCAGGGAGCCGGGCGTTTCGAAAGGCGTTCGGTCCAGTCGCGGTTCGTGTCCTTGCCCAATACAAACATGGGAGCTTCCACGGCCCCGGCCAATTGCACGCGGAATTCTCCCGGTGTGAATTTCCAGGGCAATTGCAGGTAAATGAGTCCGCCGTAGGCGTTGGCGACTCTTACCGTGGTGCTGGTGACGGGGAAGAGACGGCTGACGCCAAACGGCATACGCAGGTAGACGTCACGATGTCCGCGCAGGTCGTTCCAGTCACTGTTGATCCGGATTTGAACGCCCTGATCCACCAGCTTCCGGGGTACTGTGACGACCACGAGATCGCCGGGGGCAGCGTACAGCCCCGTGCTGAGCCACCGCTCTCCAAACGGCTGGCCGTACGTGCCCAGTGCCGGTTCGACAACATTGAACGAGAGGGTGCGGATGACGCGGGGAGCGTTTTGCGGGAGTTTCCCGTAAATCGCCGCGGTCCGATGGGGTTCGACCTGTTCCGGCGGGGTAGCGACGACGACGCCGGCTTCGACGTCGAGAGCGATTCGATCCAGGGGATCACGCACGGGACGGCGGGGACCGGGGGTGATCCGGCGGGCGCGGCTCAGGAGAATCCGGCGTGCCTGCTTCCAGAGCGGGTGCCCGTTCTCGGCCGCGGCCAATGTCTGCCCCGCCTCACGGCGTGCCGCTTTGCCGGCGATATCGGCCACCCGCAACCGGTCCAAGACGGCGAGAATGTTGGCATAGCGTGTGGAGGCGGCGGCCGGCAGAGCAAGTACGGGCAGTTTCTTGACGGCGCCGGCGGCCCAACCGAGACCGGCCTGCAAAACGAAGCGGTTTGCGGGAAGGTCGGACAAATGCCAAGTCCAGGACCATTGCCAGCCCTTCCCCGCGACAATCAGTCCGCGGCCTCTTCCCGCCACGAATCTGGTGAGCGCTTGTTTTTCGTCATCGGAAAGTTGCGGGTTGCGGACGTCGAGTACGAGCACATCGGCGGTTTTGAGTGCGCCGGACCATTGTTTTTTGCTTATGGCGCGAGCCACGCCCCGGGCGCGCAGCCAAGCGGCGCAAGCGTCTGATACGGCGACGACAGCAACACTGCCCGCGGGTTTGTTTCCCGCGGCCCACAACACGGCATTTCGGTACAGCACGCCGTTGTCCGCTTTCTCGCCGAGTTCGCTGAAGTCCGCATGAACCCCGGCACCGAAAAGAACCATGCGACCGCGTCCCCAAGCGGCTGCGGCGGCCAATGTGCGTCCATCCGGAGCGCGGACCAAGCCGAACGCGGCGGGACCGGTCACTCCGACACAGCCGTGTGGTGCGGGCCATTCGAGCGTGCGGACTCCGCGCACGAGCGAAGCACGCGCCTCGGCAGCATCCAGAGCCGGCGTGACGCTCACGCTGACATGTCCCGTGGCGGGTACTCCGACGCCGTCGGCGACCCGATAGGTGAAGCCGTCCAGTCCGACAAAGTCCGGGGGCGCCTCAACGGTTACGGTCCGGCCGTCCGATTCAAGGCGGATTGGGGCCCCATGTTCGGTTTTTGGCGGAATGCGTTCGATCCGAAGGTGACCTCCCGCGTTATAAGTACGGTCGTTGACGAGCACGTCGACGGAAGCAGAGGCGCCGGGCAGTGCGGACAACGCGTCATCTTGAACACGAACCGAATAGCGTTCTTTGCCGGTAAGCGGGCGCAACGCGGTCCCCGGTACGATGCGACGTGGAATCCCGGGCCCGCGCCAAGCCACGGCAAGGTGGTCCTTGCCGCCACCTTCCTTGTGCAAGACTTCCACGAAATAAATGCGTCCCGCGACGAGACGCACCGGCTTGGATTTTTGCTCCGGGGAACCGTCCCAGGTTTGCGGCGCGGTGTACCCGGTCACCCGTGCAATGTCCGCAAGGTGGGCGGGTGACTTGTCCGTGCTCAACCGCAGCACACTTGCGTCGTCACTGGCGATCCAGAACGTGTAGATCCCGGTTTTGGGGGGTACGAGGTACCCGGCCAAACGTTGACCGTAGTTGTCGCCCCAATCCTCGGGGGTCGACAGACGGTCGACGGTCTCGGTCCTATCGGGCTGCAGAGGGAATCGAGGGTCGGTCAAAAGGCGATCCAGGGAACTGCCGCGGATGTTCGTCCACACTTGCCGGAGAATCGCCGCGCGGAGATCCCGCGTCGGACAGGGACTCCAAAAGAAAAGGGCGCCGGCGCAAATCGCAACCAGACGAAAACCGCAGTGATGCAACATCCGGAATCACCTCCGTGTCTTTCCGATAAGAAGTTCGGTCGGCAATGGCGCGGCCACAAGCGAGTTCCTTGCGAGGACTGTCCTCGAGCGCGGGGTGTCGGGTCGCGCCGCGTCGCCGCCCCGACCGGGGCGGCCGACAGCTCGTATGGTCACGCATACAATGTATACTCCAAGAAAGAACACCGCGAGCCGAGTCGTTTCGCATCGGCCGCTCGGCAACCGGTCGGTCTTGCCGGACAAACGGTCGAGACGACCGCCTTCAGGCGCGTTGATCTGCCCGGGCGACCGTTCTTTGGGGCCGAGGGTCGTCCCTGAGGCAGCTGACCCGTTGCGCCGCATGTTCCGGCCCGCTGGACAAGCACGCCGAGAACGAGCATATTCGCCAGCGGTGGGAACCTCCGGTCCAACACATCGGTTCGTTGCCGTCTCATGTGCGACTGCGAGATCATGTTTTCCAAACGAGAGTCCGAGGAATTCAACGGCGCAAACCGCGAGAGCCGGCGACCGGAACATGACTGCTCTGCCAGTGTTCTCTGTTCTCCTGCTCGACTTTCCCCGTGTGTACTGCCGGGCCCTTCCCCCACGGCATTGGCATCCAGCTTCCGCAGGCGACGGCGAGCGCCCCTGCCGAGGTGGGGCGCGCAGCGCTACAAGCTTGTCGAAGTGGGAACCGGCGGTAAGTTTCTCGCGAAAGCAGGGGGAGAGGCGGCAAAGGGAGAGGGCGCGGCGCGGCAAGGTGCATTGTGCACCGAGCGGTTGTCGCATCCATTCTGGTTCGAATTGGAACCACCCGATGAGATTTCGAAACCATGCGGGACGCGGACCTGCCTGTCGGTCTTCGGCGCACAGCCTGGAGCGCGCACTGGTTTGCTTGGCGATCCTGGTTGTTGTGTCGGTACGCGCGGCGGGCGCAGGCACGGCGCCTGCCGGCGCTTGGCCAATCTTTCGGGGCTGCCCCAGTCTGACCGGGATTGCCGGCGGTACGCTGCCGGGGAAGCTCCACCTTTTGTGGACTCACGAGTCGGACGGGGAGGTTGCGGGCTCCCCGGTCATCGCCAACGGTCGGGTCTATGTCGCGACTCGCGACGGCGCAGTTTCCGGACTCGCGCTGACGTCCGGCGAAGTCGTATGGACTCGAAAACTGCAGAATGAAGTTCGGGCGTCTCCGAGTTGCTTCGGAGGTATGGTGCTGGTGGGCGATATGGCCGGAGGTTTGCACGCTCTCGATGCAGAGACGGGCGCGGAGCGTTGGCGGTTCGAAACGAAACAGCAGATCATGGGGTCCGCCAATTCCGCAGCGGACCGCGTCGTGGTGGGCTCCTACGACTACTCTGTTTACTGTCTCGACTTGGAAGGCGGCCGTCTGCTGTGGAAATTCGAGACGGATGCCCAAGTCCACGCGACCCCCTGTATTGTGAACAACCTGGTGGTGGTTGGCGGTTGTGACGGCGTATTGCGTCTGATCGACCTGAAAACCGGGGCCGAGCGCCAGTCGCGCGAGATTGAAGCCAACATTGCGGCGTCTCCGGCGTTCAATGGGACGCTCTACTTTTTGGGAACGTTCAGCGGCGCCATGCTGGCTATCGAGCCTGGGGCCGACGACCCCGTGCGCTGGCGTCGGGAAGAGAAAGACGGCGAGACGTTCATGGCCTCCGCCGCGGTCACGCCGGACCGGGTTGTTTTTGCCGGACGCAACGGCATCGTCCAATGCCTTTCGGCGGTCACGGGGCGGCGCAAATGGCGTTTTCGGACGAAACGTCGAATCGATTCGTCTCCGGTCGTTGTCGGAGACCGTGTGTTTGTGGGCAGCAACGACGGCCGATTGTATGCCTTGGATTTGGAGACCGGTCGCAAGCGCTGGGGGTTTGTTGCCGGGGCAGCGATTCCCGGCGCGCCGGCGGTGGCCGCGGGACGGTTGGTGGCGGTCGCGGCCGACGGCGCCGTGTACTGCTTCGGGGGCGACGCGCGCCGGCCGGAATAACGGCGTGAGCCATCTGCTGTCTTGGCGCATCTCACACGCCTTCAAAATGTTGCCGCCGCTCACCGACCGCGGCGGTGTATCAATACGGCCGCGGCCGGCGTTCGACGCAATGACTTGTATTTGCATAATAAGCTTCGCCCCCTCGCGCCGAAGTCCGCCGACTGATCGGGCCCGCGCCTCCGGCGGCGGCGCTTGTGACACGTCCCGGTTGCTCCGGAGCGGGACCCGCGGTGTACGACAGGTGAACCGGCAGGCGGTGAAGGTCGGGTCCGTTACGTCTGAAACCGCTTTTATGGCCAAGGAAAGGACCGAGTGCAAGAGTTCTATCGCATACTTCCGTGGGCCGGCATGATCCTCGGAATGCTGGGGATCGGTTTTCTTTTGGTCCCTCCGGGCGGTCGTCCGGTGCAGATGCGGCTGCCGGACAAGCGCCTTGCCGAGATCCGCAGTCGAGTGAAGTCCGCGACCGCTGGCGTTGTGGGCCGGGTGACGCAGGGGCCGGGCAAACCGAGTCGGGACCTTGGGCGGTGGGATCAATTTCGCGGCCCTGAGCGCACCGGGGCCTTGCCAGACGCCGCGGGACTGTTTCGGAAGTGGCCGGAGAACGGTCCGGTCGTTCTCTGGGAGACGTCCCTGGGGGAGGGGCACGCCGGTGCGGCGGTGCGGCGGGGGCGCGTGTACCTGTTGGACTACGATCGCGAGCGTGAAGAAGATGCTTTTCGCTGTCTTTCCCTCGCCGACGGTCGCGAAATCTGGCGCTTTTCCTACCCGGTGCGCGTCAAACGCAATCACGGCATGTCCCGCACCGTCCCTGCCGTGACGGACAAGTTTGCAGTCGCTTTGGGGCCGAAATGCCTGGTGTACTGTGTGGACGCGGAGAGCGGTCAGTCGGTGTGGGTTAAGGACTTGGTGGCGGAATGCGGCACCAGGGTGCCGCCTTGGTACGCGGGCCAATGTCCTCTTGTGGACGGCGATGCGGCGATTTTGGCCCCGGGTGCGGACCCGCTCCTGATGGCTGTCGAACTCTCCAGCGGCCGGGTGTTGTGGAAAACCCCGAACCCCGGCGGGTGGGGGATGACGCATTCCTCCGTCTGCGTGTTCGAGCACCCCGCCGGACGTCAATACGTCTACGCGGCCACGCGGGGTTTGGTGGGCGTATCTGCCAAAGACGGGAAGCTGTTGTGGAAATATCCGGCTTGGCGGATCAAGATTGCGAACATCCCCACGCCGGTCCCGGTAGGGCGCACGCGTCTCTTCTTGTCCGGCGGTTACAATGCGGGGGCGGCATTGGTGGAGGTATCGGAACAGAACGGTGAATTCACGTGTCGAGAGATAAGACGCTGGAATGCCTCGGAATTCGGTTCGGCCCAGCAGACGCCGATCCTCCGGTCCGGGTACATCTACGGAGTCGTCCCCAACCCCCACGGCGCCTTGGCCTGTTTGGATCTGACCGACGGCAAGGTGCGGTGGGTCAGCGACAAGGACGTTCGGCTGGAACTCGGTCCGTACTTGTTGGCCGGAGACTTGGTGTATGCCTTGAACGATCAGAGCGGGACGTTGTTTCTCGGCCGCGTTTCGCCTGCCGGCTTCGAAGTGTTGGATCGGGCGAAAGTGTTGGAAGGCCACGACGCCTGGGCTCCGATGGCGTTGGTGGGCGGCCGACTCTTGTTGCGGGACCTCACGCAGCTCCGCTGTCTTGAAGTGGGCGACCCCGCGGCGGCGCCGTGAAAGTTCGGAAGTCGGCCCGCCGAAAGGCCGGTGCGGCAAGATTGATGAAGACGACTCATCGAGTGTGCGGTCCTGCGACGAGGCGGAATTCGCCCCAGGAAAGAATGCACGGGGAGTGGCGCCTTGGGGGTGACCGCCCGGATCACTGCGGAAGCGATGACCGAGTTCGCCGGGGGCCGTTCCACCTTTCGCGAAGGACTTGTGCAGTTGTTCATGACATACCAGAGCCGCAAATTCGGCCGGTTCGTGCTGGTCGCGTCAGTGATCGGCGCGGCCGTGGCGGGGTGTGGCCGTGCGCCGCCCCCCAGGCCGCCGGATACGGCCTCGATGCAGGTCGTCAACACGGTTCCGCCGGGCCTGATTCGCTATGAGCAGAGCGTCTTTCCCGGCGAGGTCGGTGCGGATGCGACCCGGATTGCTTTGGATCGCGCGGGGAACTTGTACGTGGCGGGTCGACCGGGGGTGCGTGTTCTGGACGCGGCCGGCCGGCTGGTTCGCGTTTGGTCTACGTCCGGTCCGGCAGTTTGTATTGCCGTGGGAGAGTCTGGGCGGGTGTACGTGGGATTGGCGCAACGACTTGAGGTTTACGGACCTAACGGCGCCAGGATCACGAGCTGGGGAGAGGCCGGTCGGAAAACCGGGCAGTTCGCGCTGCTTTCGGGTCTCGCAGTGTCCGAGCCCGACGTGTTCGTGGCGGACTCGGGCAACCGATGCATCCACCACTTTGCCATGAACGGCGATTTTGTGGGGGACATAGCCCGACGCGACCCGGCGGCGGGCGAGCCGGGACTGTTGGTCCCCAGCCCGTATCTCGATTGTCTGACCGCCCCCGATGGGTCTCTGGTGCTGACCGACCCGGGGCGACGGCGCGTCGAGCACCGGACCGCCGA
>JAADHN010000110.1 GCA_013151865.1 Kiritimatiellota bacterium
CATAATTCAGCCCATTGACCTGTAAATCGAATCCCCCGAAATCTGTTAATGCCGTCACCCGCCCCATGGCCTTGTTTCGGGACTCGGCGCAGTAGGCGAAAACCCGGTAGCGATCCGGGAGAGAAGTCTCGCCGATCTTCTGAATGTCGCGGTCGGCAAGCGGCGGGTGCCGGTAAAACTGGTCGCACAGGTCTCCGTTTCCGTCCGTTTCTTTGTAGGAACCCAAGCCGCCATCGTTGTCTTCGTAGCCGAAGTACCGGGTCGCCCCGCCGTCTGGTTTCGTGGCGTTGTTGCAAGCCCAACCTATTCCTTTAAGGGCGTAATCGACCGGATTGTAAAAGTTGACCTTTGTTTCGACCTTCCCGGCGTACCCATCCAGATAGGGAAGCCCGCCGAGGTCAGGGCCCCCGGGATAGTGGGCGTAACCATCAGGGGTGTCGGGGATGGCGCCAAAAAACTGGGCATCGACATTGCCTTCGTCCCAGTCGTTGTTCTTCGTGAACCAGAGGTTGTCCGGGTCGTCTTCGTCCGCTTCGGCGACGAGGTCTCCGGGGTCTCCGGGTTTGCCCGGCCAATGACCGGCGAGGTCCAGTTTCACCAGCGTGAGGGCGCCGGAGTCCCTGGCCGTGGTGCCTTGGCCGCTGCCCCAGGGCACGGTCCACCGGAGTTGTACGTCGTAGACGCCGGCCGGGCACGGATTACCGGCCAAGTCCATGCCGTTCCAGGACCAGGAGTGACTGCCGCCGCTTTCGTCGGCCCCGTAGTTGCCGACGACATTGCCGTTCGAGTCGCGCACTTCCAGGACGACGTGGCCGGAGACGCCGTTCGGCTCGAGTTTGTACTCGATGGGGACGCCGCTCACCGGTAACCCGGCGCAGCCCTCCGTGCCGATGGATACGATAAGGGCGCGGATGACGGTGAAGGACGGGGACTGGACGGGCCGCGCCGCATCGTCCTTTGTTCCCTTCATGTGGGGATCGAAATCGATATAGGCGGTGAAGTCCGGCACATCGTCATCGTCTATCGTGCAATGAAATACGCCGCCGATCCCGGCTTGCCCCGGGACCCAAGTGACGGAGTGCCCTTTCCAGATTCCACCATTGAAATCACCGGGAATACCGGTCACACTCCAGTGATAACACAAGGGTTCCGTCAGAGGCCTGGTTTCCTCCTCGGTGGATTCCCCGACCAATCGATCCATATCGGAAACCGTGTCAATGGCGAGAGCGATGGGGGTATTGATGAGGAAGACCTGCCCGTCCACCACGACCCCGTTGCCCGCGCGGATGTCGGGCGATGCGCCGTCGGCGATCGGAGTTGCGATTTCCCACGTGGGGACGACGACCGGCATGGCCGTTCCCGCCCAAAAACCGGTGGCGTGTTTCAAGGACGGAATCCGGCGTCTCACCGGCAGCGGGTACAAGAGTTCGTTGAGAAACACACTCGCGCAGGTCAACCTGCTGGGTCGCGGTTGGAAGGCCCACTTCGGGTACGGGTATCCGCGCAAGTGTTTCCGCGACTTGAACTGGTTCACGCAGCAACGCTTCCGGACTTTTCTCCGACACCGCAGCCAACGCAAATGCAAACCGCTGCAAGACGGTGAAACCCTCTATGCGGGGTTGCTCCGACTGGGATGGGCGCCCTTGTGACACCTCGTTCCTCATCTGCGAGCTGCCTCGCGTGCTGCCTTGCACCGAGGGCGACGTGAGAGCCGTGTACTGGACCTGAGCGAAGCGAAAGAGGCTGCCGCATGGCAGCAACGGAGTGGCAAATCTGTACGCACGGTTCGACGAGGCCCCCTGGCTAACCCCCCGGAGCTGTTTTACAGCGAAATCTCCGTTACATTGCCGGCGACTGGAATTCGCGATGTCGTCAATTCGCCGTATGATCGAGGCGCGCCGGGGACAGTGGAGCGATCGGCGGGACCGATGATTACCGTCATTTCCTACAACATCGAGTACGCAAAAGAGACCACGCCGGAGTCGGTCGCGGCGGAATTGGCGCCTTATCGGCCCGACATCGTCTGCCTGTGCGAAGTACCGAACGGCGCCTGGACCGCGGAGATGGCCGCCTTTCTGGACATGCCGCATCACGTGGTCGGGACCATTGCCTCTGCGAATCATGTGGACGACTACCCGGACCGCACCGGGCGTTTCTGCGGGAAGTTCAAAGCGGTGGTGAGTCGTAGCCCGTTGCGGACTCCGCACGAGCGCCTGCTCGATGGCACGGGTTGGCGACCCGCCTCCGTGGTTTTTGCCCGAACGGAATTCAACGGCGCGGCCATCCTCGTCGGCGCGCTCCACGTTCCCAGCGGCCGACTGGACCCGGCCCACTCCTGTGCTCGGCGCCTGAGCGAAATCCTGGCCGAATACGATGATTCCCGGATCGTGATCGGCGGCGACTACAACGATCTTGCGGACTCCGCCCCCCTGGGGCCCCTCTACCGGGCCGGCTTTCGCAATCCCTGGATCGAGGTCGATTTCGATCTTCAGAATGCGAAGACCTATAACGCGAAGACCGATGAAGACGGGGGTGTTATCGACCACCTGCTGTACCGCGGGGCTTGGCGTGCGATGCGAGCGGATATCCTGCGTTCACGCGTGCCCCAATCGGATCATTTTCCGATCCTGTCCGCTTTCGTCGTGCCATGCGGGAGCGGGAGGTCGTCGGCAGGGCGATTCGGCGGGGAGAGACCGGATCGGTTCTGTCATGGAGGCGAGGCGTGAAGTTTTCCCGGTGGTTGCTGAAATGTGGTTGCGTCCTTGCCGTTGCCGGTTGTTCACTTGCACGGTCCGCGCCTGTCGGTCGCGCTGCAGCAGGAGGAAACACGATGGTCGTGGTGACGCCCCGGGAGACGAACGAACTGTTGGCGAACCCAGGCATGGGATGGGAGACGTTTCATCGCACCCGGTTGCAGGACAAGAACCTGCCGGACTGGATCCCTTCGACGGTGCATTATGCCCGGTGGGGGTGGGGCGTATTGGAACCGGTCCCGGGAAAGATCGACACTGTTTTCCTCGACAAGGTTTTGGCCGAGACGCACGCCGCGGGGCAGAAGCTGGCCTTTCGCGTCATGTGTTGCTCGACTTCGCCGGGCCGTCCGTATCACCCCGCCTGGCTGGAAGAGGTGGGCGGCAAGGTCGTTCGGTGTCGATATCGCGGAGGTCGTTTGTTGTCCATCCCCGACATGGACGACCCTACGGTGCTCGAACGGCACCTGGATTTCATCCGGCGTCTCGGGCAACGCTACGACGGACATCCGGACCTCGACCACATCGACCTGGGCTCGGTGGGGTGGTGGGGGGAATGGCACATGAGCGGGGCCGAAGACCGCCGTCTGCCCACGCTCGAGAACCGGATGCGGATTGTGGACGCGTACTTGAATGCTTTTCGCAAGACCCCGCTCCTGATGTTGATCGGCGCCGGTAAGTGCCTGACGTATGCGACACAGCACGGCACGGGTTGGCGTGGGGACTGCATTGGGGACATGGGTGGGTTCTCGAAGAAGTGGTGTCATATGCGGCAGGGGTATCCCGGCTGGGTCCAGGACGCGGGAATCGGCGAGGTCTGGCGTCGGGCGCCCGTGGCCTGGGAAAGTTGTTGGGACATGCGGAAATGGGTTTCCGAACGCTGGCCTTTGCGTTACATCTTCAATTATGCGCTTGCGTTGCACGCCTCGTACCTCAACAACAAATCGGCGCCCTTGCCCAAGGCTGCGGACGTCCGTCCGGAACTTGAACGGTTTCTGCGCCGGCTCGGATATCGGCTGGTTCTCCGGCGGTTCGAACATCCGACCGCCGTTGTCGCGGGTGGCATTGTTCCGGTGAGCATGACTTGGCAGAACACCGGCTCCGCGCCCTGCTACAAACCTTATCGTGTCGCCCTTCGGTTCACCGGTCCCGGCGGGTTCGAGAAGATCTTTGCGACACGTACGGCGGTGAACGAATGGATGCCCGGCACGGTGGAGTTGTTCACCGAAGAGTTTTTCACGGCGCCTCCGGACCTTCCGAACGGTCCCCCGGTGCGTGTGAAGGTCGATTTCCCGGTCTCGGCGGATGCTCCGCCGGGCGACTACACGTTGGCGGTGGCCGTGGTGGGCGTGGACACGGAACGGCCCGTGGTGCGTCTCGGGATCGCGGGACGGTCGGCGGACGGCTGGTACCCGTTGAGTCGGTTGAAGGTCCTCGGGCCCGGGGATCGGTGAGCCGGTGTGTCCGTGAGCGGCCCGCGGGTAGAGGAGCAGTGAGGTCGACCGCGTGGCGACAAAGATGTCGTCGAAAGGGAAGACGGGGAGACTGGAGCCGCATTTGCGATGGGCTTCGGCGGCCGGCGACGGGGCTTGTTCTCCGGGGGGCGGGAAAGTGGCGGGAGCGCCTCACTCCCGTTGCGGACCGCAACGGTCCGCCCGCGTTGTCGGGCGCTCAGTACTTGCCGCCCTTTCGGTTTCTCGCGTCCCCTCCCTTATCCCAAGCATGGAGACGCCGGAAGTATTGCGGGGAAGTGCGTCGTCGGGTTTACTCGACACGGAGTTCGAACCCGGCGGTGATCTCGCGTCCGGCCTCGAGTGTCGCCGGCTGCCCGTTCAACAGGGCGAAAAAGAGGGTGAAGTTTCCGTTGCCGCTTTCGAGCAGGAAGGCGTTTTGCGGCAGGTTTCCCGCGCCGCCCCCCGTCCGGAGTATCAGCCGGCCGTCTGTTCGACCGAGCTGCAACGTGCAGCCGTTCGCGCTCCATGGATGTTTCACGGTTTCGAAGGCGCGGGCGCCCGGGTGTTCCCCGCGGCGCCCGGCGATCTTCTCACCTCCTTGGCCTTCGGCTCGCCACTCCTCGATCCCGGCCAAAGGGACCCGTAAGGCGAAGAACGCCTTGGTGTCGGGGCGCTCCGTCGTTGGGGTCAGCCCCAGGGTGACGCGCAGGACGCCGTTCTTGAAAAGTTCATATCGCAATCGGTAGTGGACCGCCGGGCGCATGACCTGCCCGAACTGGACGCCGTTCCAGGAAGGACGGCGCAGGCGTCCACGGAAAGTGACCGCGGCGGCGCCGTCCTCGATGGAGTCCAGTTCCAGTCGCGGGTTGGTTTCCCAATCGCTGCCCGTGTGCAGGCCTTTGGTGAACAGTCCCCAATCGCTGTAGACCTCGGACGGGCCGGCGAGCCACGGCCGTCGCTCGCCGCTGCCGGTCAGTTGCGCAAGCGTTCCGCCGTGCCGTCGTGCCAGGTCGGCCGACAGCACGGCGGTTTCGATGCGGACCCAGAGTGGCCCCACCGCGACCAACCCCGGCGGTCCTGCAGCGCTCGTGAACTGCGAGAGATGTTCGAGCAATTCGCCGGGACGCGCAACCTCGGTTAGGGTGAAACGGGGCGGTCCGGCAGGTTGCTCGATTTCGATCCGGACGCCGTTGCCTGCGCCTGCGGGATCCTCGATGCGGATGTCCCGGAGTTCGGTCGGTTGCGGAATTCGCAGCTCGACGGCCCGACCATCGGCCGCGATCCCCCCGAGTCGCGCCGGTCCCGGTCCGTCGAACAACCCGGTTTCGAGCGGGCGCCAGCAGCGTCGCAACGGCAGCACGGTATCCACCCAGTTTTCTCCCGGTTTGACTTTTGGGCGTTCCGGGAATCGGTCCAGGAGCAACCCTTCATGGGTCTGCACGAACCAGCGGGTCAGCGGCGCGAGCCGGATGATGTAGCGATCGCGGTCCGTTTCCGTGCGTTCCATTTTTCGCGAGAGGACGAGCGAGCCGGAGCCCGGCCTTTTGTCGAGGGAGGTCAGCAGAGCGGGGAGTACGCGTGCGCGGGAACCGGTCAGCACGACGGGACGCCAGGCGGGGACGGTCACGGGCATGCCGCGGGTCGCTGCCGTTCCGGACAGCGCTTCGCGGCAGTCGCCGAGACGCGCGTCGAATTCGCGCGGCCACGCAAAGGTGCAGCGAACGTCCCGCGGCGTGAAATTGACGGCCACGACGGCCGCGTCTTCTGCCGTATACCGAAGGAATGCCAGGACCCCGGGCGAACTGGCGGCGACGGCCCGGTACTCCGCCTTTCCCCTGCGGAGGGCCGGGATATCGCGGCGGAGGCGCAGCCATCGCCGCAGCTCGGGGGCAAAACCTGTCGGCTGACCTTGGTACAGCAACGGAACACCGGGCAGGAAGGTGCAGAGCGCCGCCAGGGCCTGGGAGGGCCCCACCCCGAAGAAATCCTGGGCCGCCACGCAATCGTGGTTTTCGATGAAGCGCACCATTGCAGCTTCCTGGGCAGGAGAGATTGTGAATTGGCGTTCCGCCATCCAATTCCGCAGTCGCTCGATCCAGAGCGCGATGTCCGGCGCCCGAGTGATCTCGCGGCAGGCCCGGTACAAGGGGTAATCGAAAAGCAGGTCTGCGGCACGGTAATGGCAGGCGGCGCCGGCTTCGGGCATGAGAATGGCGTCCGGATTGATGGCGCGGATCGCCTGGCGAATCAGGACATTTTGACCGATCCCCCCGGCGAGCATGGCGGAATTGGCGCGGGCGCCGAGCCGGGGCCGCCAGTTGGGGGCCTGCCCGCTTCCGCCGCAGTCCAAGCGGAAACCGTCGCAGCCGAACTCGCGCACCCAGTAGCGTGCGAGGTTCACCATGTGCTCACGCCAGGCCGGGTTCGAACAGTCGGCCGCCAGCACGGTGTTGCCCCACGCTTTGATTCGTTTGCCGCTTTCGTCCCGGCACCAGACGGAGTCGGGCAGTTCCCGGACGTCGGGGCTGTCAGGGGCAATCCCGTACGTCACGAGGTCCATGAGGGCGCGCAATCCCAACCCATGGGCTGCGGCGAAAAAGGCCCGCAACTGTTCCGGTGTTCCGATTTCCGGGGCGATGCGCCGGAACGTGGGGAGCTGGTATACCCAGGGTGGTTTTTGCGAGACGGGCAGAAGCCACAGGGCCGTGACGCCGAGCCGTTGGAGTTCCGGCAATGTCGCTTCGAGATCCGGGAGTCGTCTGCCGCGGTCTCCGCCTGTCCATTCCTCGAGACGTCCCCACGGGTGGACTTCCATGAACACGGCGCCTTCGAGCCAAGCGGGGCGGTCTGCGGGCGGGCCGTGATTGACGGCGGTCGCCAGTTGTCGACAGGCCTGTTTCAGGGCGAGTCGGTTGCCCTGGACCAATCGGACCCACTGAGTTCCGATCTCGATCTCTTCCCCGGGGTCGAGTCGGGCCAGCGTACGAAACCGGTGTAACAGCGAGACGCTTCCTTTTCCCTGTTCGCCGGCGACCCGGGCCCCGTCCTCACCCAGTTCGTAGGCCACGGCCAGACCCCGACCGGCGCGAGCGGAATGGACGAACGCCACGCCGGTTTCCGCCCAAGTCCAGCCTTGCTCGCGTTCCGTGAAGCCCGGCGCCGTGTTGCGGACGGAATGCTCCGTCGTGGGGTAATTGCCGGGCACGGCCCAAACGGCGTCGGCAGCGCCCTCGAGCGTGATGCCGGGGAGGCGCAGGAGGGTCTGTCGGACCTGGACCCTGCCTGGACCGAGAAAGCGGATTTTGCCACGGCGCACGATTTCGGGAACGTTCGGGCGGACTCGGTAAATCAGGGTTGCCTCCCAGAGGGGCGCCCGGCGCTCCACGAAAACAGTTGTCTCGCCGTCGGCTCGCACGACGCGGACCGGCTTGCTCTTCCAGGCGGCGGGGCGGGGCCAGTTCTTCGGCTCCGCACGGACCTCGAGGTCCGCGGGGCCTTCCGTCGTTCCGGCAAGGTATTCCGTTCCCTCGACCTGGAGGGAACGCCACTGTCCGTTGCGGAGGTCGAATCCCAAAGTGACGTTTCCGCAGCGGACAATGTCGAGTTCGGCCCCGATTACGGCCGCGGGCGCGAGCAGAAAGAACAGTTTCACTTGAGACCTCGGTTGTCACGCGGGACGACGACGGCAAACACGCACGAGTGCTCGGACAATTCCGAGATGCTCGGTTATGTTGTAACGGGTTCCGGAACCTTATCCGGAACGGGCGGGCTGCGCCCGGTGCTTGCTCGGTTTCGCAACCTGCTGCGCGGCCGTCTCGTTTCGCATCCGCCGCGCTCAAGAATGTTCTGGACGATCTTCGGCGCCCGAACCTTCGCGTGCGCCGGCTCGCATTGGAGACTAACGGCATCCCGAAACGACCGGCAACCAGGAGACCGCCAAGCATGATGGACGGCCCCGGCCTCTTCGATTCCCACTTGCACCTCGACCCCGCGGACGACGTCGCGCCGCTCCTGGAGCGGGCCCGGCAGGCCGGTGTCGGGCGTTTTCTGGTGGTGGGCGGTTCATTGGACGAATCGCGTTTTTGTGTCGATTCTGCGCAGGCCGAGACCGGCGTTTGGGCCACGGCCGGTGTACATCCGCACGCTGCCGCGCAGTTCGACGGGCGCCTCGAACCGTTCCGGGAACTGGTGCAGCGCCCCGAGGTGGTGGCCGTCGGCGAGATCGGGCTCGATTATTACTACGACAATTCTCCGCGGGAGGCGCAACGCCGGGTATTCTCCGCGTTCCTCGGTCTTGCGGTCGAGGCCGAGATGCCCGTGGTGGTCCACTGTCGAGAGGCGTACGCGGACTGTCATGCTGTTCTCCGCGAGTGCACGGGCGGTCTTGTCGGAATCGAGCTGCACAGTTTTACCGGCGGAGTGGAATGGGCCGAGCGCTTTCTCGAACTGGGGGCCTGTTTTTCCTTCAACGGGATTGCCACGTTTGCGAAAGCTCACAATGTACGCGAAATCCTCCGGATTACACCACCGGACCGGGTGTTGGCGGAAACCGATTCGCCGTATTTGGCGCCGGTCCCGGTCCGGGGTCGGCGAAACGAGCCGGCTTTCGTGAAGCATGTCGTGGAACGGATCGCCGCGGTACGCAACTGGACATTCGACGAGGCCGCACGGATCACGACCGAGAATGCGGTCCGGTTCTTTCGACTTCCGTGATCGCGTCCCCGGGTGAATGAAGACACAGCAAGGAGTCGAGCCATGGCCTCCCTCACCGGAATCGCCACGTCCGCAGTTCTTTTTCTACCGCTGGCCACTGCTGTGGATGCGACCGGGCGCGAGCCGACGAACCTGCGGGAAATGAAAAAGAAAGCCCCTCGAGAGATCTTGTTCGACAAGGCCCGCGATGCTCTCCGCAAGGCGCAGATGTCTCCGGGCGAACTGGCATGGGAGACCGTTCTTGAGGAAAACCTGGGCGACTTCTACTTGCCGCGCTACAAAGCGGCCAAAGAGAAGGGTCGGATCACGGCCTGGGATTATGTCGAGGACGATCCCGCACTGCCGCGAGTCTTGCTCATCGGCGACTCGATTTCCCGGGGATACACCGTGCCGGTGCGACGGGCCTTGGCCGGGAAAGTGAATGTCCACCGCGCGCCCGCAAATTGCGGGTCCACAAGCCTGGCCCTGGAAAAGCTCTCGCTATGGCTGGGGGACGGCAAGTGGGACTTGATTCACTTCAACTTCGGTATTCACGACCGCAACACCAAACCCGAAGTCTACGCCGAAAACCTGGAGAAAATCATCGCGGCGCTTCGGACGACGGGCGCCAAACTGGTCTGGGCAACCACGACCCCCGTCCCGGACGACACCGAGCTGTATCAAGCCGGGTGCTCGGAACGGGTCAATGCCCTTGCGACGCCTCTCATTCGGAAACACGGCATTCCCATCGATGACCTGTATGCCTTGGCCAAGCCCCATTCGGCGGAATGGCAAGTCCCGCATGACTGTCATTTCAGGCCGGAAGGGTATGAGCGTTTGGGGATTGCCGTGGCCCAGTGCATTCTTGAACAATTGGCGGGGGCACGGCAGGGGGAGTGAGTTGCGCCGTGTTCGGCGTTCCGGGCTCCGCGAAGAGGGGACCTGCGCTCCGACCCGTCTTGGTGCGGAGTACTGTTTCGGATCGACCGTGCCGCGTGAAACGACCGCCCCGCGGCAACTGATGTCCGGATCGGTCGTCTCGGAGCTTGGCCGGCAGTTTCGGAGCAGCAAATGCCTCGGTGGAGGGCGAGTCCGCTCGAGGGCCCGGCCGGCCGGGTTTCCGGCAGAATTCATTATTCGGTCGGGTGCGTTCGCCCGCCGCACTGCCTCCCGGATGCCAAACAGAAAACAGGAGACCGACTGTGGCAATTCGAGGGAACTTCCGGACATTCCGGCCGGCGTTCGCGATGGCAACTGCCGCGGCCATGGCGGCCGCCGCTCCGGTCGTGCAGCGAGTCGATGATTTTGGGACAGACGACCTGTCCCGCTGGCAGACCAGCATGTCGCCCCAGTACTACAAAGGGGGGACCGGCCGGAAGGGCCTCGAGGTGGTGGACGATCCGGTGCAGGGTCGAGTCTTGCGCTGCAACGTCCGGTTCTCCGACCCGCGCAAGAGTGAGCCGGTGTTTATCACCCGTCGGTTGGACCCGTCTCCCCGTAAGATGGACGTGGTCGGTATTCGGTTCAGGGCCTTCTTGACCGCGCCGGCCATCGATCCGAACGGGGGGTTCAAGGTCCGCCTCCGCACCAGTCCCCGCGCGTTCAGCGACTACGACGTGCAGGCGCAACTGGGCCGACCGTTTCCCGTGGGCAAATGGGTTTCGGTGTCACTGGATGCCTCCATCGGACCGAACGTACGCAACGTGTGGGGCAAGATGTTCGGCAAGATCGGGCAAATGACGTTTCGATTGGACGATATCGACGGGCGGAATGCGGAGTTCGCATTGCTTCTGGACGAGATCGAGCTGGTTTTGCGTCAACCGGCGGAGTCGAAAACCTACACGCCGCGAGCTTCCGTTCGCCCACGGCATCGTCAACCCCGGGTACTGTTTCTCAAGAACCGGGCCGCCGGCTATTACGGTCTCCGGGCCGCCCTTGCCGCCGTGGCGCCCGGCGCCCGTGTGGACACCTTTCCCTATCGCGGATATCACTTCGAGTTCTTCGGTTTTCCCGAATCTCGGGAGGCCGTACTCGCTTACGACCTGATCATCATGCTCGACGTGGACCCGATCATGATGACCCCGGTGCAGTGCCGTCGGATCGCGGACGCCGTGGCTTCCGGCGCACACTTGCTGGTTTTCGGCGGGCCGGTGACCTTGACCCACGCCAAGGACTTCAAGGCGGCGTTGCAGGCGGTGTTGCCGGTGACGTTTCGGCCCGGAGCGAAAGACTTGGCGGTGCGCGCCCCGCCCGCGCAGGGGCCGGAGCACTTTCTGAACCGTGGACTGGATCCGGACGGGCTCGGTACGGTGACGGCGGTTCAGGCCGTGAATCCCCGACCCGGCGCCGCAATTCCGTGGTCGGCCGGTGGACAGCCGCTGATCGTGACGAGGCCGGTTCAACAAGGCCGCGCCACCCTGGTGAACACCTGGCCGCATGTGAAAAAATCTGCTGTCGGCGATTTTTTCACCTCGACACTGTCGGACGATCTCGTGCGGCGGCTGGTGCGTTTCTGTTTGGGCAGAACCCGCGGACCGGACATCGCGGAATTGCAGTTACCGCCGCTGGAAGTCGTGGGAGGTGGCTCGGTTCGCGTCCGTTTCTCGTCTTCGGCGGGCGGTCCCGACAACCTGCGTCTCTACCTCGACGACCGGCGTTGTGCGGGGCCTGTTGCGGACTCCGCCACAGGGGCCGCCGAATTCCGGGCGATCCTCCCCGCCCCGAAACGCTCGGCGGAGATTCACCGTTTTGTGGCTTCGGTCGTGGATGAACAGGGGCGTGAGACGGACCGGCGCGACTTCACTGTCACTGTTCTGCACCCGGTGAAACTGGAAGTCGCCTGGACGCGCAGCAAGAACACCTTTGCGCCGGGCGGTCCCGTCGAGTTCGAGGTCTCGGCCGCGCCACGCGGTCTGCCTCGGATCGAACCGGGCGAACGGGTCCGGATCGGGTCGCCGGACGGGGCGATTACGGTCGCGGTGGATGGGTTCGTGGACGCCTGGGTGTACAAGCCGGGGACGGATACGCTGATTCACAACCAAGCCGGGTCCGCGAGTGTCGCCGTCCGGCGCGAAGGCGACGCTTTCTTGCCCCAATGGACGGTGACCGGTCAACCGCGGGCGGCTCGCAAGGACAGCGACCTCCGTTTCGGGCCCGACGACCGGGTGCTGGACTGTCGGCGCACGATTCGGGTACTGCCGAGCGGCGCCGTGGAGGTGAACACGGATTACACGGTCAGGCAACACATGAAAGTGCATCGGTTGCCGCTCACGGTGAGCTTGCCGGCGGATGTCTTTGCCGGGCTGTCCTACACCGCGAAACAGTCCGAGGGGGTCCGTCGCGGCACGTTTCCCAACAAAGCGAAAAAGGAGCGGTTTTTCGACGGGCACGGCCTGAGCATGACCGTGCGGACTCCGCAGGGGCCGTTGCGGGTCGAGGTCCCGGACGGGCGGTTGCGGGTTTGGCTGCGCGATCTGCGACAGTACCGCATTCCGGCGTTCCGCCTCGAGATCGAGGCGCCATACGCGGATGCGACCGTGGAAAAGGGCGCGACCTACCGGATCCCGGTCCGTGTAACAGTGCCCGGCGCGGCCGGTGTCTTGCCGCCCGTGTCAATATCGGCCGACAAGGGCGAGGCGCCCCGGTTCGTCGCCGCCATTCAAGACGTCGCGACCGGTTTTGAGTGGAATGTGCCAAAGGTTGAATCGCGTGGCGGGACTGCGCGTTTTGCCGGCGTCTTGCCGAACTTGGCGACCGGGGCGTATATGTTGACGGCACGACTCACCGGACCGGGGGGGGATATAGTGAAAACAGAAACGTCGTGTGCCGTGGTGGATCCGCCGGTCTGGGACGACTTTTATCCGATCATGTCCATCATCGGCATCCGCGGCGACGGCCATTACCTCGACGAGACAGGGATTGCCGCGCGGATCGACGACCTGATTGCGCATGGATTCAACACGGCCGCGATCACCGGTATCGGCAGTTTTCGCAACGGTCGACCGGACAACGCCGCCCGGCTCACGGCCGTTTCCGAACGCCTGGCTCAAAGCCGGGGCATGGCGACCGTCTACGAGTACACGAATTTTCTCGCCATGCGCCGCAAAGGGCCGACATCGCCGTGCATCCTGAGCCCGGCGTTTCCGCGGGCCGCGGCCGAGCGTCTGGATTGGCAGGTGGACGTGTGCCTGCGTACTCCGCGCCTGTTGTCTCTGAAGGTCACCGACGAACCGCATTACGGTCCGGGCAACCTGGATCGCTGCGAGTACTGCCGTCGTTTTTTTCGGGAGCGGTACGGCCTCGATCTTCCCGAGGGACCGGCGGCAGGGATCACGGACCCATACACGCGCTGGGCTTTGGCCGATTTCATTGGGGCGTATTTCGGCCGCGGCTTTGCAACAAGCGCCGCCGTGGCCGCCCGTGCCCGCGGTCGTTTCGATCTACTGCTCACGTACATGGCCAGCGGCCTGGGCTATCAGCGTCCCCTGCGCGACCAGCAGGATGCGCTCGATTGGAGCCGGTCTGTGCAACGGGTCGATTTCGATGTGTATCCGTACTTTTATCCGCACTCGCAGCGCATCCGGATGGTTCAGGCCGCGTTTTGCATGGCTTTCATGCGCGATGTCGCGTCGGCTCGACAGATCCCCTGGGGGTTCTACATGGAGCTGGACGACCGGAACTGGCCCTTCCAAAAGAACCCGAAAGAGGCCACTGCGGAATGTGCGTTCACCGCGGTGGCGTACGGTGCGGACTACCTGAACAGTTTCATCCATCGCGTGGTCGGGACCGGCACGCAGGCGCGTCCCGAGCGATGGGCGGCGGCGGGCAAAGCCCTGCGCCTGATTCGGAAACTCGGGCCTGTTCTGCGCCGTATGCCCGCGGTGCGGGCTCCTCTGGCCGTGATCTATCCGAACAGTCAAGAGGCCATCGGCGACAATGGATGGCCCCGGCCGGACTACCTTTTCGCCGCGTTGCGCGGCGGATTCGGGGATGTGGACATCGCGAACGAGCAACTGCTGACCGAGTCCGGGGGCATCCCGTACCGTGCACTCGTGCTGTTGAAAACCACGTTCGTTCATGCCGACTTTGTGCCGCTGCTGCGGCAGTGGCTCCGTGGCGGCGGTCTACTGGTCTGCGACCGTCTGCCGCAAAAGACGCATCGTGGCCGGGACATTGCCTGGGGGTTTCCGCCTCTGCCGGCGCCGGAACGGGCGGCCGGCGGGCCGCTTCGGATCGCCGGGCCCGTGCGCGTCGGTCGGGGGCGTATCCTGGTGTTGGGCGGCGATCCGGACGCCGACTTCAAGAACTTGGTGGAGGCCCCTCGGCCCGACCCGGCCGCCGTCCGTGCGTTCCGGACCGCACTCGGCGACCTTTTGCGTCCACTTGCGGAACCGGGCGTGCACGTGGAGTACGCCGAGACACCCCAGTCCGTGGACTTGATCGAGGCCGGTCTGCGCGGGAATCGGGACGCCGTGTTGCTGGCGGTTGTGAACCACCAGCCCGCGCCCCGGGATGTGCGTGCAACTCTGCGGGGGCGTTCGGAGCTTTCGTGGTTCGTCGACGCGGCTACAGGACAGGAGGTCCCATGGACGCGGGAGGCCGACGGTTCGGTTGCCTTGGAGCTCTCGGTTTCGGGACGGTGGGCTCGGTTCGTGCTTGGATATCGCACCCGACCGGCGCGGCTCGTCCCGGCGGCGGCGCCGCAGGTGGTGGAGCGCGGCGGGCGCGTCGAGCTTGCCGTCGAGGTGCGGGGCGGCGCAGGAAGGCCGGTGG
>JAADHN010000032.1:0-257 GCA_013151865.1 Kiritimatiellota bacterium
CCTGCCGCTTTTCATCGCGTTCCCATCCGTGTGAATCCGCGTCCATCCGCGGTTCTTTCGGGGGCGTTCGACCGCAGATGGACACCGATGGACGCGGATGAAGACGAGGTTCGAATGCCGCCAACACCAAGCGGTCGAAGCCGACGCCGTGACACGCCGTTTCCGCCCTGCCGCTTTTCATCGCGTTCCCATCCGTGTGAATCCGCGTCCATCCGCGGTTCTTTCGGGGGCGTTCGACCGCAGATGGACACCGATGG
>JAADHN010000032.1:300-29252 GCA_013151865.1 Kiritimatiellota bacterium
GAAGCCGACGCCGTGACACGCCGTTTCCGCCCTGCCCTTTTCATCGCGTTCCCATCCGTGTGAATCCGCGTCCATCCGCGGTTCTTTCGGGTCGCTCAACCGCAGATGGACACCGATGGACGCGGATGAAGACGAGATTCGAATGCCGCCAACACCAAGCGGTCGAAGCCGACGCCGTGACACGCCGTTTCCGCCCTGCCCTTTTCATCGCGTTCCCATCCGTGTGAATCCGCGTCCATCCGCGGTTCTTTCGGGGCGTTCGACCGCAGACGGCCACCGGTGGACGCGGATGAAGACGAGATTCGAATGCCGCCAACACCAAGCGGTCGAAGCCGACGCCGCGGTGTGTCGAAAAAGGAAACGTCCGGCGGTATGGACCGCCGGACGTCGTGTGGTTCTGGGAGTGGTTCGGGCCGTTTCCCGGACCCCGGCATTTTTCGGCACGTCGCATGACGTCTCGGAGTCGACCGTCCGATTGCAGGAGGCTACGGCTGTCTCTGGGCTCCGGGTGCTCTCGAGACGTTCGCCCCCCGGGGTCGGCCGCCCACCCCCGGCCATTGCGTCAGCGGGCGGGCCAAATGGCAGCGCCGTCGGCGCCGCGGATTTCCCGCGCCCACATTCTTTCCACGATTTCGACGACCTTGCCGGGCATCGGCACATAGTCCAAGTCCAACGCCATCCGGCCGCCGCTCCGATAGCTCCAGTCCCAGAACTTGAGTACTGTTTCGGCGACGGTTGGCTTGACTTGTTTCTTGTACATCAAGATGAACGAAGCCCCGGTGATCGGCCACGATTTGTCGCCCGGCTGATCGGTCAGCACCATGTAGTAGCCCGCGGCGTGTTCCCAGTCGGCGGCGGCGGCGGCGGCTTGGAATGCCGCGGAGGTCGGGGCCACATAGGTTCCGACGCGATTCCTGAGTTGAACCGTGGCCATTCTGCTCTGCAAGGCATACGCATACTCCACGTATCCGATCGCGCCGCGCACTTTGCGCACGAAAGCCGCCACGCCCTCGTTGCCTTTTCCGCCGACGCCCACGGGCCAGCTTACGGCTTTCCCGTTGCCGACCCGACTTTTCCAAACAGAGCTGATCTTGCTCAAGTAGTTCGTGAAAATCCACGTCGTTCCCGAACCGTCGGCGCGATGCACCACCGTAATGCCCCGGCTCGGCAGGGGGACGCCGGGGTTCGCCGCCCTGATGCGCGGGTCGTTCCATTTTACGATTCTGCCGAGAAAGACGTCGGCCAGAATGTCCGGTGTCATCTTCAATCGATTTGCCGTAATGCCTTTGATATTGACGACCGGGCAGACCCCGCCAATAATCATGGGCCACTGGACCAGACCCCATTTTGTCAGTTCCTCCGGCTTCAACGGCGCGTCGGAAGCTCCGAAGTCCACTGTCTTGGCCTTGATCTGTTTGATCCCGCCGCCGGACCCGATCGATTGATAGTTGAGTTTCACACCCGTTAGCCGATTGTAGGCGTAGGCCCATTTGGCGTAGATCGGATAGGGGAAAGTCGCCCCTGCCCCCGTGATCGTTCCGCCCGCAAACGTCGTTCCGCACATCAAGCCCAGCACGGCGGCCCCACAAAAACACGCTTTGATCCGTCGTTGCATTGATCTCATGCTCCTCGTAATGATGGTGTCGGGTGATTCGGGCGCACCGGTCCGGTCTCGGACCGTTTGTCGAAGCCGACGCATTTGCCCACTGAGTGTTGCCGACCTGTTTCGTTCCATTGGACCGATCCTCCCGTTCTTGCTCGGTTGAAAGCCGCCCGAGCCGTTCTGGGCACCCGTTTGTTCGGCGTGGGGCCCACCGTTCCGATTTCCGGCAACGCTCATCGTGGCCGGGGCCGGTCGTGCACGCCTGTCCGTGCCGCATCGGGCTCCAACTACACCCTCATTATAGGAGGCATGTTTTGTCTTTCGGTCAGGCGCACGTTAAACCGGGGTTAAATCGTTCCTTGTCTCCAAAAGGCCATCGAACCCCGTGGCCCGGGCGGCCGGACAAAAAGTTCTCGCGGTGCGCAGCCAACAGTGCCGAAGCAACCGGCGACGGAGGGGGAAGACAGACGCCTTTTTCGCCAAGGGGAAAGCGCTTTGTTGGCCGTCGACATCGGCCGAAAGCAGGGTCACACCGCGTCACGGCGCGGTACGGCGGGAGAAAGGTCCGCCCGGACTTCGCAGTCCGGGTCGCGGGTAGAGGGGATCGGAGAGTTCGCGGTCAGAGGGGGGCGCTGAGGTCTCACGGCGGTGCTGCGGCCGCAGCTTTGCGAATGTCGAAATCGAACCGACGAAGGAATTCATACGCGGCGCGCGGAGTTCGCGAGTACGCCCCGACCGAAGCCGGCGGATCGAGGTCCGGGTGGGCCAATTCCAAGGCGGCCAGGAACACCGTGGTCTCCGCCGGGTATCCGTCGCACGGGAAAGCGTACGCGCGGCTCACAGTGTCCGGACCGAGGTCGACGGCCATTGAAGCCACTTCCCGCCACTCCACGAGAGGACGGTCGCCCGGGCCGAGTTGTGCGGCAACGATCCGGAGCAGTCCGCGAAGCGATTTGTTCGCGTCGTTGACGCAGAAGACTTCGATGTCCGCATTGTCGTCGCGGTAGTCCTGCGTCAGCGAAACCGCCGCCGGAGCGAAGGCGTCTCGGATATAGGACAGGACCGTTTTTTCCCGCCCGTAGTAATCGATCATGCCCAGATCGAAACACGGCCAGCACTCGGTCAGTTTCCAAAGCAATACACCGCCGCACTCGTATTTCTGCCGGCGGCAAACCTCCGCCAGGAACTTCATTCCCCATGCCTGGGCGAACTGCGACTTTTCCACCGCGTCTTCAAGGGATTCGTACCCGCCGAATGCTGCGAGGAGTCCCTCCACGCGTTCGTCGGGATAAAAGCACCGCAGTTGTCGGTCGAGGGCGCCGCGATGGTAGCGCCACGTGGGATTGTGCAGAGGCAACTGCAGCCCTTCGGGCAGGAACATTCGAATCGACTCGATGTCCGGATAGGAGCAGCACCCCCCTTCGCTGATGAACCGGGCGCGCTCACGGCGGATGAACCGGTAGTTGGAGTGCGCGTCCCACGCGCCCCAGTTGCGCTTGTCGCCGCTGCGCATACTCATGGGGTGCGGACCGCCCGACGGCGAACTCGCATGGTAGTACCGTCGCTGCGGATCGAGCGCCTCCAACACGCCGGGAAGCAATTGTTTGTTGACGGGATTGTCGAAATTGCCTCGCTTGCCCCGGCGCCATTCGGAAATATCGCTTTCATTGTCGCCGCACCAGCAGGCCACGCAAGTATGGGAACGCAACCGTCGCACGATGTCTTCCGCCTCTTCCCGAATCTCCGCCAAGAACCCGGGCTCGCGCGGATAGATCGCGCAGGCGAAAAAGAAGTCCTGCCATACCAAGAGCCCCAATTCGGAGCAGGTTGTGTAAAACGTATCGGACTCGACCGTTCCTCCACCCCACAAGCGAATCATGTTTGCATGACAATCGCGGGCGACCTCCAGCAAGCTCCGGGTCTTATGGTCCGTCACCCGACCGAACAACGCATCCGGGGCCTGCCAGTCGAAGCCCTTGATGAACACGCGCCGCCCGTTGATCTTGAAGACAAACGGCGTGACCTCGCACCATTCTTCGCCGTCCCGTCCGACGCCATTCGGGGACACGGCCCCGTCGATCGTGTCGGGCACGCTTGGTTTGGGTTCGTTCTCGGTTTCGGTCGGCATTTTCCGCCGGTACGGGGGGCCGGTCACCACTTCGATCGTTCTCAGCCCGATGCGCAAGCGTCGCTCGTCAACGCCGTCGTTTTCCCGCGCCGCGAACCGAACAACCACATCATAGAGGTGCGGTTCGCCTGCGCCGTTAGGCCACCAAAACCGGGCGTTCTCGACCGGGATCGCCGTTTCCCAGCGTCCGTTGTCTTTGGGCGCAATATCCGCAGCCCCTTGGAATGTCGATTGCCCGCTCCGCCCGCAAACGGTAATGCGGCCCGCGACCGCGGGAACGACGACGCCTTGAATCTCAAGAACAGCCGTCCCACACTCAACGTCCAGATCGGTCACCCTCCAGGCGACATCCTCAATTACGGGGCCCGACCGGACCTCGAGATAGACCGGACGGTACAGACCGCCCGCCAGCAAACAGGGCGTCTGGTCCCAGCCAAAGGACATCTGCGCCTTCCGCGTGTACAGACGCTCGGCAAAGCCGAAAAAGGCACGCCGATATTTCCCCGGGTCGACGCCGACCGATTTTGCCCAGCGGTGCGCGTTGGGGACCACCGGATCAACCCGCACGATCAGTTCGTTTTCTTGGCCGAAACGGACGAGGGACGTCACATCGAACACATGGCGGCGAAACATGTTATGCGTTGTCCCGACGGAGTGGCCGTTCACGAAAACCTCGGCGAACGTATCGATGCCGTCGAACCGGAGGCAGACCGCCGACAGCGGCCCTCCCCCCTCTGTCGGCTCGGGGCCCTCGACGGCGAAAGTCGTTCGGTATCGGAACGTCCACTCGTCAACCCATGCGCAGGCGCGGAAAAACTCGGAGTGGTAGGGATCGGGGACGATGCCGGCCCGATGCAGATCGTCGAGCACGTTCCCGGGAACGCGAGCCGGGATGCTTTCGCTCCACACCGGCGCGGTGTCCGGGTCGGGTCCCCGCCACAACTGCCAGGCGTTGCCGGTGAGATCAACGATTCGACGCATCGGCATGTCCTTTCCTGATTCACTCGCCAACACCGCGTCCGAGCGACCGGGTACTCCCATCCGTGCTCCGGTCGAGCCCGGCCCGACTTTGAGAAACCGCTCTGTCTGCCCGGCGCGACTGCCCTTCCGGCAGGCGTGGGGCTTCGCTCTCCACCGGTTCGAAGCGCCCGCACGACATCGATTTTCAGGGTCTTGCCGGACCGCTCCGGGCGCGGCGCTCGAGCAGCGGGAGAAATACCAGGCGGGGCAAAACGAAGAAGACAAGGACGATCATCGTGGCGTTGACGCCGAGTTTTCCGAGGGGATCGGGCAGAAAACGGACCCAGAAGAACATCCACAATCCGACCCCGAGTACCAGCCAGGCATCCAGCAGGTACCGGAGTCGGGGGCGACACCAGCGACCCACGGCCCGGGGCAGGTTGAAGCACAGATCGAAAATGAAATGTTCGAGCAAGGCGCCTTTTTCCCCGAAAACCGGCACGATATGCACCGCGGAAGTCGCCCAGCGCGCCGCCATGAACCGGGACAGTTCCGGATACGTGGTCGTCATTTGCAGCGGAAACGCCAGGTATCCGAAATACTTGAGAAAAGACACCGGTAGGGCGATGAGATAATCGAGCAGATTGCGTTCCCGGATCGCGAGATAAACCACGTAAAACCCGCGGCAAAGAGAGCCCGGCGAAACGGGCGTCACTTGAAAAAACAACACGACCCCTCCGAAGACCGCGCCGGCATGTTTCCAAGCCGCAGTGCTGAACCCGCCGTGACTGAGGATGACGACCGCGGCGATCCCTCCCGTGAACACGGAGACGATTTGCGTGACCGGCAGCGTGGCAAAGTGGACGGCCAGGGACCTCAGGTACCGAACGATGTATGGGTCGTCCACGCGTGCCAGGATCGCGTCGCGCTCGGACGGGGTCAGCATCCCAGCGGCTTCGCCCAGCCGGATTTCATTGACCAAGTATTCCCGGCGGAAAACCGGGTCGCGATAGAACCGAAGCACGAATCGGAACCAGGCTCGGACGATTGCCCAGGCAAAGCCCGGCTCGGTCAGAGCGCGGTGGACCGACGGGATGGGAACCAGGCCGAGAGTGAACGCCTCCGGCCAAAAAACCCACGGCCGCTTCACCAGCCGGCGCGCGCGCGTTTCGCTCACTCGCCCGGCGCGCACCCAGTCGATGAGGCGCGCCGCGATCCGGGCCCGTCCGGACCGGAGAAAGTAGGACCAACTGGTCAACATCCGCCCGAAGTGGCGCCGGTAGTGCGGATTCCCCCACAGCCGTCGAAGCGTTCCTCCGAGAAACGGCAAGACACCCAACAGGTAAAAGCAGAAAAAACGTGTTTGCGAACTCCGCAACCGCCCGGCGAATCCGGGAACGACCGTCCGAGAACTCTCCCACGCTTCGATAAACCCGTTGCGCACGTCCCGCCGGAGCCCCCGGTCGACCAGCAGACGCAGACCCTGTCGAGTCAAATCCGGCAGGGACCGGCGATACATCCGGTTTGCTTGCTTCCATTCCTCGATCAGGTCTTGCAAGTCGGCAAAGTCATCGACGTGCGCGGCCACGAATTGCTCGAGCTTTTTCTCGTCGCATCGGTCGAATTGGACGATGCGTCCCCGCAGCAGTCCTTTGAGAATGAGCACCACGTCAGCCGGACTCATGGGCAGGAAGGGCAAGAGTGCCAGGCCGGCCCGAAAGTCGATGGCACAGAGGCCACGGTCCGACCTTTCGTCTGCGCCGCCCGCGGTCCGTTTGAGCACGTTAGGCTGGCTTTTCAGCGTCCACCATTCGTACTGGCGTGCGAACTCCGCACCGCCCATTTCGTGAAGCAGCTCGACGAGGTCGGCCATGAACCGGCGTTTGGCCACGTATTCCGGGCTCTGCGTGCGTCCGAGATCGACCGTACGCCACTTCCGGCGGTCGCGGAGGCAGTCGTCCGCTTCGAGACGCCAATTTCGGCCCTCGATCCATTCGCTCACCTCCCCATACGCCCCGAGGCGGGGCTCGAAAAGCGAGGCATAGATGTCTGCCACAGCGTCGTTGCGACGGAAGCGAACCGCGGCCGCCCGGCGGACGATCTTTTGCCAAAGAACACCCGTGCGGCAGGCGGCACGGGTGACTTCCGCGCGAAAGTGCCCCTGGTAGCCCAGCCAATACAGCAGGTTTCGGAAGCGGTGCGCCGGAGCTGACGGGGGGCGCAGAATCTTGACGGCGTAGACCGCACCGGGTGTCAAGTCCGGCGCGGAGGCCCCGGGACCGACCGGGGTGAGCCTCTCGAGCCGGCAACGATAAACTTGGCCCGCGAACCCGCCGCCGGCGAATTCTTCGATTCGAAAGACGGCATCGGCCTCGACCGGGGGAGAAACACCGGTCAGTCGAACTTCCAAGGTCTCCCCCGCTTCGAATCGGGTGGGGCGGAACGGGATAAGCAGGTCGTCGCGACGGAGTGTTTCGGCCAGTTCGCGACAGAATTGTTCGGAGTACGGCTTCACGCAGATTCCCGTAGCCGGTTGTTGTCCGAGGGCCTGCGGCTCGACGAGCGTCCGGATGTGGTCCGATTCCGAAGGGATCGGCCGGTCCGCACCCCGTCCGAGGGCAGTGCCCGACTCGTGAGATCAGCGGCAACCATAGCCGCCGGAGCCGGACTTGCAACCGAACTCGCCCCCCCCTCAACGACCGCGGACCAACCGGGACATTGCCGAGACGGGGCAACCTGTTTCCGCCCGGTTTATCCTTTCAAACCGGTGAGCGAGATGCCGCGAATGATCTGCCGGGAGAAAAGCACGAAAACCACCAAAACGGGCAGCGTACAGATGACGCTTGCGGCGAGCGTGTAACCGTATTCGGCATAATACGAAGTCTGGAAGAGGGCGACACCCACCGGCAGAGTGTACTTGTCCACCGAGTCCATGAACACGAGCGGGCCAAGAAAAGCATTCCAGGATCCGATGAATGTGAACACGCCCAATGTGGCGAGGGCCGGCCGGGCCAGCGGAAGCACGACATGCCAGTAGATCCCCAGCGTGGAACACCCGTCGATGGCGGCGGCATCCTCGAGTTCCCGGGGAATACTCTGGAAGAATTGGTGCAGCAGAAAAACCCCGAACGCACCGGCCCCGGCGGGCACGATCAAGGCCAAGGGAGTGTCGATCCAGCCCAACCGGTTCAGAATCAGGTAGACCGGTACCAGCAGCACTTGCCCGGGCACCATCATTGTGGCCACGATCGCGGCGAACATCCAACGCCGACCCGGCAGATTCAAGCGTGCCAGGGCGAACGCCGCCAGAGAATCCACGACCAACACCAACAGCGTCACCATTGACGAGATGAAAACGCTGTTGGCGAACCAGCGGAGGATGGGGACTTCTTCGGGACTCCCAAGGACTTCCAGGAAATTCTCGAGCGTCCATCGGTGGGGCAGGATCCCCCGGAAATGGACGATTTCGGCGTCTGGTTTGAAAGCTTCGAGAAAAATCAAGACCACAGGAAAGAGCGCCAACAGCGTCGCGAAGAGCAGAAACGCTTCCGCGGCAATGCGCCTGCCTCGACTGCCGGGCAGCGCACACGTGTCGGCCGTGCGCTCGGCCGCGGCGCGCCCCCCCGGGATTCGGTCGGGGTCAGATTTCATGGCGTCGTCTCTCCCGGATCAGGCGGAATTGGACCAGCGAAAACACAGCGATGACCACGAAAAGCATCCAGCTCATGGCGGCCCCATATCCCATGCGGTAGTGAGTGAATGCCGTCTCATAGATGTACTGGACCAGCACACGCGTCGAGAACTCCGGACCGCCCCGGGTGATCATGAAAGCCTGACCGAACATCTGGAAGCCGCCAATGGTGCTCATCACCACCACAAACAGAAACACGGGACGGAGCAGCGGCAGCGTGATGTAACGAAAGCGCTGGACCGGACCGGCGCCGTCGATGGCTGCGGCGTCGTGCAGTTGTCGCGGGATTTCCTTGAGTCCGGCCAGGAAGATCACTGTCGGCCCGCCGAAGCTCCACCACAATGTCATCATCGCCAAAGACTTCATCGCCAGCCGTGGATCGCTGATCCACGGGACCTTGACGCCCACCGCCCCGAGCCAAGCATTGAAGAGACCGAATTCATTGTTGAAGAACCACCGCCACACGATTCCGGCCACGCTGATGGAAATCATGCCGGGCAGGAAGCAGGCCGCGCGGTAGAACGCCTGGCGACGTGCGGAGACCGCATCCAGCGCGACAGCGGTGAACAGGGCGAACACAATGGTGATCGGCACCTGCAGCAGCACGAACCGAAATGTGGCCCACAAAGCCTTCCAAAAATATGGATCGCCGAGCGCTTCTCGGTAATTGCCGGCGCCGATGAAGCGGGCCGGCGCCGGGGACACGAGTTCCCAGCGGAACAGACTCAGCCCCAAGCCATAGGCCAGCGGCAGGGCCAGAAACAGCACGAACAGAACCACGTAGGGAAGCAGAAAAAGGTAACCGGACGCACGGCGGTGAAAGTGTGTGGACTCGCCCATGGTGGTTCTGCTCCAACAGCTCCCAGGAAATCCCTCGCCTGGCGAATCGGGGTCCGTCCGAGACGGACGTGCGCGACCGGGAATCGGCGACCTGCCTCGCACCGTCCCGGGCCAGAGACTGCCGCCGTGTTTTGCCCGACGTGGGACAAATGCCACTGACAGCAGGGCGGTTCGTTCTCCACTACCTCGATTGCACTTTCCCAATCCGCTGGGACAAGGCCCGAACAGAAGGCCCCCTCACTCGATGCGGGATCGCGTTCGGGGACTCACTGGGACCGGCCAGCGGGCGCCTGCTCCGCGAGGGCCTGTTCGCGTTCGATGATACGATCGATGCGCTCGGCCGCCTCTCTGAGCGCCTGCGCCGGCGACGCCGTTCCACGCAGGGCCTTGTCCACGGCCGTGTCGAATTCACTGTAAAACTCGAAAATAAAGGGTACTGCGGGCCCGTAGCGGATATTCGGAAGCTGCCGGGCGAACTGCGCCTGGACACGCATGGACCTGAAACGAGCCGTATTGCGGAGACTGCGTCGCACGGGGATCTGGCCCCCGGCCGCCCAATCCAACGAGTTGTCGGATAGGAAACGCACCAAACGCCACGCGGTCTTCAGGCGTTCGCCCCGCAGGTCGGCGCGCAGGCACAGCACATGCGAACCGGCCCAGGAAGCCGGCTCGCCGCCAAGCACCGGCAGAGGGGCGCCGGCGTAGTCGAGATCGGTCTGTTTTTCCAGCGACCCGAGCATGTAGACGCCCTCGAACGCCATGCCCACCCTGCCCTGCCGGAACCCGATCCAGGAATCGAAGTTCTGAGGCGACGGCGCCACGCGATATTTGTGGATCAGGTCGGCGCAGAACTGCAGGGCCGCGACGTTCTGCGGGCCGGCGATCAAGCAGCGACGGCCGTCGGCGGAAAAAAACTTTCCGCCGAATTGGGCCATGACAGCGTACACATTGGTCCGAAACCAAGTAAAAACGAAACCCCATTGGTCGATGCGCCCATCGCCGTCGGTGTCGCGGGTCAGCCGGCGGGCGGCGGCGAGGAATTCTTCGCGGTTGGTTGGGGGGCGGGGACGGCCAGCGGCGTCCACGATCCCGGCGTCACGGAACAGCCGCACATTGTAGTACATGCCCAGAATGTGGACGTCAAGCGGCACCCCGTACGGCCGGCCGTGACGAGTGACGGCGCGCCGAACATTGGGGTCGAAGTCTGCTGGGTCCAGGCCGTTTGCCTTGGTGAACAAGTCGTCCATGGGACGCACGAAACTCGTGCGCATGAAACGCTGGAGTACGTCCACATGCACGACAAAAACGTCCGGCGCCCGTCCGCCGATGCCGGCCACCATCAGTTTGTTGTAGTAGGTGCCCCAATCCATGCGCTGCATGAGAACCCGCGGGCCGGTGTTGCTGCAATTGAATCGTTTGACCAACCGCAACATGGTTCGTCCGTCCGGCCCGGTGAAACCGTTCCAGAACCGAATCGGGCCACGGTCCGAGGTGCCGACTCCGCATCCGCCGAAAAGGAAGCCGAGAACGCAAACGAGGATGATCGGACCGCATGCGATGGTGCACGCGGCCTTGGCGCCGGCTCTCCCCAGGGGCTGCGGGCGTGGATTCATGTTCTCCTTTCTCGGCCCCTCGCGGTCGGGGCATCGCTTCCGGGGTCCCTCTCGCGTCGCGGGCGACGCGCCGGTAACCGGGTGATCCCACCGAAACATCCGGCGGCCGCGCGAGCCACTGTGAGGTCGTCCCGGGACGTTGGGGCTTTGCCCGGATGAAACTTTCGAGAAACAGCCTCGCTGGAATGTGCCCAAAACCCGGCGCGAACATTGACCTGGATAATTCGCGCGTAAACGGATGCACGCCTGGAACGAGCCCGGCCACATTAGGGCCACATTAAGGGTGCGTGGCTACGCGCGAGTGCGATTCTGGGTAAGATTTCGGTCCCGCCGAGCGGGACAGGCGCGTCTGCCTCAGGCGGACTCCGCAGGCCCTGCTGAGCAGGGCCGCTCGGGGACTCGCTCTGCCGGCCTGCACTCTCCCGCCCGATCCCGCTTGGCGGGAGAGACGGGTCACCCGAAGGCATGACAGCGATTCGCCTCCGGCGAAGAGCGACAACTCCCGCGGTTCACGCACCCTGTGTGGACGGGGGTCAGTCACTGGCTTCAAATTCAGTGATTTCGTGAACATCCCAGTCGTCGTTGACCCACAATCCAATTATTTCAACACTCCCGCAGTGTTCTTGAAGCAATTGAATAGCTTCTTGTATGTGCTTAATCTGCTCATCCTTATGCGCTGGGTTTCCAGCGCAACCGTAATGACCAACAACAGCAACACCAACGGAATTATGATGCTCAATTGAAATCCTCAGCCTTTCAAGAATCGACTGAATCGCGTCACGGTCCTTCTGTTCCGACAGTATCAGGTTTGGTCCGGCTTCAGTAATGGTATCCACATATTCAGCATTGAATCGTTTTTGCAGATAGCCAATCACAGGCAATTGAACTCGCCCATCCATGCAGTTGATAACCGTACAAAATCGCATAGCGTCACCTTCTTGGCGCCTGGTGCGACTTATTGGGCGCAACCGCGCCGGGCAAGTCGCGAAGAGCAAAGCCTGTTGGGCGTACGGCGCTCCCAGGTCCCCGGCAAGGGTGCACCGTACAGTGTATTGGCATCGGGAATCAGACGATCCCTCAACCCGGATCGACCGAAGTTGCGCTGTATGGTACTGGACACTCGGAGCTTGTCAAGGAGACTGTACGGGAGTCTCCGGACTCCCGCCGGCGTGCAGGGCTGCGGTGCATCCGTGAAGCTCGGACAGGAGCGCGGCAGACGGTCGCACTGGATTGTCGGTTCCGGCTTGTTCTTCAAAGACGCGATCTTATTGTCAAGTCATGCAAACTTCAGGTGACAACAAGACGTTTTGGTTCCCGGAATGGCGACGGGAACTGGCCGGCGGTCCGCTGCTCCGCACCGACGACCGCGGTCGATTCGAGACCGCGATCGTCCGATACCAGACGTTCCTGATGAAAAGGACGCGGCAACCGGGCCACGTAATTGCGTCGGTCGCACTCAAACTCGAGCAGGAACCGGCGGTCGTGACGCCGATGAGTTGCACCGCCCTCAACAAGCGCCCTCGCTCGGAAAGGTACGGAGCACCCAAACTCAGGCAAGCCCCAGCTTAACGGCCACAAAAGTCCCACGGGAACCGCTCAGGCATGCAAACGAGCTTGGCGCCGGCGACTTGAGAGGCCACAGTCGGACGGAAACCGTTCTCCGCCGTGTTTACCGCCGGGACGGCGCACGCCAGGACCGGTCCCGCCCTTTCCATCCGGTTGCTCGCCTGTCAATGTGTACCTGTAGTCGTTGCGTCCCAGGCAAGAACGCAAAGGAAATGGGACGATGACAGAACGAAAACTGGCCCATGTTGTGTTGCGGCTCACCGGGGTCTGGTTACTCGTAACCTGGCTGGGCTCAGTCGCCATGTTCCTTGCCCCTTTGCACATGGCCCAGTCGGCGTTGGCCGCGGCCGGCTCCGGACCTCTCCTGAACAGGCTCATGATCTGGTTCGGACTGATTGGGCCGTACCTGGCTGCCGGCGCCTGCATCGCGATCGTCATTTGGAGCCCGAAGGTGGCGGCATGGCTCTTTCCGGAAGACCGTGAACTGCGCGTGGAGAGCTGGGCGGATACCCCCGAAACGCTGTTGGCCCTGGGCTTTTGCTGCATCGGCGTCGGCCTGGCACTCAAGGCGCTCCCGACCTTAGCGTCCAGCGTCTACGAGCAGGTGACGCTCGCATCGTCCGTGAGTCTGGATGTCCGGACGCGGACGCATCTCCAGGCACGGATCGTGGGACCGTCGGCGCAATTCTTGGTCGGCATCGCCCTGTTCCTGGGGGCACGCGGGCTCAGCAGTCTATGGTTTCGACTGCGTTCGGCCACGGGTGTGAGAACCGAAGCACCCCCGGATTAACCCCGCCGGCGCGACGCACTGGCAATTGGGCCGGTTCAGTCCATATTTCATTCCTGTTTACGGATCGTCCCAGGTTGCTCCGGACAATCCAGCCGAGAGACTCGGGGTATGCCTGGGCCCCAAATCATCTCGGGACGACCGGTGTCTCGCAGTCTGAAGTCCCGGCGGTTTCCCCCCCGCCTCATTCAGGAGTCGTTCATGATGACCCGATTTCCGGCAACTCTTGTCGCGCTCATTCCCCTCTGCGCCGGCGCCACGCCCGACACCGTTCGCCTGCCCCGGGGCGACACCCCCCTGGGCGACATCGGCATCTACCGGGTGGCCTATCAATCATACGGGGGCGCGGTGGTCGAGATGCCGCCTGGCTGGAGCGGGCATTTTGAAAGCGTCAGCGGCATTTCCTACGCACCGGGTGGTCGAGTTCTCGGCCGGCGCGCTCTGCTGCTGCATTCTCCGTGGCGGGTAAAACCGGGAAAGGTCTGGATCGATTACCCGCTGACTCTCCCCCGAGCGACCCCGATCACGTTCCGGTTCGGCATCGCGATGCGGCCGGATGTGGTTGCTCCGGACAAGAGCGACGGGGTCACGTTCAGCGCCTGGCTTCAACCGACCCCGGACGCGCCGTTCAAGAAACTGATGCGCCGCCACTGGAAGGAGGGCAAATGGCAGGACTACTCGTTCGACCTTTCCCGGTACGCGGGAAGTACCATCACTCTGCGTCTCCAAACCGAGCCGGGGCCCGCCAACAGTCCGAGTTTCGATTTCTCCTACTTTGGCGATGCGACCCTCACTTGCGGCGGTGCGAAGGAAAACTTGAGCGACAAGGTTCGCCAGTTTACGGAAACACGGGCGTACCGAGCCGCCGACCGGGTAAGCCTTGAACGACTTGGCAACACACCGGATCGGGGCGTGGCGCCGGGGTGCCTCTTCGACGGCGGCACGTTCATCGAGCAACAGGATGATGCATGGTTGTTTCGCTATCGCGGGCCCGATTGCGAGATCACCTACACGTGGCGTCCCGCGTCCGGAACGCTGGATGATTTCTCAGTCGCGGTCGACGGCGGTCGCCCGTTCCGGCCCATGGCGGGCGGCGGCATCGTCTTTGCGCAATCCGCAGGCCGGGCGGCGGGCCGAAGGAGGGAGTGCCGCAGAGGTGGACGCGGCTCCGGACGGCAGGACGCTGCGCGTCGTCTGGCGGTATCCCCACGAGGGCGGAACGGTCCCGGTCGAATGGCGCTTCGGGATCATCGGCAAGGCCCTGACCGTGGCCGTTCGGTGCGAAGTCCGCATCGTGCAGGGCTTCTCCCTCGGCGGGGTCGCCGGCGCTCCCCTGCGGCGGCGCCTCCGAGTGCCTTACCTGCCCGTGGGCAATCTGGACTACCTTCCAGCGGACCGACTCTTCGTCTGCCGCTACCTCGACTGGACCGGTTCGAATGCGTCGAGGTGCCCCCAAGGCGACGCCACATACGATCGCCGGACGGATAACACGCGAAACCCATTACGGGAAAGCGGGTACGTCGCGGTCTCGCCATGCGTGAATGAAGTCCTGCCCAACCTCCCGAACCCGCCCTCGCCATTCCTGGATCTGCTCGGGGACCGCATCATGCTCGACATCTGGCGGCACCACCGGAACACGTACCGGGGCGATGCGGAAAACCTCATGGCCCTCAAAGACAACGGGGTCGACCACCTGGCCATCATTCAGCACGTGTGGCAACGGTACGGGTACGACGTCAAGCTGCCGGACCACATTCCCGCCAATCCGGCTTGGGGCGGCGACGCGGGAATGATCGCTTTTGGTCGGGCGGCCAACCGGTGCGGGTATGTCTGGTCCGTTCACGAGAATTACATCGACCTGTACCCGGACGCGCCGTCGTACGATCCGACAGCCCGTGTCCTGCGCGAAGACGGATCTCCGTCCCCGGCCTGGTTCAATCGCGGGACGGGCGTCCAAAGCTACGGGCTCAAGTGCAACCGGGCCCTGGGTTATGCGCGGAAGAACTCACCGTACATCCATCGCACCTACGGCACGACCGCCGCGTACCTGGACGTCCACACCTGCGTGCCCCCCTGGCATCAACTCGATCACGAGGCCGGTCAACCCATGGCCGCCATGGCCCGAGCCAAGGTCAAGTTCGACACCGAACTCTTTCAGTACATGCGCGACACCCATGAGGGTCCGCTGTTCGGCGAGGGCAACAATCAGGCATACTGGGCCGGAAAGTGCGACGGGTGCGAGGCCCAGGTCTCCGGCGGCGAGGACCACGCGCCCTTCCTCGATTTCGACCTGCTCAAGCTGCATCCGCAAATGGTGAACCACGGCATGGGGTATTACGAACGCTGGTTCCGCCAAGGCTACAACACGCAGTGGGGGCGCGACGCCGCATCGCCCGAGCAGATCGATAAGTATCGCGCCCAGGAACTGGCCTACGGCCACGCAGGTTTTGTGGGCTCGAACGCCACCGACAACATCCAGTGGGTCGCCAAGGAACATCACCTGATGCACGCCGTCCAGGCCCTGTACGGCAATTCCCGGGTGATCGACATCCGTTACGAAGTAGCGGGACGCCTGGTGACCGGCAGTGCGGCCCTGGCGTTCGGGGAACGTCTGCGCCAATGCATCCGGTACGCGAGCGGCCTTACGCTCTGGGTGAACTGGGACAAGAAGCCTTGGAAAGTGCACGGCCGTCTCCTGCCGCAATGGGGCTTCCTGGCGCTCGGGTCGGGCACCGAGGCGTGGACCGCCGTGGTGGATGGCCGAATCGCGGATTGGGTCGACTGCCCGGAGTATGTCTTTGCCGATGCGCGCACCTCGTTCGAGATGCCTTATCTCGCCAACAAATACGACATCGAGCCGCGGCTGCGGGAATTCCGGAACTTGGGCGGCGGCCGGTTCCGGGTGACCTACGAATGGATCGTCGGCGAGCGCCTGCCGAACGACGCTCATTGTTTCGTGCACTTCCTGAACAAGTCAGCCTCGAACCATGAAAAAATCGCGTTTCAGCAGGACCACGCCCTGCCGACCCCGTGCACGACTTGGCGTCCCGGGCAGGTCGTGGTGGACGGTCCGTATGAAATCAGCCTCCCCGAGGACCAGACCTTCACGCAATACGACTGGGTAATCGGATTGTATAACAAGCGGGGTCGCCTTCCCCTCAAGGGGGTGCAGATGGGCGGGAATCGTGTCTTGATCGCCCGGATCGCGGTCGAGCGCGGGAAGAAGGGTGTGACGGCCGTGCGGCTTGCGGACTTCGCAGAGCTGCGCAAGCGCCTCGAAGCCGAACGGGTCGATTTCCGGGCCCACCTGAATCCGCCCGGGTCTTTTGTCCGCTTCGACAAGCTGGCCACCGACGGCAGCGTCAAAATCGAAAAAGGTCAGCGACGCCTGGTCATCTTCCCCTATCCCCGGGAACAACGATTCAAGCTGGAACTGGACCTCATGCGGCTCGCCCCCGGCGCCGCGAGCCGAAAACTCCGACTTCAGGCCCTGGCCGCGGGAACACAGCGGCCCCTCGGCCCCGTGCCATTTGCGCTGAACAAGGGCCGTCTTACCTTCGAGGCCGGACAACCCGGCGCAGGCCGATTCGTGCTCGAATGGTAACCGGCGCGCCCGCCTCAATAGGAGGACCCCGAGAATGACAGGACTCGAGCGCCTTCGCAAGATCGTGGGCCTCTGCCTGGGCCTGCTGGCCGTCGGGCCGCCGGCCGCACCCGCGCTTGAAATTGTGCGGGACGGGACACCCCGGGCCGTGATCGTTTGTGCGGACTCCGCAAGCGAGCAGGTCCGCAACGCCGCCGAGCTGCTCCGGGACTGTGTTCAACAGGCGTCCGGGGCCCGACTGGAACTAGTGGACCGGCCGCCCGCCGCCGGTGCGGCGATCTACATCGGAGCGATGCCCGCAGTCGAACGGTTCGGCCTACGGCAAAACGACTTGGACGATGACGGGTTCGAGATTCTCTTCCCCACGCCCGAAAGCCTCGTGATCCTGGGCCCCACCGACTGGGGCACCGAGTTCGGCGTCTACGAATTCCTGGAGCGATACGTGGGCGTCCGCTGGTTGCTGCCCGGACCGGACGGCACGGACGTTCCCGCTCGCAAGACCCTTGCGATCGAGCCCAAACCGGTGCGCGAACAACCCGCCTTCATCTCCCGCCTGTTCAGCGGCCTCAGGGGCAAAGCCCAGGCCGATTGGGCACGCCGGAACCGGATGCACGGCCGGATCAGTTTTCACCACAACCTGCTGCACCTGCTGCCGCCGGAAACCTATACGAAAACTCACCCCGAGTTCTTCCCCTTTCGAAAACAGGACGGCAAACGCTACCTGCCGCCGACCAACTCGAGTCACGGCTGGCAACCGTGCTTTACCGCCCCCGGCATCGTGGAAGCGGTCGCCGCCAACATTGGCCGCTATTTTGCCGACCACCCGGACGCCGTGTCCTGCTCCCTCGGCGTGAACGACAGCAGCGGCTACTGCCAGTGCGACACCTGCCTGGCCCGCCTTTCCGGAGGCAAGAACTTCCTGGGACGGATCGACTATTCCGACCTGTACTACGACTGGTGCAACCGGGTGATCCGAGAGGTCGCGAAAAAAAACCCGGACAAACTGTTCGGATGCCTGGCCTATAGCGAGGTGGCGGCCCCGCCGGCGCATGTCGCGGTTTCTCGCCGGCTTGTCCCGTACATGACGTACGACCGCATGAAATGGGTGGACCCCGAACTCCGCCGGACCGGAGAAGAACTGACCCGGGCCTGGCACAAGAAGAGCCCCATGCTCGGCTGGTACGACTACATCTACGGCACACCCTATGTGCTGCCGCGGGTCTGGTTCCATCATATGGCCGACTATTACCGATTCGGTTACGCCAATGGTGTGCGGGCGCTCTACGCCGAGGCCTACCCCAATTGGGGCGAAGGTCCGAAACTGTACGTATCGCTCAAGCTTCAGTGGGCCCCGGAGCGGGACGTGGACGCCCTGCTCGACGAATGGTACCGGCGGTGCGTCGGGGAAGAAGCCGCGCCGTACCTGGCCCGGTACTATGCGCACTGGGAAGATTTCTGGACCCGGCGCGTCTTGAAGTCCGCTTGGTTCACCCGGGGCGGACAGTACCTGCGTTTCAACGACCCCGGTTATTTGCGAGATGTTTCCCTTGATGAAATCCGCCAGTCGCGACGATTGCTCGAGACGGTCGTGGCCAAGGCACGTACCCCGAAGCAAAAGGCGCGTGCCGAACTTCTCTTCAAGGCGTACCGCTATTACGAGGCCACGGCTTATGCCTTCAAGTCGTCGCTTGCGCCGGACGGAGCGGAAATGACTGCGGCCCGGGCACTCCATGTCCTGGACACGGTGGCCGATGCCCAGCGCTACGCCGAGGTCCGGCGCCGTCTCGCCCTCGAAGAATTCCCGAAAGACCCGGTGCTGCTGCACCCATTGCCCATGGACCGCTATCCCCTCATCCGCGGCGATTCGTGGGGGGGGACGTCGGTGTGGAGTGTGTACGACCTGGTCGCCCGGCGGGACCCCGCGGTGCTCGATAAAGTCCGTGCCCTGGCGGTCGCGAAGACTTATCCGTCCCTCAGTCTGCAGGCCCGGACCATGTTGGAATTGGCCGAAGGCAAGCTGAAACCACTCACCGGCAACCCCTCCTTCGAGGAAGGGACGGGCCCGGCGGCCGCCTCCTGGTCATGGTGGGTCAAGTGGGGGGTCGGTCGAATGCTGCGCAGCGATGCGGTGGCTCACACCGGGCGGTACAGCGTGCTCTGCGACGGGATGAAACGCGGCGGCCCGGTCCAGTCCCTGCCGATCAGACCGGGGCGCTACGCTCTCACGTGCTTTGTGTTCCTGCCGTCCGGGCAGGACTCGACCGGTACGGCGGAATTGTCCCTGACGCCTCGAGACGCGAAGGGCCGGAATCTGCCCGCTTTTTCCACGCGAATTCGTCCGGCCCCGGGCCGCTGGACGGCCATGGCCGTCGTGGCGGACCTGCCCGCCACGCTCACGGGCAAACGCATTGCGACCGTGTTGCCCATTCTGATCGTGAACGGCTTCAAGCCGGGGGAGAAACTGTATTTCGACGACCTTGTTCTTGCTCGGTTGGACTGATCCCGCTTTCGCGCGCCCCGCCGGAGGCCGACACGTCTTCCGCTCCGTCGTCAAGTTCTGATTCCGGCGTCCGACTGCCACAACCTCAAGAACGGCAAGACACCGTTTTCACGTTGGCGCGCCCTCGTCCACTCGACCCAACACTCCGCGGGGCCGGTGGCGAGGCTTGCAACATGAGAAAGCCCCGGATATGGAGTATATTCCGCTCAGCTCCCGCGTCATGCGGGAAAACCCGGTACGGTGCCCGGCGGTCTTTCTCATTGCCATCGCCGTTTGCATCAGCCCGGCAAGAGGAGGTCCGCCCGTGCAACAGTTCCGCCGTCAAGACGTTCGAATTCGCGATCCCTTTATTGTTCCTGTGCCGGGCGACAAGGTGTATTACATGTTCGGGACCACGGACCCGAATTGCTGGGGCGACGTTCCCGGGGTCGGGTTCAATGTGTTCGCCAGTCGCGACCTCGAGACCTGGACCGGGCCGCAGCCGGCCTTCCGGCCGCCGCCGGGGTTTTGGGCGGACCACAACTTCTGGGCGCCGGAAGTGCACCGGTACCGGGGACGTTGGTGGATGTTCGCCAGTTTCAAATCGACCGGCCGGCCCCGGGGCACGCAGATTCTCGTGTCGGACCACATACAAGGCCCCTACTGCCCAGTCGGCGACGGGCCGGTCACGCCGCCGACCTGGGAATGCCTGGACGGTACGCTGTACGTCGATCCCGCCGGAAAACCGTGGATGGTCTTTTGCCACGAGTGGGTTCAGGTGCAGGACGGCGAAATTTGCGCCATGCGGTTGTCTTCGGACCTGCACCGGGCGGAAGGCGACCCCATTCTGCTGTTTCGTGGATCGGACGCGCCTTGGGCCCCGCACCCGCCGAACAAAAAAGACTATGTCACGGATGGCCCGTTCCTGTATCGGGCGGAGACCGGGGATTTGTTGATGCTCTGGTCCAGTTTCGGCGCCAGCGGCTACGCGGTCGGCACGGCCCGTTCCACGAGCGGCCGGATCACCGGGCCGTGGATTCAGGATCCGGAACCGCTGTTTGCACACGACGGCGGACATGCCATGGTGTTCCGGACTTTCGACGGACGACTCATGCTGGCGCTGCACAAGCCGAACCGCACTCCTTTGGAACGGCCACGCTTCCTCCCTTTGGTGGAACAGGATGGACGGCTGCGTCTCGCCACAGCCGTCGAATGATTCGGGGCAACAGACCGCCACCGTCGTCCCAGGCACCCCATGTGTGCATGAGCGGCTCGTTCAGAACTCCACTTTTCAAATCCACGAGGCCCTTTCATGAACCAGCGAGTCTTGTGGTGGTGTGAATGCCTGTCGGTCGCCACGGCGTTGGCCCTCGTGTCCGTTGTTTTGCCCCCGCCGCCGGCGTCCGCGGCCACTGAAGAGAAATCCGAGAAAACGCACCCCGGACCGCTTTTTCTGACCCGAACCGGCGCGCAATTACTCATGGGCGGGCGTCCGTTCCGTGCGGTGGGTGTCAATAAACACGAACTTCTGGACCTCTACATGCCCGATCTTCTCGGCAAGGGAGACGCAGCCGCATCCATGGCTGCGGCCCGCCGCTCCTTGGACCGGTTGGCGTCGCTGGGCGTAACCGTCCTCCGCGTGCGGGGGAGTCAGTTTTGGCCGGCACAAATCGAAAAAACGTACTTGGGCGGCAAGCAAACGCGCAAGATCTTCTGGGATCGGTACGACACCATGCTCGACGACTGTGACGCACGTGGGCTGAAGGTGGTGCTCACCATCGGCTGGCACCTGGGCGCGTGGCCGGACTTGGGCCACGACAGTCTCCAGAACTTCGTGGGGGACCCGCACTCGAAGGGCCGGGCCCTGTTCGATGGTTGGGTGCGGGACCTCGTGGGGCGCTACAAGGACCGGGATACGATCCTCTTCTGGGAACTGACCAATGAAGCCAACCTGGGCGCCGACCTCCGCCCCATGAAGCCCAAGGGGGTCATCACGCCCATCCTGGCAGATCCGAGCACGCCGCACGGGCACCTGTACCGCGACCCGGTGGTGCGCGACGTTCGGAACAATATGAGTTCCGACGAGTTGGCGGCGTTCGTTCGCGAATCGGCCAGGCTAATCAAGTCCATTGACCGCAACCACTTGATCGGCACGGGATTTTCCCTGCCGCGCCCGGCGGCCTGGCACCTGTGGCTCGGTTCTCTACGGCGCACAACCAAAATGGATTGGACGCCGGACAGCGACGGGGAGTGGGCCGATTACCTACGGCTGATCTCGCCGGACCCGGTCGACCTCATCTCCATCCACCATTACCTCGGCACAGGCAGGAAGCGGATCCGGCTCGAACGTCTGGTCATCATCAAGAAAGCGGCGGACGAACTGCGCAAGCCCGTGTATTGGGGCGAGGCCGGCGTGAGCGGTTTTCCCGGGCAAGTCTACGACCGTGCTGCGGCCCGAATAGGGCTGCGCTGCGTCTTGGACGCCGTGCGGATCCTGGACATTCCGCTCTGCCTGCTGTGGACCTGGAACGAAGCCGGACGTCCCGTGCACGAACCGGTCCTTCGTCCCGGTTCACAACCGGAGGTCCTGGAGCTGCTCCGGGAGGCGCAGGCGCGCGCACGCGCAATGGACGCACCGCAGAAGGAGAGCGTGTCTACGGTGGACATCGCGCGATTGCGGGCGCTCGACCAAGAATTTCTGGACGCGGCCGGCGCTGTCCCCTGAACAGGACGCCGGCGACGAAGCGAGCGGCCGCGCGGGCAAGGACGGCGAGACGCCGTTGCCACTTTGGCGTGCCGCAGTCTGGTTGCGGATGCCGTTTCCGCCTGTTGCTGTCCTGCCATGCCTCGTCATCTGCGGCCATCGGCGTTCATCCGCGGTTCAATGCGTGCCGCAGACAAAGTGGACGCGACGGACCGACACGGGGGCAAGGACGGCGAGACGCCGGTACCACTTTGGCGTGCCGGCACCCTCCCCCGCCCTGCCGGTTTGCATTCACACGTCCACACCGAGGAAGTGCCGGACGGCCACCCCGATCCCGAACGAGAGCACGGCCACGCCCAGGCTCAGGCCGGTCATCTCGAGGAAGCGGGTGCGAAACGACAAGTCCCGTGCCACGGCGATGTAAAAGGTGAACAGGGCGATAACGATCACCGCGTTGACGGCAGTCCAAGCGAAACAGAGCAGATAATTGGACAGAACCAGGTACGGGAAGATCAGGAATGCGACTGTCAAGAGGTACGCCGTCCCGGTATAAAGAGACGCTTTCCAGGGAATTTTTCCCGAGTCGACCTCCGACTTGGTGGAAAGGTATTCGGAGGCGGCCATCGACAAGGAGGCGGCGAGCCCGGTCACCAGTCCGGCCAGCGCAATCAGTTGCGTATTCCGCAATGCCAAAGTGAGGCCCGCCAGTGCGCCCGTGAGTTCCACCAGTGCGTCGCTCAAGCCGAGAACGACCGAACCGGCATAACGCAGTCGTTCCTCGTCCAAGACGTTCAACAACTCGTGTTCATGCCGTTCCTCTTCCGCCGCAATAGTGGCGGCCTGCGGAATCTCGGAACTCAGTTTCCCGTAGCCGACCTCCGCTTTTCGCTCCCCGTTCTCCATCAGCTTCAGCGCGAAAGTGAGTCCGAGCGTTCGGGCCAAGAACCAGTACCACCGAACCCGCGAGTTCCGGGGTGCGAGTTCCACGCCGGTATACCGCTGCCAGATCCCGGCGTGGCGGCGTTCGTCGTCGGCGACACGTTCGAGGACCGCACGATTCCCCGGATCACGCACCCCTTGGGCCAAGCGCCGGTAGATTTCGTACTCCGTGATTTCGGCCTGCTGCAGCCTCAACAAGGTCCTCCGGATGTCATCGCTTATGTCCATTTGCGGAAGTCTCCAAACCGTGACGACCGAACGTTCCCCTGATCGCGACACCCCGCAATCAAGCCCGGCCGCACTTGCGGGTCGTGCTGTTTTTTTCCGAACCTCACCGACTTCCGAGGCCGGCGCGCCGGGCATCGGCGTCGGTCGGCGCATAGTCCCGGTCGTCGGACAGGCAGAAGCAGTCCAGGCGCGGATTGGTTTCGACGTGCCCCGTACCCTCGCGGGGATAGATCCGAAAAACGAAACGGCCTTTGGGCAGTCGAAGCGTGATCGGGCGTCCCGGGGGCGCAGTGGTCGAGCCGCTGCCCGTCCCGGTCCAGTGCCACTTTTTCCCATTGCGCCCGCAATTGCCCAGCACGGCGGCGGCGTCTTCCGTTCCGTCCGCGGCGAGCGGGACCAGCCAAAACGAGAGGTCCGTCCCGGTGGGATACCTGACCCGCGCCCAGAATGTCCAGACGCCCTCGTGCGGAAGATTCACTGCGTATTGCCAGAACCAAGGCGACCTGGTACTGCGTTGCGGCGCCCCTGTGCACAGAACAAAGTCGCCGAGGGCGTCCGGTTCGACTTGCCCAGCCGCGGTCCCGGTCGCCACTCGACCGGCCTGCTCTGCAAACGCCTCTGCCTGGATCCACAGGTTCACGGGATTACGCCACTCGAAGTCTGCCTCGGTCAACAGGGCCCGAACCTGGGTCGGTGCAACCCCGGCGAACCGGAGAGTCGCCCGGCGATTGTCCACCGGAATACAGAACCTGCCATTGCGGACTTCGCACGGGATCGGGACGCCTGCGAAATCCGCAACCGCCGGCCGAGTGGCAGACGGTGGCAGCTCGAGCACGCCCGGCCGCCACAACGCACTCCAGAGCACAAGAACACTCCCCGTGCCTGCGGCGCCGAGAAACGCCCGGGCATCATCGCCCGCGGCCCCGGGCATGGGAACTTCACGGACCTCGACGAATTCCCGGCGCCCGCCGTTGTGAACCAACATGAAATCTCGGCCCAACTCCCGCAACTTCGCGCGCAATTCCATTTGAAGCGGGGGACCCCGCAGGCGTAGCGCCTCGTACGTCCGGGCGATCTCGAGGATTTGCGATGTCAGCGGGTGTTCTTCCATCTGACGGAAACTGGTCTGGAACGAAATCGGCATGTCCCAGGCCAAAGATTTGACCATGAGGTACTCGGCTTCGTCAAGCTGCAGACCGCTGCTCGAAGCCCGCCGCGGCCAAATGCCGAACCACCCCAACTCGGCCGGCATGAGCGAGGCGTTGAAGCGACTCGAGCGGCGGACGCTGTGGTCAATGTGTTCTTTTACCGTGCGCCACGGGACCGTCTTGCCGTCGCGTTCGATCAGCACGGACCGGTGCACAAAACCATCGCGGACCTCACGGACCTGCCGAACCAGTGCCCTGCCCTGCCGTGCAATGAGACGCCCGCCAAGTGTACTCGGCCAGGTGTCGACGGTGCCGGTGCGAGCGAACGAATGCCAAAGTCGGTGGGTGGGAATCGTTCCCATGTGGATGACGGGACGCTTGCGAATGCGGTTCATGACCGCGACCTGATGCCGGGTGACGTAATAATCGAAGCGACGGCGGTCAACGTCCTCGCCGCCGTCGAAGTAGATCATGTCGAAATCGCACGCGTCGAAAATACCGGCCAGTCGGGTTGCCACTTCATCAAGCAAGGAGGTCTCCTGGTCGATGATGTATCCGTTGATGCATCCGTCCACACCGTAGTGAAACGCCGGGGCGCCGCCCTTGTGGGCGGCAGGCCGCGTCTTCCACGCCCCGCGACGACAGCCGAGAAAGGTGTCGTAACGCCCGACCGGACCGATTGCCCGGTACTGGACGATCTCGTCGTCGAGAATGACCTCCATGTGCTTGGTCACCCCGCCCTCCCAGCTTTTCTGCCTGCAGACGGGACTGCCCGGCCATTGAGCCAGACTTTCTCGGACGCGAATCGCAACTTGGTCCGGCGAAACATCGTCGGCCAGGGTGACCTGTCGGTCTTTCCAGAATCGCTTGTCCGGGACCGGAGTGACGTACGGGTCGCGTTTGGCTACTTTCGATGCAAAGGTGTGCATGCCCACGAGAATACCCGCCCCGTGCAATCTTCGGACCGTGCGCTGCAGGTCAGGGAGACCGTCGGGAAAGTTGCGGCGATTGATCGGATAGTGACCGGCCGACGTGCTCCACGCGCCAAAGCTGAGCATGACCTGCCGAAAACCGCTCTTTCGGCAGAGAGCAATCACCCGGTCCACGTCTTTCTCGCCGAAAGAGAGAAACCAGTAGGACTGGCGAACCGCGGGCCATTCTCTGGCGGGCTTGCCGTTCTTTTCGTTGGTGGGCAGCGCGAAGTCTCTGGACACCCCGGCCAGGAGGCCCGGCAGGGAGTCGGGCGGGCACACGATCAAGGCAGCCGCAGCCCCTTCGAGGCGCGGGCCGGGTGTGTCTTGGCTCACGGCCCGGAGTTCAGTCCAGCCTCCGCGACCCCGGGCACCGGCGCTCACCCGCAGATCGGCCGTCGCCAGGCAAACGGCGCTCCGCTCGTCATAGGCGCAGTCGAGCAGCGTTCCCACGGTTGCGGAGATCGCCACGGGCAGGCGCAACAGCGTCAGTTTCTCCGGCCGCGGACCGGAGACGCCGACAAGACGAAACACGATCCAATCGGGGCCCACCTGCACGCGATATTCAAGGGTCGTATCCGGCGGAAAATGAAGCCGCAGGATCTCCGGGGCCCCAGGTCGGAATGCGATCCCGTTCACCGCTACACGGTTCCCGGCGATAACCGCCCGGGCCAACGGGAATGCACCCGCTTGATCGGCCAAAAGATTGCGGGCGGCTTGCTTGTCCGTCAAGCCCCGCCAGCACCCATCCCTGCCGATCTCGATCCGAAAACGGCCGTTCCCGAACTTGACAGGCTGCTCAGCGGCGCCCGGGCGAGGACTGCCCGACAACAGGAGGAACACGACGGCAGTCGGAACGATAAAGCGGCACACCTGGGATACCTCTTGGCTTGAAACGACTGCCGGATGTCGGAGACCTGTCCCCGCATTCAGTACGCTCGCTTCCCGCAATCGTTTGTTCCGCATCTCCGTCCTCGCCTCACCCGCCTCCACCGCCGACCGTTCCCCTTCCCACTTTATCCTTAATGCCCGAACCCACCCATCCCCATCCCCGGGCGGCTACTCCATACCATACGCTCCTGCCAAGTTCCCCGCCACCCGCAACCACATCCCAGCACCTGCCCCGGCCAAGCGCACCGCATGATACATAATTGTATCTACATGCCCCATTAGGCACATTTTCGAACCCTTTCGCCCTTAGCGCACGCTGGAACGCGGTCCGGTTGGCAAGTCATATCTCTTTTTCCCTGTATTTATTATACCCGTCTATCACATCTTGGCAACCAAACTGCATTACTGACAATCGCGACAATGCTCGTGGCTGGAAGACGAGCACAACGGGGTGTCCTTACCGGCCGGAGGCGCCCCGGACTGGAACCATGAATCGATCAGCACCACGACAACAACAACGAGGAAAAGCACGCATGAAACCGAAGAGCATCCTGTCTGCACTGGTTCTTGGCACAGCGGTCCTGTTGGCCCGAACGGAGAGAGCCCTGGCCCAGGAGAACCGAATTCTGCCGTTCGACACGGAGATTGGGGTGGACGTCGCCACGAAGTACGTGTGGCGCGGTCAGCTTCTGACCGACGACCCTGTGATTCAGCCCAGCGCCACGCTCTCCTGGAAGGGCTTGAGCTTGAATGTCTGGGGCTCGATCGATGCTACGGACGTCAACGAGGGATCGGGCGAGGAGTATCGGCTCCAGGAGGTCGACTACACATTGAGTTACGGGTTCACCCCGACCGAGGGACTCGACTTGGAAGCCGGGTTCATCACGTACACCTTTCCCGGCACGGGCCTCTACACCACCGAGGAAGTCTACGGGTCCGTGTCGCTTTCGCGCCTCCCGCTCACGCCGACGCTGGCGGTGTACTACGATGTGGACGAGGTAGAGGGCTTCTATGTGAACCTGAGCGTCGACCACACCTTTCAACTCACCGAGAAACTGGCACTGGGGCTCGGTGCGGGGATTGGCTGGGCCGATTCGGACTACAACACCGTTTACTTCGGGGTCAACGACAGCGGCCTGGGCGACGTCTCGATCGGCGCGAGCCTGGATTATGCGGTGAACGAGCGGGTTTCGATCTCGGCTCATGTCGGTTACACGGCTTTCGCGGACGACGACATCCGCGACGCGGCCGACGCCGGGTACGGCGATTCAAGCAACCTTGTCTGCGGCGTGAATCTCAGCATGACGTTCTGAGCCCGACCGGCCGTCGTTTTTTCTCCGGCGCGCCCCGCCGCCCCGGACCAGTGATCAAACCAAAAGGAGAACCATCGTGAAAAGGCCTTTGTTTTATATCGCCCCCCTGTTGTTGCTGTTCAGTCTTCTGGCGCCGTCTGCCATGGGCGCCGAAGCGGCGGACAAGACGCAAGAGCTGCAGCTCAACCTCAACATTGTCTGGACCTGTGTCGCCGCGTTTCTGGTGTTCTTCATGCAGGCTGGGTTTGCCATGGTCGAGACCGGCTTCACTCGGGCGAAGAACGCCGTAAACATCCTGATGAAAAACCTGATGGACTTCTCGATCGGCAGCGTGGCGTTTTTCCTGGTCGGCTTCGGGTTGATGTTCGGCGCCAGCAACGGCTTTTTCGGGCGCACGAATTTTCTGTTGAGCGGCACTTTCGGAAACGACTGGAAATTCACGTTTTTGCTTTTCCAGACCGTCTTCTGTGCCACGGCTGCGACCATCGTGTCCGGGGCCATGGCGGAGCGGACCAAGTTCGTGGCCTACCTTGTGTACAGTTTCATCATCAGCCTGGTTATTTACCCCGTATTCGGCGCGTGGGCCTGGGGGGGACTGCTCGACGGCGGCGGCTGGCTCGAGAAGCTCCCGACCGGGGCGTTTTGTGACTTCGCCGGGTCCACGGTGGTCCACTCGGTGGGCGGCTGGCTGGCCTTGGCCGGAGCCATCGTATTGGGGGCCCGGACCGGGAAATACGGACCGGACGGGAAACCGCGCGCCATCCTCGGGCACAACATCCCCATGGCAGCCCTCGGAGTGTTTATCCTCTGGTTTGGGTGGTTCGGCTTCAATCCGGGCAGCACCACGACCGGGGACGGCTCGATCGGTCGGATCGCCGTGACCACGAATCTGGCCGCCGCCATGGGGGCCATCGCCGCCATGCTCACCGCCTGGGGTCTGTTCCGCAAACCGGACGCCTCGATGACGCTCAACGGCGCCTTGGCCGGTCTTGTGGCCATCACGGCGCCGTGCGCCACCGTGACTCCCCTCGGCGCCATGGCCATCGGCCTGGTAGCCGGTGTACTGGTGGTATTCAGCGTCCTGTTCATTGATCACGTACTGCGCGTGGACGACCCGGTGGGCGCAGTGAGCGTTCACGGTGTTTGCGGACTATGGGGCACGTTGGCCGCCGGCTTGTTCAACGCGGAGGCGGTCCTCCGGATCGGCGACGCCAACACCGGCTTGCTGTACGGCGGCGGCGCCCGGCAACTCATCAGCCAGGCCGTCGGCGCCGGCGCCGCGTTTGTCTGGGCGTTCGGATTCGGATTGCTCCTTTTCTTCGCGCTCAAGAAGACCATCGGTCTTCGAGTCTCGAAAGAGGAAGAACTCCGCGGGCTCGACGTCGGGGAACACGGCATGGAAGCCTATTCCGGATTCCAGATTTTCACCACCCAGTAGCCTGCCCCCGATAGGGCCGTCGGCGGAGGCGCGGGAGATCGCGCCTCCG
>JAADHN010000096.1:0-21200 GCA_013151865.1 Kiritimatiellota bacterium
CGGAAGAGGCCCGGGCAGCTCCTCCGCACTGCCACGAGGCCCTGTTTCTTTTTCGCCGTCGCCGGTCGGCCCCATTCTCCGCGAATTACTTCCGCATCCGGGTCGTGTACAAGTCTTGGTGCACCTCCCGCGCAGCTTGTCGCATCTCCGGGTATGGATCGTCGGTGGCATCCACGAAGCCGATGTTGTAGTTCTCTCCGTCGGGCCGGCCGGTGAGCGGCTGATCGAGGTATTGAAACCAGTGGGCGCCGACGCACCAGGCTGCGGCCGCGGCTTCGCGGACGTACGCGGCGTACTTGCCGGCCCGCTCGGCCTGGTCCTTGGCCCGCCGCAGCCCGGGGTCGAACATGCCGCGGTCCAAGGCGCCGAAGTGGAATTCGCCGATGATGACGGGGAAGTCCAGTTCCACGGCCAACTCGTCGGCCGTGCGGTCCGACGGGCGCTCGGCGTAGATATTGAACGACACCACGTCGCAGTATTTTTTAGCGATCTCAACGAAATGCCGGTCGTACATGCCGCTGAACCGGCAACCCAGGTAGAGCACTCCGGGCATTTGTTTGTCCATGGCTTCGCGGCAGACGCGGAAGTACTGCTCGGCAATCAGCTTGTCGAGTTCGGCCAGATCGTCCAGCGCGTTTTTCCGTTGCGTCTCGGTCAGTTCGAAGGGAGCGGCCATGGCTTCCCAGCCGGCGAATTCGGTCCCCCATTTGCGATTCAAGCCGGCAATGGCGCCGTACCGGGTCTTGAGCCGTTCCAGCAAGACGCGTTTTGCCCGGAGCGATCCATCGTTTTTTTGGAGACAGAGCACGGCGATCCCGGTCGGGGTCCGGTCCGTATGCCGCCAGGGAACGCCCAGTGTCCAGGGCAGTTCGTTGTGAATGAAGACGCCGAGAAGCCACGGGTCGTTCTTGAACTCCGACTGAGCGGTCAGGGCCCGTTCGAGTTCCACGCGGAACTTGGGATCAAAGGGGTCGGGGAACCACTTTTTCTTCAGCAGTCCCGCCTTGGTGTGACTGGCGGCCACAAACATCGGTACGCGACGCACGTTGATGGGAAGCGTGTAGGGGACTTTGCGCGCCCGCCAGGCGTCCGGACTGCTCCAGCAGCCCAAGGTGTTGAAGCCCCACGAGCGCAGCCGTTTCATGGTCGCCTCGTAAAAACATTTGTAAAACTCGTTGCCGTACTTTCGGAAGGCGTTGGCCTGGAAGAAATCGTACAAGCGCTTCTTGCCGCGCTTCGAGTAAAACCGGGCCAGGGGATCGCCCGTTTCGGGAAGCCCCTGAAAGCACGACTCCCGGCCGGTGACGACTGTTGCCGAGTTGAACCGGACGCAGGTGATGCCGCTGGACCAGAAGAGCCGACCTTCGGGATCGACGAGCCACCACTTCTCGTCGAGCTTCCGGACCCGGAAACGGCCCGTGGCTTCGAGTTGCGGACCCTCTTTCCAGCCGCCGAATCGGTCCCGGTCGGCGAACGGGGGATTGGCCCTGAAATCTTTTTCCTCGGCTCGAACACGCGCTGCGAACTCGGCTTCGTCGTGCAGCTTGCCGAGCCAATCGGCGCCGTTGTACTGCCCGAACCGGTCGACAAAAGCTTTTTTGGTTCGTTTCGACGGGGGGACCAACTCGATTTGGTGCACCAGAATGGTGTGGTTCTGGTTCGGTCGACCCATGAAGATCTGCCATTGCGTGATCCGCGCCGGGTCCAGAGCGACGCGACTGTGGGAGATGAGTACGTCACGTTCACGGTTGAACATGGGCAGCGGTGGTTGACCTCGCATTCCGACGATGGCCTGAGGATCGACGATGGGCATGAGCAAGCGCACCGTCTGCCCTGGTGCAACCGGGACCCCGCCCTGCCGGCCACGGTCCTTAACGGCCTCGGAGTCGATCCGGATGTTCACTTTCACGACCGTGTCGGTGGGGTTGCTCACGAGCAGCGCGAGGAATGCGAACCCGGACCAGTCGGTCCGATAGCCCAATGCGTCCGGCAGGAAGCGCAGGTTCGGCCACTTCATTTGGTGTCCGAACCGGAGTCGCAATGCCGCTCCGGTCGGGGTTTGCACCACGGCCGCTTTGCAGTCGGTGAGCGCGTACCGGGACAGGTTCACCCGGTCCGAAATTCGCATCAGCGTTCGGGCCGCAGGAGTCGTCGCCCCGACGGACGTGGCGGTCCAGGCGACCGTCAGCGCCCACACCAAGCACCGCTGCCTCGGACGATATCGAAAGCCGAAGGGGTCCGTGTCCATGTCTTCCTCGCCGAAAGTGATGTCGCAGAATGACTGTTGAGAGGCAGGGCCTGCCTCTGCGGTGCCGTCGGATCGTTCGCGAAATCCGTAGTCCCATCATTCCACCCGGCCCCCGGGGCCCGGTGTCGCCGACGGCCGCCGGCACACGGCGCCGACCGGCTCGGCCAACACGGAGCATGGCATTTCGGCTGTCAGGGGCCGGGCGGTGCGGGCGCGGTCCTCGCAAGGCAGACCGTTGGCCGGGCTGAAGCGAGGCCGGTCTTGCCGTCGTTTCCCGGGCGCTACGCTTCGCCTCCGACCCTTCCGCCGCCTGGGGGCGGGGCCGTGTCGAAGCCGTCTTCGAACTCGAGTTTGAGCACGGGAACCTCGCCCTGAAGCGCCCGTACAGGCAGGTCGTAAAGCCGCAGGCAGGCGGCCACCGGCTCGCGGTGCAACGCCGGCAAACGGTTGATGTCGCAGGAAACGGTTTCGCCGGTGTTCAACAGCACGGCCGATTTGGGCAGGACGGTGATGGGGTGAAGCACCACGGCCGTGGTTTTGGGCGGAGAGTTCAGGTGCACGTATACGGTGTTGCCGCGTCGGGTCAGGAGCACGTCGCGATTGCCGGTCAGTTCTCCGGCCAGCTTCGCGTCGATAAAGGCCTCCCGCACCCGTCGATACCAAGCGCCCATCTCGCGCAGGATGCATTGTTGTTCCGCGGGAATGCGTCCCATGGCGTCGGGTCCGACATTGAGGAGGTAATTCGCCCCCTTGCTCATCATCAGGTCGATGCGGCGCATCAAGTAACGGGGGGTGAAATAATCCTCGTCCTTTCGGTAGCCCCAGCTCTGGGAGCCCACCGACTCGCAGGCTTCCGTGCGCCGGGCAAACGGCGCCGGAACATCCGCGCCGGTGTCGTAGCTGCGCTCCGGTGTGCCGAAGTCTCCTTCGTCCCAGCCGCGGTCATTGATGACGCAGGTCGGCTGCAGTGCCCGGATCATGTCATTGATGGAGCGGTCTTCGAGCCCGGTGCGGTTGGCATCCCACCAGAAGACGCGGAGTTCGCCGTACCGAGTACAGAGTTCGCGCACCTGTGCTTTGACGAACTCCATGTAGCGCGCCAGGTCCGGCGCATCGCCCGGCTCGGCGGGCGACTCATGGGCCCGGTCCGCCCTGGGATAGAAGCCCTGCAGATTGTCGAGGGCCGAGAAGTACACGCCGAAAGGAAACGATCGGCGGTGGCAGGCCGCCGCGATCTGCCCGATGAGATCTTGGCGGTAAGGCGTGTGTTCTATTGTGAAGTCCGAAACCCGGCTGTGGAACAGGCAGAAGCCATCGATGTGCTTGGCCGTGACCACCAGATAGCGCATACCGCACTCTTCGGCGAGATCCAGCCAGTTATTGGGGTCGAAGCTCCTGGGATCGAAACGCCCGGCGAACGCCCGATACTCGCGCCTGCTCAGGCGTTGGCGGTAGTGCTGCTGCTCATGCCAAGCGTCGAGTGCGTAGATCCCCCAGTGCACAAACAGGCCGAAGCGCGCCTCGAGGAACCAGTCCCGGGCGTCGCCGAAAGGGTGTGGCATGGTCCGGTCTCCTGCACATTTGGCGTGCCGGCCGTGCTCGTGTCGGCGCGTACTCGGCTCGCCGGAGAGTTCATGGCGCGATCCCGGTCCGCACTTGGAAGGCCACATCTCGGGCGACTTCGGGGAAGCGGAGTTCGAGCCGTCCGTTTTCGACGGTGGCGTTCTGTTCGGAGAATCGCTTTCCATTCCAGGTGTCCCACCACTCGATCCGACAGGGACCGTCGGTCAGGCCCCGCAATGTGGTAATCATCCCGGCAGGGACTGCCGGGGTTTCGAGCCGCTGTTGCAGGCGGCCCGCGGTGCTCAGCCGATTCTGCACCCAGGCCCAGGCGCCGCCGGGACCGGTGAACCCCCAAAGCCGGAGCGGGGCCGATTTTTCGAAGCACAGGTAGTCCGGCAGGCGATAGCGGACTTCGAGTCGGTCCTTGCCCACGGCCTCGGGACGGATTTCGTGGGCGCCGGCCGGGACGGGGACCGCAACCGACACGTCGTAGGGCGTTTTCCAGTTCTTGTAGGCCGCCACGAAAGTGGATTTCGGGTGGTATTTGCGTCCGGCGGGAAAGGGTCGCTCAATGGCGAGTTTCCCATCGACATACACGCGCAACGCGTTGGATTCGTCGCCGACGGACTCGCGAACCTGCACGATGAACCGGCCTGGTTTCCGCATGTGAAGTCGGAACACCGGCGGGCGTTTCCGGGCCTCACTGCAGTGCAGGTATGGCCTGAGCATCCCGGCATTGGCGATCTGTCCAGACTCGGGGATGTCGAAGGTGGTAATGGGCGGTTTCTCGAATAGGAAACGCCGGCCGACAGGCAATACGAAATCCACGTAATGGAGTTTCTTGGGGAGAATGACGAATCGGGGGGCGGCGGCCTGGAGCGGACGCAGGGCGGGCTTGGTCCAGGGAATGGAGTCGACAAAGTCGGCCAGAGGCCGGAATTGGGTAAACAACCCCCGGGGGCTCATGAACGACTCGATGTACCAGAACGCGGCGGGTCCGGCCGCGCCGGCGAAGGTCGGCGCCCACAATCCGTTATGCAGGCCGACTCCTTCGGGATCGTACGCCATGCGACCGTCCCGTGCGCTCGGTCCGAATTCTCCGAAGAAGAACGGCTTGCCGTACCGGCCCCGCACCGCTTCGAGTCGCTCTGCGAATGCGGCGGCCAAGTCCGGCGCATTATACAGGTGCGTTTGGTTGATGGACAGTTCCGGCAACTTCCAGATCGGGGCCGCGTACTCGACTGTCTGGACCGCCAGGCTGGTGGTAATGGGGTGTTGGTACGGGTCGAGCGCGAGGAGACTGCGGGCCATTCGCGCGTGCCACGCCGTGACTTGGGCGACGTTGTCCGGTCGGCAAGCCACTTCGTTCCAGAATTCCCAAGACATGACGCTGGTGCTGGCGCCCCACCGTGCCACGGCGTACCGCAATCGGTTCAAGAAATTTCGGGCCGCCCCTCCGTTCTCCCAGAAATCCTCGGGTCGGTCGCAAGTTCCGCCGTACTTGCGGAGGTAGAAATTGTAGCGTTCGCGCCAGGGCTGTTTTGGGGCATTGACGTTGGCGTTGGCATTGTCCATGCAATGCATGACACGGACCCCGCGCCGCCGCGCCCTTTCGTAAATACGGTCGATGATCCACGCCGTCTCCTGGTTGTACCGGCCCGGCCCGGCAAAGCCGTTTTTCGCGTCGACCGGCCCCTCGATGGCCAGCCACCAGGAATCCATTCGGAGCCGCACGAAATTGCCGCCGTTGTCCGCCAACTTGTCGATCCAGCCGATGCACCGGGCCAGCCGGTCCGGCGGCGGTGGCGCTCCCAGTTTCGACCAGACAAACAGGTTGATCCCGATGGGCACATACGGGGCCCCCGACTCGAACTGGAAATACTCGGGTCGTCCGGGGGCGACGCGGACGAAGCCGGGGTCGTCGGATGCGGTGCAGGTGAAGGCGACCGGCGCGGCCGTTGCCGTGCCGGTCCGGTCGGTCACGGAGACGATGCAGCGAAATGTCCCGGGACGGTCCGGTGAAAAGCGGATGAACCAGCCTTGCTTTCCCGTGGGCTCGGGTCGGGCTTCCGGTCCGCCGCGGTAATCCACGGCGAAAAAGCCGGGGACCGTCCAGTTTCGGCCGTCGGGACCGCTGATTGCGGCGCGGAGGTCCACCTGGGCTGGATCGTAGGGATTGTCGTAGGTGGCCTCGAGCCCGACGCGCAGCTCGAACACACCCCGGCGCGGGACCGTGCGGGAAACGGGCGCCACGGCCCGAATCACCGGGGCGCGGCGCAAGGACGGCGCAGGACCGGTCGGTCCGGGGGTGTCGGCGGCCTCGAGCCGCCCGGCGCAGGACAACAGGACCGCAGTCGCAAGGATCGGTCGAAAACACATATTGGTCGATTCTCCGGTTCGATTCGGCCCGGTTTCGGCCGTGCTTTCGGAAGGGCGGTGCCCCTCCCGGCTCCTACGACGGGGCCGACAGTGTTGCCCGGACTCGGGCTATGGAACGACCCCGACACGCCCGGCCTCGAAGCGGCGGGAAGGGGAAGTGGGAGCGGCGGGTGTCCGCCGGACCCAGAGCAACTCCGCGGCCGTCGTCATGCCCGCGCTCTTCAGGGGGCGCCCGTCGGACGAATCGTTGATCAGGACGAAATCGTTGCGGCCGTCGGGGAACTTGATGTTCAGCGCCAGCCCGTCGGCGTTTGCGGAGTCCGCAGGCAATTGCGTGATGGTGGGGAACTCGTTCCCCGACCCGAGCGCACGCGCGGGCAGAGGCTTGAGGAGCCAGGCGAACCGCACGGTCCCGGCGGCCGTTCGCGAGTAGACGGCGGTCGGGACCGGTCGCCATGGTCCGTTGGACCAGCCTTGGACCGGATCTTCCCGGCCTTTGACGATCCGGCAGTCGAGCCCCGGGAGTTTCAGCGGCAGGATGGCGATGTTCGCCCGGTCCTTTTCTCGGGACCGAACCACCAGTGTGTCCGGGACAAGTTGGGCATCCTCGGCATCGAGGTGGAAGAGGGCGTCGTACCGGTGCGCTCCGGGGTCCGCAGGACGGAGCGTATCGACGATCAGGAAATACTCCGGCTTGATGAATAATACCCGTCGGGTGTGCGTGACCTCGATCTGCGGTTTCGGGCCGTAGCCGCGGCGGTATGTACCGCGTGCGAAGTCCGCAACCGGCGTGCTTTTCCACAGTGTGTCGTTGCCGGGCGGCGTCGGTGCGGTCCAGGGCCGGGGCCAGAATCGAGTCTCGGGATGGGCGCGACGGTTCTGTCCCTGTCCGTCCACCATGATCGTGTTGTGTCCGGCGGTCCCGACGACATACCGCCGCCATTTGCTGTGATCATAAGAATAGTTGCCCGGATCGAGAACGAGGCGCCGGCCGTACGCAAAGAGCACGAAATGCAGTTTGTCCTCGTGTTGATGGCCATAGCCGAACGGGCCGGAGTCGAAGAGCAGGTACAAGGCGTCCGGTCCCCAGTCCGACCGCATGACATAGTGACCGGCGTACGGGAAGGCGTGCGAAATCTCTTTTGGAGCAGTCCCCTGCCGGCCAAGGGTTGCGCCGAACAGGAAGTCTGTCCTGTCGGGATAGAGTTTGCAGCCGCGTTCGAGGTGCCGGCGGACGTCTGCGTCGCCGGAGTCGTTCAGGCCCGGGACCTTGCCGTTCGGCATCATCGCCAGCAACAGGTAATCGTACATTTTTTGTAGCTTGGCGAGATAGTCGTCCGGCAGTTCGGCGCGGAGGCCGTTCATGTCGGCGCGGTCGAGCAGCTCCGACAGGTTGCTCACGACCCAATTGTTGTAGCCGGTGGCCAGCTCGTATTCCATGCCGTCCGGATACACCTCGTGGTCGAGCTGTTTGTAGAGTCGCTGCACCGCAGTTCGGCGCCATGAGGCGGCCTCTTTGTACTCGGGAAAGAGCATTCCGGCGGTGTAGAGGCCCAGCGATTCTTCGGTCAACCAGTTCCCACTCGACGGCCAGCGCACCAGGTGACGCGCCTGATCGGCCACGGATTTGACAATGTCCACGATGACCCGGTCGGTGAAGCTCGGGGAGCCGAGACAGCGATAGAACGCGTCGGGCCAGGTGTTTTCGAGGCGGATGCCGGTGGTAAGTGTCTGCCAGATGCAATTCGCGTCCCCGGCGCCGTTGCCGGACGACAGTTGGGGAGGCGGATTGGCGTGGATCCAGTCCATCCACTGTTCGGCCAAGGCCTTGGCGTAACGTTCCAGGCCCGTGCTCCAGTAGGCTCCGGAGAGGTCGCGGAAGTGGAAATGGCGGTTCAACGATTCGTTCCAGAGATGCGTGCGCCCGGGGCCGGACGTGGGATTGGCGCGCCAGTCGATTTTGTCCTTGAACTGGATGGACCAGAGCTGGGTCCCGAAACGCCACGCGAACTTCTTCCTGATCAGGTCTTCAGCGCGTTTCGAGCGTTTGGGCGGATCGGAATCGAGCACGAGGACGAGGCGGGCGCCCGTGGCTTTCGGAGCATAGGCCCAGAATTCGAGGGCGTCGTAGGCACTCCAGTCGTGCGGGAGGCGCGTGCGGCGTATCCCGGTATTGACGGGCATGTTCCACCATTTTCCCGACCACTTGCCCGAATGTGCGAGTTCGGTTGTGCGTTCGAGACGGACAAAACTTGTGTCGTTCGGATCTTCGAAATCGGTGATGAGCGTTTGTTTGTTCGGGCCGGTGAGGCGGAGATCGTCAAAGTAGAGCACGGTGTCGGGATCGGGGGTCAAACCCCAGCCTTTGGCGTTTATGGCCAGGTAAGTGATCCAGTTCCAGCCGATGGGTTTCTTGCCCTTCCAGCCTTCACCTTCGACGAACGCCTTCGGGCTGAAGTCCGCCTTCTTGAGAACGAAATGTTTCCATCCGGTCCAGTCCACTTTGATGAACGTGGAGAAGTAGTCCCACTGGTCCGGGGCGCGGTCGGCTTCGGGGGGTGGTACCTTGACGCCGCGGAAGGGGGCGTCCCGCCAGTCGATTCGCCAATGGGGGGACGTGCGGGTGCGGATGTGGTCGGCGAAGTCGCGCACCGCGGCTTCCCAGTCTTTTCGGGCCACGTCCCGCTTAACTGCCGCCAACTCGGGTCTGTCCAGGTTCAATGCCGCGAGAAAGGCCTCATCGGTCATCGTCGGGCCTGTTTTTCGAACCTGGGTCAAGCGCGGATTCCGCAGTGTAACCACGGCTCGCGGGTCGGGTGTGTTTCCCCAACCCGCCGCCGTAAACGCAATGCGGTCGATCTTGTTCCAGCCGACCGGGCGCCGGGCAATGCCGAGTTCGCGGAAGGGCAGGAGGAATTTCCGCGGGCCGGTCCAGTCCAGCTTGATCTTGAACGAATAGTAATCGCCGCCTTCGGTTTCGTTGTTTTCGGAGGTGATGATCAACATGAACGCGGAACCGGTGGCGACTGCCGAGTCCAGGCTGAATTCGAGTGCGGACCAGGGCGTCCAGTCCGCCGGGGGGCTGAACCTCAAGCCGATGGCGCTGTTCCGCGCATGTTCCCAGCGGGTGACCACGCCGCCGCCGGCGGCGGGCACGGCGGTCCCGCCGTCCCACGAGACCAACCCAAGCAGATCGCCCGCGGAGCATTCGAGCAGCTCGACATCATCGACCTGGTAACGTCCGACAGTGCTCGAAAAAGTATGGAGCCATACCGCTATTCGCGTCGCGCCGTCCGGGGGAACGACCGGAAAGGCGACGAAGGTCCACGGGCCGGGAATGGACGGAACCCGGCGGGACTGCTGTTCCCGGGCTTTGGCGAACTCGCGACCGTCGACGTCCCAAAACCGGGGATAGACACCCAAGCCGCCGGGGGTGGCGCCGTCGTCGGCCCGGCACCTGAGCCTGATGACGTAGCGTTTGCCTGGAACGACCGGCGCCGAGGCGGAAAGAACGTCCGAGCCGGTTTTCTTGTCCGGGTCCGTGATCTCAAGGCAGCGGCGTCCAGAGTACGGGGTGTCCGCGACGATACGGGAGATTCTGTCCCCGATCGACCAGTCTTTGGGCAGTCCCTCCGCCAAATCTTCGAACCCGCCGTTTTCGAGTCGATCGGCCGGCGGCGCTGTCGCCAATGCCGCTGCATCGACTGCCGCCGCCAGTGCGAGGGCGAGAGTTGTCGTCGCGACTCCAAACAGTCGGAAGTGTCTCTTCATCGGGTGGGTCTCCCGTGGGTTTGATGGCGTATGCACCATGTGTCGCAGAGTGGGGCCTGGGAATAGTGCGGAGTGCGCGAATTCGTCTGTGCCCGGACTGCCTTGATGGAACCAATATACCTCGACTTCGGTTCAGAAGCGCGAGGCGTCTTCGAGTCGGTATCGGAATCGGGATCGAATGTGTCTGCGTGAACCTGCGTCCATCTGCGGTTGCGAAAGAAAAAAACCGCGGATGAACACGGATGGACACAGATGGAGGGGGGATAGTGAACGCCACCCTTGATTAGTACCAAAACCGGCAGTGGTTTGGCCCCAGGGCGTCCGCCCGGAAGAAAACGCAGTAACGCATTCGGTTGGGGAAGATTAAGAAACTCTTTCTCCTCTGTTTGACCCGGGCCCGGGGGGGGCGGTATTGGTACACTTTAAAGTTGGCCGTGAGAGGGATAGCAGGACCGTCGTCCCACCGTTTTCCTCGAAGGGTTACGCGTCGCGCCGTCGCGTGCGTTTCCCGGTCGGGGGTCCGGGTTACGCGCCCGCACACCCGGCACGCATCGTCGGGGTATGCGAACACGGTTGACACCCGCATGGAACGGTGGCAAGTTACCGGCCCTGCATGTTGCGGGCTCGATGGCGTCCTGACTCAAAGTTAAGGCCCCGAAGCTGCCGGGGGCGAGGTTTTCCCCGGAACCGGAGAGAAAAGACCATGCCCGACGATTTCAGAGTACTCGGCTACGACGTGGGTGGGACAAAAGTGGCGGTTTGCGTGGCGGACGGGGCGGGGAACATCCTGGCACATGACCGGGTGCCCAGCGGGGCGGCGCGCGAGTACGAGGAAGTTTTGCCGGAAATGATCGAGGTCGGCCGCCGGGTCGTGGCGGCTGCCGGGCTCGACATGGGGGATATCCGCGCGTGCGGCATCTGTGCACCGGGACCGCTGGACGTCGAAGGCGGCCGAATGCGAAAGTCGCCGAACCTTGCATGGGACGATGTGCCGATCCGGGACGATATCGGGGGGCGCCTGGGGTTGCCGGCGTTCATGGACAACGACGCCAATGCGGGTGTGCTGGCCGAGTGGTTCTTCGGTCGTGCAAAGGGCTGCCGCGACGTGATCTACCTCACCATGAGCACTGGGATCGGCGGCGGCGTGGTCACGGGCGGTCGGCTCATGCAGGGCGCCACGGGGATCGGAGCGGAACTGGGACATGCCATTCTGGACTTGGACGGGCCCATGTGCGGTTGCGGTATGCAGGGATGTCTCGAGGGGTTCTGCGGGGGACGGAACGTGGCGCTGCGGCTTCAGAGCCTGCTGCGGGACCGGCCGGACCACGCCATGATGAAACTCGAAGAGGTCAAGGGCGACCTCGACAATCTGGGTTATCCGGCCCTTCGCGCGGGAGTGCGGGCCGGGATCCCGCTGGCCCTGCGGCTCTGGGACGAGATTTGCCTGCGGCTGGCCCAGGGGATCGGTTTGTATATGATGGTCTTCAATCCGGAAATGATCGTGCTGGGGACAATTGCCTGGTACTCAGACGACCTGATGATGGTCCCGGTACGGCACTACCTGCCGCGGTTTGCCTGGAAAGAAATGCGAGAGGCCTGCCGCGTCGAGATCACCGCGCTCGGGGCCAAGATCGGGGAACTGGCCGGGGCGTCCGTGGCACTGTACGGGCTGTACGAACGAGGCGAATGGGAAGCGCCTCGGGCGGGATAGGATCCTATCCGGGAACGAGCGGGGCCGCCGCGGGCAGGATCTGTCGCCTTATCCGGGGGATCGTTCGGGGGCCGCTGTTTGCTTTGAGCATCAGAATTCAGTGAATCCGTAAAACTGAACGCCCTCTGTTCTTGCCTGACAGTGCCGACGTGCGCGACTTCTTCACAAAAGAAAGATGATGCTTCCCAGCCCGAATTAACGGACAACTGTAAAGCAGTCGCCCACCCCCATGCCCGGAAGTCCGCCCCAAGACAGGGAATTCGACCTTACCGACCTCCAAGCTCAATCCACTGAGTTCCGGAGCAAAGTCAAGACGATCCTCGGCGGTCGTTCGTGCTGGGATTATCGCGGGGCCCGCGGCCTCGAACGCTCTCGATATCGCGATCTTGAATACCGCGACGGGCCCTGCAACCGGTCACAGGGCCGCGGATCGCCCCCGGAGGACCGTGGGCGTCGCCGTATTTCGACCCGGCCCCTTCTTGGACTGAGACGGTATACTCTCCATCATGGACGCTCACGCACTGGAAATTCTGGAGTTTCCCCTCTTGTTGCAGGGCATCGCCGCGTATGCCTGCAGCGAGCCCGGCCGCGCCTGGGTGCAGAAGCTGCACCCCCGCCGTTCCATCGAGCAGGTCCGCCCATACCTGGAATTGTTCTCGGCGCTCTTGGAGACGCTGCGGGAGGGAATGGACCGCCCTGAGCTGTCGGTCCCCGACATCATGGATGTTTTGCGCCGGGCCGCCCCTTCGAATGCGGTACTGGCCGGCGAAGATTTGGTGAAATGCCGCGATTTGCTGCGTGCTACGTCCGTGGCCCGGGGGGCACTCGACCGTGAGGCGTGCTCCCGGCATGGGGCGCTGCGGCGGGTGCGGCGCGGGCTGCGGCGATGCCTCCCGCTCCTGAAGCGTCTTGAGAAAACGGTTGACGACCAGGGGCGTATCCTGGACAGCGGCAGTCCGGCTCTGTCGAAACTGCGGAAGCGCGAGCGGGTGCTGGCCGTGCAAGCCCAGCGGCGGCTCGAGAGCCTGTTGCGTTCCTCGACGTTCAGCGAGGTCTTTCAGGAACAGTTTGTGACCGTCCGAAACGGGCGGTATGTGGTTCCGGTGCGTCGCGAACTCCGCAGCCGCCTTCCGGGCGTCGTGCACGACCATTCGGACAGCGGCCGGACTTTGTTCGTGGAGCCGGCTCAAACCTTGCCGTTGGGGAACGAACTTGCCGACGTTCGCCTGCATATTCGGGACGAGTGCCGTCGGGTGTTGGCGGAGTTGAGCGATGCCGTGCGAGAGCAGTTGCCGGCGTTGCGCGGGAATCTCAACGGTCTGGCCCGTCTGGACGGCGCTTGGGCCGTTGCGGGTTGGGGCGCCGACTTCGACTGCGTCGTTCCCCGCTTCGAGAACGAATTGCGGCTTTACTCGGCGCGTCACCCTCTGCTGTTGCGGCAGTTTCGACGTCGGGGCTTGCGGGGGCAGGTCGTTCCGATCGACGTCGAGTTTCCGCCCGGGGCTTCGGTGATGGTGATTACCGGTTCGAACAGCGGCGGGAAAACCGCTGCCCTCAAGACCGTGGGGCTGCTGTCGCTGGCGGCCCAATCGGGACTGCCCGTGCCCGTGGACGTGCGGAGCCGGTTCGAGTTTTTCGAGCAGTTTTTTGCGGACATCGGTGACGAGCAGTCGCTCGAGCAGAACCTGAGTACGTTTAGCGGACACATGGCACGAATTGCAGAGACCGTCGGCCGTGTACGGGGGGGTGTCCGGGGTTTGGTGCTGCTGGACGAGTTGGGCGCGGGGACGGACCCGCTCGAGGGCGGGGTGCTGGCGTGCGCGGTGCTCGACGAGTTGGCGCGATGCAACGTGTTGGCCCTGGCCACGACGCATCTCGGGGTGGTCAAAACCTATGTCCAGGGGCACGCCCGCATGGTGAATGCCGCCGTGCGATTCGACCCCGAAACCCTGGCCCCGGAATACGTTCTGGACGTGGGACGCCCCGGCGCAAGCCACGCTTTGAGCATTGCGGTTCGCGCCGGCTTGCCCGGCGAGTTGGTCGACCGGGCGCGGTCCCTGTTGGCCGGGGACGAACTGCGGCTGGAACGCGTTCTGGGCCGACTCGAGGAGCAGGAGCGCCGCGCCGCCCGGAATGAACGGGAATTGCGGGACAAACTGGAACGGGCGAAACGCGAGCGGGAGGACTTGGAGAAGGAGTTGAACGAACTCCGCCGGGAACGTCGGCGACTCCTGCACGATGCGCTTCAACAGGCGGAGGAGACGGTGGTTCGGACACAGCGGCAGATGGAGACGCTCTTGGGGGAGTTTCGCCGTGCCGCGGAATGCGGCGACCGGCGTGCTTTGGAGGAAGCTGCGGNNCGGACGCTCGAGGCCCGAAAACGGCGGTTGCGTCAAGGCCTTGAGCAAACCCGCCCCCGACCGGCAGCACGTTTGCCGGTTGCCGAGATCGTGCCCGGACGGCGGGTTTGGGTCGAGAGCCTGGGGGCAGACGCGACAGTGCAGCACGTGGGGGGTGGCGGTACGCGTGTTGCGGTGGTGCTGAACGGGTTACGGGTGACGGTGGACGCGAGCCAGATCGGGCCGCCGCGGGATATCGAGCCGGCGCGAAATGCACGGACAGGTGGAGGGGTTTCCCTGCCCCGACCCTCCGGACCGGTCTCGGTCGAGCTGAATCTCATTGGCCGACGCGTCGACGAGGCCCTGCCGAAGCTGGACGAGTTCCTGGATCGGGCGATGTTGGCGAACCTGCGGGAAGTACGCGTGATTCACGGCTTCGGCAGCGGCAGACTCCGGGACGGGGTCCACGAACACTTGAGAGCGCATCCCCTGGTCGAAGAATACCGTGTCGGCACCACCGGCAAGGACCCCGGCGGCGGCGGGGCCACTCTGGTGCGCCTCAAAGGGTAACGCCGCCGTCTTTCGAACTGAAACCGGCGGTTTCAGGGGGGGGCGAAAGCCGATGCGCCCCGCGGCGGGTCCGCGCCCTGTCCCTTGCGTCTTTTCGGTCCTTTTCGTCCGTCCCTCCGGCTGTCTCCGGCCGGGCAGGGGATTCGCCGGCGTGTCCATGGTCCACGACGATCCGGGCGTTTCGGAGCAGATGTTCGTAGAATTGTTCTCCTCCCAGCGCGATACTCCAAGGCAGAATCGCCCCGCGGGAGTTCCAGTAGCCCGCGGCACGGGTGTGCATGTGGCAGACGACAAGCTCGACAAACCGCTCCAGGACTCGTTTCTTGATTTCCCGGATTTCGTCCCAGAGTTTGCCGGCGTCGCGGCGCCGGGCCGGGTCTCGGGCCAGTCGCCGCCGGTGTTGGTCGAGTTCGGCGATTCGCTTTCGATCATCGGGAAAGGTCGCATCGAGGAACGCCTCACGCATGTCGGCGTCCCGCAGGGATTCCAGCAACTGTTTGGATCGGTTGACGGCTTCGGGCAAGGCGGCGGCGAGATCTGCGGCGCCGATCTCTCTGCACCGCATGACCGTGGCGAGATAGGGTGGGAGCACGATTCGGACGCGGCTGTGCTGCAACCGGCGGATAAAATCGAGACACACCCGGTGCACCGACGGGAGATCGGCGGGCACGAGACCGGCCTCACGCAGCTTCCGTTCCAGTCGGAACGCTGCGGGCATGTAGAGCGAACCGTGCTCGGGAAGGAGGAGTGCGGGATGTTCCGGACCGAGACGGGCCTGGAGGACGAGCAGCAAGGCTTTGCCTGTCAGGGCCACGACGCCATCCCGGCTCATCTGCTTCCACACGAGATCGGTATCGGTCCATTTCCATGACGCCAGCCCCGCGTCGATGCGTCCTTCCCGCAAGAAAGCTTCCGTCCGGACCCAATGTCCGTCCCGGTTCCAAACGGTGAAAAAGGGCAGTTCCCCGCGTTTTGCGTGAAGTCGCGACACGCCGACGGCAGCCTCGTCTACCGCAGCGTTGTAAAGCGGCACGAGTCGGTCGTAATCGGCGGCGAACTCGAGCAGCAGCCGCTGCCCGGCGGTCGGGACTGCGCCGACTCGAAAAAGGGAGGAGGTCAGGCCCAGTGCCGTGCCTTCCGGCAGGTGGGCGGCCATCCAGCACCGGTACAGTTCGGCGAGGGAGCAATCTCCGAGTTCGGTCGTCATGCGGTCGAGACGGTCGAGTTCGGTTCGGAACCAGCGGTCGAGACGGGTTTGCGCTTCCCGGTCCGCGAAGGCGCGCGCCATGTCCTGTCGCGCCCGCTGCCACAAGTTGCGGATCAAAGGCAGGACTTCCTGGATCGTCACATCTCCGAGCAGTCGATGGACCCGTTTGTCTCCCATGTAACTTGAACCGACAAGCTGCCAATTGTCGGAAATGGACCATCGGGCATAGAGGCCGTCCACGTCGGTGTTCATCGCGCGGGCCAGGGACGAAAGGCTCATGCCGACAACCGGTTCGATGCCGCGAATGTCCAGCGGGTTCCTCCCCAGGAATTCCGTGTAGAAAAGGGCCGCGCCCCAGTCCGATTGTCCGTCACGGTACACACACTCGCGAGTCAACTCGAGTGTCGGATCCCCGACCGCGGCTCCCCGGCGGGTGAACGCCACATCCACATCCTCGATGTAGTGGATGCCGACGGCGCCATGGGAAGCGGCCGCCGCCAGTTTCGGAAGGGGGTCCCAAAGAGGATGGGAGTTCTGATCGATGGAGATGAAACGTGAGGGTGTGCTCATGTGGTGCCGACCACGGTTTCAGGGCCCCGGCATCGGTCCACTTCCCGGTGGAATTCGGGCAGGATGCGCCCTTCGTAAACGGCCTGGGCCCGGGTTTCGAGGCACACGTCCGTGACCCGCTTGCCGTCAGTGCATACGAACCAGATAAACAAGGTCTCGCCGCCGCGCACTTGGACGCGGACCGGCCTGTCGCCCCGTCGGAAGGGCTCGGGCCATTCATAGCGCAGGCATGTGGTGATGGCGGCCGCGGCGGAGCCGGTGCCGCAAGCCAGGGTTTCCGCCTCGACGCCGAATTCGAATGTTCGTATGGCCAGCAGTCCCACGTCAAGGACTTGCACGAAATTGGCATTTACTCCGCGCGGCGCGAACCGAGGGTGGTGGCGGATGCCCGGTCCCCAGTGCGCCACATCCAGTTGGGCCAAGTCCTCGACATAGGCGACGGCGTGCGGCACACCGGTGACGACGTAGTCCACTTCCCAAGTTTCGCACTTGACCTCGAGTCGCAGCCCGAGCCGGAGGTCGCGTGGGTCGGGCACGCAAACCAGGACCCGCCCCGGCCGGCCCTCGACCGCTTTGCCGATGGCCGTGCCCGCCGCCGTCAGGATTCGAACCTCGGGACCGTGGACCAACCCCTTTTCCAGGCACCACCACGTGAAGCACGCCGTGCCGTTCCCACACAGTTCCGCCTCGGACCCGTCCGGTTCGAGGAAACGGGCGCAGATGTCCACGCCTCCACCGCCGCCGCGTTCGCCGGCGAAGATGACGCCATCGGCCCCGACTCCGAGGCCGCGACGGCACAGGGCCGAAATCCACGGGCGCAGACGAGACGATTCGAGAAAACCGTCGAAGTGTCCCGAGGTGTTATCGATGCAGATGAAGTCATTGCCGCCCGCGGTGAGTTTCGTGAATATGACCTCGGAAGTGTCCATGAAGACCTCGATCCGCTACGCGCTGGTTCGTTCCAACGGTCCCGCCGGGCCACGCAGGATGCGCGGACCCCGCAGGGAAACATGGTTTCGCACAAGTCCGTCCCGGACCGGTTGGCGTGGGAAGGAAAAACACCCCGTCGAGAGACCTGAGAGCAGGCTCGCGCACGGTTCCGGGAATCAACGGAAACCTCCCGGAGATGCGCCGGGGCCGAGGACGGTCGAAACGCACTCCGCAAGAAAAGAAGACCCCCGCACCCGCAGAAATGTCCGGACGACGCGTTGGTCCGGGCCCGGGAACCGACCGGGGACATGAGCAACCACACGATGAGTAAAATACGTTGCCGCCCGCGGTCTTCAACCGGGGGCGAGAGTGTCCGGTGCGGGACCGCGCGTCCGTCGAGCGGCAGACGGTGGGTGCTTCGAAGGGTTTCAGTCGGTCTTTTTTTGTCCCTCGGTATCCGGGAGTACGGCCTCGTCCACCAGCATGATCGGAATACCGTCCCGAATGGGGTAACGCCGGTCGCATCGATCGCACACCAGCCACGCCTCGTCCTCGCTGAGGCGGACCGGCGGGCGGTCCTCACAGGCGGGACATGCCAGGATATCCAGGAGTTCCTTGTTGATCATGGTTCGGACCCCTTGTGTTCTGTTGCTGTATGAGGTGTCATTGCCTGGGAAACGAGAGGAAGATTTCTCGGCTCCTATTGCCACCGAATGGTTCGCCTTCGAAGTATTTCCAATTGCGGTCCACCGAACTGTAGATGCGCCGGTCGCGGCCGGATTCGACCCACGTTCCGTCCGGGAGCTGGACGGCCAACGCGATGCCGGTCACTTTGTAACAGTCGCCCCCGGCGTTGGTGAAGACGACTCGATTTTTCTCGATCTTCAACGATTTCAGCAGGTCCTTCGGGATGTCCAGGATGTGTTCTTCCCACTGCGCGATGGGCGGGCGGTTGGCCGGGAGCAGCCCTACCGGTTTTCCGTTCAGCAGAACGGGCTTGTTGCGATACTGCTTCTCTGAGTTAACGTCGAACGTCAGTAGGCGGAGTTTGGCGGCCCGGATGTTTTTCAAGTCCTCTTCGGCGAGTCCGCGGGCGGCGTCCGGCCGGACCGACTCGACCCGGTGCTCGGGTCGGACCGTCATCGAGACCGGTTGGACGTCCGCGAACGGTGTGGGGGGCGCCGGGGCCATGGGGATGGGGTCGCGAAAGCGGATGACGAGAGACCGGTCGGCCAGTTTGGTTCGCGCCAGGAGATGGACGCTCAGCCGAAAGAAGCGTGCCGCGAAGGGTGTTTTTGCACCGTGCGCCGTTGCGAGCTTCCATTCGACCCGGTGTCGGCCTTCGGGCAGGGGCAGGAGGAGCAATCTCCAATCCGGTCCGGACGTGGTCCGTGGCTGCAGCGTCTTGCCGTCCACGCGGAAATCGGCGAATGGCAGGGCCCGGGTCCGGCCGCGGCAGAGAAGAGCCATGTAAGCGTCCGTGGTTCCCGGGGGCAACGAGACGTCGAATTGGTTCACGCCGCTTGCGGCGTCTGTTTCCAGCGCTTTCGCCGTTGCAGGCTTCCACTGACCCGGGAAACGCAGGTCCACGGCAAAGTCGCTGCGTCCCGGCGGGAGGGGGAGGGGAACGCCGTCGAGCAGCACCTCGGCAATAGGGGCCGGAGCGTGCACCCGGAAGACGCGATTCGCCGGGCCCGGTTCCCCCAAAAGACGACACTGGATTTCGGTGGACGTTCGGCGCTCGATACACCAGCGTCCGCCCGAGATCTCGAATGTCCGCCCCCGATCTTTCGCGATTGCGGACTTGGCGCTCAGGACCAGCGCCTGAAACGGCGGGACGGTCAATCCGACGGTTTTCTCGGCCGGCAGCTCGAGCCGATAGGGGTAAATCACTGCGGCGCTTGTGGGCTGTCCGCCGAGTTGTTCGGCCAAGTCGACGGCTGCGGTTTGCGGGAGCATCGAGGGGTTTCGCAGGAACCAGAGCAGTCGTCCGCTCGCCGGATCTGTGTGGACGAACCCGTACAACTCGCCCTTATGCGGGTTGCCGTGGGTCATGCGCGACCGCGCCATCAGGGGCGCCTCGGCCGCGGCCCAAGCGAGGGCTTTCCCGAGTACACGCCATTGCCGGTCGCTCAGCAGATTCGGCGTGAGGTACAGTTCCTTCATCATCACGCCCGGAGCCAGGTATTGAATCACGTGTTCCGTCCAGCGATGCAGGGGCTCGTGCCCGCCCCCCAAGCGGTTGAGCTTGCCGTACACGATGCCGTGGGTCATGAGTGCGGACGGCGGAAATCGCAATGCTTCCCGGACGAAACGGTCCCAGAGCACGCCATCCACATAGGTCATGGTGTCGTCCCGCAGTTCCACATACGGCACGACCCGTTCCCGGCCGGTGTCCCCGCCGCCGCGCCACACGGTGTCGGCGTACATCAACCACCAGGGACTGAGCCACATACTCGAGGTGATATTGATGAAGATCCTCGGGTTGAGCGTGCGTTCGTAGTCGAGCATGCGGAGGTAGGCGTCCACGTTTGCCTCGAAACCGAAATCCGCTTCCGGCAGGTGACCGTGTCCGCGCGCCGCGCAGCGAAATTGGTTGAAATCGTGTTTGTAGTAATTCAGGCCGAATTCGGTTTCGTGGCGAGCGATGACGTCGCGTTCGGCCTGATTGAAACGCGGGGCCGAGATGCAGTAGCTCGCCCCCGAATCGGTGACTTCGTATCCGTTTTTCCGGCCCCAGTCCAGGTTCAGATTGTGGCGGATCGGTGTGAGCGGCATCCAGAGTCCGAAGTTGGAACCGTTGGCCCGGAGAAACAGGGCCAACTCGCCGAAGTCGTTTGGGAACAGTTGCTTGTCCGTTTCCCAAATGCTGTTCTTGTTTTGCCAGCCGTCGTCGATAACAAAGGAATCGAGCTTGACTCCGAAGGGCTCGATGAGTTGCTTCTGAAAACTCCGGAAACACGCCTCGAAAGCGCCGGTGCTCATCTGATTCCGGCGGATATCGTACCAACTGTTATAAAGAATGAAGTTGCGCGGCGGGATACGAATTCGGCGGATGTAGTCCTCGAACGCATCGGCCAGGGGACGGGTGCCGGCGACGCCCAAGACTTCGGTCTTGAAATCGAGGAATGCGGTCCCCAGACGTTTCCCGGGCAAGTGGTAGAGTGCGAAGGTGTTCCCATTGCTCCGGGTCCGTCCCGCCGGATACTCGAGGCCGAAGAAAGCCCGGCCGCCCACAAACACGGGCTGCCCCATCGGGACAGCGGGGACCGGCTCGGGCGCTTCGAGGTGCTCGACGACGGCTTCCCGGAGGAGGGGACCGCCTTCTTTGCGAGTGCTCCGGAGTGCCAAGCGCCGACGCAGGAAGAAATCGCCGGCCGTCAACTCGTAAACGAGTCGTGCTTCCAGTTTTCGTTTGGTGTCCTCCAGGCGAAACACGACGCGGACAGAGGCTTTTTCGTCATGTTTCGGGACAACGGCCGTGATTCGGAAGTCCTTCGCGATTGCCGGACTGCCAGTTGCAAACCGGAATTCAAAACCTCGGTCCGCGAACCGGAGCACGGCCCCGGCCGCGTTGTCCTTGAGTTCGAGCAGTCGAACCGGTCCGTCGGTTGCGAGGAGAATTTCCAGGCGAGCATTTCCGAGCCGGACGCGATTCTGCGAACTCCGCACGAATGTCGCGGTCCCGGCGGCCGCCTGCAGGAGCGGGGCGGCGGACCCGAATAGAACGAACAGGCGGCGGGCGGTCCGGTTCATGGGGGTTTCCTTATTCGTGGCGGTGCTGCGCCCGTTACGAGACCCGGTTATGCCCCAGAAGACCCGACTCGGCCTCGTCCTGGGTGCGGCGGCTGCTCGAGCCGGTGAGTCGGCTCGGTGCGAAACGCCTCGGCAGCGGGGCGTCCCCGTTTGCCG
>JAADHN010000096.1:21207-38703 GCA_013151865.1 Kiritimatiellota bacterium
GGGGCCCCATGTGCGTCAGGCAAACTTATAGAGCGCGAACATGAGCAAGATGCTCAACGCGTAAATGCCCAGCCAGCTCCAACCGCTGCCGAAAACCCGGTGCGTCCACGAGCGCTCGAGATCGGTGAGTTCGGCGCTTTCCTCGCTTTCCGGGACGAATGCCGGGACGGCGAGGTAGCAGCCGAGCACGAAGCTCATCATCAATCCCAGGAAGATGAAAACGTTGGCGGGCTTTGGCAGGGCGTTTTCGCACAGGGAACAGATGATGAATGCCCAAAGCGAACCGACGGCCCACATGGCGCCGAACCACCCCAAGGGACTGAAGGGGAGTTTCGAGATCTTCGGCATCGCGTCCAAGAGTGTTTTGGCGGCCTGCCGGGGTTTGTCGCCTCGGACCGTTTCGCCCGCATAGCTGAAGACCACAATGGCGGCCAGGCAGATGGGGAAGCAGAGGATGGTCTGTTCCGCCGCGCCCATGCCGAGGCCGAATCGCGCCCAGAAATTGAAGGTAATGCCGATGATTCCCGCGGCGATGGCGCCGGTACTGTTGGCGCGTTTCCAGAACAGCGCAGCGGCCACGATGATGAAGATCGGGGGCTCGAAGAAACCCATCAGGGAATAGGCGGATTGAATGATGCCGCTCTTGCGGGCCTGGAAGGCAAACGCAATGCCGATGAGTCCGCCGATGAGGGTGGCGACTCGTCCCACCAGCATGTAGTGCTTCGTTCCTTTCCCCGGGATGAACCGGCGGTAGAAATCGTGTTCCGCCAGAGTGGACAGGGAATTCAGCAGGGCACTGGCTGTCGAGTTCGAGGCGGCCACCAGTCCGGCCAGGAAGAGGCCGCCCAACCCCGCGTATACATAGTCGTTCAGGAGTTGCGGCAGCACGGAATCTCCGATGAACGCCGTTTGCCCCTTGTAGAGAACGGCCCCGCAGATGCCGGGGATGATGTAGGAAAGCGTCAGGGGGCCGGTCATAAGCGCGGCCAGGATCACGCCGCGCGATGCGGTGCGAACGCTCCGTCCGGCAAACGAGCGCTGCACCATGTATTGACTGGTACACCAGTACGGCAGGCCCAGCATGATGAACATGATGACGTCTTTCCAAGTGGGCCAGACGCCGGCGCTGCCGGCCTTCCAGAAGACGAAATAGCTCTCTTTACCGTCGGCCGCCAGGGTTTGATACAGTCCTCCCATGCCGCCCACCTGCTTGAGCACGAGCGGCAAGAGAACCAACCCCCCCAGGATCATAATGAACGCTTGGATTACGGACGAATACGCTGCACCGATCAGACCGGAAAAGAAGCAGTAGATGAGGACGGCAACGCCGACGAAAACGATCAGTTTCTCTACGGAAACGTCCAAAACGGGGCTGAGCACGGTGGAGAGTGTGCACATGCCCACCCCGGCGAAGCAAGCGTAATAGAGCATCCAGAGCAGCGCCGGCAGGAGGCGCAGCGCCACGCCATAGCGTTCTTCGAGAAACTCGCTGACCGTGGTGATGCGCATTCGGCGCAGACTGGGGACAAAGAACAGTGCGCTCACCGCTGCGATCATGTTGCCCGTCCAAGCGATGAGCAGGACTGAAACCCCGCCCCCCCCGTAGGCCGCCCCGGCGGGACCGACGAGGTAAATCGCCGCCACGTTCGTACTCATGATCGAGCCGGCGATGATCCACTTGTTCAACGATCGTCCGGCCAGGAAGAAATCGTCTTCTGTTTTGACGTATCGGGCGAGGTAGACCCCCAGCGCCGCGGTGCCGATCAAGTAAGCGAATACGACAATGGCATTGATACTGAGCATCTTTCTCCGACCTCCTTGCGTGTGGGGCTGCGCAGAAAAACGTCACTTCTTTGTTCATGTGCCCGGACCGCCGTTTCGACGGCGTCGCCTCGTACGCCAAGCACGTGAATCTGTTTCCGTGTGCCCCCGTTGTTCCCCGGAGCAAAAGCAAACCGCGCCGTCCGCAGGTCGGCGCGATCCCCATTGCAGCGGTCGCGACCGTCCCCGATGCGGCTGCGCTTACTTTGCCACGCGTTTGGCCGGGGTCAACGTGGCAAAAGCGGAAACGGTCCCGGGCGGCGTTGGGAGAGGCGGGCGGTGTTCAGTTCGACGCGGTCACGGGGACCGGTTCGCCCCAAGCCGCTTCGACCATGGCGAGGATATTCTCGGGCTTGGAGCCGTTGTCCAATTCCGTCGTGGATCCGATGAAATAGCCCGGCGACGCCACCCGAATGGCTTCGCGGCAGACGTCCCGGACTTCGGCCGGTCCGCTTCGTGCCATGAGCTGGCTGATGTCGATCCCGCCGGCGAGGAACAACCGGTCGCCATAGAGGCGCTTGACGTCGACCAAGTCCATTCCCGCAACCACTTCGATGGGGTTCAAACCGTCGATCCCCGTCTCGATGAGATCCGGAATTACCGTCGTCAAATCTCCGTCGGAATGGAACAGACACTTCACTCCATGTTCGTGCAGGGCGGTGTTCAGGCGGCGAACGAGCGGAAAGAACTCGCGGCGCAGCCAGTCGGGGGAGTGGAGCAGGGCCTGTTTGTAGGCGATGTCCCCGTACGGGAGAGCGCAAGGCGAGAATCGAGCATCGGCAACTGCATGGATCTTGGCGACCTCCCGGGCCGTGGCGAGGTGCATGTACTCGGCAATGAGCCCCGGTTCGTCGACGCTGAGATAGGCGAAGAACTCCCAGCCCAGGAGGTAGCGGATGCGATCCAATCCGGTCCCGTATTCCTGGATGACCACGGTGTCGTCGCCGAGGAACGCACGGAATCGTGCTTGGGCGGTCCGATACCCCACTTTCCATGCGCGGCTGTCGAACGGTTGCTTCAGGCGCTGCAAGTCGCGGACCAGCCACTCCCGTGCGCCGGCCTCGTCGTCGAAGGGGCGGCGCAGAATCCCGCCGGAGATCCAGCGGGGTAATGCACGAACCCATCCGCGTCGCGGTGCTCTCCGGGTGCGACCGGCGCCGCGCCGGCCATACGGGTCATGTCCAGAATGGCGGACGTGGCGGTCAGTCGGATTTTCAGGCCTTCCTCGCCGACTGGGGGGAAGCGCCCGGTCAACAGTTGGATTACGCCGTCGTTGAGCAGGATGTCGTAGACCGGTGTCCGGTCCGTTTCCCGGTGGTTCAGGGCGGCGACGACGCGCTCGTGCTTGGACATTCTTGCCGTGCTCACGGGCAGGGCCCCTTTCTGCTGGCTTCCGCGGAGCGGCGGAGACGTCTCGCGGCGTCCGTATCGGTCCGCAACGTAGGGAAGATGTGCGAACTGCCGGCGTCCGTTCCCCAAAGAAAAACGTCCCGACCACCGCAATGGGGAGCGGCGACCGGGACGGGCCCGGCGCCGCCTGCAATGCCGGCGGCGCCGGGTTGTCTCACCCTGTCGGAGCGGTTCAGGCGCCCAGGCAGGCCTTGAGGTCTGCCTCGGCGGTGGTAATGGGCGCCAAGTTGAACTTTTCGACGAGTACGTTCAGCACCGGCGGCGTGACGAAAGCCGGCAGGCTGGGACCGAGCCGGATGTCTTTGATCCCGATGGCGAGGAGCGTCAACAGGATGGTGACCGCCTTCTGTTCGTACCACGAGAGAATCATGGACAGAGGCAGGTCGTTTACGCCGCACTCGAAGGCTTCCGCCAGGGCCTGCGCGATCTTGATCGCCGAGTAGGCGTCGTTGCACTGGCCGATATCGAGCAATCGGGGGATGCCGCCGATATCGCCGAATTCGAGCTTGTTGAAGCGGTATTTTCCACAGGCCAGAGTGAGGATTACGCAGTCCTCGGGTACGGCTTGAGCGAATTCGGTGTAGTAATTGCGACCGGGTTTGGCGCCGTCGCAGCCGCCCACCAAGAAGAAATGCCGGAGCTTGCCGGCCTTGACCGCCTCAATGACTTTGTCGGCCACGCCGAGGACGGCCGCGTGTCCGAATCCGACCAGGATGGTCTTTTCCGGCGTCACGGTTTCGGGGAAGCCGTCTGCGGCCAGGGCCGCGTCGATGACGGGCTTGAAATTGCGGTCCGAAATGTGGGCCACTCCCGGCCAAGCCACCAAGCCGCAGGTGAAGATGCGGTCCTTATAGCTCTCCTTCGGTTTCTGGATGCAGTTGGTGGTCATGAGAATGGGACCGGGGAACGCATCGAATTCCTTGCGCTGGTCCTGCCAGGCGCCGCCATAGTTTCCGACCAGGTGCGGGTGTCTCTTGAGTTCCGGATAACCGTGGCACGGCAGCATTTCGCCGTGGGTGTAGACGTTGATGCCTGTGCCTGCGGTTTGCTTGAGCAGTTCATCGAGGTCTTTCAGGTCGTGCCCCGAGACAAGGATCGCCTTGCCCTTGACCGGCGTGATGCGGACCGGAGTGGGCTCCGGATTGCCGTAAACGCCCGTATTGGCGGCGTCCAGCAACTCCATGACTCGGAGGTTCACCTCTCCGGAGCGCAGGCACATTCCGACCAGTGCGTCCACGTCACTGGGATCGCCGGCCAGGAAATCGAGCGCTTCGTGGAAGAAGGCGTAGACGCTGTCGTCCTCGACCCCGAGGATTTGGGCGTGATCGACGTAGGCGGCCGAACCTTTGAGTCCGTAGGTGAGCAGTTCCTGCAGGCCGGTGACGTCCGGGCCGAGGGCGTTCAGGCGCGTTTCGATGCCGATTTCTTCTCCTTGTTTGATCAGGTCGTCCGTGCTGTCGGCGGGAACCCACGCGGCCGGGCCGCCGGGGACTTCGGGGGCCTTGCCCAATTCGCGGCACGCCGCCTCGTAGATCTCTTTGGCCCTGTCGCGCAAGGCGGCAGTCCGCCGGATGACATCGGCGACGCGTTCGGGGTCGAAGTTCACGTTGGTCACGGTGGAGAACAGGGCTTCGACGACGCCCACGTCCACGGCTCGCTCCGACGCCCCCAGTTTCCGGGCCCGATGGGCGTACTGGGACACCCCCTTGGCCGCGTGGACCAACAGATCCTGCAGTGCGGCGGTGTCCGGATCTTTCCCGCATACTCCGAAGGCATTGCAACCCTCGCCCCTGGCCGTTTGCTCACACTGATAACAGAACATACTCATTTCTCGTTCTCCTTTCCGTTTCGAACCTGTTGTCATTCTGTTCGCATGGGATTCGGCGCGCCCGTTCCACGACGGGCGCCGTCAGGCGCGTCCGGACCCCACCGTTCAATCCCAGGCCAGCGCCCCGTCCTGAATCGATACCCTGACCGTACGCACCGGCAACGTTTTGCCCGATAAGTCCAAAGCCTGCCGTGCAATCCGAACGGTCCCGCCGCAGCACGGGACTTCCATGTAGGCCACGGTCACGCTCCGCACCGAGTTCTCGCGCAGGATCGCGGCGAGCTTTTCGATGTAATCGCGCGTGTCGTCCAGCTTCGGGCAGAAAATGATGAGCTTGCGACCCCGCAGTAATTCGGCATGAAAGCCGGCGCAGGCGACCGGGACGCAGTCCGCGGCAATCAGGAGGTCGGCCCCGGCCCAGTACGGGGCAGTGACCGGCACGAGCCGCATCTGAACGGGCCACTGGGCGAGTTCCGAAGGGGGCGACGAAGCCCCGGGTCGAGCCTCCGGGCTCGGTCCGGGTTGGGGCGGGGGCCCGGCAAAGCCGAAAGCGCGCACGCCCGGACAACCGGTCGGCGGCGGCCCGTGTGCGGCTTGCATGTGGGCCTTGACCGATGCCTCGTCAAATGCCTCGGCCTCCCGTTCCTCGAAGGTGATGGCGTCCTGCGGGCATTCGCCGATGCAGGCCCCCAGACCGTCACAGTACGACTCGCTCACCAGGCGGGCTTTCCCGTCGACGAGCTGCAAGGCGCCTTCGGGGCAGGCCGAGATGCACAAACCGCAACCGTCGCACTTTTCTTCATCGATCCGAATGATGGTGCGTTTCATGTCGAATGTACTCCGTGGTTTGACGCTGCGCGAGTTGGGTTTTCCGGAACGGTCGTTTCCGGAGGAGCGGACGTTGCGGCGGACTCCGGGGCGATGTCGAGCGCCCCCCGCAAATCGGACAGCTTGGTGTTGCGCAGTCGCCGGTGCAGCTCGGCGACTGCGGATTCCAGTGTGCTGCCGAACAAACAGCAGTCGCCGGTGCACACCGGGCGGCTGAACAGGCAATTCACCGGTTCCAGGCGGCCCTCGACCGCCTCGTACACGTCCAGGAGCGAAACGGTCTCCGGCGGGCACGCCAGTTGGAACCCTCCCCGCGGTCCGCGACTGGAAACGGCGATCCCGGCCCGTGTCAGTCGCTGCATGACTTTGGCCAGATGTGCGCTGGACACCTGGAACACGTCGGCGAGTTGTCGCGCATTGACTGTCTTCCCGGGTTGCTGCGCCATGGCGGCGGCGCAATGCAGGGCGATGGACGTCGCTTCTGAGAATCGGACAAGTCCGGCCATGTCAAGCACCTCGCTGCGCTAATCAGTAAAACGGTACTACAATACCTCTTTGGGGCGGTGTGTCAAGCCGGGAATGAGATTTTTTTCCTGGGGGCGTCTCCCGGAACCGACTGCCGAACCTGCAACTGGTACGAAAAAAGTCGATGGAACGGGCCGGACATGCGTTCTTGCACGGCGTGCATAGAAACCATCGGGCACTCGCGGAGACGGACACCGAACCGCTTCTCTTCTCTGTCTTTCTTCTTTGGCGGAAGTTGCTGGCCTTCCAATGCGTGGCGCGCCCCGCTCAGGTCCCCGACGGGCGGCCTGTGGTATGCGTGCCCCGCCGCTGCGCGTCCATGGGGCCCCCCGTCGCGCTTGCTCGCATCTTCAATCATCCGGCGCTAACTTTTTTGAAACTGGTGGGCTCGACAAGAACAATGTCCGTCGAACGTAGAGCAAGAAAAGGGGACCCACACAGGCATGAAAACACTCGTGAATACAATCGCCGTTCTCTTTTTGCAGACCTGTTCTTGGTTCCCTGCCTGGGCTGACGGTGCCGGGTCGTTTCCCGAAAACGATGGACTCAGGCTCCGGTGTGACGCGGCGGGACGGATCACCATCGAGGACAAGGCAAGTGGTCTTGTCTGGACCGAGAGCCTGCCGAAGCGATTTGCGGGATGGCCGCGCGGCGGTCCCCGACTGGGCGGTCCGATGCCGTCCGTCCCTGCCGCGGACCCCGCGTTCCGCATCACCGCCGTCGATTCCGGCCGGGACCGGATCGTTCTCACTGCGGAATGGTTTGTGCCGCTCACGATTGTGTGGGCGCTGGCGGATGAGCGGACCGTGTCGGTCGAAATCGCGGCGGCGTCCCCGCAGCGTCCCCTGGGGGAAGGCCCGAAGGGATTCGAACACCCGAGGAAACTGGGCTACCCGGCGGGGCTGTACTCCTCCGCGGCGCGCTACCTCGCGGTGCCGGAGGACGAGGGGTGTCTCTACGAAACGGCGGTCACGGATTTCGAAACAGACCATGTCCGTTTTCTCCAGAAACGCTGCGAAAAGCTCAGCATGCCCTGGTGGGGGGTCACCGACCTCGAAGCCGGTGTGATGACGCTCGTCGAGACGCCCTACCACGCCGGGTATCAGTTGGCCGTGAGCGACACGCCCGACGGCGAGCGGAGTCTGCCCGTCTGTCTGTGGAGGCTGACCGCAAAGCAGGATTTCGGTTACACGCGCAAACTGACCTACCGCTTTTTCGAGCACGGCGGCTACGTGGCAATGGCCAAGTACTTTCGCCGCCGGATGATCGCCGCAGGGCGGTTCGTCACTCTGGCGGAAAAGGCGCGCCGAAACCCGGAGGTGCGCAAGCTCAGGGGCGCGATGGACATGTACGTGTTCCACAACTTGAAGAGAAACCCCACCGGGCCGATCACGGCCGATCAGATTCAGTCTTTGTATGACAAAGGGTACAAAAGGCTGCTGCTCGAGGTGTTCCAGAATACGAATCCGGTCCCGGCCGATGTCTACACTCCCGAGGCTATCCGCCGCGGGAAGGCGCTTGGATATCTGCTCGGCACGTATCACTTGTACAGTTGGGTCTACACATACCGAAGGGGAAAGCCGATTCCGAACCTGGCGAAAGCCCGGACACTTTGCATCCAGGAAAGCCCGGACGGGTTCATCTGGCGCCCGAGTGCGTGGGGCCGGCATGGCTATTACTGTCCCCGAGTCCTTGCGAACGTCCTCGGGCCCGTCGCACGCCGGGAGGCGGCGTACGGCTTTACCGCTTTTTTTACCGATACCACCACAGCCGGCGGATCGGTGCGCGCCTGTTACAATCCGGACCACCCGATGAAGAAAACCGAGGCCCCCGCAGCCCTGAACCGTGCACTCGACAGCGTCACCGGCGCCGGTCTTGTCGTCGGTTCGGAACGCGGGGCCTGGTGGGCGGCGCCGCATTGCGATTACTTTACGGGCATCGAAACGCTGATCGCCTACCAGGGAGGGAAGTACAAGATTTCCAAGAAGGGAAGCTTTCAGAGCGGATTGTACGCCAAGGACCTGCCGGGATACTCGAAATACATGGTTGGATACAACTACGGCGCCGCCAACCGGATTCCGCTTTTCCAACTCGTCTATCACGACTCGGTCTTTTGCACTCGCCGCTGGAACGATCACCACAGCCGGGACCCGAACCTGTGGCGGTTGAACGATCTCCTGTGCATTCTCTACGGTGTCGCGCCGATCGTGACGTTCAGCACGGACGACGGCCCCTACATCTTCGACGAATCGTACGCCCCCTTCCATGAGCGCTACATGCGGACGTACCGCGAAGTTTGCGGCTGGCATGAACAGATCGGTTTCGAAGAATTGAAAAGTCACCGTTTTCTGACGCCGGACCGATTGGTGCAGGAATCCGTTTTCGCTTCGGGCCGCCGCGTCGTCGTTAACTTCCGCGACAAACCTTACCCTCTGTCGGAGAACGAATCCATACCGGCGATGGGATACCGGATCCGCGCGGCGGAGAACTGAAGGCCGGCAAGGCTTTCGCCGGGGCCCGTGTTCTGGAGGCGCGCGTCCTCGATTCGGGCGCTTTGCGGCGTCTCGGTCAGTAGCCGGCCTGCAATTCGGCGGTGGCCGCGACCAGTTTCAGGTGCAGGGATCGTCGGGGACCGAACTCGCCGCCGAAGAACCTTTCCGCCAGCGGGATGCGCGCGGCCCGGAATGCCCGATTTCGTTCGAGGGTTCGGCGCACGGCATCGGCGTAGACCGGTGTTGGTTTTTCCGTCGCTTCGCGCCTTGTGCCGAACGCCGCCGTCCGGCGGGCGGCAAAACGCATGAATTCGGCGGCGCGCTCGTCATAGCGCTGCTGGAGGGCCACGGCGCGTTCGACCTCCGAGAGGTTTTCGGCGTTTTTTCGCCGTTCCGCATCGGATTCTTGTTGCACACGTCCCGCCAGCCATTGATAGAAAACCGCGTCGACATGTCGTTTGATCAGGATGTCGAGGTCTTTCTGCAGGGCCAGGCAGTACATGTCCACGGACTCGGACCGGCGCCTGTCCCGGACCGCATCTTCACAGAGCCGACGCAGTTTTCCGGTCAGGTCGAATAACGGGCGGTCCGCATCATGCTGTTCGAGGGCCGCGGTGATTGCCGTCCGGCGCCGGTGCGCGAGGTACGCCTCGAATCGGCGTCGTTGCTTGTCCTCGACCGGCAGGGCAGCCAGTCGTTCGGCCAGCAACCGGCTTTTCGGCGGAAAGACCGCCTCCGGCGCCTGTTCGAGGAGTCCCGTGCTCAGCAACCATTTCACCAGGCCGCGCGGGGTTCGGCGTTCGAGGAGTGCCCCGGGCGGCGCGCGCGCAGGCTCGAGTGCCGTGGCGAACAGGTCGGCCATGAGTGTGGCGCAGTTTTCGGTCAGGAAACGGTAATCTCCCTGGTAGCGCGGGACGTAGACCAACACGGCCTGCACCAGTCGGCGGCGTTCGGCAGGGGTCACGGCGGCGCTGAACGAATAAATACGGACTTCACGTTCTTCGAGCTGATACGTCTGGATTTCGGCGTCCGATTCCCGCACCAGGTAATAGCTGGGATAGCCGCCCCAGAACCCGCGGCGCATCGAGCGCGGCCCGAGAACGCGGGCGGCGGGCGTGACCGCCAAGCCCGGCAACAGCAGCGCAGCATTCGTCTCGGGCGTCTCTTGCGGTCGGAGCAGAAGCATGGCGTGTCCGCAAGAACTCTCGACCGCACGACCGCGGCCGGCCAAAGCGACACCGGCGGGGGGGTAGAGCGCCGTCAGTTCGTCGAAATCGGTCGCGGTCGTTGCATTCGGGGCCGCGCGGAAGCGGACGGCCCGGCGGCGGCGAAAACCCAGCGCGTCTTCCCAAGCGAGCGCGAAAAAGCGATCCTGAAAGAGCAATTCATCCGGGGAAGTCTTGTCGGCGAAGCGCCCTTTGTTGAGCGTTTCCCGCAGGTACAACCCCAGCAACGGGCTCCATGTCAATCGTCCGTCCGGCGCGTAGAACTCCGCCACTGCGGCGGCAAAGACGGATTCGGGGCCTAGACTCCCGGGCGCGGGGAGTCGTGGGCGCTCGGTTTCCTTCCAGTTTCGGCGCAAGGCCAGGTCCCGTGGGCGGACCGGGCCCAGACCGAACCAGGTTCGCCGCCAGCCATGAATGGCCCGGAAGCGCCTGCGGCGCGAGGCCCCCGTTTCCCGGTCCAAGGCCAGCGCCAACCCGAAAACGAGGGCCCGAAACGTGCGCTCGACCGGATCGGTCGCATCAATGCCCACCCGGACACGGTCGCCGGCGAGGGGCAAGGTCCCCGGCGGGGGCGAAGGCGCGGTTTCGGGCGCCGGGATGAATTCGACCGCGTGGACGCCGGGGAGGAAGCACAATGGCCCGGGTAGGCGGGTGACGAGCCGCGCCAGGGCCGCCGGCAGGCCCGGGGGGTGGGAGGCGCGCTCGAGTCCGAGCACGGCATAGCCGGTCTGGATGACCATGGCGCGGGCCGGTGCGGACAGACTGGCCAAACGGCCGGGCAATTCTTTGCTCGTGACGCCGTACAGGGCGGCGACTTTTCCCCGGCGGCCGTTGCATTGCCAAGCCGCAGATTCGAACGCGGCCCGCACGAAGGCCGTTGTTTCAGCGCGAGGAACATCGGCCCAGGTCGGGAGGGCGTACAGACCCCAGAGCAACATGCCGGAAAGCAACATGCAGAGGCGCGCCGCGGCTGTTGGCAATCCCCGGTCGGCGTTTGCCCCTCCAAAACCTTCGGACCATTCATGGGCCAACGGAGGACGCTGCCGCCGAGCGGAAGCTCCGATCTGTGCCACGTTGGTAATCATCTTGAACTCGTTTGCCGGGCGTGCTGCTTGGTGGTTCAAGGCCGGGGGAAAACACGGCCCTCCCGTTCAGCGAAATTGCCCACCACGCCCGGGGGCCGCAATCGACACACCCGGACGGTGAGCGTGTCTCTCCGAGCCGGATAACGGGAAACGCCTCGCCGACGGGGCCGCCCGCCGGGGGAGGGGGGATGGACGACCCCCGGTCCGCCATCTCGCAAACGTCCGGGGCGCCGGTACATTACGGCCCGATTCTTCAAATGGAAAGCCGAATTCACGGCCGGAGGCGAACGAACGGGGTGGGTGGAATCCGTGCGGCTTTCAGGAACTCTTCTCGTGTCGGTGCCGGGAGGCCTTTCATGTCCCGTGTTTCCTTTGAGCTGCGGAGTTCGCCCCGTCGAATTTCGGCACTGCTGTGCGGATTCTTGTTTTCGGCGACGTCGTTGCATTCGACCGCCAGCGTAACGGTACTGAATTCGTGCGTGGACGCCGGCGGTGTCCGCCTCACGTGGGGCGGCGGTGTGGAAGAAAAGGAGTTGCGCGCGGTTTCGACGGCCGGGCGCAAGGCGATCCGCATCCGCGGCCGGGTGACTGCCGGAAAAGGCAATGTGTACCTGGGCGCGCGTTTTCCCATTCCGACGACCGACCTGCGCAATCGTCGCCTTTTGGTGACTGTCGCCAGTCCCGAGCCCGAAACCACCCGGGCGCTCTATGTGCGTTTTTACGACTCGAACGGAAACCGCTGCGGCAGTTGGGTGAATTGGCGGAGACCTTTCAAGGACGCGAAACCGCGCACGTTTACATTGCATCCGGCTTACATGAGCAGCGGCTTCACGTATGAGCGGTCCGTGGTAAAGACCGATCCGGCGGCCGTGACTGCCGTTGAGATCATCGTCGGCGCACCGTCGGGCGAGTCCGGCAGAATCCTGGCGGCCGACATCGCGGAGATCGCTTTCGACCCGACGCCACTCACCAGCCTGGTGGAGTTGTCGGACCCGAAACGGTTGGTGCTCGACACGCCTTTGGTCGAGGATGGGAGGGCTGCCTCCACGCTTTTCGTACCGCCGGGGCCGACCTACGCCGCCGTTGCCGCGAAACTGGTCGCGGCCGTTGTCGAGCGTACCGGAGTGCGATTGCCGATTCGGATTGCTCCCCTGGAATGGCGTCCTGCGGTCCCGACCACCCATGCAATCGTACTTGGGGATCTGAACAGCAACGGTCTCGCGGCCCGGCTCTATTCCCTGGGATACACAGTTGCAGACGCCTTTTATCCCGGCCGGGGCGGGTACGTGGTCCGGACCATTCACGACCCCTGGGGGACGGGGCGGAACGTAATCCTGCTCGGCGGGGCCGGCCCCGTCGAACTCGATGCGGCGGCGGACGAGTTTGTCAAACTGCTCCCTCGGAAAGCCCCTTTCGTAGTGCCCCGGACGTTCCGGTTCGTCCCCGGCAAGAGTCTTGTCCAACAGTACAAGTGGATGACGCAGCGCCCGGCGAAAAACTATGTGGCGCAACAAGTGGCCGCCGGGCGCCGAAATCTCGAACGTGGTCGACACACGGGTGTTTTCGGCACCATTGCCACAATGGGGGAGCGCTACCTGCAGACCGGCTTTGAGGAATACGCCCGGGCCTTCGTCGAACTGCTCTTCCTGGCGGCCGAGTTTCGGGACGGCGACCCGAAAACTTACGGCGGCCCCTGGGGAATGGACAGCGATTTCACGGCGTATCGGGTGTTCCCCGGCTGGGACAATGTCGAGGAGAGTCCGACGCTCGACGATGCCGACCGGCTCAGAGCGACGCGTATCCTGGCCCGGTGGATCACCGAGGCGGTGGCGCCCAAGGCGCGCGGTTCGAGGGAGCCCCCCCGTGTCCGACATAATCACAAGACGTTTCCCGCCCTGGGGTGTTGGTATGCCGGTCGATACGCGGCCGCTTTCTACCCGAGTGCGCTCGAAGGTCGGGTCTGGCTCGAACGTGCCCAAACCTGTTTCGAGATCCAGGCCCTGGCCTTCAAACCCCAGGAAGACTGCAACGGGTATCAATGGCTCACTCTCGGCCACATGATCGAGTATGCTCTGGCCGCCCGGGACGATACTTTTTTCAGAAACGGAAACGCGGCCCTGGTTGCGGATTACGCCATTCTCACCATGGACAATTTCGGTTACCAGACCCCCTACGGCGACACAGGGTCGTTCAAATGTTGGTTCAGCGAGCTTCCGGTCCTGCGGAAAGCCGCCTGGTACTACGATGTGTTCGGCACGGCGGTCCAACGTCGTAACGCCGCCGAATACCAGTGGGCTCTGGACAAAAAAGCCGAAGTGACGGGGGTCCGTCGGTTGAAAGAATATGCGCGGGCTATTCCGTCCAGCCTGCCGGAACGTCTGCTCGGGGCCCGGGCCTGGCCCCTGGAGCCGCTTTACTACAAGACATTTCCAGATAAGAACGCCCCCCCGCTCGAGCAGTGTGTCGATAAGGTCCTCATGCGAAATGGGTTTGATCTGAGCGACCCGTACCTCCTGCTGGACGGCCTCAACAACGGCGGGCACAAACACTACGACGGAAACACGATTAGCCGCATCACGGCCCTTGGGCGAATTTGGTTGGCGGACAACGACTACTACAAGTCTCAACCCAAGTTCCACAACGGCGTTCTGGTCTTTCGGAACGGCCAGGGGCAGACGCCGCCCCCGTACTGCGAGTTGGTCCGTTGTACCGATCTGCCGGGGGTTGGGCTCTCCCAGACCGTCCTCCGCAGGTATGCCGGCGTCGACTGGCGACGCAGCATCTTTTGGGTCAAGTCGGCCGGGCTTTTTTTTGTGGCGGACGATTTTCGCGCCTTGGAGGAAGCCGATTACACGTTCCAGGTTCGTTGGCACGGGGTGGGTCGGGCGCGGCTTCTCTTGAATGGGCTCGAACTTGAGCAGGAAGGGGTGTGTTTCCGCATCCAGGCCGCCACGGACAGTGCCATGGATTTGGAAGACAATCCGGAACTCGGCGCCAATTGGAAGGGGTATCCGTTCGCCGAGCCGATGGTGCGGGATTTCACGGAGATCGTCCGGGCCCGCCTCGAGGGCGGTTCGAGTGCCCGGGCCGCCAACCTACTCTCCGCTTCTCCGCTCACGAACCCGGGTTTTGCCGTTCGTCGGACGGAGACCTCGGGGATCTTCGTGATCGACGGTCTTGCCGGGCCGGCCGTCCTCGGTTTGTCCACTGCATGGGGCGACGACGATGCGGGTCCCGGCGACGAAACCGCCGACAGCGACGGTCTGCTTGCCTTCCGGGGGACGGCGCTGTGGCTGACCGAGGATCGCGTGGCTGGTGTGGGGATCACTGAATTGCGGATTGCGGATTTTCATGTCGCCGCCAGTGCACCGGTGGACTTCGATCTGCCGACCCCAGGCGACGCCGGTGTCTTGTCCTGCGAGGTTCGCACCCGGCTGCGTTTCGGAGGCGACACAGATCCGGGGGTGCTGGTGGACGGGCGTCCGGGCCGAAACGACCCGCGCCGGGGGGAAATCGTCTTTGAACTCGATCCGGGCCGGCATACGCTGAGTGTCATCGACTCGCCCGCTGCCATGCTCGGGGATGCGGCAGCCCGAATTGCTGCCGGTGCTCGTCCGGCCCGACGACTGCCTCCGCAGCGGCCGAAGCCGCTGGGCAGCAGCCGGTTCAAGCCACTTTGGACTTGGCGGACACCGCAGCCGATCTACTTGCTCACCGGCAATCGCAAGCGTCCCGAGGCCGTGGACGCGGGCGCTTCGATCCGGGTGGATCCGCCCCCGCGTCCAACAAACGTCTTCGGTGATACCCCCAACTCGATCCGGGCCCTATGCGACGGCGACCGCCGCACTTCCGGTGGTTCCACGCAATGGGACCCGGAGCAGACCGTCACCCTGACCGTTTCATTTCCGGACCCGGTGGCCGTCGACCGGATTGTGCTTTGGCACTGGTACGCCGAGCGTTCGAGCAAGCTGCGGAAGTTTCAACTCGCTACCCTCGAAGCCGAAGTCGGTATCGACGGCTCCGGACGCGCCCTTCGGAAATTGGGGCGCCTCGTGGATACGGCCGCTCACGGCGACTGGGGCAAGCCCGGTTACGGCCCGGAAAAGTACGAAATCGTCGGTGACGGCAAGCCGGCCAAAATAGTACGACTGCGGATCACGCCGCGTCCCGGCGCCGGCGTCTACATTGCCGAGCTGGAGATTTGGGGTCGGGGAAAACGCCTGAGACCTGTTCCGGGACAGTCGAGCCTGCCGGTGTTCCCGCTCCAGGCCTTGGCCGCAGCCCGCCTGGGCAATGGCGCGGACCATGTTTTCGCCGGCGGCAGGGACGGCCGGACCGTCCTGCTCCGTCCGGACGGGACGACCGCCTGGCAGCAGAAACTGCCCAAAACCGTTTACGCCGTGGCGGCCGCGGACCTCGATGGCGACGGCAGTCCTGAATTCATGGCGGGGGGCGCAGACGCCGTGGTCCATTGCTACGACCGAGCGGGGCGCGAGTTGTGGCAGGCCCGGCCGGAGCGATACAAGAGCATACCGGTGGTCCGAGTCCTGCTCACGCCCACCGTCGATAACGCCGGACGTCGCATTGTCGTGGCCGGTGCGGACAATTGGCGGTACACCGCCTTCGATGCCGCCGGCAAGCTGCTCTGGCATTGCGAAAGCGTTCACCGTTCGACCGCCGGCGCCACTCCGGACCTGAACGGCGACGGTATCCAGGAGGTCTTTTGCGGGACCGAGTACTACTGGTGGCCCGCGGTGCGTTCCACGGACGGCAAGAAGCTCTGGAGCTACTCGACTCGTACCGGTCCGAAAGCGAACGTGGTCGCCGCGGGAGACCTCGACGGTGACGGGAAGCAGGAGGTGGTGGTCGGCGGGGCCGACGGTAATCTGCACGCTTTGGACGACAACGGCAAACTGCTGTGGCTCTACAATACCGGCGACGAAGTCAGCGCCGTACTCTGCATGGACTTGGACGGAGACGGCCGCGACGAAGTGGTGGCGGCGAGTCTCGGTTTCGATGTGGTGGCCGTGGACGGGAGCGGGAAACGGCTCTGGCGGCTGGACACCGGCGCTCCGGTTACGGCGCTGTGCGCACTGCACAAGCCCGAACTGCGGTTCGTGTTCGCCGGTCAGGACGGGGTTGTCGGGGCCGTGGATGCGCAAGGTCGGTTCTTGGGAGAAATCGGGCTTGGCACGTCCGTAACCGCCATGATCACGGCTCGGTCAGCCGCCGGCGCCGACGTTGCTGTGACGGCCACGACCGACGGCAGGATCCTGGCCTTGTCCCTGGTGCCTGTACAGCAGCCGTAGCCCGCCACGCGGTGTGTAGCCCCCCCCAAGAGGAGGGCACGGGGTTCGTGGGCCGAATGGAGGCGGAGCGTCGTCTTTTGGGGAGGCTGTTCGGGGTCAGGGCTGGAGCATTGCCTCCTCTGTGCCGAGGAAAAAAAGCCAGTACCCTCGGCCTCGCTCGAGCACACCGCCTCCAGGCACGGCCTCGTACCGCTTGCTCGCGGCATCCCACCACCAGACCAATGTGGCCACGTCCGGCGACGCGTCGAGTACGTCGGCGAGCGGAGTGTCGGCCGCGACTCCGACGATATTCCAGCCGGGGGCCACGGAGATGACATTGGGCTCGACCGGTCCGTGCAGCACTTTGGTCGTACCTCCATTGGCCCCGTGCGTCCAGAACCCGGTGCATGGCGCCAACTCCCCTGGTGCTACAATGAAACTCTGTCGATTCTTGTCCCAGGCATAGACTCTACCGACAAAGAGAGGCTGGCCTTCGGCGTCGACAAGGACCCGGGCGGGAGACGTGTCGCCGGCTGGTCGGAACGGGAGGGCCAGCAGGTTCCATGACCTGCGCCGCAAAAAGAGCTGGATGACGTCTTCGACGATCAGTTCACCGCGGACATAACGGAAGTCGTAGCTGTTGTCGTGGCCCCCCGCCGGATGGATCGGATACTTTCCGGGGGGACTGGTCTGCGTGGCCGTCGTGGTGCTGCTGGGCGGTGTGTCCAGCACGGTTGCGTCGTCCAATCCCACGAAACCCAGGTACGTCATGGTCAACGTCGGGTTGGGTTCGCCGTAACGGCGAACCTGATTGTCCGCCATCGCGGTAAGCGTCACTTTGGCGACGGTGAACGTGCGGTTCACATTCGAGGCCGGGGCATATCGGGCGTTGCCGTCCTGCGCGGCCCGGATCCTGGCCTGGCCGGCGCCGACGACGGTGACGGTGCTGCCGTTTACGGTTGCCACGTTCGGGGTGAGACTGACGAAGGTTAC
>JAADHN010000014.1 GCA_013151865.1 Kiritimatiellota bacterium
ACAGAAGATGACGCTTCCAAGCTCAAATTCGCGCGAAACTGTAACGCAGTCGCCCACACCCATTCCCGGGAGTCCGTCCAAAAAAGGGAATTCAACTTTACAGACCTCCAAGCTCAATCTACTGAGGTCTGGAGCGCAGAAACTCAATGCGGACACTCTCAGCCCCTGACCCGCGGAAATGCGACGTAACGGCTTTACTCGAACACGGCGTGGACTTTTTCGGACGACATGGTTGCCCGAGCCGCGGTGATCGCCGTTACCGTGGAAGGAATCACCGGCAAACGCATAGATTGATTCCGAGGAACGATCAGCAGCACCAGGGATCGATTTGGCAGGCTTGACCGAAGTTCCCTCGTTCACGCATCGGCATGGAATTGCAGGCCCGCACGTTGTATTGTCCGTCAGTCGATTTGGTCTCTGTTCGTCTTGTGGCAACAGAAGGAATTCACCCAAGTTAGTCCATCATCATTCCGGCGGCGTGTTCTCAGCCCTGTCAGCATGTGGGCATCCCGTTTGCCATCAAGGCATGAGACCAGCAAAAAACATCATCGAGTCACGGTGTGGAGCCATCGGAGCATTTCTATTGCTTCAGGCATACGGCCTGATGTTGGCCTATTTCTTCGCGTTTGCGGCCGGTCATCTCGCTTCCACAAAAAGCCTCTACGATCTTCCGGGGAACTTGTTCGAAGTTGGGGCCGGCCTCATCTTTCTCGCGGTGTTCATGTACGGACAAGGCAAACTGCTTCGCGATCTGACGACTTACCTTCTGAATGCCCGCGACATCCACGGATGGATTCGTGATGCAACAAGCCTTCAAGGAATGCTTCGCTGCATTCTTACATTGGGGATTTGTGCGTTCTATCTTGCGCTCCTGCGTGGAAAGATCACATTTGATTTACCGAAGATCACTCTCTTCAAGCTGCTGGGGTACCAGGCAGTCCATCCCATTGCCAGCCTCTGGGTCGCAAGAACTCACATGCGTGCAAGGTACCGCACCGAGATGAAGCACGTACCCGCTTGGTACCAAGTGGTTGGAATTGTCATGGGAATTTTTTCCGGAGGAGTGTTCTGTTGGTTTTCGGTTTTACTGAAAGCCGAACATGTCCCGGCGTATTGGCTGCCGTTAATGATGGGAACGAGCTTCATCGTGTTTGGACTGACAACGTTTCTTCTGGAGGACATCAAGGGAAGAACAAGAGAAGTCATTGTCGACGATGGAGAACAATGATGCCGGATAAACATCCCACCGGACCTGAGACACTCCTTCCCTCTGCGTGGGTTCGAGATACAGCCCGGCCGTAAAAGGGGGGGGGGGCAGATACGCGAGTATCGCGTCACCGGTCCATTTGTGCGTGTACATCGAGTCCGATAATGCTGTTGGATGGCGACCTCAGACCGCAGCCGTTGACCATCTCGACCCTACCCCGGAACGAGCTGGTATTCTGATGGTTCGGGATGTTTTGGGACGGACGGGCTTTTTTGGGTGACTTCGGCGGAGGAGCGGCATTGCCCGACTGTCGTCTGACGGAACGACGGACGGCTCCCCGTGCTTCCCGGTGTCTTACGAGTGCTCGGGGTAACAAGGAAGCGGCGCCACCGGCTGTGCCGGTGCGGGTACCGTACGCCGGCACGAGGTTCGCTGGAGCACTTTCGGGACCGCCGTCGGGCGAGGGGCTTTCCGTCCCGAACCGCCCTCAGCCTCACGCGCGGCGGCGTGCACGGGGCGGCACGCTTTCTTTGTACGGCGGGAACGCATGCGCCGTCGTAACCGACGGCGCTCCCAGGGGGCCTGCCTGCTCTACAGGCAAGGCATCGCGGCCGGGGCCCGTCCGCACCGCCACGGCGACACAATCGACATCGCGGCCGGGGCCCATCCGCACCCACCATGGGAACGACGTGGCGGGTGCATTACGGCGAAGATCGCATCGAGCCGAATTGGGACGATCCGGCAGTCGTCGGGGCCCAGGGCCGGCAGCGGCTCCCTCGGTCCCCGCGTCCCCCGTCAAGGGACCATGTCGGGCTGGCGTTCGGCACATCCGTGGGACGGACGGCAGCAGAAGGGGCACGACAAACGGGCGACATCCGAGCGATCCTGAGCGTACCAGGGAGCCACGACACAGCCATTGACTGTTCTTGCCCGCTGTGGGGCGAGCCCTCAGGGAAGAATACTACCAACAGCGGCGACAATCCGCTTTTCAAGGAACGGCACGGCCTCCTCCGGCGTCAAAGCCATGCGTGTAACGTGTCCCACCAGTCGATTCTGGTGGTAGAGAAAATCCTCGCGGACTTCGGCCCGCTGCTCTTCGCTCGATCCGCCGCTGGCACGGCCCGCCTCGGCCCCGGCGGCATCCGCGTGCGAGACCCGGCTGCTCTCGCTGGCTTTCCGCACCGTCCTCACCCCTCCGCGGACGCGTTCGCCGATCCGCAGGTCGACCACAAGATCGTACTCGATCATTTTGTTGCGGTTTGCCATAATGTTGCCGATCGCCGCACCAAGGACTGCACCCGCGGCCGCACCTGCTGCGGCATTTCCGCCCCGGCCGAGATTGTTCCCGATAATCGCACCGGGGATCGCGCCGAAGACGGCGCCGGCCAGCATGCTTCCCCCCGCGTCCTTGCTTCGGTTCTCGCCGAAGTACCTCGCGTCCGCCGTCACCACGAATTGGGCCTCGTTCGGGTCGCGCGTAACTCGATAGCCGGCGGCCTCGAAGGCGCTCTTGATTTGCGACTGCAAGTTCGGCAGGGGGCTCCCGGAAGTATTTTTGAACCGCAGGTACACCACCATTTTGTCCGGGCTTACCGGACGCAACGACGGTTGCGGATTCATCCAGCGTACGCCCCCTTGGAGCATAGTCTTGTCCGGATCGACCACCGAGACGGTCTTTCGGTACATGGCATCGGTGGTGCGGCAGCCGCCCAAGACGAACGTCGCACACGCCATCAAGGCGCCCAACACCACAGCTCTGCAACGCATTTCACGGGTTATGCTGTTCATGGCTTGGTTCCTCGTTGTTTGTTCCGGTGTCGCACCTGCCCTAAACCCTAAACAATGCATGAGCCATCTGCTGCGACGCCGCATCCCATCTTCAGAACATTGCTGCCGCGCATTGATCGAAGCGGTGTTTCAACACAACACGGCCGTGTCCAGCGTTCGACGCAATGACCGGAATCGTATAAGCTGCACTCTCTCGCGACAAAGTTCGTGAATTGATCAGGGCAATGTTCCGCCGCCGGGACGAAACCGCGGCCTGCGAACTCCGCACACACACTGAACGCACGACCGCCGGTCGCCCCGACACAGAATAATAAGGTACCGCGCGAAACACGGGAACACAAATCCACGGTGTTTCTCCGCACCGAAACGCCCCGACTCCTTCGACAGACTCGTTGTTGCAATGACTCTCAGAATTGTCCGGAGAATGTTGCAGCGACTGCAAGTTCATCTGCGCTGCGGATTCTTCGAGGCAATCAGTAAGACCGCTCCCGTATCCGGAAAGTTGCGCATACAGTGCTGTTGGCGGGGCCCGTCGGCGGGGGAGACGGGGGCGCCTGCGCCCGGTCGATCCTGCCGACTCCGCAAAAAAATCCGCCGATTATGTGGCCAACTGTTCTTTTGGGAATATGTTACGGTCGTTTGAACGATAGACAGCGTTCTTCAGTGGGGGAGACACCCGCGAAAGGTCCGGTTCGGATTCGGGGACGGAATCGGACGGACGGGTTTCCAAGCCGAGAGTGCTGTCCGGACGGCAAATGACGAACCGGGCGTGAAGAGCATCGCTTCGGGAAGGCGGCCCTGGCAGGGCTGTATCAGTTTTCTTGAACGAGAAGTCCCCACAGAGCAAGGAGTGAAACCATGACAAAACGTGATCTGGCCGTGCGGGTTGCCCGGAAAACGAAGGTGCGCCAGCAGGACGTCTTGCAGATTGTTCAATTGTGCTTGGATACTCTCACCGATGAATTGGCTGCCGGACGCAGTATCGAATTCAGGAATTTCGGCGTATTCCAGTTGACGGTTCGGAAGCCCCGCATCGGACGCAACCCCAACGCGCCGCAGAACACCGTTCAAATCCCCGAGCGGGTGACTGTCAAGTTCAAGCCCGGCAAGAAGATGAAAGAAAAAGTCAGTCGCCTCAAGCCCAGCGATATCGTTGATTGAACCGCAGGGCCTTCTCGACGATAGTTTTCGCACGCACAGGCCGGGACCGGACCGGGCAACCGGGATGTCCCGGCTTATTCTTTGCGTTTGCGTGAGCGGCGGGAGGCCGTGCCCCGGGCCGGAGCGCGACATTCCCGACGGTCTGCGCATCCGACTCCAAACCGTCGAGAGCTTCCATCACCGGCAAACGACTTGACCAAGCCACCCGCAACGCCTCTTGCGCCCACTACGCAGCATGTTGGAAACCAAACCCCCATGAGCGCTCCCCTGAAACCACTTCCCGGCACCTCCGATATTTGGCCGCCGGAGGTTTACGAATGGTTGGAACTCGAGGACGCCGCCCGGCGTGTATTTCCCCTTTACGGCTATGAAGAACTCCGCACCCCGGTCATCGAGCGGACCGAACTGTTTGTGCACGGCATCGGCGATCAGACTGAAGTCGTACAGAAGGAGATGTATACATTCGAAGACCGGGGCGGCCGGAGTCTGACGCTGCGCCCGGAGGGCACGGCGGGTGTCATGCGGGCCGTGGCGGGCCTGGGCCTTTCATCCGGCGAGGAACGCCGTGTTTTTTACCTGGGGCCCATGTTTCGCGGCGAACGCCCCGCAGCCGGACGCCGTCGGCAGTTCCATCAGGTCGGAGTCGAGGCGGTCGGGCGGAAGTCTCCTGCGGCGGACGCCGAGTGCATTCTGATGCTCCTGCATTACCTCGAGGCTGTACGGGTTCGAGACGCCCGAGTCCTCCTCAACACCCGCGGGACGGCTGAGGACCGCCGGGTCGCCTCCGAGGTGTATCGGAAGTATTTCCAGGCCCGGATCGATGGAATGTGCGAGGATTGTCGACGGCGGGCGGGCACGAACGTATGGCGCATCCTGGACTGCAAGGAACCGCAGTGCCAAGAAGCTATCGGGGCTGCTCCGGAGATGCTCGGGCTGGTCGCCGGGGAAAGCCGTGCATTCTTCCGGGAAGTTTTGAATGTACTCGAGGCTTGCGGGGCGAACTACACCGTGGCGCCGCGCCTCGTCCGCGGCCTCGATTACTACGAGCACACGGTGTTCGAGGTCGTTCACGACGGCCTCGGCGCCCAAAACGCCGTTGCCGGGGGCGGTCGATATCGCCTTTTCCTGCCCGGCCAAAAAGCCCCTGTGGAGGGTGTGGGTTTTGCGGCCGGACTCGAACGTCTCATTCTCGTTCGACAGGCACTCGAGGTCCGGGCCCCGGTTCGGGAAGACATCGACGCTTACGTGGTCTGCCTGGGAGCAGCGGCGCTCCGCGTCGGCTTGGCCTTGAGCGTAAAACTCCGCCGATGCGGACTCCGCGTTTTGTGCGAACTCGGCGGCGACCGGAGCATGAAAGCCCAGATGCGTAGCGCCAACAAAGCCGGTGCGCGTTTTGCGCTCATTCTGGGGGAACGAGAAGTCGCCGATCAGGTCGTTACCTGCAAGGCCATGCGGACGGCCGAACAAACCGAACGTCCCCTGGCGGAACTTCCCGAGTGGCTGACAGCGGCCGTGGCCACGGCCGCTTCGCGTAACAATAAGTGATGAATGCACTTGCCCCGATGCCCCAACAACGAGCAGAGAGACAAATGTCCATGAAACGAACTCATCACTGCGGCGAATTGCGCAGTTCGGACGCGGGGACCCGGGTAGTACTCAACGGTTGGGTCCACCGCCGCCGGGATCTCGGCGGTCTGATTTTCATCGACCTCCGTGACCGGGAAGGAATCACGCAACTCGTCGTGGATCCCGCCGCGACCGCCGCGGAACAAGTGAATACGGCCCAGCTCCTGCACGACGAGTGGGTCATCGCGGCGCGGGGCACGGTACGCCAGCGCCCGGGGACCATGGTTAATCCGCAACTTGCGACAGGTGAAATCGAGGTGGTGGTCGAAGCGCTTGATGTCCTGAACCGCGCGGCGCCAATGCCGTTTCACCTGGACGACACGACCGTAGCCGAGGACATTCGGCTGCGCTACCGGTACCTGGAGATTCGCCGCTCCGCCATTGCGAGGAACCTGCGCCTGCGCCACCGGGTAGCGAAGCTTGTCCGCGATTTCCTGGACGCTTTGGGATTTGTCGAGATCGAGACCCCGATCCTGAGCAAAAGCACCCCCGAAGGCGCGCGGGACTATTTGGTTCCCAGCCGAGTACACCCGGGCGCGTTCTACGCCCTGCCCCAGGCGCCGCAGCAATACAAACAGCTCCTCATGGTGGCGGGGATCGAGCGCTATTTTCAGATTGCACGCTGTTTTCGCGACGAGGACCTCCGGGCAGACCGACAGCCCGAATTCACCCAGGTGGACATCGAAATGTCGTTCGTCGATCAGGCGGACGTCCTGTCGGTCAGCGAACGGATGCTGGCCCATATCGCTCGGGAAATCCTCGATGTCGAGGTACCGACGCCGTTTCCCAGATTATCGTATACCGAGGCGATGAACCGGTACGGCTCGGACAAACCGGATGTGCGCTTCGGGCTCGAACTGGCCGACCTGAGCGGGGCCCTTCAAAAGAGTAGTTTCCGCGTCTTTCGGCGCGTCCTGGATACGGGGGGATGCGTCAAGGCAATCTCACCACAAGGGCTGAGCACGGCGTCTCGACGAACGCTGGACGCCTGGGCCGGGGAAGTGGCCGGCTTCGGTGCGAAGGGCCTCGCCTCGCTACGAGTCGAGACCGACGGCAGCGTGGGCGGCCAAGCAGCCAAATTCTTATCGGAAGACGAAAAACGCGACATCCTTGGCATCACGGCGGCAGCGCCGGGCGACCTTATCCTGATCGTAGCCGACACTCCCAAAGTGGTCCATGCCGCTTTGGGACATTTGCGACGGGTCATTGCCCGCGACCAAGGGTTGATTTCTCCCGACCGATTCGCATTTGTCTGGGTCGTGGATTTTCCCCTGCTTGAATTCGACGACGAAAACAACCGATACGTGGCAGTCCATCACCCTTTTACCAGTCCCCGAATCGAGGACGTGCCGTTCCTCGATTCGACACCGGAAAAGGTCCGTGCCCAGGCTTACGACGTGGTGCTCAACGGGGTCGAAATCGGCGGCGGCAGTATCCGAATTCACGACCCCGGAATGCAGGCCCGGATGTTCGAACGTCTCGGCATTTCGGCCGAGGAGTCCGAGGACCGTTTCGGGCACCTGTTGACCGCCTTGAAACTGGGCGCCCCGCCTCACGGCGGAATCGCACTCGGATTCGACCGCCTGGTCATGTTGCTGGCAGGGGCGGAATCCATCCGGGACGTGATTGCCTTCCCAAAAACCACTCGGGCCGCCTGTCTGATGACCGGCTCTCCGGCGCCGGTCGACGCACATCAGCTCGAAGAACTTCACATCCGTTGCACCACGGGGGTCGATGCCGACTCGCAGTAGCGTGAGCCCGGCCACAACAACAACAGAGGGTGCGTGGCCGCGCGCGAGCATGGTGCGCCCCTTCTTTTCGTTTTCGCCTGTCCGACTCCGCCAGTCTCGCTCGCATTCTCGAACTCCTGTCTCGCGACGTTGTCGAATAATAGTACAACGCCCCAAATACCGGCAGGTCACGGTCCGTTTTCTAAACGAAGGAGAGCGCACATCGCGCTCGCTCACATCCGAGCCCGGACAGGCAGCTCGGGTGTTTTCAAATAGCGGCTTTTTTTCCTGTCGAGACAGTGCAACCCGTTGTTATGCCAGTACATTACCTGAAATCAGCAACTTCGTCTTTCTTTTCGCTCCCGATGTCGGGGGCGACGAAAAAGCTGCTCGTGCTGGTTTTCGACCACGGGCACGCCCCGTCCGTTGTGGCCGCAGAGTTGAGTTTTGAGGTCTCCGAGTCAGTGTCATCATGAACAAAGACTCCCTCAAACGGCTCGTTGGGCCAACTGTTCTGCTTCTGGTGTTCGTCCTTTCCGGGCTGAACACGGAGGGTCTCCTCCGGCAGTTCGGCTTCGACTCTCTTGCCCAGGTCAAGACGGTGTTCATGTACTCCGTCCAGATCGGCCTCTGGTTCTCCGCTGCCTTCTTCCTCAACCGGCTTGTGTCGGTATTCTTTTGGGACGGCGTGGTGGCCCGCACGGTGAAGGGGCAGATCCCCCGCCTGTTGAAAGACACCACGGCTCTCATTCTGTACGCCACGGCCGGCACCGGCGTCATGGCCTTCGTGTTCGACAAGTCGGTGGTGGGCGTTTGGGCCACCTCCGGAGTGGTGGGGATCGTTCTGGGGTTTGCGCTGCGCAACATGATTCTGGACCTTTTCACCGGCTTGGCGGTCAACTTGGACCAGCCCTACAAGCTTGGCGATTGGATCATGATCAACGAGAGTCTGGGCGAAGAGGGGAACCTCATCGGCCGCGTCGAAGAGATCAACTGGCGGACCACGCGACTGCGGACTACGGACAACAACCTCCTGGTCGTCCCCAACAGCGTCCTCGGCCAAAAAGTGATCACCAACTTCATGCGACCCGGCGAGCAAAGTCGTTTCGAACTCGATTTCGCCCTGGACTTTTCGGTCCCGACCGAGCGGGTCTTGCGTGTCATGACCGCCGCGGTCCGGGCCGTGGCCGGCTCCCCCGAGGGACCGCTCGTCGAGCCGCCTCCCAAAGTACGCGTGACGAGCATCAGCGAGCTGGGTGTTCAGTATCGCGTCCGCTATTGGATCGTTCCGCGAGAAGTCTCGCCGTCCAAGGCACGCCACACCGTGATCACCAGCATTCTCAAGCATTTGCACCAGGCCGGCATCACACTCGCGTACCCGAAGCAGGACGCGTATTTTGCGCCCATGCCCAAACGGCAGCTCGAGACCGGCCCGGTCGAAGACCGGTGCAGTCTTCTTTCACGAGTCCCCTGGCTGGATGCCCTGGATGAGGACGAACGTCGGGAGCTGGCCGGCGCCCTGATCGAACGCCGGTTCGCCGCTGGCGATACGTTGATGCGACAGGGTGAGAGCGGTGAGTCCATGTTCATTGTGGTCGAAGGACTCGCCGAGGCGTTCGTGCACTCGGGCAAGCATGACCGTGAAGTCAAAGTCGGGCAATTGCTCCCCGGCGATTTCATCGGAGAAATGTCTTTGCTGACCGGCGCGTCGCGTTCCGCCACAGTCCGGACTGCGACCGACCTCGTGGCGTACGAAGTGCGCAAAGAACACCTCGCCCCACTCCTCGAGGCGCGTCCCGAGCTGGCCGACGCAATCGGCAGCATTCTCGCAAGCCGGGCGGCACAGACCGACCGGGCCTTGGCGGCCCTTGATGTGCCGCCGGAGGACGTTCCGAGTCAGACAGGCACACAGAGGATCGTCGCCGGGATCAAGACGTTCTTCAAGAGTGTGTTCGGGGATTGAGCAGGATGATCGGGGCCCGATGATGACGGCGTGCCGGGATCGTCGCCGGTTCTGCAGACGTACAGCCGAACGGGAGAGGAGAGACTATGGAGAATGGAGCAGGTACCCGCTTTTCAGCCCGTGCCGGTCGCGTGCCGCAGTGTTCTAAAACAAGGAGCATGACGGTACTCGTATTGTTTGTCGTCTCGCTGACAGCCTCGGTTCAGACACCGGCGGCACCCCCGCTGCCGAGTATCGAGAACATCGTGGCCCGCAAGATCTCCCTGAGTTACACTGACCCAAAACGATGTCTGCTGATGCTTCAGACGTTCGGCTATGCCACCGGCGAGGCAGGAAAGCCCGTCGATCCGAAGCGGTTGCCGTACATCATCGAGTCCCCCTCCACCAAGAATTACGACCTCCCCAACGCCAAGAATCAGAAGTTCCCTCTTACCGAGACGGACCCGATCCATGAACTGGTGGTCTTTTTCGACCGCAACCGTCCCGAGCAGTTCGGGGCTGTGCAGGAGCGGATCCGGGAAACGATCGACGTCCCCGCCCGTCAAATCATGATCGAGGCCATGGTGCTTGAGATCTCCTCGGGCGCCCTGGCGGACCTCGGGGTCCAATGGGACCTGGACCGCTCGACCCTGAAGTCGGATGCGAACTGGCTGAAAGAGCACACAACCGGCACACTCCGGGTCGGCAACGTCGTGCTCCCGGACGGCAATGCCATTGCCAACGCCACGTTGGACGCGACTTTCTCGGATGTTTTCAAACACTTCGAGGTCCAGTTGCGCGCTCTGATCATTGCGAAGAAGGCCAAAGTACTTTCCCGTCCCAGCGTCCTCACCCTGGACAATCGCATGGCCTACATCAACGTCTCCGAAGAGATTCCGGTGGCCGAGAGCCGCTTTCTGGCGAACGGCAACGTGAGCCAAGTGAGCTTCAAGAAAGAGACCGCCGGAATCGAACTCACGGTCCGTCCCCGAGTGAACGTCTTCGGCACGGAAATCGGCATGCAGATCGCTGCCGCGGTCACGGCGGAAATCCCCGGGGAGGAAGAAATCGTCAAGGATTTCAACGGCAACGTGGTGGCCACTTCGCCCCGCATTTCCGTGCGGCGGGTCCAGACATACGCTCGAATCGCCAACAATACGCCCTTCATCATTGGCGGTCTGATTGCCGCAGACGACAAGGAAGCCGCCCGAAAAGTCCCTGTGCTGGGCGACATCCCGCTGATCGGCGGCCTTTTCAGGACGCGCGCCACAGACCACGGCAAGCGTGAAGTCATCATTGTGATTACGCCGCACGTACTGCCGAACGAGCGAGCCATCGCCGGCGCCCTGCCGAAGGATGAAGATTCCTTTGACAACTTCGGGAATCAACTCTTCCGCAATGCGTACCGGATTCGATCCGAAGACGTTTTCGACTTGGCATTTCTGACGGAGAATCGCGAAATCATTCGCTTTCAGCAGGTGGCCGACAAGATCGTGACAGACAATTACGCATTGGCCGCGGCTTACCCGATCAATCACTTTGCCGGCGGACGAATCCCTGGTGAAGACATTCTGGTTTGTCGGCAGATTTACGAGGTCATCAAGCGCAAGAAGCTCGACCGCGATCTCGACATCGAGCGAACGATCTACTTCGAACCGCGCAAAGATAAAGAAGCCGGTTTCGGCGTGGATTTTCTCGTCCGTCGTCTCAAGGCCCTGGCGGATCGCGACCCGGCTTTCCCGGTGTTGACGGAGACTCCCAGCCCGGTCCGCAAAGTTCTGGCCCCGCGAAATGCCGACCGCAACCCGACCGAGGCACTCGTGCTTACCTTCGAGCCGCACCGAGAGAGTGCTCAGGCCAGCGACCTGATGCGTGAACCCGTGCCCGAACTGAAAGTGGTGGAATGTCCTGACGAACAAACGTGGGGCAAAATGCTCTGGGAACTGAACCAACCGACAGCCGACGGCGCGGCGCGGTATACCATTATACTGCGGACGCCGGAGGACCTGACCCGCTTGAAACGCGCGATTCTGTTGAAGCGTACGGTGGCGCTCAATGCACGGGATCGGGAGTTGACCCTCAAGAACTTCTCTCTCGGACACATCCTGCAATTACCTACGGTCAAGCCGGACCAAGTCTTCCTCATCGACGCCGAGGTGGCGCGTTATTTCTTCTACACGGAACAGTACTATCCGGCCGTCCAGAAGGTCTTGGAAAAGGCCATCCAAGCCTTTCAGAAGCTCTTGAAAGAACCGGCCTTCGCCAAGTATGCGCCTTCGGTTGCAGACGCCCACTCCGAGCCCCCGGTCGGGGAGGCCGAGGCAAAGTGAGTCCCGGCCCCACGTCGAGCGACGGGCGTTGGTCTGGAAAACATTCGGCGCGCCTCATGGGCCCTTCGCCGATCCGAGCTCTCCCCCCCGCTTGCATCGACCCCCAATCGCCCTCCCCCATCCGGTTGGATCTGCCCTGGAAACGGCCGCACTTCATCGGTATCGGCGGCATGGGAATGTCCGGCTTGGCGCTCATTTGCCTGGACGCCGGGGTCTCCGTCACCGGTTCCGACCCCGCCGACTCGTGGACGGTTCGCCGGTTGCGGATTCGGGGCGCAGCAATCGCGGCCCGTCACGAGGCCGCCAACATCGGCGACGCCGACCTCGTGGTCTTTTCCAGCGCAGTCTCGCCTGACAACCCGGAACTCGTGGCCGCGCGGCGGCGCCGGATCCGCTGTGTTTCCCGCGGCGAATTCCTGGTGGCGATAGCCGAGCTGTACCCATGCGTTGTGGCGGTAGGCGGCTCCCACGGCAAGACGACGACAACCGCCATGCTCGCCCATATTCTGCGTCGAACAGGACGACGCCCGGGTTTCCTGGTCGGGGGCGAAGTCCGAGATCGGGATGCCCCGGCACGCATCGGTTCGGGGACAATCTTCGTGACCGAGGTCGACGAGAGCGACGGCTCTCAAGCGCTCTTGAATTCGTCCATTGCGGTCGTGCTCAACATCGACGACGACCACAGTTGGGCTTTGGGCGGCCCCCGGGCGCTGGAAGAGTGTTTCCAAGAATTCGCCGCGCGGGGACGCGAGCTGGTGGTTTTGCGAACTCCGCAAACCGAACGCCTCTGCCGACGTCATCCGGCCGCCCACCTTGTCGAGGCACACGCAGTCCGGGCCCTGCCCGAACTGCCGGTCCCCGGAACGCACAACCGCCTGAACGCGGCGATTGCCGTCCACGTGGCAGTGCGGCTTGGGGTCTCGGCAGACGAAGCACAAGCTGCTCTGGGCAGTTTCCCGGGTGTCCTCCGCCGCCTGACCGAGCGGTTTTGCACTCCCGACGGCACCGTGACGGTCATCGAGGATTATGCTCACCACCCTACGGAACTCGCAGCCGCTCTTGTCGCTATTCGCCGAACTCATCCCGACAAGCGGTTGGTCGTGGTTTTTCAACCGCATCGATTCGAGCGGGCCCGCCGGTACGCAGCCCGTTTTGCCGCGTGCTTGGAAGAAAACGCGGACGCGGCAGCCGTACTCCCCACTTTTGCCGCCTGGAAGCCAGGCCCGGGCGGTGACCCCGCCGAGGCGCTGGCAAACGAGATTCGACGGATTCCGGCCCGCTTCATGCCGGTCCCGAGTCGCAACCTGCTCCGTCAACTGACCGCATGGATGTCCGAAAAAAGGACGACGGGGACAGCCCCGGAGCGCCCCCGCTGGGTCATCGCGTTTATCGGGGCGGGCGATATTCGAAAACACATTCCGGGCGTCGTTGACTTTCTCGTAACCCGGTGCAAGAGTGAATTGGCGGAACGCCTGCGAGGCGCCGGGGCCGACTTGATCGTTCGCCTGGATCGCCCCTGGCGCGATTTGACTGCGTATGGTGTCGGTTCGGCCTGTCCCGTGGTCTTGGAACCGAGAACAAGGGCCGCCCGGACCCGAGCCGAGGCCATTGTCCGCGGAGCGGGGTTCGCAACGCATGTTCTGGCCGCGGGCGCTCCGACCCGCTTGGTGGGGACCGACCGCGAAACACTCGTGGCCGTGCTCTTCCCCCGCCCCGCCACCGAGCAGACAATCGGCGCGACCGATACGGTCCCGTCCGCGCCAATGTTCGAAGCGGTGGGGGACCTCCCGGCCGAACATTTCACGGCTCGAGTCGATTGTGCAATCATCGAGTCCGGCGGCTGCCGTCTCGATCCGCGTCACCCGAACCGCATTCTGTCCCGCCCGGATGCGCGGGAATCGGATTTTGTGACTGTGTTGCTGACTGTGCGCCGCCGCGTGTACGATTCAATGGGGGTTCGCTTGATGCCTGCCTGTCGATTTGTCAACCAAGAGAGTGCACAACTCGTGACGTCCGAACCTGCCGCTGCACACATTGCCGTGCTGTCGGGCGGTCCCCCGGAATGCACCGAGCGAGAGACCTCGCTGACTTCCGGAGCGGCGGTGGCCGCGGGCCTGCGGGAAGCAGGGTATCGGGTCACGGAGATAGAAGTCGCCGCGGCGACTCTTCCCCCGATCCCCCACGGAACGGACGCGGTCTTCCCCGCCCTGCACGGTTACTTCGGGGAGGACGGCGGCATCCAGGAACTGCTCGACGAACGGGGCGTCCCGTACGTGGGGAGCGGTGCAACGGCCAGTCGCCTTATGATGGACAAGACAGCCTCCAAAGCGGCTGTGCGCGCCGCCGGCGTGCCGGTCCCCGCGGCGGTACGCCTGTCCGGTCCCGGGGCGCCGTTGCCGGCAAAGCTCGGTTTTCCGCTCATCGTCAAGCCGAATGGTCAAGGGTCGTCGGTGGCAGTCACGCGACTGTACTCGGCTGAAGACGGCTGGCAAGAGGCCGTATCCGTCGCATTCGCCGTCAGTGAAGACGTCATTGCGGAGCAATACATCGAAGGCACCGAGATCACGGTCGGACTCTTGGATGGACGTCCCCTTCCGGTAATCGAAATCATCCCTCCTGGCGGCCGCATCTTCGATAAAGACGCCAAGTACGCTCACACCCATGGACACACTCAGTATCTCTGCCCGCCGCGGCATGTCTCGCCGGCCGTCTGTGAGCGAGCGCGGGAACTGGCCCTGACCGCCTGGAACGTTTTGAAGGCCCGGGACATGCTGCGCGTGGACTTCATCGTAGACGCAGATGGGACCCCGTGGTTTCTCGAGGCCAACAGCATCCCGGGTTTCACTGCAACCAGTCTGCTGCCCATGGCCGCCAAGCACGTGGGCATCAGCTTCGCCGAACTCTGCGGCAGACTGGTGCGGGCTCATCTGTCGGGCTGATTTCGCGAAAACCCGTGCCCCACACCACACCGGGCCGAAGAACTCCCGGCGAACCACCGGATGCGTCAATCGAGGACTTCCGAGGCTACCGGTCATTCGCGCCCGGACAGCTCCACGAAAAAAACACTGAAAAGAGGCATGTCGAGCGTCAGGTTGCCGGCGCCCTGGGCGTCGAAACGTACAGAAAGGGTTTCGGGGGGGGGCAAACCCGCAGCCTTGGTGAGTCTGTCGAGCAGAGTCCCCACGCGCTTTTCCCTGTCGGAGCCGAGCCGCCCCTCGACCCACTTCAACAATTCCGTGCGAGTGACCTGCGGTCTCTCCCATGCCACCCAATCATCATAGGCGTTGCCGAGGCTCGGAGTCACGCGTGAAACCTGCACCCGGACAAGATTACCGGCGAACCCGGGAACAGTGAAGCGAAACCCCACGCGTGTGCTGAACGTAACGCGAGGGTCCTCCACATAGTTGCCGACGATGACGCCAAGGCACGAGCGATCTGCATCCCAGGCGGCCAGTGCGACAATCGGCTCATTGCTCGATTCGGCGGCCACGCGCGCCCCTCTCAGCCGGTCCAGAAACTCGAACACATGAAACGGCGCTTTGGGAAACCCCGGGGCGGTGAACAGGCCGAGACCAGAGCGGAAGACCATCCGGCTTCTCCCATGCAGGGAATCGCCGATGCAAGACGTAAACGCCTTATCGATCCCCAATCGGTCCATTGCGAGGAGCCCCTTAAGAATGAACGGGGCCCGGTAGCTGTCGTCCAACCAAGGATTGGAGAGTCTATTGCAGGACCATTCGGTGATCATCCGCGGCAGTTTTCCGAGTTTCGGAAAGGGCTTGAGTTTGTCGTCGACCTGACGAACGCTCCGCTGAATGTCCGAGAACACCGGGACCCCCACGCCGCCGCAGTAGATGTGCCAAGAAAAGAAGTCGATCCGCGTCCCGGTCCGCCCCGTGACCGCGTTACGGCCGTCGGCGCAGTGTTCAGCCAAACGCTCGACCCAGTCGCTCCCCCTGCTTCCGGGGCCGCCAATTCGGACCTGGGGACAGGCCCGGACCGCACCAGCCACCGTATAATCGTACAAGGCCAAGTAGGTATTGATCGAACCGGTATCGTCCACGACGCCGTCCGTCTCGTTCCGGACCTCGAAATACCAGGAACGGACTTCCTCGAGTCCGTACTTGTCGACGCAATGTCGGACCAGTTCTTCGGTCAAGGCCCGCCGGCTCTGAAGGTCGGGACGGGAGTTATCGCCGGGCCGTCCCTGTCCCTCCCGTGCAATCGAGGCCGGGGCGCCCTCCAGCACCACCATCGGCCTCATATGGAGCTTCAACAGCGGCTCGAGACCGGCGTCGAACCGGCCCCAATCATAAACCGAAGCGCCGCGCTCGTCACGGGACACCTTCGTGGCGGCCAGGCATTCATGGAAGCGCACCAGCCTGAAGCCGGTATGGGCCAGCCGAGAGAAGGTTCGACTGTGCCGGGGGACAAGCGCATCATTCAAAGGGCCATTGTCGATACATCGCCAAAGCTGTGGGAGCGCTCCCGCCGAACGCGTTGAATCGACACGTACGGTTGCGAACTCCGCACGGAAGGGGCGCGGCTCGGGAGCGTACGGATCGGGCCGTACGACGACCTGGATGTCGTCGAACCACGCGCGACCGCGGCACCCACGTCCGTATTCGAGTCGAACTTGAAACGCCCGAACGCACGCCGGGAGGACAAACTCCCGACTGAAGCGACTCCACGGGTGGGTCCCCGCAATGAGACCGATGTCCACGTAGCCGATGGCGGTCCGACCCCGGTCCAACTGCGCCACAGTGAGACTCGCGGCGTCCCACGGGCGCTCCCCGCGCGACAAGCTTTCGGTCCGGATCCACCCGGACACGGAAATGAGTCCGCCGGGGTTGTCCAAAACCGGTGAACCGACGCAGACTCGACCGTTGAGCAAGAGACTGTGCTTTCCCGTATGCGCGCCCCCTGTCACGACGCGGCCGTTTTCGGGCTGCCCCCACAACGTTTTCCAGGCGCGTCTTCCAGAACGGGCCGGGGTCTCGAATCCGGGGTTTTTCAAGAGAAAACGGGGCTCGCCCCCACGCAGAGAAACGACGCCGCACACAGCCAGCAGACTCCCGAGCCGCACCGGAATTCCCAGAATCACTTTTCTCTCCCCGGTCCACGGACCAGCATCGCCGGACTCAAACTCGTGACGGCCTCGACATACTGCCAAGTCGGGCCACGAGGATAGCCGATCATCCGGCAATGATCCGGAATACTGGAGTCCTCACCATCACCGGAGCAATCCTGAACCTGTCTGCGCGCCTCGGGAATGCACATCTTGCCCGCCCCGTACGTGATCAATCGATGACCGATTCACTGCCCCGTCACGGATTCACGGCAGGGCCCGACAGGCAGTCCCGGCCCGCACTCCGGCAAAGTCGGCAACAAGCGCTGTACGCGCAATCCCGTCGTCCGAGCCCCGTTGCGATCATACCCGGGGGGAATGGGATGCTGCTCGTTACCGTACGGCCCGGATGCTCGGCTTCAAGCGATCACGCTCTCACGCGCCGTCTTTCATGTGGCTTGATTCCGGCATAAGACCTGCTTACAGTACTGGATTAAGCGTGTTCCCCCGGAACATGGCAACCGTCGCAACCGAGCGGTTGCCATGCCGGGCCGGTACGTCCGTGCTTTTGGGCCGGGCCGCTGATCGCACCGACAACGAGTGCGTCCCAGGATTGCGAGAACGAGTTGGCAGGACCTGCGAGTTCGTTTGCACGACAGTTCATTTTGAAACGATCTGCAGCCGGGAAGGGTAATGTGTATACCCAGTTCTACGGATTCACGGAACCCCCGTTCAAGATTACGCCAGACCCGAAGTATCTTTTCCTGAGCGAAAAACATCAGGAAGCCCTCAACCACCTTCTGTTCGGGATCCAGAACCGGACGGGGTTCATCCAATTGACGGGGGAAGTGGGGTCCGGCAAGACCACAGTCTGCCGTGCCCTTTTTCAGGAACTGGACGATCGGTATGCGACCGCCCTGATCCTCAATCCGATGCTCTCGGAGGGGCAACTGCTGCGAGCGATCCTCCAAGAATTCGGGATCGAAAAATGTGCGCGGGACCGTCTTCGAAACTACCAAACACTCAACGAGTTCCTGCTCGACCTCGTTTCACGCAAGCGAGATGCCGTCCTCGTCATTGACGAAGCCCAAGACCTGCCGGCCTCCCTGTTGGAAATGGTCCGTCTGCTCTCGAATCTCGAGACGGACAACCAAAAACTGATCCAGATCCTCTTGGTTGGACAACCTGAACTCCGGGACAAACTCGATGCACCTGCACTGCGTCAGCTCCGGCAACGCATCACGATCCGCTATCACCTGAATTCTCTGAACGAGACCGAAACTCAAAGGTATATTGCGCACCGGATGTCCGTGGCGGGCGGCAGAGGGGTGCCGGCCTTCGAGCGGGCGGCATTGCGACGTATCTACCGGTATTCGCGCGGCGTGCCGCGGCTTATCAATGCGTTGGCAGACAAAGCGTTGTTGGCGGGTTACGTTCACCGCAGCGACGTGATTACCGCGAAGCTCGTGCTCCGGGCGGAACGAGAACTTGAGGGATTGTTCGAATGAGCTTGATCAATGAGGCCCTCAAACAGGCGAAAGCCAACATGGCGGCGAGCGCGCCGCCGGAGGCGGAAGAGCGCCCCCCGGACGAGACCCCCCCGGTCTCCCCGATACCACCGGCCCCCGAGGTCCCGGGGCGCCGCAGCAGCCGAACCACGGATGTCCTCGTGGGGATGTTGATTTTTTTGTTGCTTGCGCTGCTCCTGGCCGCAGCCGCCGGCGGGCTGTATTTCATTCATTCCATGCGCACTTCCCGGCCGGCCCCCCCCACATTCGGCAGCGGCCGGCCTGCCACGGAACCGGCCACACCGGTAGTCAAGCAATCGAAAACCGCCGGCACGGTGCCCAAGTCGACTGATTCCGGGCAGGCAGAGTCCTCTGCCGCCGAGACACCTGCGAAACCAGGACCGGCCCCGGCGGCGCGCAAGCCCAATCCATTGGCCCGGTCGTTGAACCGGGCAAAGGCAATCGCCGAGACCGTCCACAAGCGGCAAATGGCCCCAACCGAAGTCGTGGCCGCTAACGAGAAAGAGCCACCCGTTCCCGACAAAGCCCAAAAAACGGCACCCTCCGCGGTCAAGTCCGTGCAACCTGCTCCGGCGAACATCATCAGGACCTTCAAACTGACGGGCATCGTCGAGGGGCCGACCGGGCGGTTGGCCCTCATCAACGGCGCCATCGTGCGCCAGGGGCGCACCATCGGCAATGCCCGAATCCGGGAAATCGGCAACGATTTCGTTATCATCGAGATCAAGGATCGAGCCTATCGAGTGCGCATACCGGGGAACACCGGTTTCTGACTGCCGTCGGACGCGAACCTTGCCAGCGGTCCCATTCGATCCGGAAAAAACGTCCATGCCCAAACCGAATGTCGTTTTCGTCATCGCCGATCAACATCGCTGGGACTTCATGGGGTACGAGGACAGCGGCAGGACCCCCACTCCGAACCTGGACCGATTGTCGGTACGCGGGGCCCGGTTCCGTCGGGCGTTCTGTACAGCACCGCTTTGCAGTCCTTCCCGGGAAGCTTTGGCTGCCGGAAGATACGGGGTGAACACGGGTTGTTTCACCAATCTCCATGAACTGCCCTGGCACACGCCTACATTCGTCTCCCGCTTCCGCGAGAACGGCTACCATACGTGCGCCATCGGCAAGACGCACATGGAAATCCATGCGTACGATTCCGATCTGTGTTGCGAACGCCATCGTGCTTTCATGGATTCGCTCGGTTGGGACACGGTCCACGAGATTTCGGGGAACGGCATGTTGCGCACCGGCATCCGCTGCGCGTATTCCCGGTATCTGGAAGACCGAGGCAAGCTGCGGGACGTGGTGCAATTCTACGAAAACTGGCACTATTTCATGGAAAAGGATCGGGGCGGAGCCCCAAATTTCAAACCGCACTGCTGGCCGTTTGCCGAAGAATTGCATGAAACCGCCTTTGTGGGAAAGACGGCAGTGGAATGGCTCGAACAGCACGGCCGGGAGCGTCCGTTTTTCCTTCACGTCGGTTTTGCGGCGCCACATTCCCCCATTGAACCGTTGCCCCGTTACGCGACCCTTCTCGAGACGGTCCCGGAGCCCCCGCCCCTGAGAGGGGGCGCGGAAAACACTCCGGACTGGTTGCCGGACGGCCGTCGCGGCTATCGGGCAATGATCGCGGAAGTGGACGCGTGGGTCGGCCGTCTCGTCACCACAATCGACAAACTCGGACTCGCCGACAGCACTGTTTTCGTCTATACCGCCGATCACGGGGAAATGGCCGGCGACCGGGGCCGCACCGGGAAGACCTGTTTCTACGACCCTGCGGTACGGGTGCCGCTCATATTGGCCGGACCGAACATTCGGCCGGGAATCGATTCCGAAGCCCTGATCGAGTTAATCGACCTCGGCAAGACCTTGTGCGAACTCCGGGTTCGCCAGCCATTCTTTGGATCAGGGCCGTAGCTTTGTACCCTTGTTGCAGGGAGACCGGGGACCTCACAGACAGACCGTTTACGCCGAGATGGGGTGCGACCGAATGCTGTTCGACGGCCGCTTCAAACTTATGTGGGGCGATCCGGGCAGCGACACTCGGGAACTGGGACGTCTGCATTTGGAAAAACCGGTCAACATCCCGGCCAGTCCCCCGCGGCTCTACGATTTGGAAGCCGACCCTCACGAGTTGCGGGACTTGACTGAAAGCCCGGCCGGAGCGCCGCTGCTCGACAGGATGAAAGACCTGCTCCTGGCCCGCCTCAATGAGAATGTTCAGCCGCAACCGTTCAAAGACCGCGGGGCATACCGCCCGCTGCGCTCGTGGGAAATGTCCTGACCCCCACGGGGCGACGGCGAACCGGCCTCTGCCGGTCCGGTGGAGAATTGTGTCTCTGCAGGCAAGGATTATCGTTTGCCCCCCGGCAAGGACACCCCCGGGGGGCCGCCCGGTGTCCGCGAGCCTTCGAAGCCATCAACCAGGGAGAATTCCACCCCATGCAGAAACCGTCCGTCATTCTCTCCGCATTCCTCGATGAAGGGGTCCCGGTCGAAGACCGCAAGGACTTGGAACAGCAATTGCTTGTGGGACAGGCAATCGGACTCAAGTATTGGACGCCCCGTTTCGTCCTCGACGATGAAACCGGGCGGAACGAAAACATTGTGCAACTCTCCGACGCCAAGGTCCGAGAACTCGTGCGGCGGAGCACGGACGCGGGGTTTCAGATCGGCTGCATAGGCACGGCTGTGGGCAAGGTCAAACTCGAGGACGTCGACGACGGTAACCGGGCTCCGTACAAGTCGCACGGCGAGCACATGGAGGACTTGCGCCGCGCCATCGAGGTGGCTCACCTCACGGGGGCCAAGTTCTTACGGGCATTTTCGTTCTATCCGCCGTTGGGGGCCGATCCAGAGCCCTATTTCGAGCGCGCCCGGGACCGACTGGCCGAGATGGCGGACGCCTGCCGCCGCGCGGGCCTGATCTACCTGATGGAGCCCGAGCCCAATCTGGTGGGCTCAAACGCGCGCCGTATGCTCCGTTTGTGCGACGCAATCGGCAACGATCACCTTCTGATCAATCCCGACGCCGCCAACATGCACGTTCAAGGGTATGACGCCTTCCGCGAGTATCAGGCCGTGGCAGAAGCCGGAATGCTGGGCTTCATGCACATAAAGGACTATACGGAGCCCTGTTCCGAGGCCATCGTCGTGGACGAAGAGGCCCTCCGGCATTTCGGGTCCGTGGATGTGGGTTTGGCGGGGCACGGTCGTATTTTCGCGGACCTGGCCCAGCGTCTGCCCGCGGTGGACGCTCAGCTCCGACAATTGGGGGCGCCGGGCTTGATTCTCGATGTTGAGGGACATATGAAGGGGGGCGGTCAGTTCGGTGGATGGAGCGGTCCCGACGGCCTCGGTGTGGCAGTACGCGCTCTGACAGGCCTATTGGAGCATAGCGGTATCCGCTATATCATCCGGCAATACCCCGACATCCGCAAGAAATGAAACGACCGGCGAACGCCGCCGACCGAGGCTGCGGATCGAACCGGGGCGGGAGGGACATCATGGACCCCAGAGAACTGACGCCGGAGTTGATAACTCTTTTCATGGCCGTGAAAGACAGCAAGGAAATGGGCATTCTGCTCAACGGCCTGCTCACTCCCGGCGAGATTCGGGAGATCGTTTTTCGTTGGCGCCTGATCGCCCTTCTCCTGGAAAAGAAGCCCCAACGGGAAATCGCTGCCGAACTGGGCGTAAGCTTAGGGAAAATCTCCCGCGGTTCCCGCCTGCTTCAATACGGTCCCCCGGAATTCCGAGGTTTGGTCGAACGGTTGTGGCGCGAAACCCAGGCAACCGATTCAGACCCGCGCCCGACGCCGCGCCCCTCCCCTTGAAACGCCGCTCAAACTGTCCGGGCACAAAACCTCCCGGGCTGGGGAATCGCGGGATCACTTCCATTCCACCAGAGGGACCTGCCCGCCGTTCTTTAAGCGAAGCGTAAGCTTTTTGGGCTTGCCCTTGATTTTTCCCTGCCCGCGAAAAACCCAAACCCAGCCCCATCGGCCGTTGCCCCCGCTCCAGGCTCGGAATTGCCACTGCCCCAGGAATTTCGTTTTGCGGGGTGTGATGGTTTGGTTCGGTACGTCCAACGCCAAATTCTGCTTCCGCCCCTCTCGCTTCAACTTCAATTCGGCATTCTTGGGTATCTTGACCATAAGGTGAGCCGGCAGCGATACGGTCGTGGCCTCGAGCCGCACTGCACCGCTCACCGCATCGGGCACTGCGGCACGCACCAGCGCGTACCCCTCCCGGAAGTTCACCCGTTGTGCACGATCACTGCGGGCCAGCAAGGGAAGCGGCGGGCCCGATTTCTTCTTTTTCTTGGCATCCGGCTTCACGGCGGCCATGGGAAGTCCACCCTCGAATCCGGCCCCGAACCGGTAGGCGGCGGCATCCAGAAGTTCGCCCCGGACGGGCTCGCCGACGACATTCTTTGAGAGTTCCGCAAGCAGTTCGATCAACACACCGGCGGCATCCGGCATCACGTTCTGTTTGATCTCCTCTCGGAGTACGTCCACCACCTCGCGCATACTGACCCTCCCGGCTTTCTCCGGGTGGAACGCGACCAGATGGACCGCACCCTTGGGATTCACCAGGATCTTTCCGCCGGGTCGCAAAGGGACTTTTATCTTGATAGACGGCCCTCCCCCCTTCGGTGTCAGCTTAAGGGCTTGGCGTTCTCTCATGCCCACGTACAGTTCGAAGAAGCAGGCGGCCCCTTTAGGCAAATCACGCCGCAAGCGACGCCATCCGAGCACAGCCGTGTAATCGGCCTTACCCGGATTAAGCACCGTGACGCGTGTAGGCAAGCCCCGAATCGATGAGATCAGCGGACCGATCCCCAGCTTGTAGCCGTACCAAAGGGCCAAGAGGCCGGCCAGGAGTTGCCCTGAAATCAACAACGTACGCTTCAGAGCAAACTTCTTCGGGAGAACGGGCTTGGCGGGCCCGCCCTCCATCTCTTCCAACTCGCTTTCTTCGGCAGGCTCCCCCGTTGGGCTCTCGTCCCCCACGCGAAGCAAGGAAAAATGAATCTTTCGGCGTTGCTCGGCCTCGTCCTCTTCAGTGTAGATGGGCCGTTCCAACCGAATGTGCGGGAGCTTGTGCAGGACCTTTTCCTCACCGGTCTCCGGGTCGGTGAGTCGCAGCCGCAGGTCGTCCTTCTTGTCGCCCAGTGTGGCGGCTGCGTCCTCCGCGTGCAATTGGGCGGCCAACGGCCGCCACGTCCCGTTGTCGAGCACGAGGTCCGTCGGCAGAAGGGCGTTTGCCTCGAACGCGGCGGTCACCTGCTCCCGGGTCATGGCCACCCCGTCCTCGGAATCGCCCGCCTTGAAGACCAGCACCACCTCGGGGTCCGACTCCGACGGCACTCTGATGGAAACCTGACAGTTCCGGCAATCCGCCGAGCCACCGGCAAAATCGTCCGTCACTCGATATGCCTCGCCGCAGGAAGGACAACGGAATAGAATCATGGAACGCCTCTCCCGAGCCGCAAAGCCCCCGATGCAGTACTGCCCCGGGCGCTGGGGAAACATGCCGTGTTTTTGGAAAAACGCAACCGTCGCGCTCCTGTGAAGCGAACCTGAATAATGCATGAGCCGTCTATTGCGATGACGCATCGCACACAACTTCAGAATATTGCCGCCGCCCGCCGACCAAGACGGTGATTCAACACGGCCCTGTCGGGGGTTCGACGCAATGGCCTGAACCCGTATGAGCTACGGCCTCTCGCGACGAAGTCCATGAATCAATCGCGCCAAATGTTGCTCTTGGAATCAACGATGGCTTCGGGAGGTCAGGGCATCGAGGGTCTCGCCCGCCACCGAAACACCCGGCGAGCCGGCCGATTCGCGGTACAGTTCGAACAATGCAGGGATATCATGTATGTTCCGAGTGCCCGCGGTGCGCCAGGGGCTTCGAGCTTCGGGACGTCCCGCCCTGGGTTGCACGAATTGGATCCTCCGCGCCGTCGGAGGACCTCCGGGGTATCCGTTTCGGGTCGGTCCGCGCGCCTGCCCTTGCAACAGTATTCGAGGCCAATCCACAACATGCGCAAGTTCGGGATCATGGGCGAGTGGGTCCGGAGTCTTCTGGTTGGGCCGGCCGGTTTCGTTCTCTTGTTTCTGGGCACGTATTTGCTCGTTCTCTATATTCGGCGCCGGCGTACCGGCTGTCCGATGAAAGTTGCGGCCCGGGCCGGGGCCGCCTTCTGCCTGGTTTTCCTTACGCTATGCCTGCCCTACCCCGGCGCCCTTCTCGACCTGCCGCTCCACCACTGGGCACGGGCCATGGAGCGAGAGCACCCGGCCCCGAGCGGGGGACTCGATACGCCCGCGCCGCGTTCGGTTGTCCTGGTCCTCGGCGGCGGCGTCACGGACAGTGGTTTCCCCAGTTCCGAGACCCTGGATCGGCTCGAGCGCGCACTCGAAGTGTGGCGCCGACTCCCCACCGCTTGGTTCTTGCTGGCCGAAGGCGGTATCGGCAAGTACGGAACTGAAGAACGCGTCCGTGCCTACCTCGAACGCTGCGGTCTCCCGAAGGACCGTATTCTGCTCGAAACCAAGTCGCTCACGACTCAACAGAATATCAAGTTCTGTCTGCCGATCCTGCGCCGACATCAAATCTCCCAGATCATTCTGGTGACCAACCTCCGGCACATGGTCCGGGGACGCTTGGTCTGTCGGCGGTATGGTCTCGACCCCGCGGTCGTGGCTTCATACGCCCCGCCGTCCCTGGTTTTCTGCCCAAGTTGGCGGGGGCTTTTTCATTTCAGCGCGAGCCTTAACGAATACGTCGGACTCCTCGGGTACCGTCTTCTCGGCTGGATTTAGCCGGGGCCCTGGCAGCGCTGCGGCCAGCAGTCACAGGCGCGACGCTCTCCGGGGCGTGCGCGCCGCCCTTCGGGGCTCGCCGGTGGGCGTGAGTTTTCCTGCTTCGAACATATATTGGGGCCTTCCCGGTTCCCCGTCCTCGGCGCCTCCGGCTCTCGAGGCTCGAGCCTGTTCCGATGCTTCGGGGACCGATCCGTCGATTCCGGGGTCCGCCTGAAACTCAGTCGCCCAAGCGGAGTTCGCAACCCGATGACCAAACTCGTCATGCGACGCCGAGCGGCGGACAATCGTTATCTCCACAAGGACTTCCATGGGGCCCTGAGCTGCGGAATTGGTTATTTGCAGGAACATTTCGGCGAGGATGCCGTGCGGCAATACCTGCGGCGATTCGCCCTAACGTACTATGCCCCGTTACGCGAGCAACTTCGTGCTCGTGGTCTGGACGCTCTCGAGGCACATCTCCGCGAACTTTACGAAATCGAGGGCGCGAATGCGGTGTTCGAACGTCACGAAGACGAACTGGTGGTCCGCGTGGCGGCCTGTCCGGCAGTCCGTCACATGCGCGAGCGCGGCTTCCCTGTTGCGCCGCTTTTCCATGAGACGACTGCGACAGTCAACCGTGCGCTGTGCGAAGGCACGCCATTCGAGGCCGAGTTGGTCGTATACGACCGGACGACCGGTCGCAGTGTGCAGCGTTTTCGCCGGAGGTCCGCATGATTCCTTGCACGGATTTCATTCCCGCCTACAGCGAATTGTTCAAGACGCTCGAAAGGCTGGGGGGCGTGGCGGCCGTGGAGGACTTTTGGCATCATTTGGCCAGAACCTATCTCACCGACTTGCGCGAGTTGGTACGCACGCACGGGATTCGGGGATGCTGGCTTTATTGGAGTCACACACTGAACGAAGAAGCGGCCGATTTCACCATGGAACTCGACGAAGCAGCCGGCACGTTCGAGATTCGCATGCACCGCTGTCCGTCCAAAGGTCGGCTCCTCGAGTTTGATCACATCGAACCGTATCACGATTATTGCCGGCACTGCGACGTGCTGTACCGGGACATTCTCGAACCGCTCGGATTCGAGTACACTTACGATCTGTCCCATTGCGATGAAGCCCGGTGCCGCCTATTGGTGCGACGACGCGCGGCCGAGCAATCCCGAGAGGCAGAGCCGGCCCTGCCCTCGACCGATTCGGGACGGGAGAGTCACTAACCATGTCGAGCCAATCGCCCCTGCTGCGGCCCCAAACAACGATCCTCCTGCTTTTCTGGCTGATGGGGAGAGTCGTATTATGGGCCGGAGCGCCCTTCGATTTGCGGTGCGAGTATCAGGAAGTCCCGCTGGCCGTCGACACACCGCGGCCGCGACTCGGTTGGCGGCTGGACGACGCGCGTCGAGGTGCACGGCAAACGGCTTGCCGTGTCCAGGTCTATTCCTCGGAAGAAGCGATTGCCGAGGACCGTCCCGACGTGTGGGACAGCGGTCGAGTCGTCACGGGCAACTCGAGCCATTTCGAGTACGCCGGCCCGCCGCTGAAAGACGGCGCCGCCTACTGGTGGCGGGTGCAAGTCTGGGACGCGGACAACCGCGTCTCTCCGTGGAGTGCGGTCGGCCGCTGGGAAATGGGCTTCCGCGGGCCGCAAGCATGGCGTGCCCATTGGATTGCGTTATCGACCGAGACCGAACGACGGGAACCGCCCGGATTCGAACGAGCCCGCTGGATCTGGCACCCTGAAGCCCGGGGAAAGAATCAGACCGTATACCTGCGCCGTTCCTTCCAAATCCCGCGTGGTGTCGGGATCGAATCGGCTCGAGTCCGCTGTACGGCGGACAACTCGTTCAGACTCTGGGTGAATGGGAAGGCTGCCGGCGAATCGGAGACGTGGGAACGCCTCTCCACTTTCGCCGTGAAATCGTTCCTGGCTCCCGGACGGAATGCCGTTGCAGTCGCTGCCTCCAACCGCGACGGCCCCTGCGGTTTCCTCTTCAGTCTGGACGTCGTTCTGAACGACGGGAGGGAGGTCCGGCTCGTTTCCGACAAATCTTGGCGCGTGTCTGAGCAGGCCCTGGGAGAGTGGAAATCTACAGGATTCGACGACGGCTCCTGGCAACGGGCGCGGGAACTGGGAGCATTCGGCTGCCGACCTTGGGGCACACTCGGGAAGACGGGGGCGCCGTTTCGATCCGCATGTCTGCGCCGAGAGTTCTCACTCGAGCGGGCCCCTTCCCGGGCCAGGATCCGAGTGTCCGGCTTGGGGGCCTACCAACTGCGCCTGAACGGCGCCAGAGTCGGCCGCGATCTGATCGCGCCGGGCTGGACTCAGTTCCGCAAGCGCATTCAGTATCAGACGTACGACGTCACTTCTCAACTTGTTCGGGGGGCCAATTGCTTGGCCGTGCTTCTGGGAAACGGGTGGTGGCACAGCCGGATCGGTGGCGAACGCAAACAGGCGGGGCGCGACTTTCCCCGACTCCTCCTGCAACTGGACATGGATTTCGCCGATGGAACGCGTCGCCGGATCGTCAGCGACGAATCTTGGAAAGGACGCCCGGGACCGCTCTTGGAAGACGACATCTACGATGGGGAAGTGTGGGATGCCCGGGAGGAGACACCCGGTTGGGACCGGCCCGGGTTCGACGATGCCGGATGGGGCCTGGCCGGCAGGGCCGGTGGTCCCGACCTCGATCTGCTCGTACCGCAAGCAAAGGAGCCGTTGCAGGTGTTACGTGAACTCCCCGCCCGAAAAGTCGCTGAAGTCCGCCCGGGGGTTTACGTCTTCGATTTCGGCGTGAACCTGACCGGAGGTGTCCGAATTCGAGTCCGGGGCAAGGCGGGAGACCGAATTACGTTGCGCCACGCCGAAGTGCTCAAGGCGGATGGCGCCATCGACACCGCCAACCTGCGCAGTGCCCGGGCCACGGACGTGTACGTCCTTCGCGGCGAAGGCGTTGAAGAATGGTCGCCGCAATTCACGTACCACGGCTTTCGGTACGTCGAAGTCAACGGCTGGCCCGGCAGGCCCGGCAAAGACGCCCTCACGGCGTGCTTTGTTTCGACTGCCTGCCCGCGCATCGGGGACTTCACCTGTTCCTCCGACTTGATCAACCGTATCCAAGAAAACATCCTGCGTGGGGCTCGAGGCAATATGTTCTGCGTTCCCACTGATTGCCCGCAGCGTGATGAACGGCTGGGCTGGACCGGTGATGCTCAGGTATTCGCCGACACGATGTGCTGGAACTTCGGCGCCGTACGTTTCCTGACCAAGTGGATGAGGGATGTGCGCGATTGTCGCCGAGACGATGGCGCGGTGCAGAACGTCAGCCCCACGTACGCCCGCGGCGTGGCGAGCCCGGCCTGGGGCGATGCCTGCATTATCGTTCCCTGGCAGGTCTACCGACATTTCGGCGACACTCGTATCATTCGGGAAAACTGGGCGTGCATGACCGGATGGCTTCGGTTCATGAGGCGAAACGCCAAAGGAGATCTGTACGAGCGAGATGGGTACGGCGATTGGATCGCGACCGTTAAGTCCCCCAAGAAACCCATCAGTGCCGCGTATTATTACTACGACCACCTCCTCATGGCGGAAATGGCCGACGCGGTGGGACGCGCCCGTGACGCAACCGGTTACCGCCTTGAAGCCGCCAAGGTCCGCACCGCTTTCAATCGAAAATACTTCAATGCGAGAACAAACCAGTATGCAGGCGGGACACAGACCGCCAATCTCCTCCCGCTGTTTTTCGGGATTGTTCCAGACGGTCGTATTCGCCCGGTGGCGGCCAACGTCGTTCGTGACATCCAGGAGCGCAGCGGTCATTTGAGCACCGGTTTTCTGGGGACGGCCTATATCAACCCGGCGCTTACACGGACCGGGCACCACGCTGTTGCTTGGCTCCTGGCCCAACAGACTACGTATCCATCTTGGGGATACATGGTTGAGAGTGGCGCCACCACCGTATGGGAACTCTGGAACAGCGACCGGGCCGGACCGGGTATGAACTCGAGGAACCATTTCGCCCTCGGTTCCGTCGGTGCATGGTTTTATGAGTCCCTGGCGGGAATCGAGATTGTCGAACCGGGCTACCGTGTGGTACGGATTCGTCCCCGTCCCGTTCCGGGGTTGCACTGGGTACGAGCCCAGGTCAAAACGCTCTACGGACCGATTACCTGCCGTTGGGAAATGAGGCCGGACCGGTTCCTGCTTGAAATCAACCTGCCGCCCAACACGCGCGGCACCGTGCATCTCCCAATTTTCGGGCTCCACGCACCCGTCATCACGGAGAGCGGAACGGTCGTTCTCAATAATGGAGACCGTGGCGTTCCCTCCCTGCCTGCCGGCGTGAGCTGGCGGGGAATTCAGGACGGTTCCGCCGTGTTCGCCCTCGGGGCCGGCCATTATTCCTTTGGCGCTCCCGGACCGCCTCCGGGGGCGTTTCCCGCGCCAGTGAAGCGCTGAGTCTCTCTGCGGATGTGTCTTTGGCGGTTCAAGGTTGGGATCGGGAGAAACGGGCTACGCCGACCGGCATCTGCAATTCACGCGCCCGGGATCACGTCAGGATTTGCAGGAGACGGCCATGTTCGAGCCGCGCCTCCAAACGTCCTCGCGCCTGATCGAACATTTCCGCAGCACTGCGGCTTTCCTTCGCGCTCGACGGGTGGTATGTTTATTCACTTCCGGTCCCAACTCCGGATGCGGAGGCCGCCTGCAGGCGCGCGCTCTTGCTTGTGCTTGCGCCCCTACGGAGGACGGCCGACCAAGTTATTGTGGGCCGCCGTCCGGATCGACTGTCCTGCCCAAGACCACGGTGTGCCCGCCGCAGGTCCGGTTCTGCTCTCCGAGACAGGTCGACGGCGCTCGAGACACTCGATTCCGTGACTCACCGAAATGCGACGTGGGCAAGCTTGCCGAATACGACCGAGCCAAAAAGAGCACGAGACAGGCGGGGGGCAGCTGAATGATGCCGACGAGCAGCGTCTGCCTCAACGACACCCCAGAGGCTTCATGACACTTGCGACCCAAAAAACGGTCTACTTGAGCGGCCCTATCATGGACGAGCATTTGGGCCGGGCGCGGGAATGGCGCAAACGTGCCAAGGAGCTTCTTTCGAATCACTTCCGGACCCTCGACCCTATGCGCCGGAACTTCGTGGACCGACAGGTGGACAGCGCCAATGAAATCGTCGAGTTCGACCTCCAAGACATCCGGGATTGCGATATCGTCCTGGTGAACTACTGCAAACCCAGTATCGGCACAAGCATGGAAGTCTTCTACGCCGCCCATGACCTGGGAAAATTCGTGGTCACTTTTTCACCGTTCGACTTCAAGGACTGCAGTCCGTGGATGGTACGGTTCAGCACTAAGATCCTGGGATCACTCGAGGAAGCGTGCCAATACCTGGTGCGCCACTTTGCCGAAACCGAGGAGGACGCCTGAATTGCGCGCTACCGGTCGGCCTCCCGTAGGTCCCAGCCAACGGATTGCAGGCGCGTGGGCGCGTGTTCCGGCGCTCCTCTTGCTCGCGGTGACCGCCCTCCCCGTTTCCGCGTTTCGCATCCGGACGGCCACACAGAATGGGGTTCGGTACGTTCTATTGGAGGACGTGGCCCGGTATTACGGCTTGGCGTTGCGTTCCGGCAAAGCGGACATCCGCCTGAAGTCCCGGTATTCGGACATCCGTTTCGTTGTCGAAAGACGAGCGGCCCGGGTCAACAGTGTCCCGGTCGACTTGTCGTACGCTCCACGGCGGTGGAAAAAGGCACCGTTGCTGAGCGAGACCGACTTTCGACTCCTGCTCGATCCGATCTTGCGCGGGCACGCGCTGCCTCGCAGCACCGTGAGGACGATTGCACTCGACCCGGGACACGGCGGCAAAGACACCGGGGCCGTGGGCCAGAACGGGATCATGGAAAAAGACCTTGTACTGCAAGTCGCCCTCCGCTTGGCAACCCGGCTGCGCAAGGCCGGTTTTCGGGTACTGCTCACCCGCAGCTCGGACAAGACCGTCGAGTTGGGAAGCAGACCTGCACTGGCGAGAACCGGCAAGGCCGACTTGCTCGTCAGTTTGCACATGAATTCCGCAAAATCTCGATCGGTCCGCGGGGTGGAAACGTTTTTTCTGACTCCGGCAGGCACGTCGTCGACCTACAGCCGACGTCACAGTAAACGCAAAGGCAGCGGCAACGGGTTCGACAGATGCAATACCCGCTTGGCCTACGAAATTCAGAAAAACTTGGTTCGCGTAACAGGCTGCGAAGACCGAGGGATCAAACATGCCCGGTTCCTGGTGCTTCGCAACGCCCCCTGTCCGGCGGTGTTGGTGGAGATGGGGTTTGTGAGCAATTCGCGAGAGCTGAAGAAGTTGCGGACGGCGACCTACCGTGAACGATTGGCAGCGGGGATTTGCTACGGCATTCGGGCGTACGCCCAGTGTGTCGCGCCGACGGCAAAGTGAACACGACGGACATGCTTGGAGGTGCAACGATGGCCAATTGTGTATTCTGCAAGATTGTTGCCGGCGAAATCCCGGCAGACAAGCTCTACGAAGACAACTGTGTACTCGCATTCCTAGACATCGCCCCAATCAACAAGGGGCACACGCTGGTGGTCCCCCGCGAGCACTTTTTCGGGATCACGGCAGTGCCGGCCGAGATCCAGGCACGAATGATGCAGGTCGGGGCGCGATTGGGTGCCGCTCTGCTGCGCGCCGTCGGCGCGGACGGTTTCAACCTGATCCTTTCGAACGGCGCCTGCGCGGGCCAGGTGGTGCAACACGTCCACCTGCACGTTATTCCCCGTTTCCCGGACGACGGCATTTCCCTGCCGGCGCGCAGCGTCCCCTACGAAGACGACAACGAAAAAAGAGAAATCATCGACCGAATTCGAAACCGGATGGCGCCTCATGCATGAAGATGTGCGATTCGAAGCAGGCCTACGGCGCATTGTCGAGGCGGATCCCCGATACAAACGCGGCGCCTACGCATTCGTTGCGGAGGCGGTGACGCTCACGGCGTCTCGAATCGCGGAACGGGAGGGAGGCCGCCGACACGTGACCGGCCGGGAACTGCTCGAGGGCATCCGCGAGGCAGCCCTTGACCGATACGGTCCCCTGGCCCGAAACGTGCTGCGGGAGTGGGGCGTAAACCGAACCGAAGATTTCGGCAACATCGTGTTTAATATGGTCCGGCACGGAATGCTTGGCGCGAATGATGAAGACACGCCGTCCGACTTTGAAAACGGTTACGATTTCGACGAAGCTTTCCTGAAGCCTTTTGCGGAACCCGGCCGTCTGCCGTCCGACTTGCCGAAGATCGCCTGAAGCGCCCAATCCGGCGGGGGGACCGCCGCGGGGCAGATCTGAGTGGAGATTCCCAAGACGCAGGCGGGCCGAAGAACGAGCAAAAAGTGGTCCTGGAACAGACGCTATCAAGAAGTCGGGACGGTTGTGGATCGAATTCACGGATTGGTCGGATCAGTCGACCTCGGGAAGGCGTCGTTTCATACGTATCCCTTCACGACAGTGGGCGGGGCCCAGTTGTTTCCAGTCTCGGAATACGGTCGAGCGCAAGTCACCCTCCAGCCTCGATAGAATCGCCCAAACAATTCCGAGGCGCTCCGTAACCCCGATCGATTCATGGACCTCGTCGCGAGCGAGCGCAACTCGTACGGATTCGAACCGTTGCGTCCAACGCAGGACGAGGCTGTGTTGAAACACCGTCCAGAGGGCGGCGGCGGGCGATAGCACTGTTCCGAAGGCATCTACGGTACGGCTTCGCACCCGATGACTCATGCACGATTCAGGCTGACCCGGGAGTGCCGGTGAAAGCGATCCTGAAACCCTCCCCTCGGTTACTGCGACTCCTGCCGGGAACGTTCCGGCGACGACTACGGCGGCGGGCCCTTGTCGCCGTCTGGGTCGCGCCATTTCTGTTCGCCGCCGGACTACCGGTGTTTCCGGCGGGACTTCCCGAGCCACCGGCGGAAGTCCGAATCATGTCGTACAATGTCTACAACTATTTCGATCCCGACATGGTCCCTCAACTCAAGAGTCCAGAGTCGCGTCAGGCGGTCATCGACACGATCATCGTGCTTAAGCCGGACATCGCGATCCTGGTCGAAATGGGGGCCGGACGGGCCGTGGAGGGACTGTTGCAAGCGTTGAAAGCACGGGGCAGCACATATCCGTTCCATTCCGTCGTGTCCGGCGCCGACCCGGTTCGGCACCTTGTGGTCCTGGCGCGCTTCCGCCCCGTCGGCATCGAACATCGGACGGACCTGACGTACCGTCTCAAAGGACAGTCGGTGCCCGTGCAGCGCGGGATCGCGCACTGCGTTTTCCGCTGGAACAACGGCTACACTCTGCACCTACTGGCGGCGCACCTGAAGAGCAAACTCTTTCACCCTCTCGGCCAAACGGACATGCGCCGATACGAAGCGCGCCAGTTGCGGTACCTCGTCGACGCCATCCTGAAAAAAGAGCCCACGGCCAACGTCCTGGTTGTCGGTGATATGAACGACACCCCGGATTCATCACCGATCAAGACGCTGTACAACCGACGGCGCAAACCGGAAGCACGGCTCTATGACCTTCGCCCCGTAGACCGCTACAACATGGCCTGGACCCACTGTTACGATCCCGGAGATACCTACACCCGAATCGACTACGCTTTGGCCAGCTTCGGATTGCTGCCCGAGGTGGATTTGGCCCGCACAATCATTCCATTCATCCCGGATTGGTACGTCGCTTCGGATCATCGACCCCTGATTGTCGTCATCCGACCTCGGGAAACCCCGGCAACGGACGCAACATTAGCCCGGTTCGACCGTTGCGTACGCCGGCCGGACGCGCCCATGTCGTTCTTTCACGGCGGCCGTGTGGTGGGTACCCGCAAGGCACGAAAATCAAGGTGACGACGCGTTATGGGCCACAAGGTGACGATCGGATAGAGACGCCGACGCCGAAGCGGCGGGACGGCTTCCGCGTGAACGTCTGTCTGCGTGCGACATGTGCAAAGGCAGGCGGGACTCGGGCAGGCCGGAGGAATAACCGGAGTGGCGCCGTGTCCAAATCCCGCATGCTGTCGAATGCCAACGAATTGATCCGGTGCAGCCGACCTCGTGACCGCGGCGGCTGACCACGGCGCTCTCGGGGAAACGTTCAGGGAGGAGTGCACAGCGCCCGAGAAGCCGTCTCGATGTCGCGGTGAATCTGGTCGCGCAGTGCCGCGACCGAAGGGAACCGTCGATCCGGGCGAAGGCGGACGACGGGCTCGACCTCGATATATCGGCCGTACAGCGTCCGCATGGCGTGGAAAAAATGAAACTCGGCCACAGGCGCGGTCTCCCGGGACGACATGTCCTGAAGGGTCGGGGCCGCTCCCAGGTAAAGAATACCGTCTTGCGGGACCGAGACTTCTCCGTATTCGCTTTCGGCAATTCGGGCGCGGGCGGCGTACACTCCCGTGGGCGGCAATTGCATCCCCATGCAGGCGATATTGGCTGTGGGACAATCGAACGCGGCCCGTCCCAGACCCCGCCCGTGCACCACCGGTCCGAACAGGGCGTACGGCCGTCCCAACATGCGTTGCGCGCTTCGCAGACGCCCGGCCGACAGCGCCCGGCGAATGCGCGTACTGCTGACCGGTCGCCCATACCACAGGACTTCCGGCACGCTGACCGCCTCGAACCCGTGCCGCCGCCCGACCCGGGTGAGATAACCCGTGTCGCCGCAGCCGCCGGCCCCGAACCGCCAGGTCCGACCGACGCACACCCCCCGGAGTCGGCCCGGGACAGCCAACAGGTTCCGCGTCACGAATTCGTCTGCCGACAGGGCCGCCAACTCCGGAGTGAACGGCAGAACCACAACAGAACGGATCCCCACGTCACGCAGAATTCGGAGCTGCTGCGCACGGGCGGTAAGTCGTTTCGGGGCCGCTTCCGGGGAGACGAGGACGGCCCGCGGGTGGGGATCGAAAGTCATGACCACTGGGTCGGCGCCAGTGTGGCGGGCGAGGTCGACCAACGCACTCAGAATCCGCTGGTGGCCCCGGTGAACGCCGTCGAATACGCCGATAGCGACCGTGACGTTCCGAACCGCGGCGGTCCGGTACAGCTCGGGCAGTGAAGAGGCAAGCTTCATTGTGGGCATTGTACTTGTCGTCATCGTCTTCCATGCAACTATCGATACCGTGCGTGCCCTTCCGACCGCGAGCCGGACGGCGCGGCGGTTTCGGGTCGGGGCGATTGCAGACTTCGCCGGACACCCACGCAGTAAGCCCGGAGGGTTGGGGCGAGCGGCCGCACAACCGAAATGGGCGCCCTTCGCGTAACCCGCGGTGCCGGAGATAGGTATGACGGGATTTGCCGGCTGCAGCGCCCGCCGCTACAGGCAAAGAGAGCCGCCCGCCCCGCCCAAGTTGTCCGCAGCGGACCCGGCTCACAGGTATTGGAAGACCCGGACCAAGGGAATGATCGTCTCCAGCAACTGGTCCATCTCCCATTGTTTGATTTCCGACACCGGCACGGCGTCTTCGAGTTTGAACTTGCCGCTGCGGGTCCGTCGGAGCGAATGCAGGTGCGCGCCGCAGCCCAGGGCCTTGCCGATGTCGGCGCAGAGCGTTCGAACGTACGTCCCCTTCGAGCAGTGCACTTCGAATTCGACATCGGGTGGATCGAAGCCCAGCAGCCGCAGGGAATGGATCGTGACCGGTCGCGGTTCGCGCTCGATTTCAATCCCTTTGCGGGCCAGTTTGTAGAGCGGTCGGCCGTCCTTCTTGACCGCGGAAACCATGGGCGGGACCTGGAGGATCTCTCCCGTAAAGCTCTCGAACGCGTCCTCGAGCTGTTCTCGAGTGACACCGCTCGGGTCGCTCTCCGCCACCACTTTGCCATCCCTGTCCTGGGAATCGGTTTCGATCCCGAGTCGCATGGCGCCCGAGTAAACTTTGTCTTGACCGCTGAGGCGCCCGGAGAGTTTGGTCGCGCGGCCCAACACCAAGACCAGTAGACCGGTCGCCGCCGGGTCCAACGTCCCGCAGTGGCCGACTTTGCGGATGCGAAAGCGTCGGCGAACGCAGTTGACCACGTCGTGGCTGGTCCATTCTTCCGGCTTGTCCACGAGCAGGATTCCGCTCTCGGGCGGGATATTCACGGCAGGATTGCTCATTCAGAAAGGATCCTTTCGAGGAGTTCGATGGTTTTTGCCTGTGCGGCGGGCAGGTCGAGGTCTCTCACTTCGGCGCCGGCAGCGGCCCGGTGTCCGCCGCCGCCGAGCGCGTGCGCCACGCGGTCGACCCGGATCTGGGGCGACCGCGAACGCAACGACACCTTGACGAATTCCGGTTGGGCCTGAAAAAGCGCCGCAACCAGTGGACCGTCAAAACCGCGCAGGACGTCTATGACCCCCTCGATATCGGCTTGGTTGAGGCCGGCTTTTCGAAGGCGTGCCGGATCGAGAACAGCATAGACCACTCGCCCGTCGCAGGCAAACCGCGCACTCGCCAGGAGATCCGACTCAAGTCGGCGCCGCTCGAAGGGTTCCCGGAAAAAGAGACCGTCCATGATCGCGGCGCAGTCGGCGCCCCGATCCACCAACTCGGCGGCTGTTCGTAATGCAGCCGCATCGGTGTTGGCAAAACGAAACCCGCCCGTGTCCATCACCAGCCCCACCAGAAACCACGTGGCCGCTTCCGAAAGAAATTGGACACCCAATGCAGGCAACAGCTCGGCCAGCATTGCCGCCGTGGCCGCCTTGCCGGAGTCCACCCATACGGCGTTCCCGAATGCCGTATTGTCCGGATGATGATCGACATCGAGCACGTTGACAACGTCTCGCGCAGTCTGCCAGTTCGGCGGTTTCTCGACGCGTTCCCAACTCGTCGTATCCAGGGCCACTACCGACAGCCCGGGGGGCAGCGGGGGCGGAGCGCCCACAAAGAGGCCAGGCGTTTCCGGCAGCAAGCGCGAGTAGCGGCGGGCAAGCGGCCCTTTCAAGTAGCCGATACTCTCCCGGCCGGCAGCCCGCAGGGCGAGGAGCAGCCCCACCACGGAGCCTATTGCGTCCCCGTCCGGTCGTTGATGACTCAGAAGGAGCAGAGGGCCGGGGCGTTCCAGAAACCTGCGGGCCTCGGCGATGGAACCGGTGTACTGCATGAAAAAACCCTGGTCCTCCCAAATTCGGTGGATCGCCTGCGCCCCCGTGCGATTCTCGGCTGCAAATCGTGGAGCGGGGGCGAATCGGGTATCCTGCCGGGCGATCCTCGTGCCGGTTGGCTCCGCCGTTCGGGGTCGGTTGCGGGGCGAGTTCTGTGTCGATGGATTGGCGCTGGACGTCGTTTGTTCGGATCATGCCGGCACGCATTCGAATGAATATCGGATGCGGACCGCCCTCGCCGTCAGCAGGCCCCTGGTTTCGGATCGGACGGGGGTCCCTCGGCCGGAGCCAGTTTATCCAACAGCGAAATGATTCGGTCCGCCTCGGCGAACGTATCGTCGGGGATGAATTCGAGTACCGGGGTATACTTGATCCGTACCGCACGTGCCAGCCCCTGCTGCAACAGTGCACGTTGTTTGGCCACGACTGCCATGGCCGCATTTTGCTGGCTGGGGGTTCCGTACGTGCTTACGAATACCTTGGCCGTACGCAGGTCGGGGGCCACCCGGACCCGCGTGACGGTAACCAACACATCCACCCGAGGAGCGATCTCCGCCTCGAAAAGGTCGGCGAGCACCCGTTGGATGCTGTGGTTGACGCGTTTCATCCGGTCCTGTTTCATCAGGTTCGATCCAATCTGCTTTGTCGAATTGCCCGATCTCACCGCGGCATGTTTCGGGGAACCCGGCAGTCTTGTGCTTCAACGACGGTCGGCAAGGATGTGTCGGAGGTGTTCAGCCCGGAAGTCGTGCCCTGACCAGAACAAAATACAGAACGAGCATAGCCGCCATGACAAGCATGACGGGTCGGCATTCCCGAGCCCGGCCGCTCCCGATCTTGATGATCGGATAACTCACAAACCCCAAGGCAAGACCGTCGGCAATGCTGTAACTCAACGGAATGCCGATTACGATCAGAAAAGCGGGGATGCTTTCGCTGACGTCGGCCCAATCGATTCGGAGGGCGTTCCGCATCATCATGGCGCCCACCACTACCAGGGCCGGCGCGGTGATCGGCGCGTAACTGCCCACCATGCGAATCACGGGGCTGAAAAAGAGCGCCACCAGGAACAAGACGGCAACGGTCACGGCGGTCAAACCTGTCCGCCCTCCCTGCTCGACGCCGGCGGCGCTCTCAATGAAACTTGTGACCGTACTGGTGCCGAACGCGGCGCCGGCAACCGTCCCGACCGCATCCGAGAGCAGGGCTTGGCGAGCCCGGGGCAAACGATTGTCCCGGATGAACCCCGCCTGCTCGGATACCCCGATCAGTGTGCCGATGGTGTCGAAGACATCCATCACCAGAAACACCAGAATGAACGGCAGCATGGTGAAATCGAGGGCGTGCCGGATATCCATTTTGAAAAAGGTCGGTCCGATGGAGGGCGGCATCGAAACGAGGGCCGTCGCCGGTGCAAAACGCGTCATCAGCATCGACTCTTTCACGGCGGTCCCGTCGCGGAGCGCCGCCGGCCAATACGAGACCGTGGCCCGGAGCAAGAGGCAGAGCACGGTTGCGCCCAAGATCCCCCAAAGGATTGCCCCTTTGCGACCGCGGGCCCGCAGCACCGCCATCAGCAACAAGCCGAAGAAGAACACGATCAGGTCCGGGGAGGCGAGGTGCGCATTCAACCTTACGGCGGTGCCCGGATCTTTCTGGATCAGACCGGCGTTCTGCAAGCCGATGAAGGCGATAAAAAGACCGATCCCCACTGCGATGGCGTTCTTCATGCTGGGGCTGATGGCGTCAACGATGGCGGCGCGCACTCCGACGAGGGAGAGCAGGAGAAAAAGAACGCCGGAGATCAGGACCACGCCCAAGGCAACTTGCCAAGCCGTGGTTTGACCCGACCTCACAACCGGGAGCAGGGCCGCCGCCGGCAGTACCGAGAACACGAAGAAAAAATTCTCGCCCATGCCGGGAGCCTGGGCGATCGGGTAACGTGCGTACAGACCCATGATGGCGCTGGCCAACGCGGCCGAAACGCAAGTTGCCGTGGTGACGGCCCCGAAATCAAGGCCGGTCTTCATGTCGAACATCACACCGGAAAGTACGGCCGGCTGTACGAAGATGATGTAGGACATGGTCAGGAACGTCGCCAGGCCCGCGGCCGTTTCACGACCGAACACAGCGGTCGTCGGCGGTTCCCCCAGCCACTGCGAGAGGACATCTTTCATGATTCGCCCCTCCATCCGGAAAAGCGCCTTCGGCTTCGCCCCGTGTCCGACTCGCGAACGACCGGAACGACCCCATGGCACAAGATGCGGATCAGAGTTCGGGCGCGGTCTCCACGTACCGTGAAACCTGGATCAGGTCGCCAACCTCGAAATCCTCGAAATTGTCGAGGCGAATCCCGCACTCCTGGCCCGCCCGAACCTGCTGCACTGTATCCTGGAAGTGGCGGAGAGACTGGATCGTCCCGTTGTAGATGACCTCGTCGTTGCGCACCACTTTGGCGTTGCAGCCGGCCTCGACAACCCCCTCGAGAACACGACAACCGCAGATCTTGCCCGTCTTGCTGACTTGGAAAACCTGCAGGATTTCCGCGCGTCCGAGCGAGACCTCCCGTCGTTCCGGCCCCAAACGTCCGCGCAAAGCGTCTTTCACGTCCTCGATCAACTCGTAAATGATACCGTAGAGACGAATCTCAACACCTTCATGTTTCGCCAAGCGGTTGACGCCCGGCATGGCACGAACGTGGAAGCCCAAGACAATCGCGTCGGACGCCGAAGCCAAGAGCACGTCGTTCTCGGTGACTTCCCCCGCCCCGCTGTGGATAATGCGGATGCTGATTTTCTCCGACTGAATTTTCCCGAGAGAATCGATGATCGCCTCCACCGATCCCCGAGTGTCCGCTTTGACGATGACATTCAGTTCTTTCCGTTCCCGCTCCTCGATTTCCTGGAACAAATCCTCGAGGGTCGTGTGTCGGGCCACGGACAATTCCCCGGTCCGCCGCTCCATCTGGCGCTCTTCCGCTTCCTGGCGCGCCGCGACTTCGCTCTCCGGGACCGAAATCGCTTCCCCCGCTTCGGGAACCCCCGACAAACCCAGGACCTTCACCGGCGTGCTGGGGCCCGCATGGCGAACCCGCTTTCCCCGGTGGTCGATCAGGGCTCGGACTCGACCCCAGCACGCGCCGGCCAGCACAGGATCGCCCACGTGTATCGAACCGTTCCGGACCAAGACGTTCGCCGTCGGCCCCATGCCCGTCTCGAGCTGGGCCTCGATCACCACCCCCCGGCCCGGAATGTCTGGATTGCCGCGCAGTTCCATCACTTCGGCTTCGAGCAGGATACGTTCGAGCAGGTCGTCGATCCCTTCGCCGGTCGCCGCAGAGACACGGACCACCCCCACGTCACCACCCCATTCCTCCAGGGCCAGTCCTTGCTCCTGCAGTTGGAGCATCACCCGGTCCGGCTTGGCGCCGGGAAGGTCCATCTTGTTGATCGCCACTACAATAGGCACCTCAGCCGCCTGGGCATGGTTGATCGCCTCAACGGTCTGAGGCATCACGCCGTCGTCCGCAGCCACCACCAAGACCACGATGTCCGTGGCATTCGCACCCCGGGCCCGCATGGCCGTGAAAGCTTCGTGGCCCGGCGTGTCGATAAAGGTGATCTGATTGCCCTGCCACCGAACCACACTCGCACCGATGTGCTGCGTGATGCCGCCAATTTCGCTGTCGGCCACATGCGTCTTGCGAATGGCGTCCTGCAACGACGTCTTGCCATGGTCCACGTGCCCCAAAAAAGCCACAACAGGCGGCCGGGGGACTTTCGCCTCATCCACGGCTTCCGGAGTCGGGCGCCGGGCGCGTTGCTTCCGGCTCCCAGCACCGCGCCGGGCAGCCACCAAGGCAAAGCCGTGACGCTCGCAAACGCGTGCAGCAATCTCCGGCTCCACCACTTGATTGATGGCCGCGAAAACGTTCAACCCCATCAGCTCGCCGATGAGTTCATTGGGCTTGCAACCAAGGGCCTCGGCCAAATCCCGGACGATGATGGGGGGTTTCAGGTGGAGTTCCGGGCGTTCGGCCTCGTCTTCCTCGTCTTCCTCTTCCGCGGCGCCCCGGCCGACGCGCGCCCCGGTCGGTTCCGCCGTCCCTTCAACGGGCGCCAAAGTCGCCATTGCGGCCGCCTCGCGTTTCTTGCGCTCGGCGGTCACGTGTTCACGAATCAATTCGGCGAACTCGCCGTCGATCGAACTGGAATGACTCTTGGCCTCGATACCCTCCTGTTCCAAGAGCGCAAGGAGGTCGCGGTTGCTGAGCCCCAGTTCCCTGGCAAGGTCGTAGACTCTTACCCGGTCGCTCATGGGCATTGTCCTCATATTGTGAGCCTGTCCACATAAATCTCGGGGGCCGCTCTGCAGCACGGAGGAGCGCAGAGTGGGCAATGCCCGGGGCCGCGACATGACGCCGCCACCCGAGAGGCAACGGTCCGCGCCCGCAGACGGCGTGGGGAATGCCCTCCGAAATCCGACGCGCGACCACGACCCTTTTGTGGGCTGGCTATGTTATGGTTCCTGAACGCCCGGAATACCGGGGCGCTTCAGCCCTCGAGGCGTTCGCGGGCCGCGGCGATGATCTCGCGAGCCCGGTCGAGATCGAGCCCTTCCAGATTCGCCAGATCTGCGGCCTCCGCCGCCAGAATCCCCTCGAGCGAGATGAAGCCGTTCCGGACCAGGGCCTCGGCCGTTTCACGGCCAATGCTCGGGATTTGGGCCAAGGCCTCGATGGCACGCTGCACTTTGTGCTCGAACCCGATCCGCTCCGGCTTCTCCATCCGGTTGATGTCGATCCGCCAACCGATGAGCTTCCCCGCCAGACGGGCATTTTGCCCGCGCCGGCCAATGGCCAAAGAAAGCTGGTCTTCCGGAACATCCACACGGATGGTGTGCGACTCTTCGTCCACCTCCGCGCCAGCCAGCTTGGCGGGTTGCAGAGCGCTGGCGGTGAATTCCCGGATGTCCGCGGACCAAGGGATTACGTCCACTTTCTCTCCACCCAATTCCCGGACCACGGTCTTGACCCGGTTCCCACGCAAGCCCACACACGCGCCGACAGGGTCGACACGCGGATCGTTCGAAGTCACCGCAATTTTCGTCCGGTGGCCCGCTTCCCGGGCGATGGCCTTGATCTCCACCACGTTCTCCGCAATTTCCGCGACTTCACGCTCGAACAAGCGGACAACAAACTCGGGACGAGACCTGGAAACCTGCAAACTGGGCCCCGGACGGTCGGCATTCACGTCGATCAGCAGGGCCGTGATATGGTCCCCGGGCTGATAGTCCTCGCCCGGAATGCGTTCGGGGTAGCGCATCACGCCCTCGGCCCGGTGAAAGTCGATGTAGACCTCCCCGTGTTCCACCCGGCGCACTACACCCGTAATCAAACCGTCCAATAGATCTTGGAACTCTTCCGAAATCCGGCTCTTCTCCGCCTGTCGAAGACGTTGCAGGATCGTCTGTTTCGCGTTCTGCGCCGCGATCCGACCGAAGTTGGCCGGCGTGACCTCCCAATCCACTATATCCCCCACGTTGACATCGGGAAAACGCCGGCGAGCCCGTGTCAACAGAATCTCCGAATCGCGATGCGTCACCTGCTCCACCACCGTCAATCGGGCAAAAGCCTGAATGTCGCCCGTCTTGTGGTTGATCTTCACATGCAAATCGTTGGCCGGACCGACCGCCTTGCGGGCCGCGGAGAGCAAAGATTCCTCGACCAAAGCGAACAACGACTCGCGGTCGATCCCGCGCTCGCTCTCGAGGTAATCGAAAACTGCCAGCAGTTCGCTGTTCATCGCGCTCGACTTTCTGTTCTGTAACCTGACACCGTCGCCTAAGCCGCTCCCCGCGCGGCAAGACAAATCCCAACGATCCATTCGCCTGTTCGGTGGCCGGCAGCGGACCGACAGCCCTGCCTCAGCCCGACGGATGCGACCGCCCTCCGGAAACCGCGATACGCGCCCGAGATTCGGGACCGCGCGCGGAAAAAACACCCGCTCGGATGCTCTCATGCCAAACCCGTCGCAACAAGCACCCGCGGAGAACAAACAAAAAAGCGGGACGGCGGCCGTGCCCACTTCAGTATCGGTACTCGCGCCTGTCTTAGAAGTACGTCTTTGCACTATAACGGCGGTACTGTTGTTTGCAACCACGCTGGATTGTCTGTTTGCGCTCCCGGCCGGTGTGGCATATCCGGTTCGATCGACTATGGTATATCCGTGCCCAAAAGGACCGGACGCGGACCGTTTGGCAGGGCGCACAAAAAGAGTCTGAGGCCGGATCGAAGCCCTGATTCGTTCATGGACTTCGTGGCGGGATGGCGCAGCTTGCACGGACTCAAATCATTGCGTCGAAGGCTGGACGAGGCCGTGTTGAAACGCCGCCTCGGTCGGTGAGCGGCAGCAGGGCAGTGTTCTGGAGGCACGCGAGAGGCGCAGCAGCAGATGGCTCATGCATTATTCAGGCTAACGGGCTGCGGGGAAGACGGATAGAGTCTCGCAGTCCCTCCGCCGCCCCGCGAGTGCGCCCCCGTCGCAAACGATGGTGTTCCGTCCGAGCCACCGCCCGCAGGCAATAACGACATTGCGCGACCTTCCAGGCTCGAACGAAAGCCGGAAAACTTCGCCGAGCGATGGATCCGCCGGATCTCTGCGGTGTGTGAGTCCGTCGGGCGAATGTGCCTCGCTTCAGGTTGTCTCGAAACGATCAGTGACCGACAAGGCCGGGAGATGACGACGGTGAAAAGCGACCGGACCACGGGGGCCCTTCTTTGCGGACCGACTTTCCGGGGGCGTTGGGCGGCAGGCGTGTCGGCCGCCGTCATGCTCTCGACGGTCCGGGCCGTGACGCCGGCGCTCGAACCGGAGTGGGACCGACCCTCCGGTCTCTTTTTCGGGGGAACCACACGATACGAAATGGCCACCCGGCTCGAGCGGGGAGGACGATACAAGGCGGCGGCCAAACGATATCGTCGGCTTGCCGACTCCGCACGAAACCCTGCCAACCAAGCGCACGCACTTCGGAAATGCGCCGACTGTTTCTTCGACGCGGGAAAAGTCTACACCGCCTATACCCAGTACAAGAAACTCATCGATGAATACCCGCTCTTCATCAAACAGGCACACGTCCTCGACCGCCTCCGCGCCGTTGCCGAGAGCTTTGCCGAAGGGCGGGCCTCTCTCTTCGGGTTCAAGAATCCGTCCTTGGCTGCGGAGGTCTACGAACTGATTCTGCGCTTGGCGCCCGCCGGTCCGCAAGCTGCCGACGACATGCTCAAACTGGCGGAGTTTCAGGAACGGGCAGGCAATATCGAAGGAGCGGCGGCCACGTGCCGGGACCTGTTGAGGCGATACCCGGAGCGCGCCGCGGCACGGGTACGTCTGGCCGGCCTGATTCTCGACGAGGCACGGGCAGGCGACGGCGACGGACGCCTCCGGCGCGAGGCACGCCGTGAACTCGAACAATTCCTCGCAACGGCGCCAAAATCTCCCGAAGCCCCTCTGGCGCGCAGCATGCTCGCATTGGTTAGGGAAACCTTGGCCCGGGACCGGCTCGAGCTGGGACGTTTCTACAGTCAGGCCCCACACCGCCGCCCGGCCGCCGCCCGTCGCTACCTGCACGATGTGCTCGTCCAATACAGCGACACCGCAGTGACACCGGTGGCCCGGGCCATCCTGGCACAGATCGAGTCCCTGCCCGAAACTGCGGCACGGAAGGGGGCCGCCGTGGCGGCCTCCCCTCTCCCGCAGGCCGCGATTGCGGGCGCTCCGACCCAGACCGCGCATCGAAAAGAGACCGCACCCCCTGCTTCCACTGGACCGCGCATCGGTCCTCCGGAAGCCGTTCCATTCCCGCGGAACGCGCGGTGGATAAAACAACAGGAAACGGTCAAGAAATGGCTCCTCCCCTTGGAGGACATCAGCTCGGGAGACAGCCCGGATGCAGCTCAATAATGTCTATGCGCGCGCCCCGGTCCGAATCGGCCTCGGGATGCTCGTTGCCTGCTTGCTTGCAGCCGGAACGGGCTGCCGGAGTTATCGTCTGGGGTCGCTGATGCATCCCCAGGTTCGGCGCATGGCCGTCGGGCAGTTTGTCAATGAGCAAAAAGAACCGCGCCTCGGCATTCTCTTCCGCCGAAAACTCATTGCCGCTCTGATGGCCGACGGGTCCGTGAAAGTCACTTCGCCCGATAAAGCGGACGCCATCATCCGAGGCCGCATCGAACAGTACGCATTCGCAGGAGTCGCTCAGGGGAAAACGCGAAGCGACGCCAATCGCGACCGTGATCGCGATGCGTACCAGACCATTATCTACCGGGCGACCGCGGCCGTGACTTTCTCCGTAGAAGTCCCCGGTCGTTCCCGGCCGCTCATTCCCGAGACGCGTGTTACGGGCCAGGCGGACTTCACCCCATTGCCCGATTTTTCCGGCGCACGCCGTGCCGGACTCGAAAACGCCTTGAGCGATGCCGCACGGAAAGCCGCCGCAGCCGTGGTGGAAGCCTGGTAACGGCGGCGGACCGCCTGAACTCCGTGCTCTCCGCGCGAACGAAAGACGGTAAACCCAAACACCCGCTTCGTGCACAGCACTTGTGCTCATATCCGTCCGAAAGGCCGCTGCCGGCAATCGAAGTACCGCTCCGACACGACGGATCGCTTCAAGCTCGCGACAATATGGAAAAGGGCGTCTCACGGTATGGATTCCGCGAGTCTCCGAGCACACTCCCCGGTCCAAGACCACACCCGAATGGAGCCGGGTCAATGATGTACAAATGAACACACGGCCTGACTCGGCCCACGACCACGCCTTGAGAGAGGACCACACCATGAGCAAGTTCAAGATCGGTGTTATGGCGGACTCCTTTCGGCTTTCCCCGAGGGAAGGGATCCTGAAAGCGCGCGAAGTCGGGGCGGAAGGATTCCAGCTCTACGTCGTCGAGGGTGAGGTTACGCCCGAAGCCATGGACGCCGAAGCCCGACGCGAATTCCGCCAGTTCGTGGCGGGCGCCGGGCTCCAAGTCGCAGCCCTGTGCGGCGACCTCGGCGGCCATGGCTTCCAGCGAGCCGACGAAAATGCGGGCAAAATCGAGCGGTCCAAGCGAATCGTGGACTTGGCCATCGACCTCGGGACCGCCGTGGTCACCACCCACATAGGGGTCGTGCCCGCCGATGCGTCCTCTCAGACTTACGCGAACATGCAGCACGCCTGCAACGAGATCGGGGCCTATGCCGCGGACCGCGGCGTCCGCTTCGCCGTCGAGACCGGACCCGAAACCGCCGTGCGACTCAAGAGCTTCCTCGACAGCCTCGACACCGACGGCGTCGGCGTCAACCTCGACCCCGCCAATCTGGTGATGGTCACCGGGGACGACCCGGTCGCGGCCGTGCATACCTTGGCGCCGTACATCGTTCACACCCACGCCAAGGACGGCGTGAAACTGGCCCCCTGCAACCCGGAGGAGGTCTACAACGCTTTTGCCGAAGGCGGTGTCGAGGGGCTCGATTTCGGGAAGCTCTTCAACGAAATGCCGTTGGGCGAAGGGGCCGTGGACTTCGAAGCATGGGTGCGTGCCCTGGCCGACATCGGTTACGAAGGGTTTCTGACCATCGAGCGCGAGGTCGGCCGGGACCCGGAGCGGGACATTCGGGCCGCCGTGCAATTCCTTCGCGAACTGCTGGACCGACTCGGTGTCTGAGTCCGGAGGACGGCGGCGGAGTTGCAATGCGTCTCAGAATGGTCCCGGAAATGTTGCAGAGCCTGCAGGTTGGCGTGCGTTCCAGCCTGAACTATTCGTGAAGCCGGCAGTGTTGTCTGGACGGAAAACTGTTACGGACAGTGCTGCGACCGAACTCGATTCCTGGCGCTTGCGGCGGAAGAGCGGCAATGCGCTTCACCCTCCAGGCGACGCGTGAATAGCTCAGGCCAGACTGTTTCGAGGCGATCAGTAAGCTCGATTGGATGGACCGGCATGAATGCACGTCTCCCCGAGGCGCTCGAGCCTCCGCGCAAGGTGGCCGTCATTGCCTGCGGCGTACTGGGCTGGAACCTGGGCCGACTTCGCCGGGACGGCACGACCGACCCCGAACTTCTGGTGCTCGAATTCCCGGCCCAGCTCCATCGAAACCCCCGCGAACTGCGCAGACGGCTCCAGCAGGAAATCGACCGCCTCGATACTGAGCCGGGACTGGACGCCATCGTGGTCGGATACGGCGTCTGCGGTCGCGGCAGCGTCGGGCTTTTCGCCCGAAGCGTGCCCCTCGTCTTGCCGCGCGTCCAAGACTGCATCGGCCTCTTCCTCGGCTCCCACAGTCGCTACATGAGCGAATTCCGACGGCGGCCCGGCACTCGCTATATGACCCAGGGCTGGTACGAACGGACCGTGGCAGCGCAGCCGACCGCAGACCGTGAAAAAGCCGCGACGGAACGGCTCGGCGATTCGCTTTACGGCCCCGCCTTCGAGGAGCTGGCCGAGCGATTCGGAGCCGAAAACGCTCGGTTCATTTGCGAGTTCCGCGATTCGTGGAAGCGCAACTACCGCCGCGCCGCCTACATCCGTTTCAAGGGCGAACCCCCCGACCCGCCGGGACAGCGGATCACTGAGGGCATGTCCGGAACACTCGGGTGGGAGCACCAGGTCATCGAAGGCGACGAGTCCCTCCTTGCCGCCATGCTTTCGGGGCGTTGGGACGATCCCCGCATTCTGGTGGTGCCGCCGGGCGGAAAGACAGTAACGGCTCCGGGCAACGCCGTCTTCGGTTACGTGGCGGGACACGATTCTCGGATCGATGAACTCCTCGAACGATACCATGCCGGTCACGAGCGGCGACCGCTCAGCCGCAACGGGCTCGGACTCGGGATCGACACCGGCGGGACGTATACCGACGCCGTCATTTACGATTTTGAAGCCGACGCCGTCTGCGCCTCGGCCAAAGCCCCCACCACCCACGAGGATTTGGTCATCGGCATTCGGGATGCCCTCGAAAAACTGCCGCGGCCGCGACTCGCGGCAGTCCGGCGCGTCGGGCTCAGCACCACGTTGGCCACCAACGCGTTCATCGAGGCCAAAGGCAGGCCCGTCGGGCTTCTGCTCATGGCGCCGGTTGCCGTGGACCTCGATCAACTGCCGTTCCGCTTTGTCCGCAAACTCGCGGGCGCCCTCAGCATGGACGGTGAAGAATTGGCGCCGCTGGATACCGCCGAGGTGCGCCAGGCTGTGCGCGAGGCCGTGGCCGCTGGTTGCCAAGCTTTGGCAATCAGCGGGTTCGGCAGCGTGGTAAACCCGATTCACGAGAAAACCGCGGCACGGATCGCCCTCGAAGAAGGCGGCCTCCACACGGTGTGCGGACATGAACTGAGTACGCACCTGAATTTCATCGAACGGGCCACCACTGCCGCCATGAACGCCCGACTCATTCCGCTGATAGAGCACTTGCTCGATGCGGTCGAAAAAGCCCTCGCAGAGTTCGGCGTCGAAGGAGTGCCCGTCATGGTGGTCCGCGGCGACGGAAGCCAGATGCTCAGCGAAGTGGCGCGCGCCACCCCCGTCGAAACCGTCCTTTCCGGACCGGCCGCCAGTGTCGTGGGGGCCGCCCGGCTTTCCGGAATCGCCGAAGCAGTGGCAATAGACATGGGCGGGACCACCCTGGACGTGGCCCGAATACATGACGGTCGCCCCATTCTCTCGAACGACGGTGCCCGCATCGGCGGTTTTCGCACCAGTGTCCGAGCCATGGCCACCCGCACCACCGGGCTGGGCGGAGACAGTGAAATCGATCTCTCACACTGGCCCCGAGTCCGAATCGGACCCCGGCGGATTCTGCCGGTTTGTCGAATTAGAACCGACTTCCCAAGAATCTCCTTTGAGCTGGAACCCAATGTGGTCGAGAAGATCGCTTTCGGCCCGAACTGTCTCGATTTCGTCGCGCTCGCGCCGGGTGCGGAGACCGGAGACAATCCCATGCTCCGGCCTCTCGAAGACGGTCCCCTTCTCCTCGACGAACTGGCCCGGCGTCTCAATCGGCCCGGCGCAAGACACATCCGGTGGCAGGATCTCGAAACCCAAGGGCTGATTCGCCGGTATGGCTTGACACTTACCGACCTCCTTCATGTCGAAGGCCGGTTTACGGCGTTCGATGCCTCGATCTCGCAAAGACTGCTCGATCTTTGGGTCAGGATGCTCGATGCCGACCCCCAAGACATTCTCGAACGCGTCTATTGCGAATTCCGCCGCCGCGTCTGTAATGAAGCCCTGGGCGCCGCGTTGCCGGAAACATGCCCTTGGGATGTGTCCGATGGATTGCGGGATTGGATGACCGCCCATCTGGCGGAACAATTGCACCTCACCGAAGCCGAGTCTCTTGGGAAGGGACCAGTCTTCAAGGTCGGACTCGGGGTCCCGGTGATTGCGGTCGGCGCGCCCGTGGCGGAACTTTTCCCCCAGGTTCAGCCTGTTCTCGGGACCGAAGTCCTCGTTCCGCAGGCCGCTGCGGTCGCCAATGCGCTCGGGGCCGTCGCCGGCGATGTCATGCTCCGCGAGACCGCCGTCATTCGCGTCACCGAGGACGGCGCCCTGCTATGCTCGTGGCGTGGCGGGACCGCCCGCCCGCCCAACATCGAAAACGCCTTGACCGTTTGTGAACAGGCGATTGTCGAGCGGCTTCGGGAACGGGCGACCGCCAACCGTATTCCCTTCCACACTCCCGAATTCACGGCTGTAGCGCATCGCGCCGACACTTTGGACGGGACCGTTTTTCTCGGGGTCACTCTGACCGCCGAGCTGAAAGGCTGAACACCGCCGGGACGTCCGTTTCCAGAATCGCGCTCGACGCCGCGTCTACTCTGTCTGCGTGCATCGGTGTCTATCTGCGGTTAAGAAAGAAAAAACCACGGATGAACGCAGATGGACGCCGATGGACGCGCCATAGTAGAAACGGCGGCGCGCCGTTTTTGCGGTTCGCGAGTACGCGGCGAGACGCCGCGTCTACAAAAACGGGCTCGAGCACATACCGGTTCTCGTCCCTTGTCCCGGTGCGGGCTCCGGGCTATGTTCCCGCATGCAGCATCCGGGATTGATGCCGGTCCGGACTTCTTCTCACTTTCGGCGCGGCGGGACCCGGAACGCTCCGATGCCGTCGTCCGATCCCGACAGTTTTTATGACTGGACCACCTCCGTTCGTGGTCGATCGGGACGGTCAGTCGAATCCCGCGGAACGTCCCTGCGTCCGGCGCGGTCCTGAACTCAGCGCCCGACGCATGACCGCAGACGCACGCCGGCCTCGAAGAACCGAAGGGGCGACGGACAGAACGCAGGAGGATGTGGACATGACCCGAAGGACCTTGCGCCGGACCGGTCTGTTCTTGGTGGCCGTCGGTCTCCTCACCGGGCTGGGGGGCTGCCAGACAGCCACCGAACCGTTTACCGGACGCTCGCAGTTGATTTTGACCTCGCCGAGCCAGGAAATGCAGGCGGGACTCCAGGCCTGGCGCCAGGTGACGGAGCGGGAAAAACCGTGCCGCGATCGCTGGAAGGTCGAAGCCGTCCGGCGTGTCGGCCAAGCTCTGAGCCGTGCCGCGGCCCGGCCGGACTTCAATTGGGAATTCCGGGTCTTCGAATCGGACCAAGCCAATGCCTTTTGCCTGCCCGGCGGCAAAGTCGGGGTCTATTCGGGTCTTTTCAAGTACGTGGCGAATGACGCTGAATTGGCCGCAGTCGTCGGACACGAAATCGGGCATGCCATCGCCCGGCACGGCGGCGAACGCATGACGCAGGCCATGTTGCTCGACCTCGGGGCGCTCGGCCTGTCCATGGCGGTGAAGGGCCGCCCCGAGGAACAACGCGCCCGGTGGTTGGCCGCCTACACGGGCCTGAGCACGGTGGGTGTCGTGCTGCCTTTCAGCCGTCGCCAGGAGTACTCTGCAGACGAGATCGGCCTCATGCTCATGGCCAAAGCGGGATACGATCCGGAAGCCGCGATTGAGTTCTGGCGAAAATTCGCTGCCAAGCAAAAGACCCCTGCCGTGGCGGAATTCCTGTCCACCCATCCCCTGGACAACAAACGCTTGCAGCGCCTCCGCAACTTCTTGCCCAAAGCAATCCTCGAGTATGAAATGGCGCCGAACCGCCGCGGACTGGGGCAACGATACCGGCGTACGGACGGCGATGACTTTTGAATCGTGCCCGCACGCGCCGAGACCGGGGCGTCCGTTGCGACGCGGGGTCCACGATGGAAGTCGGGCCATGACCGCCGCGAGTCTCGGTCCGAGCCGTCCCGAACCACAGTCGCTCGCGTCCGCAATCCGAAGACCGCAATGCCCTGGAGAACAGCATGAAAAACCCCATCGGCGCGGTTTCGTGCCATCTCTCATTCACCGAGATCGAACAGGCCTTCGTCCTTGCCGCAGCCTACGATTTGACCCAAATCGAGTGGTTCGAGTCCACAGAACCGCGATATTCATTACCGGAAATCGCAGTGGGAATCCGCAGACTGTCGGCACAACGGGGCGTCCGCATAGGTTTCCACGCGCCCTATCTCGGGGCTTGGTCTTTGGCGCAACCGGACCCGAAGCAGGGCGACCGCGCCGCACGCGACATGATCGACCGCGCCGCGCGCCTGGGGGCGTCCCTGGTCACGGTCCACCTCGGCACGACCCCGCCGGGCATGGAACGGTGCGCCGCCTTGGACGCGGCCTGCCGTGCCTTGTCGACCGCCGTACGCCGTGCCGCCGACCACGGGATACGGATCGCCGTCGAGAACTTCACACGCAGCCACTCGCCCCTGGACCTCGGGGACACGGTCGAGGAAATCGCCCGCGCCCTCGACGTCGTTCCGCCGGCAAATGGGGGCTGGACCCTCGACACGGGACACGCCGCCATTTCCGGCAATCTCGATGAACTCCTGTCCCGTTTCGGCCATCGATTGGTCAATACGCACCTGCACGACTCGGACGGTCGAACCGACGGCCATCTGCCGCCCGGAGACGGCGCCATCGATTGGGACGTCCTGTTCTCGAAACTGGTCGAGTCGGGCTATGCCGGTCCCATGACCCTCGAGTTCCCCGAGCGCTCGGGCCGCTATCCGGAGTTCATCAGCCGAATCCGCCGCGCCGGCCCCGCGCCCGCGGTCGCCGCCGACTCGGAGTCCCGTGCCCCATGACCTACCCTTCGGACAACGCCCCCTTGCCGGCGGGAAAGATCTCGCCGTCCCTGCTGCAACACCTTCTCGCCGGACTCTCGCGCTCGCGACAGGTACCGGGTCTCGTGATCGGTCCCGCCCTCGGAGAAGACGCCGCGGTCTTGGAACTCGACTCCGGACTTTGGGCCGTGGCGGCCGATCCCATCACGTTCTCGACCCCCCGGCCCGGCTGGTATGCCGTGCATGTCAATGCGAACGATGCGGCGGTGATGGGCGCGGCCCCGAAGTACTTTCTCCTGACCGTGCTGCTGCCCCCCGGAACACGCGCTTCGCAAGTGGAGGACATCATGACGCAAGCCGCCGTGGCCGCGGACAGCCTTGGCGCGTCGGTGATCGGCGGCCACACGGAAGTCACCGAGGCCGTCACCGCCCCGGTGATTGCCGGGACGGTCCTGGGGCGTCTCCTCTGCCCTGCCCCGGTCCGAACCGGCGGCGGTCGGCCCGGCGACGCCTTGCTCCAGGTGCAGCCCATGGCCATCGAGGGCGCCTCGATCCTGGCCACGGAACACCGGAGGACCCTCGAAGGCGCCGTGGATCCGGAAACGGTCGCCTGCGCCGCGGCTTTCCTTGATGATCCGGGCATTTCCGTCGTGGCCCCGGCCCGTTTGCTGGTGGAGGGGTTCCCGGTGCACGCCATGCACGACCCCACCGAAGGCGGTTTGGCCACCGGGATTCGGGAACTCGCCACGGCTTCGGGGACCGGCGTGCGCGTTCGACGGCAAGCCCTGTTGATTGCACCGGAAACCCGACGAATCTGCGCCACGCTCGGCTACGACCCTCTTGGCCTGATCTCCTCCGGCTGCCTCCTGGCCGCTCTACCGGCCGACAGTGCGGATGCCGCGGTGTGCGAACTCCGCAACGCCGGGTTTGCCGCGGCCCGAATCGGCGAACTCACCGACCGGGCCGGCGGCATGGTCCTGGAAGAGCCGTCCGGGCACTGGACCGAACTTCCCGAGTTTCTTGTCGATCAACTCGCAGCTTCCCCCCCGGGGGCCGGGTGAGAGTGCGTGCGCCCGGCGAACAGCCCCGTTGCCGGACCTGGGGATGCTCCCCTCCCCCTCCCCCGCGTTGGTTCCGCATACGAGGCAATCACGTCACCGTTTCACTTGTGCGCGCACATCGAGTCCGGTGACGATGTTGGATGGCGATGTCTTCAGACCGCAGCCGTTGACCATCTCGACCCGGACCCGGAAAGAGCGGACCCCGCGAAAACGCTCATCTGACCTCGTGTCGATGCGCAATGTCCCGCGTTCCCAGCCGTTGGCGTCGGCCTTGAACCGGTCCGTTCGGACCTCGTGCAGCCACGTCTTGCCGTCGAGCGAGACAGCCAACCCGATCACTCCGCCGAGGTTCTTCCGATTGGCCCGGGCGTCCACGGCAACGGCAATGTCCCGCAACGGCTTTTCGCTCGAGAACGGCCAGCAGACCGTCACGCGATTGACCCGCCCTTTGACGCCGCGGATGAACAATCGTCCCGACTCCCACTCGAGCCCCGCCGCATTCCGAACCTCGGCCAGCCACCGGTACTTGGCGGACTGGAACCGGTCTTGGTACGACACGGTCCCGGTCCGGTCGGCCCTCAGAAGCACCCCGGGTTTCGCCGGGGGGGTGACTCGACAGGCGAAGCGCAGCCCATCGATCTCCACGCCACGTTCCTCGCTTTCCGCGGGCTCCCCGAGCCGAACCTGGACCCAGAACTCTCGACTGTGAAAACGCTCGTCGCCGACGGCGTCGATCTCGATCTTCGCCCCCGTGGACCGCTCGGGAACGGCGGTGCGCGGCCAGTTGTGGCCTGTTGCCGAAAGCAACAGGCGTACCCCGGGATCCGAACCCGCCTTCTTTGCCAAGTCCAACCGCACCCGCGGATCCTGCATGTCGAACTCGGACTTTATCTGCAGGTACATCTCGACCCCTCCGAACCGCCGTGATCGTTGCCGGACAATGACACGCCCGCCGCCCGCGGAGGACCAGGCGATGTTCCCGAAGCCGCGCACGGACCAACGATCCAGGAACGAGGGCGCCGCAAAACGTTCCACGAACTCGAAACGCCCCTTGGCGTCCGGGGCGGCTTCGAGCGGCGAACCGTCCACGTACTCGGCCGACAGCCGGGGGACCGTCGAAGCTGCCGTTCCGCGGAGTTCGTCCACGGCCTGCAGCAACCAATTTCGCCAGGCAGTCAGTTCCGGCGCGCTGGAAATGCGCCAGATGTCGGGGTTGCCCCAGCGCAAGTCGACGCAGTAGAAGAACACGGGCACGTTGAATTCACGGCAGACATTGAGCTGCTCCTGCGTGACCGCGCCGCCGAACGGATCTTCGAACCGAGCCACGTCCGGGCTGGCATTCAGGCACATCACCACCGGCTTGCCGGTCACGATGTAGCGGGTCAGTTTGCGACGAAAAACACTCCGTTTCTGCCGGTAGAAATCGTACATCCAGCCGTCGGCCTTCAGCTCCGGCGACGGCCCGAGCGGGGCCGAAAGCCATTGGAACACCGGCAGGTTCGGCCACTTTTCCTTGAGGTGACCGTAGAGGCCGTTGAGCACGGTCAATCCTTGACGGGTCGGCACGTTCTCTTCGCTCAGGAAGACGGCGTCCACGTTCTCGCGCCCGACCCCGGCCACGATGGCCGCGGCGGCGCGGTTGCATTCCTCGACGGGCCGGGCGTACTTGACGCGATCCGCCACGTACAGGCCGAAAAGATTGAAGCGCCCCCGTTCATGGTTGCGTCGGAGACGCTCAGCATACGCCCGGAGTCGAGCGGGATTGTCCGCCGCGGCGGCCCCGACTTTGAGTACGCTCAGCGTGGTGAACTCGAAGTCCGTGCCGTACACCCCGACTCGCGTGCCGTCCAGTTTCAGGCTGGGCCCCGCGGCAGTGGCGGAAGCGAGAATGACCGTCAACGTGGCGCAAGTGCGTTTCATCGACATTGACAGGCGCTCCTTGTCCTCCATGCCGCCCCGATCCGGCGATCCTCCGATCATTCCGGAAGGTAGAACAATTCGAACACTTGTTCCCGACCCGGGACGACCGCTGCGGGCGGGGGGCTCGGGCCCTCGCTCAACGACAAAGGGACCGCATCGTAGGCGCACGGCTTTCCACCGCACACGGCACGAACGGCCAAAACGTGCGCCCCGGCGCGGAACTCGGCGGGATCCAGGATTGCCTCCCAATCCTGCCAAAGCCCGTCGAAGCTGCGCTCCATCGGCCGCCAGTCGCCGTGGACCAGCGCCCATTCGACCCGCTCGACACGTTCTTTCGGAGCGCAGGTCTGCACCCGGATCGGGACGCGACTGAAGACATGCGGCGGGCAGACCTGGGGCCGCGGCCCTCCCACATGCACGCCGCCGACCCCCACCACCAGCACCTGGACCGGTGGGCGCTGTTCCTGTTGGGTCAATTCACGCCAGAAAGTCCGCAGGCGCCCGGTGTCGTAATGGTAGAGCATGTACCCCGGTCGTACCGGAAACGAGTAATACGGCGGTATGCCGGTCCACTGCCAGCCCACCAGCGCCCCGGCATTGATCAAACGGACCCCGTCTATCCGCCATTCGTTCACTCGATGCCAGTGACCGGTTAATGCGGCCAGCACATCGTGTCGGCGCAGCACGCCCAGGAACTCCGATGCGTTCGATCGGCGCCACACGCCATGGTAGTCACCGGCTCCTTCCCGAATCGGCGCGTGGAAGGCAACCGCGGCCCGGCCCCGGGGCCAGGCACCGAGCCGGGCGTCCATCCAGGCCAACTCTTCATCGGACAGTCCCGCATAGGACGTCCCATCCTCTCGACGGTGGATATCCTGGAACAAGACGATGCGCAAATCGTCCAGGTCCACCGTCTGCCGAACCGGTCCGATCAGGTCGAGCCAGGCGCTCGCGTCGGGTTCTCCCCACAAATCGTGGTTGGCCGGCAAAGCGTGAATGGGCACGGTCGAGTCGCCCGCGATTCTCGCGAACTCCGCAAGTTCGTCGCGCCGCCCGGAGCAGACGAGATCGGCGGTGGCCAGAATACACCGGGGCCGCGGCGACCAGTTTGCGATTTCCGTAAGGGCCCAACCCAGGTTGCGCCGGGCCGCGGCGCCGTTGAGATTGTTGTTCCCAATATGAATGTCCGTGATCTGCGCGAAATAGAAACCGTCGTTCGGCATGGGAAAAACCTCCGTGATCGTGCTCGCCTCAGAAGACGCGATCCTGCGGGCCCGGATCACGCCAACAACTCACCCCGTGGGGACAGGCGCCACCATTCCTCGGCGGCGATCCCGAGCGGAGCCAGGAGCGCGGCGGCCCGCTCGAAGTCGATTCCGTAATGGGCGGAGTGACAGTCGGAACCGATGGCCAGGGAAACGCCGCTCCGACGCAGGTCGCCCAGGTATTCGAGGTATTGCCGCACGAACGGTTCCGGATAATGCGGGTTGAGGAGGATGGCCGAAATGTTCACCTCGACAGCGGTGCCGTTCTGGATACACGCGGCGGCGAATTCATCGTGCATGGAATGTGGAATCGCCCGGAAATCGTCGAACCACGGTTCCGCTTTGAAATCGCCGCGCGCGTCTTTCCAGTGGCCCATCCACCACCATGGGTGCGCCACAATGTCCACCAACGGGTGCAGGGCCAGGAACATGTTCTGCCGGTGGTAGTCACGGATAATCGTCTGCCGCTCGAACTCGACGTACATGGGCCAATGCGTGCCCGCCACGACGTATTCGACGCCAAACCGGTCGATCTCCTGCTGCCCCAGACCGATGGCCAGGGAACAGCCCGGCGGCCCGCCCCGGCGGATGCCGTACACCGGCTCGCTCGCTCGGCCGGCGGCGATCTCCTCCAGCTCCCACTGCGAGACGCAACTGACCTCAACGCCGAAGTGAAAGTGAGGCGACGGCTCTGTCGCCAGAAAGGCTGCCCGCGATCTCGCCAGGTCCGGCAGATTGAACGGCGTGTGGATATGATCGGTCAATCCGAAATCCGCGATCCCCCGATCCGCGGCGTGCCGGACCAGATCCGGGACGGCCATGCACGCCCCGTCGCAGGACCATTCGGAGTGGATGTGCCAGTCTGTAGTGATGTTCATAACGATCCGCCAAAACTTGTTCTGGTTCTCGCCGGCGACAAACCGCCCCGGAAGGGTTGGACGAACTGAATGCGGTCATGGACACCCGTCCCGAGGGACGCCTCACTCGCCCGCCGGGGCCTCGGCGACGGGCTCGACGGGCGCCAGGCGCACGCGGTCGAACCAAGCCGTCCCGCGTCCCTGCGCCTGGACAACCACATAAACCAGGTTGCCGGCCGGGAGCGGCGGTTTCGCCGTGAATTGGAATGCCAGGCGTTGCCACGCCGTTGTGCCCCGGGTCCACGGGCTGACCTTCGGGTAATAGCGCCCGTCCACAACCCATTCGGCATAAACGCGGACCTCGATGGGGCCGCCGTCGGTGCGGTACCAAATGGAAAGACTGTACCGCCGCCCGGGTTCGACGGCAATCCCGGTTTGCACCAGCAACGGACGGAACGCCGGGTCCGCGCTCTCGAACCGCACACAGGACTGCCCGCTGTGGGGATCGGACGTGTCGGAAAACACGCTGAACGGATACCGGCATTGCCAACTCAGAGGCAAACCGTCACGGCTGTTTCGGTATTCGAAGGACGGGTTGATAATCAAGTTCCCCGGCTCCCGCATGTCCTCAACCGACGTCTCCTGCCGCGGCTGCGCCAATTCGGCCGAGAAGTCCGGTCGTTCGACACGGAACCCCGGATCGGCGACGGCGAGCAGGACTCCGAAGCCGGGGAGCGCCAACTCGACTTTGCCGTCCCGCACGGAGAGACGTCGGTCTTCGTAGAGGACCTGCAAGCGTGTGAAGGACAACGGCAGACCGGAGACCGTGAGGCGCGCCGCATCTTTCCGCGGGTTCACTGCCGCCAGCAGCCAGCGACCCCCGGTGTGACGCAGCATCACCTCGATCCCGGCCGGCTCCGGGGTGGGCATTACGCGGCCCCCGGTCGTTGCCGCCGGGGCGAGCAACATGGGCGCCATGGCGTGCAGTTCATGTACGAGGGTCTTGATGTCGGCCCAGGGTCGGGACGGTTTGGGCGTGTACGGCGTGCCCCAATAAAAAATGCCGGAGGCGCCGTGCAAGACCGCATCCCAAGCCATGAATCGCTGCTGTGCAAACGTGGGGTAAACGCCCTCTTTGTGCCGAAGCCGACCCCATGCAAACCCTTGCAGCACCATGAAAATCGGCTTGCGATACAGAACCGCGGCCCGATTCTTGTCCGCTTCGTCGCCGACGACGCTCAGGGTCTTGTTGGGCAAATCCGATTGCGTCTGCGGCTCGGGGACCGGGTAGATGTCGCAACCCGCGATGTCCGCGGCGAGGTTGAACCTCGCCAGCGTGGCAATCCGGTTCCGCGGCGCGTGGTTCATCCACACCGGGTGGTCGGGATCGAGTCGGCGCACGATTCGGTAACCGGTGAGGAGGGCATCCGGATCGCGCTTCCCCCAGGCCGGTTCGTCTCGGCTTTCCCAGACCAGGAGCGCAGGCTCGTCTCTCAGGGCCGCAACCAACTCCCGGAGACGTTTGGCCTTGGCGCCGCCCGGGTCCTTGATCTCGATGAGGTGCCCGAGGGCGATCCAGGCCATCATGCCCCGGGCGTGAAGCCGTCCGAGGATGGGGCGCAACACGGACGGAGGCGCCACATCGAGCCGCACGGTATTGAACCCCGCTTTCTCGAGTTCGTCCAGGGCGGTGTCGGTAAGCGGGGTTTCGTAAATGGCGAGCGGGAAAAACGGTTTGCCGTGGACAATCAGGCGCAGGTCGCCGTCCACGCGCACAGCCAATTCGCGAACGGGCCGCGACCGCAGTTTTTCGAGACGGACCCGGCGTTTGCCGAGCGTGCGGTCTCCGCGCAGCAGTTGCACCCGGATTTCGTAGGGCCCGGGCGACACACGGTCCAGGGGCAATATGACCTCGACCGGCGAACGCGCCACGTCGCTTCGCCGGCGTACGACCAAATCACCGGCCTGCAACGCGACTTCCAGAACCAAGTCGCGGGAACCCTCGATCTCGGCCAAGTTCACCGGGACCTGCACGGCTACATCGTCGCGATAATAGGAGGGGAACACCAGCGGCGCACCGAGAGCCGCCTCTTGTTTCGGTGTGGGCGGTGCTCCCGAGCCTGAGCCGGCAACGGCGACGGTGAGCCCGACTGCCGTCAACCATCCCGTCCAACACCAATGTATCCCACGGCCGCGAGACGAAACGGAGCGGAACCAACTTGAAGTGTTCATGATCGACTCACGCTGAGCGTTCTTCCCAACGAGGCGCACGGCGCCTCCGTTCGAACCTGTCGGAGACGCCGAACTTGAGACGGCATCGGACGCGGCCCCGGGCGCGCAGCAACCCGGTCGCCAGGGCCAACTATCTGCTTTCCGTGCCGACCGGTACGATTCAGCGGTTCTCCCGGGTGCAGATCGGTCGTTGCCGATTCCGATCAACGGGGCGCTGTGACGCCCCCGGACCCCCGACGCGGCTCAAGCGCCCTTTTCGGACGGGCCCTACCTTACATGTTCGATTCCCGGGGACAACCTCCAGGGCGATCTCGGGAAGGCGGCGAGTGTTTGGGCGCAATTCGACCCGTGTGCCCATCTGCAACCCCCGCTGCAGCCCCCGGACAATTTGGATGCACGCGGTATATTGGTCCAGGGCAACACACCGGCCCGAGCTTCACCCGCTGTATACGCGCGCACTGAAGACCGGACAAGGCCCTTCACTCGGCCGGCCCCCCCCCGCCCGAAGCCCCTTGTGGGGATACGGCCTCCCGGCCTTGTCTGCCATCGACACCCAGGCACGCGTTCGCCCTTTGGGACAGAGGGCATTTCGGAACCTTGCCGAGTGGCTTCGGCGTGGAATTGTGCGGAGCGGGGGCCTCGGTGCGGATCGCCGCGCCGGGAGTGAGCATATCAAAACAACCACGCCGCTTCGCGGGCGATCCCGCGATACAGACCCCACGGAGGAAACATTCCCTGAGACGAACCGCAAACAATCCGGTGCGCGGGCGGGTATCGCTCGCGTTCCTCATCCTCCTTCCGTGCGGTCTCCGCGGCCAAGGGTTCGAGGCCCGTGTCGGGCCGCCCGCGCCCCTCGAAGTGTCGCTGGCGCTCGAGGCCCGCGCCGCCCTCCGACGGGGCGTTGACTGGCTCTGCGGAGCGCAGACTACGGAGACTTTTCGGACTGGCCCCGCGCGCACCGTCGCCCTGACGATCCTGGCGCTCGACCTTGCCCCGTCCCCCGCGGCACCCGTGGTACGAGACACACTCGAACAGGCGAGACGGGCCCTCCTGATCCTCCAACAGCGCACCGGCGGCGACTTTGCCCCCTCCCCGGACGCTCCTGTCGAGGCCGCAGCTTTGGCTCTTTTCGCTTTTGAGATGTCTCGCAAACACACTCCCGCAACTGAGCGGGCAGCCGACAGCGCAGCGCGTTTTCTGCTGCGCGTGCAGGACCATTCCGGCGGGTTCCCCGTCACGCCGGACGGCGTGCCGGAAGCGGTCCCGACGGCCTGGGCAATGTGGGCACTGCGAGCACGCCTCCGCCGCACCGGCGACGGCATCGCGCCCGGGACTGCGTCCGCTTTGCGCAGGGCCGTCGACCGGGCAATCGCCTGTGTGGAACGGTCTGTCGCCGAGGATGACGCCCCGTTCGCTCGGGGGGACGCAAACACGATGGCGAGGCTCTTCGCCCTCGTCTGCCTGCCGGAACGCCTGAATGCGACACGATTTGCAAAGGCCCTCGAGTCGGTGGTCGAGCCGCGAGAATCGACGACAGTTTCGGCCTACACGGAATGGGCCTGTCTCGCCTGCCTGGCGTTGCAGCCCCGAACGTGGCCCGGACTGCGCTCGCTGTCGGCGCCCCGGCGCGATGCCGTTCGCGAATTGCGACAGCGGACCGTCCGGCGCCTCCTGGCGCTCCAGCAAGGAAATGGAAGCTGGGGCGACGCCGCGGCGACTGGAGCGCGCCGAACGGCGATCCCGACCGACCGGGTCATGGCCACTGCCAGGGCCGTTCTGGCCCTCGACAATGTGTTGGACGCCGCGGGACTTCGATAACGACGCGGCGGCTTTGATCAAGTGCGTGACAAGAACCGGGAGAGCAGCCTGTGAGCAGTTATCCGAGAATCATTCTGAAACAAAAGCGCGACGGCCCGGTGCGCACCGGGCATCCGTGGATCTTTTCCGGAGCGATTTCCCAAGCCGATGAAGAGATTGTCGGGGACGGGGACGTGGTGGACGTCTGCGCCGCCGACGGAGAGTTCCTTGCCCGCGGTGCGTTGAACACGGACTCCCAGGTTGCGGTGCGGATTTGGACCTGGGAAAAGGGCGAGGCGATCGACCGCGAATTCTTCCGCCGTCGGATCCGGGCGGCGTGCGAACTCCGCGAATCACTGGGGATCAGGGACGGCGCAGGCACAGAGGACAGTCCGACCGCAGCGTACCGGCTCCTCCACGGCGAGTCCGACGGCGTGCCGGGCCTCGTCGCGGACGTCTACGGCGACATTGTGGTTCTGCAACTGCTCACATGCGGCGCGGAAAAACAGCGGGCCGCCGTTGCCGCGGCCTTGCGGGACGAATTCCCCGAAACGACGATCATCGAACGCAGCGAAGGACCGACACGGACCCGGGAAGGGCTCCCGCCGCGATCAGACATCCTGACCGGCGCCGCACCCGCCGCTCCCATCGAGATAAGTGAGAACGGGTCCCGGTTCCTGGTAGACGTACTGCACGGCCAGAAAACCGGCTTTTACCTGGATCAGCGGGAAAACCGGGCCGTGGTTCGCCGCTTCCTGGCTCGAACAAACCGCGCCGCGGCCCGGGAAACTCGCACCGTCCTGAACCTGTTCTCGTACACCGGGGCGTTCGGGATCATGGCAGGCGCCGCGGCCCCGGACATCCACGTGCTCAATATCGATTCTTCGGCCGGTGCGCTCGAACTGGGCGCCAGGAACGCGGCAATCAACGGCATGGACGAACGCATGGAATTCCGGGAAGGCAATGCCTTTCACGTTCTGCGGCAATTCCGGGACGCCCGACGACAGTTCGACGCCATCATCCTGGATCCCCCGCGCTTTGCGAACTCCGCAGGCGCCGTGCCCGGAGCGTGTCGCGGGTACAAGGATTTGAACCTGCTCTCCTTGAAACTGTTGCGGCCAGGCGGCCTGCTCTTCACTTTCTCTTGTTCCGGCCGGGTGGATGCCGCCCTCTTCCGGAAAGTCGTGGACAGCGCGGCGGCCGACGCCGGTCGGCGCGCCCAGATCCTGGCGCAACTGCATCAAGCTCCGGACCACCCGGTGCTGTCGACCTTTCCGGAAGGGGACTATTTGAAAGGGCTCGTGCTCCGCACCACGCCTTTTTGAGTGCCGCCGGACAGCCGGTTGCCGGGGGTCTTCCCAAGCGCTAAGTTTTGCCCAGCCGACCCATGCCCGGCGTTGCGCAAGGCCGGCAGACCAACCCCGGACCACAGTGGACAACTCTTTGCCCCGCATTTCAGACCAGGGAGAATCCAACATGGACAAACTGCAGGTGGGAATCATCGGTTGCGGGAGTCGGGCCCAGGCCCACGCGGCGGCCGTGGCGGCCGGCGGGGTCATGGAGGTCCGCTGGGCCTGCGACATCATCCCCGAGCGTGCGGAGACGAGCGCCGAAAAATGGGGCGCCACCCCCTGCACCGACTACCGGGAAGTCCTGGCCGATCCAGCCGTCGACGCCGTACTGATCGTGACCACCGTGGAAGCGCACTTGCCCATCGCGCTGGATGCCGTCGACGCCGGCAAACCGTTGATCGTTGAAAAGCCCATCGGCGACGATCCGGAGCTGGCCCGCAAGTTCACGCTCTGCAGCGAAGCATCCGGCCTGCCGTGCTACGTCTCGTTTCAGCTCCGTTTCCAAGGATTGAACCAGGCGGTCAATCGACTGGCGCGGCAGATCGACCCGGTCCAGATCCTATTCGAACGACAACGCGGGATGATGAAAGACCGTTTTCTCAATCCCTCGCCGTTCTGCGGCATCCTGGACGTGGTAGCCCACGATTTCGACCAGGTGGTTTGGCTCATGGGGCGGCGCCCCCGGGCCGTGACCGCGACATTGCGGCGCAACACGTTTACCCGAGACACCGGCGCCGCAGACGTGATCAGCGCCTTGGTCGATTTCGGCGACAATCGCTCCGCCGTGGTGTTCTCGAGCATCGGCGCACCGGAAGTGGGCACCCGGTTCGATTTCATCGGCAAACAGGGCAATTATTCGTTCGGTAGCCGCCAACAGTCCGCGGGCGCCCTGTTCGAGCCGTACCAGGTGAAGGGCGACAAGCGCCCCGTCGACCTGGGCGACATTCCCAAAGGCAACCCGGACATGCTGCTGCAACAGGCATTTGCGGACGAAGTGCGGACGGGGCGCCGGTCGCCGCTCGCGGCCCGGGCACGCGACGGTCTGCACTCTCTTGAAGTGGCTCTGGCCGCAGTGCGGTCGGCCGAGGAATCGCGGCGAATCGAACTGCAGGAGTTGTGACCGGACGCCCCCTCGACAAGACCGACTTCCCCGGGACGCCCAACCCCTGATCTTCACTGCCCCGCACGAAGGAACTGGATGCTTCCACACGCAAATTCGACCTGCGCAGCAGGCAGTCCACCCGCCGGTTTTCACTGCCTCCTTGCTTCTTGTCGATTCGGACGGATGAGTGGTTGCAGCCGTGTGCCGTCCGGCCGGGACGGCGTTACGGGGTCACTGTAAACCGGGTTTCCACCTGCCGGCCGGACGCCAATTCCGTGGCCCGCACCTTCCACTCGCCGGTGCGGTCGTTGGGCGCAATGTTCAGCTTCACCCGGAACGCACCGCCGGCCGCGCCGTAATACCCGGAAAACTCGGCCGGCCGGCCGGCCGGGTCCTCGATCTCGAGCAAGACCGGGACCACGGCCGCCACCGGTTTCCCGCGGTCGTCCACCACCTGCACCGCGATGGACTGTGCGCCTCCCCGGGCCGTCCGGCGTGCGCCTGTACGACAGACAACGGCGCGAATCGGGCGCGGCGTGATCATGAACAGTCGCCCGCCGCCCGGGCCCAGGGCGACAGTCACTGCCAGAGCGTCGCCCAGCTTGCGGGCTTCGACTTCGCGGTGCGCCAGCAGGTCGTAGACGACGCCGTCCGCCCGACGGACCGTGACCGTCGCCCGGTTCGGCACTCCTTTCTCCATGACTTTACGGTGATGACCCACATAGTCGCCGTAGGTTCGCTTGTCATTGATCACGAACAGGTAATCCGTTTCTTTGTACCGACGAAACCGAATGACTGCTTCGGGGTCGCTGGAATGTCCGTACGGTCTGTAAAACGGCTCCAGCTCGTCGCGGAGTGCGGCAGCTTTGGCGAGCAGTTCGGCCTTGTCCTTGTCCGGAGGTCCCTTTCGTTTGAAGGCCCGCACCAAGACGTCCGGGGTAATGCCCGGCGCCAGGTTCTCGTCCGCCACCACCAAGCCGCCGTTGCGCTGGAACTGGCGAACACGGGCCGCCACCGTCGCCGGCAGCACGTCGCAGTTCGGCATAACCAGCACGCGCACACCGCCGAGTCCGTCTCGATCCACGGTTTCCTCGTACAGGATTCGCGGCTGAAATCCGGCCCATTGAAGGATGAGGTGCATATCGGCCTCCCAACTGCCGCTCCAGCCATAAGAGCCGCGCCCGGCGAACATCTGGGAGGTGAAACTTTCGAGCAGGGCCACATCGGCCGGCGGGTCGGGCACCTGCAGGAGCGTGGGGCCGAGCGGCCGGACCACCCCGTGTATCAACTCGGCGAGCACCCCACGGGTTTCCGGATTGGTATACCGATAGCTGCCGTGTTGCGCCTTGACGAGAGATCCCCAACCGTGGTACATGATGCCCGCAACCGGGCGGGACACCTCGCACCAGAACGCCTCGCGCAGATGATCGGGAGAGATGGTGATGAATTTCGCATCCGGGACGTCTTTTTCCCATTGAGCGCGCTGTGCCGGGTCCCTTGGGAGTTTCGGCGCCGTTTGACTTCTATACCAGATGATCTGGGTCATCTTCATGACCTTCTGCCCGGGCCGTCCCGCGGCCATGGCGAAGAGTTCGTCGGCGGCCTGGCCGATCTTGATGGGATCGGGATAGCTGTACGTCCACTGCGAGATCACGTCCACTTGCCCGCCGCTGCCCCAAACACTCGGTGCACGCACGGCCGGATCGAAGAAGGTCCAAAACCCGGATCGGTCGATCGTCTGCTTGAGGCCGCGATGAATCTGCGAATGGAAGGGGTTCCAGCCGTCGCCGTTTTTCCAGAACCACCGGTAAAAGCGCAACAAGGGATAGCGGTCCGGAATGATGCGGTCGGCGGGGAAACCCGGGATAGATTCATAGCGAACGCCGTTCTTGGACACGGCCAGGGCGGGGATGTCGAAGCCCAGTGCTTTGCGGCACGCTTCGCGTTCCTCCGGATGGTAGGAGATGGCCGTGCCGTCGCGGACCTCGGAATTGATCAGCGCGCCGTCGAGTGCCGGGAAGCCGCCGAACGTGCGCCCCACCGATGCCCCGACGTTCCAGGCGAATTCGAGCATTTCCGGAAGACCCGCACTGAGGTTTTTCCGGGGGTAGACCTTCCCGGATTTGTCCACCCGCAAGAACCGCTCGAATTCCTTGCGCCGCGTCGCCCAATGTCCGGGATAGAGGTAGACCAACTCATCGATTCCGGCCGCAAGGGAGCGGTCCAGACGCTGGGCGATTTCGGAAATGCGCCCCGGATCCACAGATTCGGTCACCCCGCCGGCCTTCCAGATACGCAGATAGTCTTCCATGTGCGTCAGGTGATGTGTAAACCCGATCTCCCGGAGCTGCTCGAGGTCCCCGCCTCCCCATAGGACCACAGGCATGCGATACGGGGGACGACGGTTGACGACCCTCACTTCGATGACCGCTTCCTTCCGCAGGGGACGTCCCCGGCGCGTCGCCTCGACACGGACGGAAAGCGGGTACGCCCCGGCCCGCGCCGAAGTATCCACCGCGGCGGCGAGAGCAAACTCGGCGTCCTCATCCAAGCGCGCACGCCGAACCGCACGGTCGCGCCCTCCGAACCCGAGGCGAACGTGCACGGAATCAAGGGGCGCGCCCGTGTCGTTCAGAATCCGAATCCGGACTGCCGCATTCTTCTCCATGCGCCGGAAGGCAGTCCGACCGGCCCCCGCAGAGATTTCGATGCCGCCGGTGAAATACGGGACCACTCCGCGGCAAATGCGCACTTGATCGATCATGCCCGGAAAACCGCCGTGGATGCTGCCGACCCGGTCGCCGATGACCAGCGGGTATTTCCCCGGCGAAACGGCGCCCCGCCCGGGGTGCGAAGTCCGCCCCGACGGACGACCGTCGACGAAAAAGCGGCCCACCCCTTTTCCGTTGTATGTGAACGCCACGTGCACCCATTGGCCCGTCGGCAGCTCGAAAGGGACGGAATTGTATTGGGCCGAGTCCGTGCCGTAACCGAGATAGGCCACGAGCCGGCGCTTCCCCCCGGAAACCCGGCTCAGATACAGGCAGTAGTCGCGGTTTGCTTTGGGAAGGTCTTTGGCATAGTGGTAGTACTTCTTGTCCAAGAGGAAAGCAGTCGCCTGCTCTGCCAGTTCCGGTTTGGGTTTGAGCCACATGTCGATGGTAAACGCCCCGACGGGCGACAGGTCCGGAGCGCTCGGGGTCTCGGCCCCCTGAGCGTGGTCGTTCTTGAGGCTGCCCGGAAAACTCTCGAGGGCGCCCCCGAACCTGCCGCCGGGAACAAACCGGGCCTGGCCCCGGAGCTTCAAGGCGTGTCCGTGCCCCGAAGCGTCCGCCGCCTCCGCGCCGGCATTGAATTGCCACAAGGCCACCACGCGGTCGCCGGTGGCCTCCTCACCTCGGTACTCTTGCTGCCAAGGCGCCGATCCACCGACCTTTTCCTCCTGCGCACCCGCCGCAGGAACCAGCAAAACAGGGAGCATCAAACCGGCGACCGTCTGCCGGAAAGCCGACGGACAGAGAGAAGCGCGATTCCACATGTCATTATCTCCTTGGGACCGGGCCAGGAGTTCACTTGAGTATTTCGATACGGATCGGACGCCAGACTCCGCCGTTGTGGGCCGTGTTCATGGCGCGAACGACCACCAGGTTCGGCTTGCCCCACAGGACTTCTTGAGTGATGTCGAGCGTGAACGGTTTGTTCCAACCGGTGGGGCCCACATCGTGCTCCCCCACGTAGCGGCCATTGATCCAGATCCAGGCGGACTCGTCCACCCCGTCCAGGCAGATTTCCGCGGCGTTCATTCCGGCGGGTTTTTCCGGCAGTTCGATCCTGCGGCGATACCAAGCCACTCCGGTGTAGTCGTATCCGGCTTTTTGCCAGGCCTGCTCGATGGCGATCCGGTCCCAATCGGAATCGTCGAACGCCGGCGCAAACCATTTTTCGAGGTGCCCTTCCCGTTTCGGATCCAGCCGGAAACGCCATTCGTCACGGGGCAACGGAATGGTCTTGACCACCGTGATCGTGTGGTCCCAGTCGGCGCGGCGCCGGATGGAACGATCTTCACGATGAAACGGCCACAGCGCCCGAACCGCCACGGCGCGCACCCGGTCATCGCCGGTCTTTTCGGCACGAGCGAGCAGTTCCCGGACCTCGGGATTCCCGGGCCTCAGGGCCGCAAGCCGGCCGACCGCCGTCAGCCGTATGGCGGGGTCGACATCCCGCAACGCGGCGTCGAACCATTTGACGGCTCGGTCCGGAGACAGGTCCCACAGCGCCAAGAAGGCGGTCCGCCGGACCAGGGCATCCGTGTTCCCCGTGGCCTCTTCCAACGCGGCCCGGGCCGGCGGTCCCTGCTCGGCCAAAAGACGAACCGCCGTTCGGCGCACGATCATGTTCGAGTCGTCGAGCCCCTTCGCCAGGAATGCGATTCGCCCGACGTCTCCGTGTTTCGCCACTTTAAAGAGCAAGGCGCGGCGCATAGACGGATCGTCCGGGGCGCTTCGCAGCACCGTCGAAAAAGACAGCGCAGCGACGGCACAGGTCAGAACGGTTGCGGAGCGGAACATCTGTCGGTCCTTTCGGTTGCACGCCCGGGGGTCGACGGCAGCCGCGACGGCTTTTCTCTCTCTCCGATCCGACTGATCGGACGGACCCCAAGGCCCCCGGCGACGGCGGACTCGTGCGCCGGTACCAGGGAACTTAGTCAGCCCAGTCTCCGGGCGCAACCGACTTGGTGCGGTTTCACGGGCCGTCGTGCCCGGCCTCGATCCGGCCGCCCGGCGACACTTGCCCGACCATGGGACCCGAAGAAAACGAGTCCCGGCATCGTTCCGGCACTTGACTGCTTTCTTCGAATCGGGCGACGAACGTGCGACTCCGAGTCCGATTGACAGGTGAAGCAGTGCTGTGTATGTTTAGAATTGAATATTCCTTCCGGCCTCCCGGCTTCCAACTCGAAGGACACCTGAAATGCCGCCGAACCAACAGGACCCGGACAACGCAAACGCCCCCGGCCTGAGCGGAAGCGATGAAGTCTCGGTGTGGGAGGCGATCCAGACCTTCGAGACAATTCTCGAAGTTTTTCCCGAAGATGTGAGCGCCCTGGAATCTTTGGCAGTGGCGTACGAGCAGGCCGGCGATGCGGCGAAAGGCCGGGAAAAGTACCTCGCACTGGCCCGAATCTGGGCGGGCCAGAGCGAATGGCGACGAGTGCGCGAGATCACCAAACACCTGCTCGAGCTGCAACCGGAAGACGCTGAAGCCCGCGAACTCCACGAACAAGCCGTTGCGGTCCTCGGGGAGGAAGGGGAAGATGAAGCGACGGCAGCGGCGGAAACCGGCGCCGCGCTTGCCGGGAGGGTCGGACGAAAGCTCGAGGTCGATTTGCGAGGAGAACTCGAGCTGGCTTGGTTCCTGTTGCAGAACAGCATCATCAACCAGGACCAATACGAGAAAGCGATCGAATCACTCACGGAAAACCGAATGAACCCGGGCAGCAACGCCTCCCTGTCATTGCTGCAGGAACTGCAGGTCCTCGAGTGGATCGATATGGAAACCATCGTCGACTTCCTCGCCGCCGAAACCACGGTCCCGTTCATCGAACTGCGAAACTTCGAGTTAGACCCGGAGATTGCGGCGGCCATCCCCCTGGACGAGTGCCGCCGGACCGGAGTTCTGCCGTTCGAAAAGATGGAATCCGAGTACATGGTCGCCCTGATGAACCCCGTGGACCTGGAATTGCAGAAAAAGATTACCGACTATCTTGGCACACCGGTCCACTTCTACTTCACTTCACCGGAAAGCTTTCAGAGTGCCGTCTCGGCCTTGGAAAAACAGCAGAAGTAACTTCCGCCAAGCTTGTTGAGTCGGCGGCAGGATCGCCGGGATTTCCGGTCGCGGCAAGCCGGCGCGAGCACGAAAAGCGGGTGGTGGTGCGGACGGGCCCCGGCCGCAATGCCCCAAGACAAACGGGCGCGAGCACAAGAAGCGAGGGCTCGAGTTCCCGGCCGGCCGGGCCGAAACCACCAAGCCGGCTCCACCTTTCCCGCCTTCCCGGGCGGATGGGGCTCGATCCCAAGGGCCGGAATGCGGTTCCGGCGGATTTCTCTTACCGCACGGCCTCCGGAACCAGACCCAATTCCCGGACTGTCCGAGCCACTTTCTCCGCCATGATCCGGTAACCGGCCCCGTTCGGATGAATCGTGTCCGCTTTGAGACCGGGGGAGGTCAGGATGCCCTTGAGCACGTCCGGCACGACCGCCACGCCGCGCCTGCGGCAGAGTTCCCGGTAGCGCCTCGACCGCCGATCCGAGAATAGTCCTAAGACTTCGGTAAAAACCACGACGGCGCCCCGGCGCTGCAACTCGGTGAAGATCCATTCCAGGTGCCGGCAGGTGGTTTCGACGGGCACTTTCCGGAGAATGTCATTGCCGCCGAGCGTGACGACGACCACACTGCCGCCCAAGGCCGGGGTCTCTTCGAGTTTCCGCCGACCTTGTTCCGCGGTGAAACCGGGATATCCATAGGCTTCGACCGGTCGCCCCAGGAGAACGCCCAGCCGGGCGGGATACGATTCTTCCGCAGTGCCCGCACCGACTCCCGCAACCAGGCTGTCGCCAAAACAGACGATCGGCCCCGGTCCGGGCGGCGCGTTGACCAAGCGCCAAGAATTCAGGCGACCGCCCCGGCAGCGTATGAACACCATGCTCAGGACCAACAGGATGGTCGCGATACCAATCCATCGCGCTTTTGAGTGCATTTCGGCCTCCAGGGCATCGGGGGGACGCTTTTTCGGCGACGCCGGTGTCCCCCCTTCCGTTGACCCGACCGACCGTTGAAACGGGAAAGCGCCCGAAGCCGGCGTTCGTCTGCAAAATACACGGAAGACGACGCAGACGCGCGGAGGCCGGGTACATTTCCCCGTCGCGCCGATGCGGGCCGAGCCGCGTTCGGGCTTGGCCTATCCATTGCACACACAAGCCGCCGGGGCGAAACAGTGGGTTACCGAATCATTGGGATTTCGGCACGGCGCGCTGAGCGAAGGTTCGATCGAGGCGATGGGGTCTGCAAGGTTGCTGTTGCGGGCCCGAGGACTTGCGAAAAAAAGGGGACTCCCGATGTCGGCACGAAAAGCTTTGGTCGTTTGGGGCGGCTGGGCCGGACACACGCCCGAGGAATGCGCGGACCTTTTTGCACCCTGGTTGGAAAGTCAGGGGTTTGACGTGGTGGTCTCCGCCACACTCGACGCGTACGCAGACAGCGACTTGATGGCGAGTTTGAACCTGATTGTACCCATCTGGACCATGGGACAGATCAGCCGGGAACAGGAGCGGGGCCTGCTCGCCGCCGTCCGGGCCGGTGCGGGTATTGCGGGTTGGCACGGGGGCATGTGCGACTCGTTCCGGAACAACACCGAGTACCAATGGATGACCGGCGGTCAATGGGTGGCCCATCCCGGCGGCTGTGTTCCCGAGTACGAGGTGCATATTACGGACCCGAACCATCCCATCACGCGCGGCGTGTCGGACTTCACCCTGCGGAACACCGAGCAGTATTACTTGCACGTGGATCCCTCCAACCGGGTGCTGGCCACCACCGAATTCGATATCGGCGACGGCGTGGTCATGCCGTACGTCTGGACTCGGACCTGGGGTGAAGGTCGGGTTTTCTACGCGGCATTCGGACACACCCACAAAGACTTCGATGTCCCCGAGGCACGCGAGATCGTCCAGCGCGGCATGTTATGGGCGGCCCGTTGACACTCCCGCGGCGGCGTTCGGGGTCAAGTCCGTCCCCCTGTCTCGCCGCCCCCGTCCGCCAAGCGCCATGAATAGACGCGGACCCCGCGGCCCATAGCGTTCAAGCGGTCCCGGATGATGCCTGCCGCGGCAGCATCCTTGGCCAATACACCAAGGAACCCGCCACCACCGGCCCCGGCCAGCTTGAACCCGCTCGCCAAGTCATCAATCTCCCGGAAAAGAGCGTCGACGGCGGGATTGCTGCAGTGCGGATCGAGCTGCTGATGCAGGGCCCAGACTTCCCGCAGGACGCGGCCCAACGCATCGAGGTCGCCCACGGCCAGGGCCGTCCGGGCGCCGTACGCCAAGTGCACCAGCGCCTCGACGGTACGGACCAGGCGCCGGTCCCGGCGGAGGTAACGCCGGACGATCTTCTGGAGAACGTCTTTCGCCAGCCGTTCCTGACCGGAGAAGGCCACCACGAAACGCTGCTCGAATTCCTCGCGGACGGCATCGGGCAGCGGGACTCGCTCGATCTTGAGCCGGAGAGGACGAACCGGCACACTGCTGACCAACTTGAGCCCGGGCACGAGTCCCCCGACCTGGTCCTGCCAGCCGCCGCCGGTGGTCATCAGCTGTTCCAGACTCAGGACCCGTTCGCTGACGGTGTCCCAATCGTCCGCACGTCCCGCCAAACGCTGCAGGGCCGTGACCAGGGCCGCTCCCAGGATGCTGCTGGTTCCGAGACCGCTCCCGCACGGGACGCGAGCCCCGGACACGATCCGTACCCCCTGCCCAATCCCGGCCGCGGTGCCGTACCCGGTCACCAGCAGGGCGGTCCGCAGGAGGCAAAACGGATCCGTGAGGTCGCCCGTGCGGGTTGCCGCCGGGGCGTCCGGGATCACCACGTGGGCCCCGCTGTCCGCCAGGGTCAAATCCCAAACCCGGGTATCCAACGCCTCGACCTCCACGGCGACCGGGGGGTGACCGTCCAAATTCAGCGCAAAATTCAAGACGCCCGCCGGCCGTTCCAGGCAATACGGCGGCGTGTCGCTCCAGCCGCCGGCCAAGTCGAAACGCACCGGAAAGCGGAGGTCCACCCGTTGCCCGGACGGCAAATCCCGAACCGGGGCGCCGAAGGCGGACCGAATCGCCGCCGCCACTTCGACCTGCACGGCCTCGAGGGCACGTGCGGCCAAGCGTGCGGCCCGATCCGATTCTCCGGCGGCCGCCGCAAGGTCGGCCCGCATCTGGTACAAACGACTCGAAGCCAGGACTCCGGAAGGCGGCGTCTCCCGTTCGAGTTCGGCCGCCAACTCCGCAAACCGCCCACGTGGGCCCGGACCCGGGGCAACCTGGAGGGCCAACGCCAGGATGTCGCGGTCGACCCGGCCCGCCACGGCCCGCGAAACCGCCTCGGTCAAGAGCACACTGCAGCGGCGGTCCCGGTCTGCCGTCAGGCGATCCGCGTCCACCGCAGCGGGCAACTCCGCGAGACTGAGGCGCTCGACCGACCGCCACGCCTCCAGAAGCGACGGACTCGGGCCGGCCTCGGGGTCGTCCAACATCCACTGCACAAGCCTCAGGTCGTCCGCCCGCTCGTGGACAGGGAAGAACCGAGCCGTCCACACCGTGCGAGGTTCGCCCGGCCGCCAGAGGTCGTCCGGGACAACCCCATGGGTCTCCATCCATCCGGTCAGATCGCGATTGCAGAAGGTCCCCGTGACAGCATCTTCTTTCGGGTTGTCATCCACGCCGCAACAGGCCGTAACGGTCCCGTGGGTCATGCCCTTTGGAGTCCGCACGGGCAACTGCCAGATGCATCGGTGCGAGGGGACGATGAGGCGGTTGTCGTCCAGGTCGGCATTGACCACGATGCACCGATCCCCAATGCACACCCCGGGGCCCAGGCGGGCATCGAGCAGCAGGGTGCCGGACCCGACCCGGGCCGCGGCGGCGGCCTGCACACGGTAGGCGAAAACTTCCGGTGAAACCCCCTCGCCGAAATGGGCCAAAACGCGGGCGGGTAGTTGCCCGTGCCAATCGGCCCGGAGATGCTCCAACAGCTCCGCAGACGTGCCGAAATGCAGGAACTCCAGCTCGGGAACGGCCTGGTATCGCAAGAAAATGCCCCGGAACGCCGCGACCAATTGCTTGGCGAGCGGACAGGAATCGAGGCAGGCCGGAGGGTGCGTCACCATGGCCCCGACAATCTCCTCGTAAAGACTGAGTTCGACGCCCTCCCGCACAAGACAGTCCATCGGGTCGGGAACGGCGCAGGCCAGGGCGGTCAGTGCTTCGAACGCCGCCCCCGTAAAAGCGACCACGCCCGTGTCGACCAAGGCCGCCCCGCCGACGACGACGCCCCCCGCGGCGACGACCTCCCGGGGTGCGGGCTTCTGCAGCACGGTCTTTACCGTGCCGTCCCTGCCCGGCAGGATAACCCCGTGTCGCGAAGCCACATCCAGGGACATGGGCTTGGCAAGCACCACGGCGGTGTCGGCGGGAAAAGACCGCCGTCCGGACCTCCAGATGGGCAGCACGTCTCCGGTCAATGTGAGGAGACCGCCTTGCGGCAGGTTCAAAGCGACGGGGGCGGCCATGGCCAGGATCTGATCCAGCAGCGTGGGCAGTTCCCGGTCCGGGTCGCACAGCAAGGGGAACGGCACAAACGGCTTGCCGAATACACCGGTCCAAGGCAACCTCCGGCTGTCGCCGCCGGCGTGGATCAGTAACACGCGCTTCGCGCGACCGACGCCTCCGGGCAGGGAACGTTCGAGCAAACGGAGCGCGTTCAGGGTGGCCCCGCCGCTCCCGACCCGCCGCCCGCCGGGGTCCGGGACGACGAGCAATCGCGTGGGACCGGCCACCAGTCCACGTCGGCGAACCTCCTCGAGTCGCCGCGTGTAGAGGGCAGCTTGCTTCTCCCCGGCCGCGGTTAGAACGACGGCGTCCCACGTCGGCACCCGATCCGGGACTTCGGCTGCCAGCCGCAGCACATTCCAACCGTGACTCAAAGCGTCCAGGAGTTCGGCGGTTCGATCAGTGCTCACAGGCGACCTCCGGCCGGGACTTTGCGCACGCCGGCCCATTCAAACTCGCTCCGTATCAGGCACGGGCCGGAAATCCCGGACGACGATGTTCGAGCGCGGGCAGAACCCGCCGCACGGCCCGCAAGCGCTCCTTGCGCAATTCGACCTGCACCAGGGCCGCTCCGGCGGCCGGGGCCCGAGCGAGAACCCGACCCCAGGGACCGACAGTCATCGAGTTGCCGTGCAGCCGGACTCCCGTTTCCGCGTCCGTCCCAACCTGCCCGACCCCGGCGACATAGCAAAGGTTCTCCACGGCCCGGGCCCGCAGCAGCAGCTCCCAATGCGCACGACCGGTCCGGGCCGTAAACGCCGCCGTACACAGGATCAGGTCCGCCGGCGCGCAGGCACGATACAACTCCGGAAAACGCAAGTCGTAACAGATGCTGAGCGCAACCCGCCACCCCTCCACGTCCACCCGGCAGGGCAATTCGCCGGGGGTGTACAAGGCCGTCTCGTCGAGCCCGTCCGGCGTGTGGGGGTCGAGTTGAAAGAGGTGTATCTTGTCGTAACGGGCCCGCACCCCTTCCGGCGTGCAGACCAAGCTGCGGTTGCGGATGCCGTCCGCCTCGCTCACAGGCACGCCGCCGAATACCGCCCACCCCCCGAAAGATTCGACCGGTTTGCGGAGTTCGCACCACCACTCGGCTTCGGACCGGGCGGCATCCCGAATCGTCTCGGGACGCCCGAGGCAGAGGACGTTCTCCGGAAACACGGCCAGTCGGCACCGACCGCCCAAAGCGGACAGGCAATCGGCGACCTGTTCGATGTTCCGGCGCGCAACGGCTGTCGAGTGCATCTGAACCAGGGCGATGGACAGTGAATCGGCCATGAAAAGTTGTTCCGAGCCGAACCGGAAACACGGGGCTTCCGGATCGGTATCCGCATTGCCTGGTGGTGAAGGTCGCCCCGCGGCGCAGGCACAATACGCCGACTTGGTGAATAGTCAATCGCTTGGTCCGCCCGACGGACAACCGAGCCGCCCCCCGATTACGTGCCACGCCCGGCCACGCCTCCTCCCCTCCCTCGAGATCGACCCCGGAAGCGCCCCCGACATCGATGGCACTCCGCGCTGCCGGGCCGGGCCGCGGCCGTCCCCTTTCTCCAAAAAGTGCGCGCCGGGCGGGAGGTATTTCACGACAGCAGCGCGGCCAGATCTTTGGCGGTCAGGCGGGCCGGGCCGCCGGCGCGAGCCGCGCCATCCACGACTTCGTCGAAGAGTTCGCCCTTTTTCCGCTGAAGTTCGACAATTTTTTCCTCGACCGTATCGCGGGCAACCAGCCGGTAGGCAATGACATGCCGTTCCTGGCCGATACGGTGCGCTCGATCGACCGCCTGTCGTTCCACGGCGGGGTTCCACCACGGATCGTAAATAAAAACGTACTCGGCGCGCGTCAGGTTCAAGCCGGTCCCCGCAGCCCGCAGGCTGAGAAGGAAGACATGCGGCTCGGGCGCTTCATTGAATTCCCGGACGAGTTCGGCTCGCCGGGCGGTAGGGGTTTCGCCGGTCAGTTTCAAGAACGGCGCCCCGGCGGTGCGCAACGCTTCTTCAATCAGGGCGAGCATACTCGTGAACTGACTGAACACCAACACCGAATGTCCTTCGGTCCGCAGTTCTTCGAGCATGTCGAGCAGGACATCGAGCTTGGCGGAAGGGGTTTTCACCTCCTCGTGTCCGCGGAGCAAACGAGGATGGCAGCAGACCTGACGCAGTCGGGTCAAGGCGGCCAGGATTTGCATCGGTCCCTGTTCGCGAGCCGCCCGGCGGGCACGGGCCAATTCGGTTGCATAGAGGGCGGCCTGTTCCTCGGACAAATCGATCCGGAGGGTCTCGTCGGTGCGGGGCGGCAGTTCCGGCGCCACGCTCCGCTTGTCGCGCCGCAGCAGGACGGGGGCGAGGCGTTTGGCCAAGTCTCGATGTCCGCGCGGGGAATCGTGCCGGGCGAGAAATTCCTCCCTCGAATTCAGAAAACCGGGATTGAGGAATTCCATGACCGACCAAAGGTCCGTCAATCGGTTCTCGAGCGGTGTCCCGGTCAAGGCGAGCGGGTGCGGGGTCCGTAGGGCGCGCACGGCACGACTGACCTGGGCGTCGGGGTTCTTGATCTGCTGGGCCTCGTCCAGAACCACGAAGGCAAACGTGTGCCCGGCGAGTGCGGCGGCGTCGTTTCGCACCAGGGCATAGTTGGCCACGAGCACATCCCAGTCGGTTTTGTCGAGCACGGCCCGTCGGACGGGCGGGGCCCCCGCGTATGCCACGCACCGCAACTCGGGGGTGAATTTTTCGGCTTGCTCGAGCCAGACCGAAACCACGGATGCCGGGCACACCACGAGCGCGCCCCGGTCCGGCGGCGCCCCCCCCGGTCCGCCGGGGTCGACAGGTTCGCGCCGGAACCAGCTCGACAGCAAGGCCAGGACTTGGAGGGTCTTTCCCAAGCCCATGTCATCAGCCAGGACGGGGCCGATGCGATGGGCAATGCGGTCGGCGAGAAAGCGGACCCCCTCTCGTTGATACGGACGCAACACGGGCTCGAGTTCGGGGGGGATGGGAAGCGGGCGTGCCGGAGGCTCGCGCAGTAGACGGTCGGCCAGGGGAACGCCGGCCGATTCCGGTAACAGGGCATCTTGTTCCGACAGGCGCCGCAGCAATTCCCGGGCCTGCGGACGGAAAACCCGCTGGGTACGGTCGGCGTCGAACCCCACGGCGCCGAGCCCGGTCCAGGCAGCGGCGGCCGCCTCGGTATCGAGCCGAAGCCAGCGGCCGGAGCGACTGCGAAAAATCCCGGTTTCGGAGCGGAGTGCGGCCCGGGCCTCGGCATTCGCGACCGCAATTTCGCCGTTCCCCCAGATGACGGTCATGTCGACGTAGGCGTCATGGTCCACAAGCTGCAACTCGGGGCGCAGCGGCGGGTCGCCCCCAAGCACTCCGGCCAGTTCCGGGGCGCACTCGCGCTCGACCCCGTCCGGGAGCTTGCGCCAAACCCGAGCCAACCCGGCGACATTCTCCGCGGTGGCGGGCAGAAAGAACGCCCCGTCCGGCTGCGGCTCCAGTTTCAGCTTCGCAAGCGCGCGTTGTGTCGGGGCGAGGTCTGCACAAGTGTTGCGGACGATACAGAACCCGTCTCCTTCCACCAGAATCTCTCCCGAGGCCGCATTGCTGCCGGGGCGCACGGGAACGGCGCCGATGAAAAGTCGCAGTCGAATCCCGGCCCCGTCCGCCCCGGCCAGGATCCGCAGCCGCCCCGGCCGGTCCCGGCGGGTCACGTTCCGACCCCGTACGAGATCGAGCCGGTATTTCAGCAAAGCGGGCAAGTGTTTCCGGACATGCGCACGCCGCATTCGCGGGGACCTCTTCCCGAACACTTCGAACAGCAGTTCCATGGGGATCGGCGGTTCGAAGTCGAGCAGACGGCCGTCGACCAGCATCTGCTTGCGTCCCGAAGCCAAGTCGTCGAAGACTTCGTGAAAACGGCGTCGCAATCCGTTCGGTGCACGAACGACGGCATGGATTCGGACCCACTCGCCCTCGTTTTCGAGTTCGAAGTGAAGGCGGGCGGCGCGAGGACCGCGGGTGATCGGCTCCTGCGTGGCGCGTTCGATGAACCGACCGGGCTGTTCGTCCCAGTGTTCGAGCCAGTAGCGGAAGTCGCCCTGGGAAATCTTGAGCACTTGGAGGTTCGCCCGAACCTGACGGTCGCGCCGAAGCTGGACGGCAAGCCAATCGAGGAATTCGCGGTCTTCGTCCGACCAGCGCCGCCGTCCGGAACTGCTGTGACGCGCCGCCAAAGCCAAGTTGAGCAGTTGCTGAGTCCGCAGAAGTCGCCGCCGGTCATTCTCGGTCAGGTAGAATCGCAGGGCAACACGGTCGGGGGCGTAATGCAGTTCGACTTCCGCCTCCAGCCGTGCCGGAATGACTTCGGCCGGCGCGGGGACCACCGCACCGAACAGCGGCAGTTGTTCGAGCGGAACGGCACGTGTCTTGATGCGTCTGCGCCACGCCCCCGTGGGCTCGGGTTTGTTCTTCGGCGTTGGTCCGCCCCGATGCAACCAGTTCTCCGATTCGAGCACCTGCTGAAAAACTCGGGCCGCCGCGTACGCGTGGGCGCAGCGTCCGTTGGGATAACCGCAAGTGCATCCGGTACGCCAGTCGGCCCCGGCAAGCGTCCAAGTGGCCTTTTGCTGGCCAAGGTCAAGGACCAAATGTTGGTCGTCCCAATCCAGCGTCACGACGCCTGCGTCGCGGAGCACACGGAATGCGTAACGCCGCATCCCCTCCGAAAACATGCGGGTGACGTCCTCGCGTTTGGGCCAGTCCCCGAGCCAGATCGGGGGCGTTTCCGGATGTACGGGCAGTTTACTCATTCAAACAGAGGGGCGTTCCATCTGTCGGGGGAAAAGCCGGCGGTCCCCGGGGGAGGGATGCCGCCGCAGCGGTCAGGGGTCTCGGGACGGGGCGAACATTTCGCGCATTCGAGCAACGTACTCGTCGGCAACTTCCGGGGGCGCGGGCCGAATTGCCTCTTTGGGCGTGCAATGCTCCACCAGATTCGCCGGCAGACTGTCAAGAAACAAGGAGGGGCGCCGCCTTACCAAGTCACGATGGACGCGACGCCGTCTCGCCCAGGTCAGGACCAGGGCGTCTCGGGCACGGGTGAGTGCGACGTAGAAAAGCCGCCGTTCTTCATCGAGCCGGTGCTCCTCCAGGGCTTGGCGATGCGGAAAGAGTCCCTGCTCGAGACCGGTGATGTAGACAACCGGAAACTCGAGGCCCTTGGCGGCGTGCACCGTGGAAAGAATCACGGCGTCGCCCTGCTTCCGGCCTTCGATCCGGTCGTTGTCGTCCATGAGCGCGAACTCTTCGAGAAACCCGCGGATATCGGCGGACGGTCCCCTGCGCTCCCGGTGGTTCGCGGCCGCGCCGATGAATTCGTAGATGTTTTCCCGACGATCGAGAGCGTCGGCGCGAGACCTGTAGATCCGAACCAGGCCGGACAGGTAGCCGGCTTCGGACAGCAGGGCTTCGATGTGGCGGGCAAAATCGCCCTGCCCCGCAAAGGCCCGGCGGGCGCGGTCGAGGACTGCCAGGAACTCACGAAGCGCGGTCGCTGCGGACGGGGCCAGTTCCGCTTGGTATTCAGCCAGGGCCAAAACGCGCTGAAGGGGAAAACCCGTGACGCCCTGCCAGTACTTCAGTCGCTCCACGGCCCGGTCGCCCAGGCCCCGGGGCGGGACGTTGAGAATCCGCAGCGTACTGAGATCGTCGGCGGGATTGACGGCAGCGAATACGTAGCTCACGGCGTCCAGGACCTCCCGCCGCTGATAGAACGATTGTCCGCCCACCATTCGGTACGGAATACGCTGCTGCCGAAAGGCGTGCTCGAGCAGACGCGACTGGTGATTCGACCGGAAAAGCACGGCGAAATCGGTCCAAACGCGGCCGCCGGCGCCGCCGGCGCGATCCAGGATCGATTCGGCCACGAAAGCGGCTTCGGCCGTTTCCGTTTCCGCCTGAACCACGAGGACCTTCTCCCCTTCTCCCCGGGCGGACCACAGCGATTTGACATGGCGGCGCGGATTGGCGGCGATTACTTGGTTCGCCGCCTGGAGAATGGTGGTGGTCGAACGATAATTCTGTTCGAGCCGAATCACCCGGGCCCCGGGGAAGGACTCCTCGAAACGCAAAATGTTCCCCACATCGGCGCCGCGCCAGCCGTAGATCGATTGGTCGTCGTCGCCCACCGCGCAGATATTGGCCCTGTCCCCGGCGAGTGCGGCCAGCAACTTGAACTGCACCGCATTGGTGTCCTGATACTCGTCGACCAACAGGAACCTGTATTGCTGCCGATAGGCGTTGAGAAGGCGGGGGTGTTCCTGCCAGAGACGGAGCACCAGGACCAGCAGATCGTCGAAATCCAGCAGGTCCATTCCATGCAGGCGTTTTTCGTACGACTCGTAGAGGTCGGCCAACCGAAGTTCTTCCGGAGATGCGTCCGCGGTCCGCAGGTCGTCGGGTTGCAGCAAGGCGTTCTTCCGGGCACTGATCTCGCGCAGCCAGTCTTTCGGGGTCCGACCCATGTCGCGCAAACCCAGTTCGCCGGCCAGGGCCTGGATTAAACCCACTTGGTAGCCCTGAGCCGCAATACCGAAGCGGGTACTCAGCCCCAAGTAATCGATGTGCCGACGCAGCACTCGAGCGCAGACAGCATGAAACGTCCCGATCGTGATGCGGCCGGCGGCATCCGCATCCAAGAGTTCCCGGACGCGGTCGCGCATCTCCCGAGCCGCCTTGTTGGTGAACGTGACTGCCAAGATGTGTTCCGGCCGCACGCCGCTTCGGACCAAGTGTGCAATCCGGACGGTGATCACCCGGGTTTTTCCCGTGCCGGCGCCGGCCAGTACGAGCACGGGTCCCTCGACTATCTCGACCGCCCTTCTCTGTTGCGGATTAAGCTGTTGCCGTGCCATGGACTGCCCCAGAAACCAAGTCGTCTCGCACTTCGACAATGATCCGGTCCAGCGACTTTTCCGGACGCCATCCTGTCAACGCCTGCAGTTTGGAAGTGTCGGGCATACGCCGCCGCATGTCTTCGAACCCGGGCTCGTACGCTTCTTCGTACGGAATATGGACAATCTCCGAACGACTGCCGACGAGTTCGATCACCTTTCGGGCAAGATCGTTGATCGAAATGGCCTCCCGACTGCCGATATTGAAAATCTCGCCTTCGGCCCCGGGCCGTTCGGTCAGGAGGAGAAGGGCCCGGACCGTGTCCCCGACATGACAGAAGCAGCGGCTCTGTTCGCCGTCCCCGAAGACGCGGAGCGGTTCTCCACGGAGCGCCTGTCCCACGAAGCGCGGCAAGACCATCCCGTATTGTCCGGTCTGGCGCGGCCCGACCGTGTTGAACAGTCGGACCACGATTGTCCTCAAGCGCTTTTCCTTGTGATACGCCAAGGCCAGGTATTCGTCCAACGCTTTGCTGGCGGCGTAGGACCAGCGGTAGAGCGTGGGCCGCCCGATAAGCAGATCGTCCGTTTCCCGGAAGGCCGCGGCAGTCGAGCGTCCATACACTTCGCTGGTGGAGGCCAGTAGGACACGGGCGTCGTGCAGGGCCGCATACCGGAGCACGTTTTCCGTGCCGTGGACATTGGTCTCGATCGTTCGCACCGGGTACCGGACCACAAGGTCAACGCCCACGGCCGCCGCCAAGTGAAAGATCAGGTCGGCCCAGGCGCACGCGGCGCCCACATCCGAATCGCTCTCGACCGAACCGTGGATGAACCGAAACCCGGGAGCGTCCAGAACGTGCCGCAGGTTCTCGATCCGCCCGGTGGATAGATCGTCCAGCACCGTAACCTGTGCGCCGCGGTCGAGCATGGCCTCGGCCAAGTGGCTGCCGATGAACCCGGCGCCGCCGGTGATCAGAACTTTCATCCGGGCATACCTCCAGACACAGGTATCGAGAAACTCGGGGAAGATCGGCCCAAAAACCGTGTCGCATCGTCGGGACGGAGTCTGGACAAAAGAAACTTCTCACTGTACCGTGCCAGAGGCTGAAATCAATCGGACGCCGATGCGACGCAAAGCTGTTTCATTCTCCTAATCGCAGCACTTCCCGGGCGGCGGCGTGGAGCAGCTCGGGCCGCATTGCCTCTCGGACGGGGACCGTCCGAGCCACTTTCCGCGTCCTCGGAAGTGAGAATGAAACAGCCCTGGATGCGACGCGGATCGGGAGCCGGGCGCCGGCGCATCGGCGCTTCGGGGTGGATCAACGCACAGACACTCGCCGAGGTCGACACGGCATGGGACGAACCCGTGTTCGTGGTGGACGTCCGGGGCGCACCGGTTTGGTGGGGAGCGATGCACATGTTCTACCCGGACCCGCTGAAGAAACGTTTGCTGCCTTCGGTCCGCTGGGAAATATTGCGAGAGGGCTGCGAGGACTACGAGTCCTTTTGGCTGCTCGACCGGGAGTTGGGGCGTTTGGGTACCGGTACGCCCGAACGTCCCGAGGGCCGGGCGCTGCTGGCGCGTGTTGACCGGTTCGTGTACTGCAAGGCACAACGCGCCGGGCAGGAATCCGGCAACGACGAGCCGGCCAACATGCAGGACAATCGAATTGCTTGGGAGCTGCGCTGCGGGTGGCCGAGTTGCTCGAGGCCTGTCGCGGGAAACGCGTTGACCGTTGAGGAGTGTTAATCACGAGAGAGGTGCCCGGAGCGAGCCGATCAATCGCGACGAGGCATTTGCCGGCCGCACCGGCGGTTTCGGCGTTCACGGCCACGGCGGCTGTCCCGTTTCGAGGCACGCCGGCCCGGGTGAGGGCGGCTCCGAGCCCGAAGACCGCGACCCCTCGCTCAAGACCGTCCTCAGTCGCAGCCGCCACCCCTTGTCGGCCGCCCTCTCACTGTGTAAGGAAGCATGGACCGTGTTCAAACAGCAAACGTGCGCACAGAAGATCTTCCGTCGGTCGGCGACACCCGGGAATGGGGCGCCGCACCGGGCGGGCCGCGGTCACGTTCTGGCGGCGGCACTGCTTCTGCTCGTGTCCAGCGGGGGCCGCTTGGAGGGACTGACGATGCAAGGTTTCGAGCACGGTGCGGAGCAGTGGCGTTTTGGGAACGGTCCCGAGTTCCCGGGCGCGAGCGGTCGGCTCGAGATTGTCCCGGGGGCCGCGCACGGCGGACGCGCCGGGGCCCGGTTGTTCTACGATTTTCGCAAGGGCGGGGCCTACGTGGCCATGACCTACGCACTCCCGAACCCGGCGAAACTGGCCGCGGTCGAATTCGACGTCCGCAAGCCGGCCAAAGCCAACCTGACTTTCCGCGCCACGGACCGAACGGGGCAGACCTGCCAGAAACCCATCGAGTTCGATTCGAGCGACTGGCAGAGGGTCCGGGTGCGCATGGATCGTTGGGTGTTCGGCTGGGGCGGCCCCGCGGACGGCCGACTCCGCCAGCCCGTTACCGGGATCGGCATCCTGGTCGAACGCCGAGGTCTGCCCGCCGAAGCACGCGCGGGCCATGTGGACGTGGACAACGTCCGCTTTGTTCCGTTTGCGGAAAACGCAGAATCGGCACTCCCGACCCTGGAGTATACGGCGCTCGAGTTCTCTCCCGGAAAGGCGGTTCGAGCCGCCCGCCGAAAAGCGGATGCCATACACTGGATCCACGGGGGCGGCACCTTGTTCGGCCGCCCCGTCGAGTTGCGGGTCACGGTTGCAAAGGTTACGGCTGCTGCAGAGCTTTTTCTGCGCTGCGCCAGTCACTTCGAGCAATTCGAGCGCCGCTTGGGCGTGGTCCGGGCCGGGCCGGGCGAACAGACACTGACCGTTCCCGCGCCCCCGGCGGGATGGCGCCATTTCGGGGGCGAAAACGACGGACGTCTCCACGGTCCCGTGCGCCTGATCGCCGTGGGCCTCCGACCCCCGGACAACGCATCCGTCGCGAGCTTAGTCCTGCAACGCGTAACAGTGCGCACCCAGATCTCGCGTTCCCGGGCCGTCGTGATCGTCCCGCGCCACGACACGGACGCTCGTGGAACGCCCGTCCTGAAGGCGACCCTTCACAACCTGCTCGACTCCCCGCTTTCCGGCCGATTCGAGGCGGATTTCCGGGACGAAACGGGCCTGGACCGGGGCCGCGTCGTGCGCAATCTCGTCCTGCCCCCGCGCGGCCGCCCGGCAAGAGTGACCGTGACGCCGCCCGACGCGCGAACGTTGTGCTCCGAGATCGCACTCACATTCGTGAGCACCGACGGACGGGTTCGAGCCGAACCGGTGAGTGCCGGCTTGGCGCGAGGCATTTCCGGCGTGGGCACCCCGCAACCGGTCCCCGAGTCTCCCTGGGGTATCGGCCTGTACCTCTATCGCTACCCCGACAATCCCGACGGACTGGCACGCATGGCCCGGGCCGCGGCCCTGGCCCAGGCCGCCGGCGTCAAGTGGACTCGGGAAGAAATCCTCTGGCATCGGACCGAACCGGAGAAAGGCCGATTCGATTTCGGCTTCTACGACAAAGTGGTGAAATGCGCCGAGGATCACGGCATCAGCGTATACGGTCTGCTCGATTATTGGTCGGACTGGACTCGCCCCTACACCGAGGAAGGCATCGAAGATTATTGCCGTTGGGCCGCACGCGTGGTGGAACATTACAAAGACCGAATCCACCACTGGGAAATCTGGAACGAGCCCAACATCTTTTTCTGGAGTGGGCCCAAGGAGCTGTATCCGGTCCTGCTGAAACGTGCTTACGCCGCGATCAAGAAAGTCGACCCGACGGCCAAGATCCTTGGATGCAGTACGGCCGGGATCGATACGAGGTTCATCGAAAAAGTCATGAGCGCCAAAGCCCCGTTCGACATCCTCACCGTTCACCCGTACCGGGGCCGTTTGGACGACCGGGGATTCATCGAGGAACTGCGCGATGTCCGCAAGCTCGTGGGAGGACGCCCGGTGTGGATTACGGAAATGGGTTGGCCCACCCAAGTCGGCGGCGTCACCGAACTCGACCAAGCACGACTCTTGTCCCGCTGCTATCTTTGCGTGGCGGCCGCGGGCGGCAATCCCACGGTGAGCTGGTACGATTTCCGCGAAGACGGCGCCGATCCGTTCTACAACGAGCATCACTTCGGGATCGTCCGGTATGACCTGTCCCCAAAGGCGGGTTATCGGGCCTTGGCTACGGTATGCAACACCCTGGGTACGGTCGCGACGGCTCGCGAGACGCCCGTGGCCAAGGGCTTCCTGGCCTGGCGCTTCGAGGCGTCCGACCGCCCACCGACTCAGGCTCTGTGGTCGCCCGACCGGAGTGGGGTCTTTCTTGTCCGCGGCCTGCCCGAGCACGCGGTCGCGCGCAGCTTCATCGGCCGGGATACCCCCCTTCAAGTCCGACAGGGCGTGGCCTTCGTTGCCGTGACGCCCGGCTCGCCCGTGTTCCTCCCCGGCTGTTCCCGTGCGGAGATCGCAGGCCCGGTTCTCGCCTGGAAACGCCCCACCGCCGGACTGCGCCCCGGACGGAAAACCGAGCTGCGCCTGGCCCTCGACAATATCTCGCCGTGGCCGATCGAGGGGCGAATCGAGCTCTCGACCGAAAACGAGGATTGGCAGGCGATGGCCCTCCCCGTCGCCTGTGCACCCGGCCAAAAGCAGGAAATCAGTGTTTGGGTGACCGCGCCGGTCGACGCCGCACCAGGCGCGCACCGGCTGACCTGCACGGTGCGGAGTTCGCACGGCCGACTTGTGCTGGCCGGGGCGGTCCGCGTCACCCCTCGAGTCATCGAACGATAATCGAGAAGCGGAACCAAGCCCGGGGAGGCCGAGCAGGAAGGCAGCTCTTGGACGGAAATTCGCACCGCCCCCCTCTCCGGGTTGCCGTACCGCAACCAGGAAGCTATCGCCTGGCGGCCGTTGATTGGAGCGTGCGCAATGCCCTGCCCCTATCCGCCGCACGCTGTCGGACGTCGGTCTCGAGGCCTGGAAATGCGTCGAACGGTCCCAGCTCAAGCGAGCGGGTTTCCCGAATTCAACCGCCAAACCGGCGAGAAAGGCCCGTAACGGACAGCGCACCGTGAACCGCCCCCCCAAAGGCCTGTCGCTTTATTATTGTGCGTGTCCTCAGACGGCCTGAAGGGCCGACTTTACCGTAGCCTTGGGCAACGCCCAAGGTTGGTCGGCGCCGTACCAATGTACGCTGAAGGCGTACTTCAACCTACACGTAAGGAATGCGTTGAAGCACCCTTTCAGGGTGCATGTTCCGGAAACCCAACACGGCCTGGGGCGTTGCCCCAGGCTACGGTGACATTGCCCCGTTGGGGCGTTTTTCGCGGAATTCTCGAATAAAACGACAGGCCCCCAAAGCGGAACTGCGACGCTTCAGGCCGCGGCGCCCCCTACCATGCATCGCACTCGGCCAGGATGCGCAAGACTTCTTCCGTGGGGCAGGTCTTGCCGAATTCGGCCGAGATGAGGCCGCGATAGCCGGTTTCGTGGATGGCCTTGAAGATATTCCGGTAATTGAGTTCCCCGGTGCCCGGCTCGTGCCGCCCGGGGTTGTCGCCGAAATGGAAATGTCCGATCTGGTCGATGTGTTCCCGGATGTTCCGGATCACATCGCCCTCACTGATCTGCTGGTGGTAGACGTCGAAAAGGAACTTGACGTTCGGACTGCCGGTGCGCCGAACCACCTCGGCGGCGTCCTTTGAGTAGACCAAGGCGTACCCTTGGTGGTTGACCTTGACGTTCAGCGCCTCCCACACCAGGGTCACGCCGGCCTCCTCAAGCATGGGGGCCACCCGTCTGCCCGCCGCGACGATCGCCTCCATTTGCACGTCTTTCGGGACGTCCTGCCGGAATTGGCCCGTCAGCCCCACCAGCACGGTGGAGCCGAGTTCTGTCGCCCGTCGAATACTTTCGCGAATCTCTTGCTCGAATCTGGCGTGATAGGCGGGGTCCGCCGGGCCCGGCCCGGCAATGGTCCCACCGCCGCCAACGGCGCCCACGGCGATCCCCAGTTCTTCGCACCGAGTACGAACGGCGGTGCGGTCATCCCAATTCTTGGCGCCCAGACTCTCGAAGGCCGGAAAGCCGTATGCTGCGACCTGCTCGACCATCTCCACGTGCGTCCCTTGGAACCATCCGGCCGCCACCGCAATCCGATTGCGGAGGCCGGCGCCGATCCTCGGGAGTTCCTGTGCTTTGTCGGTCATGGTTCTCTTTCCCTTGCTCTGTCCGTGGTGGTCCGAGTCTCCGGGAAGCCTCTTCTCGTGGATTGAGTCGTCGACCGGAAACGAGCCGCAATGTAGCGCTCGAAAGCGGCCTTCGCCGCCGACCCCGCCAGAACGGCAGGGCCGGCGGACCGTTGCGCCGCCCCATCCCCGTGGTATGTTATATGCGTGCCGGGTGCCCACACACCCGAGTCCTACGCCCTGCCGAGTCCGGTTCCCGTGGGCGCCGGAGAACCGAGCAAGAAAGTTTGGAGCCGCCGATGAGCAGAATACAGGCCCGCCATGTCTTCACCTCCGAATCCGTGTCCGAAGGCCACCCGGACAAAGTGTGCGACCAGATTTCCGATGCGATCCTGGACGCCTGCCTCGAGCAGGACCCGGAAAGCCGCGTTGCCTGCGAAACCCTTGTGACCACCGACCTGATCGTCCTGTCGGGTGAAATCACCACCAACGCGGACGTCCCGTTCGAAGCCGTGGCCCGGCGGGTCGTCCGCGACATCGGTTACACGGCGGCCGAGGTCGGGTTCTCGGCCGACACGTGCCGGGTCCAGACTCACATCCATCGGCAGTCGCCCGACATTTCCCAGGGCGTCAGGGCGGAAGCCAACGCCTACCACGAGCAGGGCGCCGGAGACCAAGGGATGATGTTCGGGTTCGCCACGAACGAAACCGACGAACTTATGCCGGCGCCGATCCTGTACGCTCATCGGATCGTCAAGCGCCTTGCCGAACTGCGCAAGACCGACCCCGATACGGCGGCCTACCTGCTCCCGGACGGCAAGAGCCAAGTCTCGTTTCTCTACGAGGGCGGCAGCCCGGTCCGTGTCGAAACCGTGGTGGTCTCTCATCAGCACACGCCCGATGTGGGGCCCGAAGATCTACGGCCCGTAGTCGAACGCGTGGTCAAGGAAGTCATTCCCGCCCGCTTCTTGTCGGGCGATGTCCGCTATCTGGTGAACCCCACCGGGCGTTTCGTGGTGGGCGGACCGAACGGCGACACCGGCTTGACAGGGCGCAAAATCATTGTCGACACGTATGGCGGGGTGGGCTGTCATGGAGGCGGCGCCTTTTCCGGGAAAGACCCCTCGAAGGTGGATCGGTCCGGCGCTTATATGTGCCGGTATGTGGCCAAAAACGTGGTCGCCTCGGGTCTGGCGGACAAGTGCGAAGTCCAGGTTGCCTACGCCATCGGTGTTCCCGAACCGGTCAGCGCCAACATCGACGCATTCGGCACTGCCACGGTCCCGGAGGCGCGACTGCAGGAATTGGTGTTCGATAGCGACTTGTTCGACTTTCGTCCCGCCCGAATCATCGAGCGCTTTCGTCTGACCCGCCCGGGTGCGGAAGGCTGGACCTACCTGGACACGGCGGCATACGGCCACTTCGGGCGGAACAACTTCCCGTGGGAAGCGACGGACGCCGCCGTCGAACTCCGCAAACTGGCCGGTGGAGGGTGACGCGCCATGGCCGGTCTCATCGGCATCGGTTCCGGACTGCTCGACCTGCTCGCCTATGTCCCCGAGTCTTTTCTCGACCGCGTCCCGGGACGGAAAGGCGGGATGGAACTGGTGGACCACCCGGAACTGCGGCGCATCCTCGAGGCCCTGCCCCGCCCCCCGGAACGCCGGCCGGGCGGGTCGGCGGCCAATACCGTCGTCGCCGCGGCCCGGCTCGGGCTGCACGCCGGATTCGTGACCATGATCGGCTCCGATCCGGAAGGAGATGCGTACCGTGACGGCATGGCCGCGGCCGGAGTCGACACACGCTCGTTCAAGCGTACGGGCGAAGCGACTCCGACCGGCTGTTGCCTGAGCCTGATCACACCGGATTCTCAGAGGACCATGCGCACGTTCCTCGGGGCCTCGGCCGAGCTTCGCCCGGTGCACATCGGCGAAGAGGACTTCGCCGGATACGACCTGGCGCACCTTGAGGGCTACCTCTTGTTCAATCCCGATTTGATGATGCACGTCCTCGACCGGGCGCGGCGGGCCGGGTGCCGGATCAGCCTGGATCTTTCGGCGCCGGAAGTGGTCGCCGGAGCACGAGAGCTGCTGCCGGATTTGTTGGACGAATTCGTCGACGTGGTGTTCGCCAACGAGGACGAAGGCGCCGAGTTCTGCGGATCGAAACACGAGGACGAGGCCCTGAACGCCCTCGCCCGTCATTGCGAAATCGCCGCCCTGAAGCTGGGCGCTCGCGGCGCCCTCATTCGGCGCGGCCCGAACGAAACTGTCGAGGCCCGGGCCTTGCCGGTCGAGGCAGTGGACAGCACCGGCGCCGGAGACTACTGGGCCGCAGGATTCCTGTACGGCCTCCTCTCCGGTTGGGACCTGGGGCGCGCCGCCGCCCTCGGCGCCCGACTCGGCGCCGAAGTGGTCCAGGTCACCGGCGCACACCTGCCCGACCAAACCTGGGACGCCTTGGCCTGCTCACTTCCTGGAGTTCGCCGCGAGAGGGCGTAGCTCATACGGATTCAGCTCATTGCGTCGAACGCCGGCCGAGACTGTGTTGAAACACCGCCTCGACCGGTGAGCGGCGGCAGTGTTCTGAAGATGTGTGAGATGCGTCATCGCAACAGATGGCCCATACATTATTTCGGGTTGGGCCGTCTGGCCACGCAACTCGCCGGGGAACAACGGGGGAACAGCGAAGGTGAGTGGTCGTAAGACGGCCCGGGAAGGAAAGTCGTTCCGATGGACGATCCCTGCGGAGAATACGGGGGCGGGATGCCCTCTCGCTATTACCGCCTAACCCGACAGAATAGACGCCGCAAAACGATGTGAGTATTTCGAGGAGCCGCCCCATGCCCGTCAAAACCGAGACCTACTGGATTGCCGACCCGGAACTTGCGCAGTTCGGCCGTTTGGAAATCGAAATGGCCGAAAAGGAAATGCCTGGCCTGATGGCCGTACGCCGGAAATACGGCCCGGAAAAGCCGCTCGAAGGCGCACGGATCACCGGCAGTCTGCACATGACCATCCAAACGGCCGTGCTGATCGAAACCCTCAGCGAACTCGGCGCCGACGTCCGGTGGGCGTCGTGCAACATTTATTCGACCCAGGACCATGCCGCAGCAGCGGTCGCCGTTCGGGGCATTCCCATTTTCGCCTGGAAAGGCGAAACGGTCGAGGAGTACTGGGAATGCACGTTGGCGGCACTTTCCTTCCCCGGCGGTCGCGGCCCCAATCTCATCGTGGACGACGGCGGCGACGCCACGTTGATGATCCATTTGGGCTATGAAGCCGAGGAAGATCCGAACGTCTTGAAGACCCCGAGCGAAAGCGAAGACGAGGAAGCGTTGAAAAAAATCCTCGAACGCGTGCTCGAGGAATCTCCCGACCGCTGGCACGTCGCCGTCGAGGAATGGCAGGGGGTGTCGGAGGAAACCACCACCGGCGTCCATCGCCTGTACCAACGCCACGAATCCGGCAAGCTGCTCGTGCCGGCGGTCAACGTGAACGATTCGGTCACCAAGTCCAAATTCGACAACCTCTACGGATGCCGAGAATCCCTGGCAGACGGCATCAAGCGGGCCACGGACGTCATGGTCGCGGGCAAGCTGTGTGTGGTTTGCGGTTACGGCGACGTGGGCAAGGGCTCGGCCCAGGCCCTGCGCGGCTTCGGCGCGAGGGTGGTGGTCACCGAGATCGATCCCATCTGCGCTCTCCAGGCCGCCATGGAAGGCTACCGGGTCGTGCGGATCGAGGACGTCCTGGACGAGGCCGAAATCTACGTCACCACAACCGGGTGCTGCGATGTCATCACGGCCGAACACATGGCGCGAATGCGCGACCAGGCCATCGTCTGCAACATCGGTCATTTCGATATCGAAATCGACGTGGCCGGTCTCAAGGCCATCCCCGGCATCGAGTGCGTCCCCATCAAACCCCAGGTCGACAAGTACGTTTTCCCGGACGGTCATTCAATCGTCCTGCTCGCGGACGGACGGTTGGTCAACCTGGGCTGCGCGACCGGACACCCCAGTTTCGTAATGAGCAACTCGTTCACGAACCAAGTGCTGGCCCAAATGGACCTGTGGCGCAACCGGCGGCCCGTGGGCGTGTACACCCTGCCGAAAAAACTCGATGAAGAAGTGGCCCGGTTGCATCTGGAAAAACTCGGGGTCCATCTCACCACGCTGACCCCCCGCCAGGCCGCCTATCTCGGGATCCCGGCCACGGGACCGTACAAGCCGGAACATTACCGATACTGAACGCTTGCCGGGGACCGGTCCGAACGGTGCGGGGAATCGCGGCCCGGAAAGCCGTGCCGCGGACAGCGGGCTCGGATCGCGCGCCACGGCACAGAACACGCGCCGCAGCGCCGTCGTCTTCGGCGTGCCCCCCCCGGGAAAGTGCGCAAGGAAGGTTCGGCAACCCAATCCCGCCGGGGGGGACCGTGCCGGCGCCCGCCCGCGGAGGCGTGGACCGCCGCAACAGACCCGGGCCGAGGCCACATGTCGAATGCGCCACAACCCGCCGGTCGTGGAATGCCGCTCGAAGTCTTCCCGGCCTACCTTGCCCTGGTACAGGCTCGAACGCGCGCCTTGGAGCGCACCGGGGCCTGGGACGGGCGCGACTGCCTCCTCTTCCGTGAACTCCTCGATTCGGTCGCCCTGGCGGCCCGAGCGCGTTTCGGTGTGCCCGGCCGGCCGGCTTCGGGCCTCGATCTGCAATTGCTGATGATCGAAACCGTGAGCGAGAACTTGACCCTGCTCCAGGCTCTGCCCGCTTTTCAGGGCCTGTCGGAACGGGCCCTCCGGGACATCCTGGCCATGCTCGCCGGAAGGTTCTTCCTGGTCCGCCGGGACGTGGAACTCGTCCTCGACTGGATGGAGGCCGCATCAGGCGAGCGCTTGCCCGGACTGGCCCGACTCTACCGCCTGTTCCTGGAGCACGCCGAGCGGGCCGGCGTGCTCCTGCCCCAACACTGCGCCGATGCGGCATTGCGGCTCCTCCGTGATCCCGGCGCCCCGCTGCCCGCCGTTCTGCGGCCCGTGGAGGCGTCGCCCCCGGGAAGCCGGCAATTGATCTTCCGCGCCGTCCGCTGGCTCAATCCGATCCAGGTTCGCTTCGTCCGAGAACTCGCCGTTCGCCTCGGCCGGGGCCGAATCGTGGTCGAGCCGACCCTTCCCGCCGAGTACGGCGCCGCCGAACTCGTCGGCCGGCTCGAAGGGCTGTTGCGCGAAACGAACGGTCCGCCATTGAGCGGCTGGGTACAGGACCTGGCCGACGCGGTGGAAACACGCGATGCCCAACTGGTCTTTTCCGCAGACCGGAACCTCGACTTCAATCGCAGCGTGGGCGTTTACGGCGAGGTGGAAGACTTGGCCCGACGTATCTGCTGGGAGATGGAACATCATCGCACCCGGCCCAGTCGCATCGCTTTGATCGTCCGCGACATGGGCGAGTATTCCGATGCAGTGACCGATGTGTTCACCCGGTTCGGCATCCCGTTCTTTTTCCGCCGGGGCCGGCCAGCGGCGTCCGTCCCTTTGGTCAAGATCATCCTACTGCTCGCCGATCTCCGGGCGCGCCGACGACGGGATGCTTTCTGCGCACTGCTCGAATCCCCCTGGCCGAAATGGCCCGCCGACGTCACGTATCTGCGACCGCCTCACCTGATCGCCGAAGACATTCGCAGGGCCGGAATCCCGCCTGTCCCGGAGAGCGCGGAGCGCCTTGCGTCCCGACTCAAACATCACTATGGGACTGCGGACTTCGCAGCGGCCGGCATCGAGGCTGCCGGCGCCCTGGCCGTGAACGTGGGGGAATTGTGGGACCGACTGACAGCACCGGCGGCGAGCCGCCCCCTCGGGCAGCATGTCCGGGAGCTGAGAGACACGATCCGGTTTCTGGGCATCCCCGAGTTCGTGGCCACCCTCGGCCGGCCGACAATGGACCGCCCCCCGGGCGGGGGGCCGACCCGGGACGCCGTTGCCCTCTCTCGCACAGCCTGGGCGTTCTGCGACGAACTGCTCGCCGGCTTGGGCGCGGACCGGGCCTTCGCCCGCCGCACCATGACCACCGAGGAATTCGCGCTGCTCCTGTCCGAATTGGTCGCGAACCAGACGCTCCCGGTACCGACCGCAGCGCCGGACGGCGTGTGGGTCATCAACCCTTACGACGCCGCAGGACTCGAATTCGACCTGGTCATCATTGCCGGGCTCAATGCCGGACGTTTCCCCGCCCGGACCGAAGACCAGTGCCTGATCACCGAATCGGACCGCCGCGCGCTGCACGAGGCCGTCCCGAATCTGCCTGCCGTCGCCCTGCCCACGGCCGCCACCCAGCGGCGCATGGAAAGCATTCTCTTTCTCACCGCACTCGGCGCGGCCCGGAAACGTGCGGTCCTGTCGTGCCAAACCTGCGACACCGCCGGGAACGACCTGTTGCCGTCCCTTTTTTTCAACCTGCTGTGGGAACTGGCCGGCTGGGCCGGCCCCGAGCGCTGCGAAGCGGACTTGGAAGTTTCCGAGTACAATCGCTGGCGCCTGCAGCAGCCCGGGGCCGAATTCCTCAGCCGCCACCTCGAGGCCCAGCGGAACTGCCCGGCCCCCTATCGGCGGACCCCGTTCCCGGGCGAGTCGTTTCTGGCAACGATCCCACTGGCGCTCTGTCGGGCCGACGACGAGGCCCGCCAGCGCTTGGCCAGTCCCCGCTGCTCCGCCGAGGAACAGGACCGGTTCTTCCGCTGCGCGCTCCGAACAGCGCCGTCCGATGCAGTTCGAACGGCTACGACTGCGGCTAAAGACGGGATCGAACTCGAGGCGATGCGGACCGCATTCTTCACCCGAAACTTGACGGCGGCAACCCAGGCCGCGATTGCCGCTCAGAGGGCAGCGGAGCGGGTGGGGCGATTCAACGGCGTGGTTCCGGAGGCCGAATGGCGACGTGTGGCACGACTCAACGAACCACCGGACCTTTCGCCGTCGGCGCTCGAAACCCTGGCCCGCTGCCCGTTTCGGTACCTGGTGGAGAGCATTCTGAGGGCCGAAGTCGTCGAGCCCGCCGACGTGGAACCGGATCCGCGCGACACGGGAAGGGCCGTGCACTTGGCCATGTATCGGTTCCTGAGCATCCTGCGGGGTTCGCCCGAAGCTCTCCACTGGGCCGGCAACCGCCTCACGGACTTCGAACGATACGGCTCTCTCCTCGCACCCGCAACGGTATGGCGAGACGGCGAGGATTGGCGTTTGATCGATGCCGCCGAGTCCGTCCGAAATCTCCCCCAGACGGCTCGAAGCATCCCCGTCTTCACCTGGAAAAAACACCCGGGAGCGGCCGAAGAATACCGCGCCTTGGCCACTGCGGTGTTCGATGCGCTCTGCAACGAATTTCGCGATACTTGGAATTTCGGCGACCGTCGGCTCGAGGAACTTCGAAGGCGGTTGGTGCGCAAATGGCTCGCGAACTATGTGGACAACGAACTCGCCCCGCCGACGCCCGGCAAGCCCCCGGTCCCCTGGCTGCGCCAAGACCGGATCAGTGCCCCGGCGCTCTTCGAGTTCGCGTTCAGCGATTCTTCCCGGAAGGCCCTCGCGCCGAGCCTGCCCTTGCACGAGACGGGACGGCCCGGCGCCGGCCCTTTCGTGAAGGTCCACGGCAAGATCGACCGGGTGGACCTGCTGTTCGATGCAGGCACGCGCCGGCTCGCCGCAATCCGCGTCATCGACTACAAAAGCCTCTCCCGCGCCGGAACCACGCGAAAGACGCTCGAAGCCCGCGTCGCAAGCAATGAGGAATGCCAGCTCCCGGTCTACGGCCTGGCGGCGCTCAATTACCTGTTCCCCGAAATCCCTGCAGAAGCAAATGCCTTCTGGCACAACCGCACGTTCGTGCAGTATTACGGGTATGGCGCCGCCCGGGAACGGGTCCGGAAAACGGCCGCACGCAATTACCTGTTGCTGAGTGGAACCATGGACGATGCGACGGGGGCACGCCTCCCGTTGCTGGAAGCTTTTATCGCGCGTTTGGTCCAAAACGTGGAACGCCTCCGGCGCGGGGATTTGGCAGTCGAACCGCTTTCGTGCGAATTCTGCCCCTATGCCGGTGTCTGCCGCGTCCAGGTCCGACGGCCCGCGCTCGGCAATTCGGACGCCTGACAGCGGTGGGACCGCCGTCCGGGGAGCGGGCCACTCCAGAACAGGCCCTCGCACCTCGTGCTCGCCTTCGGCCCCGTCCCCCCCGTGGCCGCTCGGCCGGGCAAACCGGGTAACCGGAACCTGCCTTGTCTCCGAAGGGCGTTTGTGTCTTTGTTGCAACACCAACGCGCCGAAGACACAGTCAGTCGACCCGGGCCACGCCGGGGGCTTCACCGACCGCCTGCCCCGTCCCCCTCCCCCGAGTCCGCTGCGTCCGCACCGCACTCGTCGGCTTGATGCGCCGCGCCTCGGATCGCCGGCCAGCGCTCCTGCAATTGCCGCAACGGCGCCGCGATGGGACCAAAACAAAAATCGAGCCGCTCGTCCGCCGGTACTTTGGCCATTCCTTCCGCCCGAACGGAGAGCCAACGTGCCGCCAAGGCCAAAGGAACCGCCTCCCACTCTTCCGGTCCCAACGGTGCGGTCTCCTCATAACATTTCAGCCAGAGGGCGCATCTTTCGGGATCGAGTTCGACCGGCTCGGTCAGCGACCGGATATCGCCGGGCCGCAACGGGCTTCGCCGACGCCCGGCAACGAAAAACAGGCCGTCGGCCACATCCCGCACGCGCGGACCCCGGCAGGCCCAGTCCAAGTCGAAGATGCCGCACACTTCACCGTTCGGGCCAAAGAGCAAGTTGGCCAAAGTGTAATCGCCATGCTGGACAACCCGCGGCAGGCGACCCCAGACCGTGTCGTCGAATTCCTCGCGTAATCGCCGCAGCCAGGCGAACGTCGCTGCAACGGCGCTTTCGAATCGAACCGCACCCGGGCGGGCCGCCAGTTTCTCGTAGACCCGGGTCAACAGAATGGGATCTTCGAGACGCGGACTGGTTTCCGGAACGCCCAGGGTCGAGTACTGGGCCGGCGGCGGAAGGTCGCTGCCGCCGACAAACTCCCGGGTGGCAGCGTGAAACCGGGCCAGGGACCGGGCCGCTGCCGCAATCTCGGGAGCGCCCGCGCCCGACAGCGACCGACCCTCGATGAACGGATAAACCTCGCAGGCTCGTCCCTCGATTCGAATAAACGACCGACCGTCGCGCCGCCGCAAGGGCACGACGGTTGGGATCCCATGGTCGAGCAGATGGCGACGCAACGCATGATCGAAGGCAATAAGCCGGTCCGACGACGTGCGCACCCCGCGGAGACGCAACAACCACTTGCCCCGGGACGTGACCACTTTCCAGGTTTTTCCGGCCGTCCCGCCATGGCGACGCCATCGGTGCACGGGCCCCAATTCGAAGGCAACCGCGCAAATCTGTATGATGTCTGCCTCGTTCATTGCACTTTTCCAGCCGTCACCGCCCGATGTCGCACTGGAAACTGTATGCCGGCAACGGCAAAGCGAAAGCCGGGCGTCCGTGCAAAGAGGCGGTATATTGCCGTCTCCACCATCCCGTGGACGCAATCGGCAGTCTCGCGGCGAGGCCCCGGGCCAACTTCGCAGCCGAGCCGGGAACGAAACACAGGTCAGCGCCATGGACCTCGACGAACTCCGTCACGAAATCGACCGCATCGACGCGGAAATCGTTCGCGCTTTGAACGAACGCTACGCCGTAGTCCAGCGCATTGCGGAATGGAAGCGCCGAGCCGGTCAGGAGGTCTTTCGCCCCGAGCGCGAGGCGTCGGTCCTGCGTCGGCTCGAGTCCCTGAACAGCGGCCCCATGTCGAACAGGACCCTGCAGGCCATTTACCGCGAAGTCCTGTCCGGCGCACGCACCCTGGAACAACCTTTGCGGATCGCTTTCCTCGGGCCGGTGGCGACCTTCACCCACCAAGCGGCCCTGGCGCGTTTCGGCAGCAGTGTGGAGTACTTGCCTCAGCCGGCCGTGGCGGACGTCTTCGAGGCGGTCGAACGCGAACAAGTACCTTACGGCGTGGTCCCGGTCGAGAATTCGACCGAAGGCGCGGTAACGCATACGCTCGATATGCTGGTCGACACAAGCGTGACCATCTGCGCCGAGATCAACATGGCCATCCATCACAACCTGTTGAGCCGGAGTTCACAGGAGGAAATCGAAGTACTCTACAGCCACCCGCAGGTGTTCGGACAGTGCCGGCGGTGGCTGCACCGGAACTTGCCGAGTGTTCGGTTGGTCGAGGTGTCCAGCACCTCCCAGGCGTGTGCGCGCAGCGTGAAGGAACCGCGGTCCGGCGCCATCGCCAGTCTCTTGGCCGCGGAAGAGTACGGGCTGCCGATCCGCGAGGCGCGAATCGAAGATTTCTCCGACAACATCACCCGTTTCCTGGTGGTCGGCAAGGACCGGCCCGGACCGTCCGGAGACGATAAAACATCGGTGCTCTTCGTCATCCGCGACCGGGTCGGCGCTTTGTACGACAGCCTGTCCGCATTTCGCGCCCACGGCATCAACATGAGTTTTATCGAAAGCCGGCCGTCCCGGAGACGACGGTGGGAGTACTATTTCTTTGTGGACTTCCTCGGACATGTCTCGGACGAATCGGTCCGGCAGGCACTCGATGAACTGGGGGAACACTGCCAGTTCGTCAAAGTCCTCGGCAGCTACCCGAGAGCTGCCGACGCCGCGCCGCGGACGCCTGCCGCCGAATGAGGCGCGGCCGCAGCGTCGCGTCGCAAGGAGCCGAGCCAACGCAGGATGATTGCCGAGCCCATGAAAACCGCCAAATGGTTGAATCCGGCGGTCGCCGACCTTCGACCGTACGAGCCGGGTCGCCCCATCGAGGAGGTGGCGCGCCAGTACGGACTCGATCCGGCGTCCGTCTGCAAACTGGCATCGAACGAGAACCCGTTGGGCACTTCCCCAAAGGCCCGCAGACGGCTGCTCCAGGTGTTGGACGACACATATCGATACCCCGACGGCGGGGCGTATTACTTGCGGCGAAAGCTCGCCGGCTTGCTCGATGCGGCGCCCGAACAACTGATTTTCGGAAACGGTTCGAACGAGATCCTCGAGTTCGTCGGTCACTGCTTCCTGGGCCCGGGCCGCTCACTCGTGGCTTCGGCCCACGCCTTCGTAATCTACAAATTGATCGGACAAATGTTCGGGGCCGATGTCATCGAAGTCCCAACCCGCGGACTCGGCCATGATCTGACCGCCATGCGGAACGCGGTCCGCTCCGATACGGCCGTGGTCTTCGTCTGCAACCCGAACAACCCCACGGGCACACTGCTTCGCGAGGACGAGGTCCGTTTGTTCATGGACGATTTGCCGGACGATGTGCTCGTGGTGTTCGATGAGGCGTACTACGAACTGTGTCTGGACCAAATGCCGGACACGCTCCGGTATGTCCGGGCCGGGCGGAGCTGTCTGGTGCTGCGCACATTCTCGAAAGCTTATGGTTTGGCCGGCCTGCGGATCGGGTACGGAGTGGGCCCGACGGAAATCGTCGCCGCTCTCGAGAAGCCGCGGCAGCCGTTCAATACCAACCGCCTGGCCCAGGAAGCCGCCATGGCGGCATTGGACGATGAAGAATTCGTGCGCGCCACCCGGGACGTCATTCGCAAGGGCCGCGACGATCTCGAACGCGCCTGCCGGGCGATGGGACTCGAATTCGAACGCACATACACCAATTTCATGCTGATCCGCGTGGGTGACGGCGCCGCCGTGACCGAGCGCCTCACGCGCCGCGGCGTGATCGTACGCCCCATGGCGGGCTACGGACTGCCCGAATACATCCGGGTCAGTTTCGGACGGCCGGATGAGAACGAGAAACTGATTCAGGCTCTCCGCCAAGTGCTGGGGCGTTGAGATTCGGACGCCTGTCGCGCCGCGAAAAAGAACCGGTGACCGGTTTTATGCACAACACCGCTCTCGGGCACGGAGGCACTCGGCTCGTACAAGGGCAGGTCTTGGGGATCGCGGACCGCCGCCGGCGCCTGGGGCGCAACACCCGCGGGCAGCCCCCCCAGCGAACCGGGCACGAGTTTCCGCCAAGATCGGCAGCCTAACTTGAAAAACCCATGAGCCGCCTGCTGCGACGAAGGTTATAACTGCCTCAGGGTGAGCAGGTTTCTTTTTTTGAAGGGATAACAAGCGACAGATGAATGCGTTCGATATTCTGGAAGAGCGCGGTTTCTTTTACCAGATCACCGCCCCGGAGGCACTGCGCGAGCGCCTGGACCGCGAAAAGCTGACGTTCTATGTGGGGTTCGACCCGACAGCGGACAGCCTGCATGTCGGACATCTGCTGCCGGTAATGGCCATGCGCCTGCTCCAGCAATGCGGGCACCGAGCCATTGCGGTCGTGGGCGGCGGCACGGCCATGGTCGGAGACCCTTCGGGCAAGACCGAGGCCCGGCCCATCCTAAGCCGGGAGGAGATCGCACGGAACTCGGCGGCCATCAAGCAACAGCTCTCCCGCTTTCTGGATTTCAGCGACGACAGGGCGTTGTTGCTGGACAACGCCGACTGGCTGGCCCCTCTCCGGTACGTGGACTTCCTCCGAGACGTGGGACGACATTTCAGCGTCAATCGAATGTTGGCGGCGGAATCCGTCAAGCTGCGCCTCGAAACGGGGCTGTCGTTTCTCGAATTCAATTACATGTTGTTACAATCCTATGATTTCTATGTCTTGTGCCGAGACCGCGACTGCTTGCTGCAACTCGGCGGCCAGGACCAATGGGGCAACATCGTGGCCGGAGTGGACTTGGTGCGGCGGATGCTCGGCCGCGAGGCCTACGGCGCCACTTTCCCGCTACTGCTCAAGAGCGACGGAGAAAAGTTCGGCAAGACGGCCGCCGGTGCGGTCTGGCTGGATCGGGAACGCACGTCGCCGTTCGACTATTACCAGTTCTGGCGCAATGCGGAAGACACCCAGGTCGGACGGCTCCTGGCCTTTTTTACGCCATTGCCGATGGATGAGGTCCGCCGACTCGGTCGCCTCGAACCGCCGACGATCAACCGGGCCAAGGAAATCCTGGCCTTCGAGGCCACACGCTTGGCCCATGGAGAAGAAGAAGCGAGCCGGGCTTACCTGGCGGCCGGGCGACAGTTCGGTTTCGCGGACCCGGATAACCGGGTGCCGACCGCCAGCAGAATCAAGGATATCGGGACCGGGGGCGCCGGGGACGCGGACCTGCCGACCATTACGGTCGGGCGTGACGAACTGGACAGGGGACTTTGGATCGTGGAACTGTTCGTGCGGGCCGGACTCGCCAAATCGAACGGCGAAGCTCGGCGCCTGATCCGCGGCGGCGGCGCCTATCTGAACAACGAACGCATCAACGACGATCGGCGTCAGGTCGGTCCGGACGATTTCTCCGACGATGAGATCCAGGTACGCGCCGGCAAGAAAAACGTGCGCCGGGTATTGGTCGACTGAGACGCATCCGGGTGCGGCCGTTTTTTGCGGGCCAGGTTCTGTCGTTCTTCCGGCTCGAGCGCTGCCCATGTCGCGGCAGGCGGCTCCGGAGACGGCAGAAGCGCCCGGCTCCGCCTTGACAAGCGGGCCGGCGGCGGTCATTTTTCCGTCGGCACGCGCAGGGGCTGTTCCGCCGACTGCGGACGCACCGTTGGGGCGGTTTGAAAAGGCGATATGCCCGGGCGAGATGCCGAGGTCGGTGCGCCCTTTCAAGAACGAGGTGGGACGGCCGTGGTGCGAACGTCGCAGGAACCGCAGATCAGCCGGCAGAGTGCACTTGGGGCCGTGCCGATCCATTTGCCTGTCGTATGCACCGAACCCCGGGAAGACGGCGGTCTCAAGGTCACCGTCCGATTCGACCGGCCCCGGTGGCACCGCTGGCTGGGGGTGACCGGCGCCGTCGAGCGGACGTTCGGCTTGGATCCATTTGGGCGCGAGGTGTACGATGCGTGCGACGGTGAACGGTCCGTGCGAGAAATTGCCCGCCGCTTCGCCGAGGCGCACCACCTCAGCCGACCGGAAGCGGAAATCGCGGTCACGCGCTTTCTCAAGACACTGATGGCCAAGAGCTTGGTCGCCATGGCCGTGCCGAAGGAAAATGAACCGACCTGAAGGCCTCCCGACCCCAAGCGACTCGGACAGGACGCTGCGCGTGATCCGCTGTTCCCCCGGGGACGGGCCCCGGCCGAGAGAGAGAAACGGACAACACCCTTCGGGGTAATGATTCGCAGATTCGATTCCCCATGAAAAAGCAGTCGCCACAAGGAGCTTCGGCCTCTTCGGCCGCCGGTCGGCGCCGGGTACAGCGCCAGCGGCAGTTGAGTTTCCAAAAAGCGGTTCAGATCGCTTGGCGCAACATCCGCCAGCGTCTGGGACGTTCGCTGCTGGTGACGATCGGGATCATTCTGGCCCTGGCTTTTCTCACATACATTCTCTATTCGGATACCATCACACGGGCCGCACTGCGCGGCGGGTCCCCGGCCCTGCTCGATTCCCTGGCCCGACGCGGAATGACGACGGTCAACGACGCAGACGCGCGAATTCAAACACGCTGGATGCTGGGACTGGCCCTTCTGGTGAGCTTTGTCGGCATCCTGAACTCGATGCTGCTGAGCGTGACGGAACGCTTCAAGGAAATCGGGACCATGAAATGTTTGGGCGCCCTGGATTCATTGATCGTCGAGCTGTTCCTGCTCGAGAGCACGTTCCAGGGATTGGTCGGAACGGTGGCGGGCATCTTGATCGGGGTGGCGCTCGCCTTGAGCGAAGGCGCCCGTGTCTACGGTGCGGAGATGTGGGAACTGCTGCCCGTGGGCGCCTTGTTCCGTCTGCTCGGGATCTGCGTTCTGGTGGGAGTGGGATTGACCGTGGTCGCCGCCCTGTACCCGGCGTGGCGTGCGGCAAAAATGGAACCCGTCGAGGCGATGCGATCGGAGGTCTGAACCGGCATGAGCAACACCGAAAACGTTTCCGGACAGCAGGAGCTGGATGCGGCCGAACTGCTTTCCACACATGTGATTCGGGCGGTCGGGGTACGCAAGACGTATCAGCTCGGGGGTGAGGCCGTGCACGCCCTGAAAGGAGTCAACCTCTCGGTCGAACGTGGGGAGTACGTCTCGATCATGGGCCCCAGCGGCTCGGGCAAGAGCACGCTGTTCAACATGATCGGAGGACTGGACAAGCCGGACGCCGGGCAGGTGTTCATCGATGAAGTGGATATCGCCGCTTTGGATACGTTCGAACTGGCTTGGCTGCGATGCCACAAGATCGGCTACATCTTCCAGACGTTCAACCTGATCCCGGTGGCAAGCGCCCTGGAAAACGTCATGATGCCCATGCTTTTCGGCGGCATGCCGGAGGCGGATGCACAGGACAAGGCCGCGTCGCTCCTCGAGAAAGTCGGACTCGGTCACCGAGTATTTCACAAACCCAATCAGCTCTCCGGCGGCCAGCAGCAACGCGTGGCCGTGGCCCGGGCCCTGGCCAACGACCCGGCCATCATCCTGGCTGACGAGCCCACCGGCAACCTGGATCTCCATACCGGGGAGGAAATCATCCGGATGCTCGAAGCCCTCAAAGACGATTTCCAGGTTACGATCATTACCGCCACGCACGACCATAAAATGCTGGCCGCCTCGGACCGTGTCGTGTACTTGACCGACGGTGAAATCACGGACATCAAGAGCCGGGACGAATTGCACATCCAAGTGGGGACCATCGCCGGGGCCGAACAATAAGGTCCGCTCGCTTCCCGAACGCCCCCGCGTCTCTGCTCCCCCACCGCCGGAAGGACCGCGCGTGCGCCGCACCCGGCCCGCCGCCTCCCCGCCCAAAGGGCCTGTCGCTTGAACCGATACTCGCGCAGCCCCCCCCCAGGTTCGTTGATTGCGAACTCAGGAATGTGGGGCGATCCCGCCGAGCGGGAGAGCCGTGTCTTCCCCCGTGTGGGGCAATAAAGCGACACCCCCCGCCTCCGATGTGGTCACCGTGTAACGGCGTAAAACCCCCAGATCAACGCCGCAACCACCGCCCAGGCCACCAAAAACCCCACCACCGACGTCCGGCTCGGTACGCAGATCTCGAAGCTCGAGTGCTTGAACAGCGGGCGCGCCGGGACCGGCTCGATCCCTTCCGGAAGTGTACACGGCTGCGCAGGCTCGGGTTCCGCGGCGTTCACGGGGGTCCGAACCAGCTCGTAAAAGCGGTCCAGTTTATCGTCCGGCTCCGGCCGGGTCAACCGGCTCACAACGACCCCGGAAAAGACGCCGGCTGTAATGTAAAAGACCATCTGCCAAGGCAGACTCATCGTCGGCGCGCCCCCCTTGTCCACGACCACGCGCCAGGGCAACCCCGCCAGCGCCGCCACGAAAAAAGACCGCGTCGTGAGAAACCAGGTGCCGAAGCCCGCCAGCGTGGACGCCCAGGCCCCGGCCGTCGTGGCACGCCGCCAGAACAAACCGAGCCAAAAGGCAATCCCGAGCATGGGCGCGATCTTCCAAAAAATCTCGAGCCCCTGCACCACGCTCTCGAGTCGATAGGCTGCGACCACGCCCCCCGCAACAATGACCAGCGCCGTAATCCGCCCGACCAAGACGTAGTGCCTGTCGGACCGTCCCGGACGCAGGGGCTTGTAGACATTCTCCGTGAAGAGAGCCGACGAGGCGATCATGAAAGAGTCGCACGAACTCATGACCGAGGCCAGCAATGCCGCCAGGAACACTCCGAGCAGGCCGGGCAGCACACGCGGCAGGAACTCCCGGGCCATGACCCCGTAGGCCGAATCCGGGTCCACGCCCTTGCCCAGATACGCAACCGCGGCCAATCCCGTGATGCACCACGCCATCGTGCAGAGACGTTTGATGAAGTTGCCCACGGTCCAGCCGAAACGCCCGTCCATCTCGGTTCGACCTGCGGCGCAATTCCCCATCGTATGCGGCTGGGTCACGATCCCGATGAGACCGTTGAGCGCGATCACTGTAATGTAAAAAAAACCGATCTCCCGCGGGGCCACCAGCGAGAACATTTGCGGGTCCGCAATCCTTTCCCGCAATCCGGCCATGCCGCCTACGGCGTCAAGCACAAACGGCACGAGCAAAAACGAAAAAACCACTGTCAGGATGCCTTGGACGAAGTCCGTGACGATGGCCGCCGAAAGACCGCCGGCAATGCCGTACACTACAAAGATGGCGGTCATGGCCAAAATCACCGCACCCGGCGACACCTGTTTTCCCAGGCAGGCGGAAATAACCGCCCCCGAGCCTTTGAGCATGACGCCGATGTTGAAGCTGAGCTGGACCGTCCCAACCACCGCGAAAAGCGCCCCCACGCTCGGGCCGAAGCGCGCCGTGAAAACGTCCGACACGGTAATGGCCCGAAACCGCCGCATCAGCGGCGCAATCAGCCAATAGAACGGCGTGCAGAAAAGCCACAACCACTGGTACCAAATCCCGGAAAGACCGCTCGTAAAAGTCTTCGAAGCGACGCCGACCGCTTGGTCCGAGTGCGTCCCCGTGCCGAAGGCGTGCATGGTGAGCATCGCCTTGCCGAACTTCCGCGGCATGAAAAAGTCGCTCATGTTGCGGACCAACCTCGTGGCCCACAAGCCCACCGCAAGCATCCCGATGAAATAAACGACCAGAACGGTCAGATCGATTGCACCCAGGCCAAACATCTCTGTTCCTCCCCGCTCCCTCGCGGACGCCCGCGAATCAGAATAACAACCGCAGTCGAGGCCCCCGGAAGCGCTGCCGGGGCGCCGGAATCTCACAGCGGCGAACGTACAGTAGACTGCTTTTCAGGTCAAACCCGTCGGGGAATCATTTGATCCACGCCATGAGGAATCTTCGGAATGAACGCGCCGGAAGACGTTGACTGCGGGGCCCGGGGATTGTAGTGTGTAAAGCGATCTGCAAAGGCTGTGCCGCCGTGAATGCCCATACCGCACGGCAGACAGTCGGCAGAGTCTGCCGGTCCCCTGAACCTCTCTTCCCTTCCGGAAAGCGACTGCGTCCCCGTCCGGACCGCACGGAGATATCAATGGACCCGTACACTCGCCGCCGTTTCCTCCGAAACACCGGGATGGGCCTGGCCCTGGCCATGACGCCCACCGTCGCTTGGGCAGTACCGCAGCGCCGCCGCCCGAATATCATCTTCTTCCTGGTCGACGATATGGGCTGGATGGACTCCACGGTCTACGGCAGCGAGTACTACGAGACGCCCAATATGGAACGCCTGGCCAAACGCAGCATGAGGTTCACCGACGCCTACGCGGCCAGTCCACTGTGCTCCCCGACCCGCGCCAGCATCATGACCGGACAGTATCCGGCCCGAACGGGAATCACAACGGCGGTCGGACACCTTCCCGCCCTCGAGGCGGCGGGGCTGTCCCGCTATGCGACCAAGGCCCGGCCCGATGCGAAGTACATCTACGCCCGGAGTCGACGTTTTCTCAAACCGGAGCAGTACACCATAGCGGAAGCCCTGCATGACGCCGGGTACAAAACCGCCCACATCGGCAAATGGCACCTGGGCCTGGACCCGAAATACTGGCCCGAGGAACAAGGCTTCGATCTGTCTTTCCACGGAGCGCCCGACCCCGGCCCGCCCAGTTATCACTCGCCTTACAGGTTCAAAGCAGGGACCGTGACCGACGGCCCTGTCGGCGAATATATCACCGACCGCGTCACCGCCGAAGCGACGGCCTTCATCGAGGCAAACCGCCACAAGCCCTTCCTGCTCCATCTCTGGCACTACGCCGTGCACGGCCCCTGGGGACACAAGGAAGAAATCACCAAAACCTTCGTCGGCAAAAAAGATCCGCGCGGTCGGCAGGACAACCCGATCATGGCATCCATGCTCAAGAGCGTCGACGAAAGCCTGGGACGGGTGCTCGACAAACTCGACGAGCTGGGCATCGCGGACAACACCATCATTATCTTCTTCTCGGATAACGGCGGCAACGTGCACAGCCGAACCGAAACCGACCTGCGAGCCAAGCGCATAAAACCGGGCCACCCGCAGTATGAGAACATCCAAAGCTACCGGAAGTACGCCGGGTTCCGCCCGCCGACCAACAATGCTCCCCTCCGCAAAGGCAAAGGCTGGATCTACGAAGGCGGTACGCGCGTGCCCCTCATGGTCTGCTGGCCCGGCGTCGTCAAGCCGCACACCGAGTGCAGCGAGATCGTCAGCAGTATCGACATGTACCCCACTATGCTCGAAATGGCCGGCGTCAAACGGAAGCCGGGCCAGATCGTTGACGGCGAAAGCATCGTCCCACTCCTCAGACAGACAGGCAGACTCAAGCGCGAGGCGATCTTCTGCGACTTCCCGCACCGTGGTCCGTCTCGACCGGCAGGATGCTACGTCCGTCGCGGCGACTGGAAACTGATCCGCTGGTTCGAGACGAGCGACCTCTTTCCCGAACAGTTCGAACTCTACAATCTGAAAGACGACATCGGCGAGACCCGGAACCGAGCCGCGGAAAAGCCAAACCTGGTCAGGGAATTGAATACGCTTATCGAGCGGCACCACCAACAGACCGGGGCGGCCCTTCCCAAGAAGAACCCGGCTTACAACCCCAAATTGCGCCCTGTCCAGGGTTGGCGTGGGCTGAATCAAACCGCCCTTGAACTGCAGGGCTTTTTTCTGCGCCTGACAAGCACGCGCCGACGCACCCAGATGCACACACGGCAAGTCCCCAACGTCGAGGGTGCACTGGTCTTCAAAGCCCGAATGCGCGGGAACAAAGGCCGCGCCGGCATCTTTTACTGGACATCGAAAAAGGACCCCAAATTCGTGCGGGAACGACGGGTCGACTTCAAGTTCGCCTTTGACGGCAGATGGCATGAGGTCGCCCTGCCGTTCTCCACCGAAGGCCCTCTGACCGGCCTGCGCTTCGATGCCTGCGTCGTCCCCTCCACCGTCGATGTGGACTGGGTCAAGCTCTGCAAGCCGGACGGGACCGTCCTCGAAACCTGGTCGTTCGGGGCCGCGCAGTAAAACGGACCGCCCGGCACGGACGTAGGGCCCGGCGCGACAAGAGCCGCGTCCTTCAGCGCCGAAGCCCGGTCGCGAGCAGATTCCCGGTCCCAGCGGCGGACCGCTCCGAAGCCCCGGCGAACCGGCACGGACCGAAGACGATGCGAAAGGATGGCACATGGCCTTCCCGAAATGGACATCCGCAACCGCGATCCTTGCTCTGGCCGTGCCCGGCGCCACGGCGATGGGAAAAAAAACCATGAACCAACCCTCCCCCGTCCCCGTCGAGTTGAAGGCCGAAGGCGCCCATGACGTCGCACTCGAACCCCGCGCTTCCGGCGCCTGGGAAATCCGGACCACCGGCGGCGATCCGTACGTTCTGACCAAACCTTTTCCGGGACCGGTGGAAGCCTCGCGATACCCGGTGCTGGCTTTCGAGTATTTCTGCCCGTCCGGCCTTGACTCGTTCCAGATCTTTCTCGGTCCCGTGTTTTCGGAAAAACGCAGTGTCGAAGCCGGCAAACTGGGCGTTGCCGAAGGATGGATCAAACACTCGGTCGACCTGGGCCGATCTCCTGCCTGGACCGGAAAAATCCCCCTGCTCCGTCTCGATTTCGGCCGCCGGGCCGGACGGACCCTGCGCATCCGGAACATCGTACTGCGCACCTACAATGCCCGCGAACTCGAACTGGCGGCATCCCGGGCCGAACGCGAAGCCGCAAAGGCACGGCTGAACGCCGAGCTTACCCGCTACCTCGCCGCGGATTTCCCCTGCCGAGTGACCCGGGTCGGCGTGGGGCCGGACGACCTCACAGTCCACTGGGACCTCGGAGGCCGCCCCGCGCACTCGGCCGTCCTCTGCGAAGTGCCGATTTGGCAGAATGTGACCGAAACAAGAAAGTTCATATTCGAAACCCCCCTTCCCGACGGAGAATCCTCCATGACCCTGCCGCGATTCAGTGACGCCGGGGGCACGCGCCACGACCGCCTGCTGTCGGCATGGGTGCTCGTCGAGAAAACCGGCGCGCCCCGACGACAACTCCTCTCCCATGCGCATTACGCCGACGACGACGCCATTCGAGGGGCGCGCAATCTGCCGGCGCCGCGACCGCGCTCCAAAAAAGGCTTGGGCGGCTTCGACCCCGCTCGCTGTGAAAACGGTGCGGATGCCGGCGAACTCGGGATCGGCTTTGCCACCGTCAACGTCGTCCTGTCCTTCATGCGGCCCGGACCGGCAAAGGACACAATCCCGTTCGAGTACTGCGGACGGACCTACCATGCCGCCCGTCCCATGATCGAAAGGTACGACCGCATCGCCCGATTCTGCGCCGAACGCAACATTGTGGTGTCCGCCATAATCCTGATCCCGAAACCGCGCGGGTTCGCCGGCAACTTGGGACGCTATTTCACACACCCGGAGTACGACGAACACGGCATCTTCGCCATGCCCAACCTCACCGGCGCCGAAGCGGTCAACTATTACGCGGCCGCGCTACAGTTCCTGGCAGAACGCTACAGCCGGGAAGACGGACGCTTCGGACGTATCCATTACTGGATCATGCACAACGAGGTGGACGCCGGATGGGTCTGGACCAACGCCGGACGGCAGCCCCTCCGTAACTACTTGAATACCTACCACAAGTCTATGCGAATCGGACACTTGGTCGCCAGGCAGTACGACCGCAACGCCCGGGCGTTCATTTCCCTCACCCACCATTGGACCCAGACCGAAGATCCACGCTTTTACCTGCCCAAGGACATGCTCGAACTCCTTTCCCGCTGGTCCGCCGCGGAAGGGGATTTCGAATGGGGGATCGCCTATCATCCGTACCCGCAGTCCCTGTGGGACCCGCGGTCCTGGGAAGACAAGAAGGTCGATTTCACCTTCAATACACCGTTGATCACCTTCAAGAACATCGAGGTGCTCGATGCCTGGGTCCGACAGCCCTTCATGAAGTTCCGCGGGACGGAACTGCGCAAAGTCCATCTCAGCGAGCAGGGTCCCAATTCCCCCGATTACTCGGAGAAATCGTTGCGGGACCAGGCCGCCTGCATGGCCTATGCATGGAAGAAAATCGAGGTGCTCGACACCATCGAGGCATTCCAGTATCACAACTGGATCGACAACCGTCACGAAGGCGGACTCCGGCTCGGGTTGCGCAAGTTCCCCGGCAAAGAGTTCAACTGTGCACGAAAGCCCATCTGGTACGTCTACAAAGCCCTCGATACCCCCGCCGAAGACGCCGCCTGCGAATTCGCCAAAAAAGTGATCGGCATCCGCGATTGGTCCGAGGTCCGCCACACCGGGCCGATCCGATAGCCATACCTCTCCCCGCGCAGACGGCGTGCGGTAGGCCTTGCCCGTTCGATCTGCCCAATCCGACCGATCCGTCCGGTGCAGCCGCCGAGACCGTTGTCCGCGTTCCGAAAGGCGTGGAGATTTCCGGAGTTGGCAATATGTTGCCGGAGCGTCTCCCCCCCGCGTCGAACCCAATCGAGTCGGAGCAGCGCCATGGCACGCCGTGGAATGAAAATGCACGTGATCTCCCACACGCACTGGGACCGGGAATGGTACATGCCGTTCGAGCAATTCCGCCACCGGCTGGTGCACTTGATCGATAACCTGCTCGACCTGCTCGACCGAGACCCGGATTTCCGGTGTTTCCACCTGGATGCCCAGACCGTCGTGCTCGAGGATTACCTCGAGATCAGGCCCGACAATCGAAAACGACTGGCGACTCGAATTCGCGAAGGCCGCATTCATGTCGGCCCGTGGTACGTACAGAACGACGAGTTCCTGACCAGCGGCGAGGCCACCGTTCGGAACCTGCTCGAAGGCGCCCGCATCGCCTCTTCTTACGGCTGCACATCCTGGGTCGGCTACATCCCGGACCAATTCGGCAATCTCTCCCAACTGCCGCAGATCTTTCGCGGGTTCGGTGTCGACACGGCCCTTTTCGGCCGCGGCCGGTTCCGGCAGCCGGACGATGCCGTCGAATTCTGGTGGGTCGCGCCCGACGGCTCCCGGGTCCTCAGCGTGTTCATGCCGTTTTGGTACAATAATGCCCAGCGACTGCCGCTCGAGCCCCGCAAGCTCCGAAACTTGCTCACCCATCTCCGCGACACACTGGCGCCGATTACCCCGTCCGGACAACTGCTGCTGATGAACGGCGTGGACCACCTCGAAGCACAGGAAAACCTGACCGGCGCCCTCCACCGAATTCGCAAGAGCTGGCGACTGCCGCCCGTGATCCACAGCACATTGCCGGAATTCTTCGCCGAGGTCAAACGCCGCAGCCGCCGCCTGAAAACTGTCCGCGGCGAACTGCGGGACGGTGCGGACGGCGTGATCCTGAACGGTACACTCTCGTCCCGGCCGTACCTGAAACAGGCCAATCAGCGTTGCGAAATGCTCCTCGAACGCTATCTCGAACCTTTCGCACTGGCCGCAGCCCGAATCGAGTTGCTCCCCTGGCCCGGCGACCGCCTCCGCTACCTCTGGAAGACCCTGATCAAGAACCAGCCGCACGACAGTATCTGCGGATGCAGCGCCGACACGGTGCACCGGGACAACGAAAACCGGTTCCGCCACGTGGAAGAATTGGCCGAAGACATCCTGGGCGAACGCCTCCAGGCCATCGCCCTGGGCGTCTCCCACGGGGGAAAAACCCGACCCACGGATTACAAGCTTGTCGTGTTCAATCCATCGCCGTTCCCACGGACCGAAATCGTCACCGCCGTCGTGGACCTGCTGGAAGAAGACGGCGCCGGGGAACCGCTGCTCCTCGATGCCCATGGCCGCAGACTCCCGTGCAAGGTGCTCTCGGAGAAAAGACTGAACAAACGGTTCGTCAGCCCCGTCAACTTGCCCGGCGCCAAACCCGCACGGCGACTGAACCTCCTCTTCCGGGCCGCACGTGTCCCGGCCCTCGGATACAGCAGTTTCATCCTGCGCCCCGCCGATGCCGGACGACCGCTCGCCGAAGGAAACGGGAAAAACACCTTCGAAAACCGACACTTGGCGGTCGTTGTCAAGAAAAACGGCGTCCTCACGCTCACGGATAAGCGGACCGGACAAAAATGGACCGGGCAACACTGGTTCGTGGACGAAGGCGATGAAGGAGACCTGTATAATTTCCACCCGATCCAAGGCGACACGCCGATTTCGACCCGGGACCGCAAAGCCCGCATCCGTTGCCTGGAGCGCAACACCCTGCGCACCGTCTACGAAATCGTTTGGCGGCTGGAACTGCCGTGCGGCGTCAATTTCAAGAAAAAACGGCGCCGGCGCAAGACGGCGCAGTGCACCATCCGAAGTCGTCTGACCCTCAACCGGGACGAAGGCTTTCTCCGAATCCGGACCGAGGTCCGAAACCAGAGCAGAGACCACCGGCTGCGCGTGCACTTCAAAACCCCGGACGGCGCGGAGTTCGCCGTGGCGGATTGCCCGTTCGATGTCGTTGCACGACCTTCACAAGCCCCGACCGAGTGGAATCGCCGAGTCAATGTGAACCCCATGCGTACATTCGTGGCGGCCTCGAACCGTGAGCAGGGCCTCGCAATCCTGGCCCGGGGCATCTACGCCCAGGAACTGACCCCAGAGGGCACACTGGCCCTCACGCTTCTCCGCTGCACCGGCCGAATTTCCGCCGGCGACGTGAACTGTCCCACCGAGGGCCGGGGGACCGAGGACTCCCAATTGCTCGGCAGCCACGCCTTCGATTACGCAATCCTTCCCTTTGCGGGCGATTGGCACGGCGCACCGCTTGTGCGGGCTGCCGAAGAGTTCGCCTTGCCCATACGGGCCGTGCAGGTCCCCGTCGACCCGAAACGGATGGAAGGGGGCCGGCCCTGGACCGCCGAAGACCGGATGGAGTACGCTTTTCGCACCCGCCCCGGCACGGGCGTCGACCTGCCTGTATCGCGGTCTTTCCTGACCATCAACAATCCACATGTGGCGCTTTCCGCCCTGAAACAGGCGGAAGACCGCGATTCCGTCATCGTCCGGCTGTTCAACCCCACAGACCGGCCCCGGTCCTGCACAGTCCGCGTCGGCTGGCCTGCCGCGACCTGCTGGATCTGCCGCCTCGATGAGACCCGCCTTCGGGAGATCAAATCCGGAACAGGCGGTTTCGTGCGGACTTCGCTGAAGCCGAAGCAGATACTGACGCTCGAACTCGCTCGAGCCGGGTCCGGCCGACCCGCCTGATCCGACCGATCAGTCCCCCGAAAGAAAACCCCGTATCATGCTCATCGACATCCACGTCCACTGCTGCCGCGCGCGCGACCCGCGGTTGACAAGACCCAACGACAGCCGCTACCCGACGCCCGGGGAACTCATTGCCGCCATGGACGCCCACGGCATCGACAAAGCCCTATGCATGGGCACCGTCAGCCCCGCCTGCCGCTACACTGTGGTGCCGCCCGAAGAATTGCTCGAAATCGCCGCGGAGCACCCGGACCGTCTCATTCCCTGCTGCCCGGTGGACCCGCGCTGGCTCACCAATAGCCCGAAGGCGGACTTCCGCCCCATGCTGTCCGCTTACAAAGAACTCGGTTGCCGGTGCATCGGCGAATACATTCCCAATCTGCCGCTGGATGATCCCATGAACCTGAACCTGTTCGCCCAGGCCGCGGAACTCGGTCTGCCGGTGACCATCCACATCGCGCCCCGACTGGGCGGGTGCTACGGCCTGGTCGACGAACCCGGCCTGCCGCGCCTCGAAAACGTGCTGCGCGCCTTCCCCGAACTCGTGCTGCTCGGGCATTCCCAGCCGTTCTGGGCCGAAATCGCAATCATGGACGATCCCGAGTCCCAGCGCGCCGGTTACCCCAACGGCCCCGTCCGCCCCGGACGCCTGGTCCGGCTCTTCCGAGAATACCCCAACCTGTACGGCGACCTTTCGGCCGGAAGCGGCTTCAACGCCGTCAGTCGCGACCCCGAGTTCGGCTATGCCTTCCTCCACGAATTCCAGGACCGGCTCCTGTTCGGCACCGACATCGCCAACGTGCCGCAGGAATTGCCGATCGTGGGCTGGTTCCGGGAAGCCCGAGAACAGGGCTGGATCACCCCGGAAACCCACGAGAAAATCGCCTGGCGCAACGCCGACCGGCTCCTCGGCCTCGGACTCGACAGCGACTGAAGAAGAAAGAGGCGCCCGGACCGTGAACAGGCGGATGCCTCGCGATTGCCGCCTCCCGTCCCCTCCGCATTCCAGTCCGAGAACTCGACAGGATCAGCGGGATGTCGAGTCAAAGCGGAGAAAAGGGGGGCGCCTGAAACCGGGCATGCCCCCGGCGGACGCCGATCTCCCGACGCAGTGTCCTTTGATCCGGTCCCCCCTGTTCGCCGCGTCAACGTTCCCTCGTTTCCGCTCGGCGAACAACCCCGGCGGCGGCCCCGGCCTTCAAACCTTCGTGCCAAGAACGTCCCGCCCTCTCTCTCATGGACACAATGGGACGACGCGAATCGCCCGAGACGGCAATACACCTGTCAGCGCCCCCGCCTCGAAGCGCGCTTCGCTGCACGCCGCATCCGTCGCCGCCCGCCACCCCGGGGACGGCGCGTACTCGAAAGACGCGGGGCCGCGCGTGTAATTCACCAATACCACGGCGGCCTCGCCGTCTTCGGCCCGCCATGCCGAATGCAAAACCGCGGGATATTCCCGCTCGACCACGGTTTCTTCCCCCGGTTTCGTGAAGATATATCGCCGCAGAAACTTCACAGTCCGCCGTTCGCATGCCAGGCGCCCCGGTTCGAGCATGTCGCCCCATAGCAGAAACTTCCGCTGTTCGGCAAAAACCCGTGCCAATTGCACCAGGAACTCGATATCCGCCGCGAACCGTGGATCGTGCAGGTGCTCGGAAGTCAGGTTGCAGACCATGGGCTGACAACCGAACACCACGGTCCGCGCCACTTCGAAAGCGAACTGGTCCGGACACAGCGCCGCCCAATCCCGTTCCCGGCCCGGATCGGGCCGGTACTCCGCGGGCCACAGATCGTCGAAGGGCGGAATACCGTCGAGCAGCGCGTAGTTGCCGAAACACACCGTCCGGCCGTGATAAACAGCGTTGAACAAGGGTACGGGCTCGGCCGGACATCCGCCGAACTCGGAGTATCCGGCGAAACGTTCCGCACTGTTGCTCAGGACAATCCCCCCCTCGAGCAAATCCAGGAATTGTTCCTGAACAGACTCGCTCGACAACGGAAAACCGGGATTCTCGGCGCGCAACCGTTCGAGAGTACGCCGAAAGCCCTGAATGCCGTAACTTCCGCCGCCCGGCGCGTGCGGGTGGTGGCGGCTGTGGCAGGCGTGAACACCGCCGGCAATGGCGATCATGTCGATGTAGAGACCGTCCAAACCGAGGGCGCGCGCCCTCCGCACGACGCCGCTGAGAATGTCGGCCCAACCGGGCGCGGCCCCGCAGACATAGGCGAGACGGTGCCCCATGAACCGATTGAACGCATGGGCCAGCACCTCGCCGTTTTCGCGGATCACGGCACACGCCGAGCCGCCGTCGCGCCACATGGGGCCGTCCATATCCCAGGCCACACCATTGGTGTAGACCTGGACGAACACATTGTGCCGCTGCAGGTCGCGCACGGCGCGCTTGAAACGGTCTTCGCCTTCGCGCGGCGGAAAGTAATCCGGGTACCCGGTGTCGTACGGGTGCTTGTGCCACCAGTACCAGTCCAGTCCCACCGGATGCCCGATCCGCTCGGCCAATTCAGCGACCGGGGGACACACCCGTACACTGGCCCCCCGGTTCCAGACCCAACACGCGATCTCCGCAAACCGGCTTTTCCGGCGGTCCTCCGGACCACGCCGTGCCCAATGTTGCCCGAGCGCCCACGTTCGGTACACCCGCGCCATATCGTACCAATCTCCGGCAATCCCGCCCAGGGCCCCCTCGTACGGCAGGCGGAACGCACCCGCTTCCACCGCGTCATCGGGCACGAGGTGCCGCACTTCGATGCGGACCGAACGTTCGCCGCTCCGCGCCAGCCGGAACGACCGCAGCCACCCCTCGCGGTCGCGGGTGTCCAAGTACAGGCCACGGTCGCCTTCGAGCCAGCCCAAACACTGAAACTGCGCGCCGCTCAAGGCAATGCTCGTCCGGTCGGCAAACAAACATGAAGCGGCCCGAGGGACCACCCGACCCAGTTCGCGAGGCAGCACCAACGTCGTCGCCTCCGGATCGTCCCAGCCGACGCTGACGCACGGGAACACCAACGACGCCAGGCGCCAGGGACCCTCCGTGTCCACAGCCGTTGCCGACATGCCCCCCAGCAGCAACCCGTCCGCCAACCGCCAGGCCACTTCAACACGACCGGGAATCACCTCGCCCCCGTCCTCGAGACGAATCCCTGTAAAAACAAAGCGGAACGACGCCCCATCCCCTTCCCCGCCCGGATCAGCTTGGTCCAGCCGGTCGGGCACGCCAAACCGCTGCACACCCGCTTTCTCCAATACGAGCCCACAGCCGGGGCCCGCCGGCTCGAACTCCCAAACCCGCCCGCGCGAATGCAGCGCGAACAGCCGACCCGCATCGCCGAAGACGGCGCGAGTGCCTTTGCCATCATCGAGTTCCATTCAGGTTGCTCCGCAATCTCGGTGTCCCACCGCCGCCCACCCCGTTCCCGGCCGGGCCGCGTTCCGCGCACCAGTATTCGTCCGCACGAAGTCGGGAGTGCGCGAATCGGACGCCCCCGCAATCGGGGCGATAGCCTGTGGAGAGCACTCCCCTCGGACGGGAGGACGGCCGCGCTCCCCCGCAAGCAGGTCGAAACGTTGTTCACGAATCATCCAATGTGCACATCCCATTCGGGCTCCCCAGCGGAAATGCCCCGGGTCGACCCCCATGAGAATATGGCCCGGGCCGTCAATCGGCCCACGGCAGCAGGAGCACTTTGCCGCACCGGCCGCTCGCCTGCAACTCGAACGCCTCCTGCACTTGCGCCAGCGAAAAGCGATGCGTGATCAATTTATCCAGCAGTGCGCCGCTCCCGCGCACGACTTCCAACAGCCGGGGAATGTCTCCGTAGTTGTAGTGCCAGCAACCGTGGAGAGTCAACCCCTTCCGGATCATGTCGTTGCTGGCGTCAACCGGAAACTCGCCGCCTTCCCCCACGATGGCCACATGCCCGACACGGCGACAGGCCGCAAGGCACAGGCGCTGAGCCGCGGACACGCCGGAACAGTCCACCGCTTTGTCCACTCCCGCTCCACCGGCGGCGTCCCGAATGCACTCGAGCACATCGGGCGCGTCCGGAGCGAACACGGCTTCCGCACCCAGTGCCAGGGCCAGCTCCCGCCGGTACGGATTGCCGTCCACGCCGAAAACCCGCGCGCCGCGAAAACGGGCGTTGATCACACCGCCCAGTCCCACCGGCCCCAACCCCGTGATCAAGACGGTATCGAAAGCGTCGACGCACATCCGCTGCATCGCGCCGAACGTCGGTCCGAGTCCGCAGCAGGCCATGCTCCCATGCTCGATGTCGATATCGTCGGGGAGCTTCGGCAGGAGCCAGTCCGGCTTCAACAGGTATTGCGTCATGGTTCCGGTGGGCTCCTGGCCGCCGGTAAACTCACGGTAGTTGGCCGGGCGCTCGCAATGAATGTAGTCGCCGGCGACGCACAACCGGCACTCGCCGCACGGCAGCGTCGGCATGACCACCACCCGGTCGCCCGGCTGCACCCGACACGGTTGCGCCACCGCCGCCACTTCCCCGGCGGCCTCGTGCCCCAACGCCCGCGAAACGCCCCCGTGTCCGAATGCCTTGTATTCGGTGCACATCGGCGCCACGAGCACTTTCACCAACACCCAGTTTGCAACGGGCGCCGGGATCGCGACCTCCACCGTTCCCGCCCGACACTCCCCGAAGATCACTGCTTTTTCCATCCGCTTTGTCATACTGCGTGCTCCCAAATATTGGAAATGCATCAGGGACGTCCTGCCCAAATGGCCGACAACAGAGTGGCCGGCACGACATGAAACCACTTGCCGCATGGAACGACCAGGGAACGCTGCTCGACGCTCGGCGTTCGCTTTGGTTACGGCCGGCGGCCGCCTCGGGGACTCGGCCGTTGCTCCCAGCCGATCCCGCTTGGCGGGAGAGACGGGTCCGCCTCAGGCGGACAGCGATTCGCCTCCGGCAAAGAGCGACAACTCCCGCGGCTCACGCACCCTTTGTGGCCGGGCTCACACTAGTGCGAACGCCGCAGCGCGTCCAGCAGCCGGTCCTCGAATCGGCACGGAAACTCCACCCGACCCCCGGTGCAGGCGGAAGCATAAATGCCCATGATCACCTCGAACGATTGCAGCGAGTGCTCGAGGTCGGAAACATGACCGCACCCCGGATCGGCCGCGTACACGGCCAGTGAATCCAGGTGCGCGGCCTGGGCCTGGAGGTAATCATCGTCCCAACTCGACCGTTCCCGGACGGTGCGCCCCGAGCGATAGTCCACCCAGGTCAGGTCCCTGTTTAAAGTCACTTCCGCATGCCCCGCGTCGCCGCTGACCTCCAGCGCGAACTGGTACCACTTGTTGGTCTCGCCCGACAGGAACCGACCGGCATTGCCCGCTTCGAACAAGGCGCGGACTCCGTTCTCGAAGCAAAGCACCGCAATCGATGCATCCGGGGCCGCAGCCTGGGGCTTGTCCAATCCCTCGAGGTCCGCCACCTGTCCCATCAGCCACGACACTGGCGCGTAGTCGTTGTAGAACAAGAGCATGTCCGCAATATGCGTCCCCTGCTCGAGCAGATTGCCCCGGCACGTCGCCCGCATGAACGAAACCGAACCGAGCACACCCCCGGCAATCATTTCCTTCAGCTTGCGCCAGGCAGGCAGGAACTTCTTCTGGTGATTCACCGTCAGCAACAGGTTGTTCTCCCGGCACAATCGGGCAATCTCGTATGCCTCGCCCGGCGTCAGGGCCAGCGGCTTCTCCAGGTTGACCAGCTTGACCGATGGGCATGCTGCGGCCAAACGCACCGGACCGACGCGCCAACGCGGATTGCAGGCCACGTCCAGAATGTCCGGCCGGACCTCTTCCAACAGGGCCGCCAGGTCCGTGTCGCTGGCCACGGGCCCGAACTCGTCCGCCAATGCCGTCAGCCGCTCGCGATTGCGGTGACCGCAGATACCCGCCAGTTCCACGTTCCGGGCCAGTCGACAGGCACGGGCGTGCACCGCCGCCCAACCGCCGGTCCCCACCAACAACAGTTTCAATTCTTTTCCCATGAGACTTCCTTTTTCACTACCACTGCCATGCCGCAACTCCCGAAAAACGGTCGTCGCGGGACCAAGCCCTGTTTGAGACCTCTCGATCTCGCCGGACCCGCGTGTTTGCACACATTACACCTTCTCCGCCGCTGCAACGGCCGGAGATGAAATAAACACAAAGATCGCAGGGACCATGGAGCAAAGGCAAAGAGACAGGGGGTCCGGCATCCGCGTTTGCCGCCCCGCGCGGCAAACCACCGGACGCTGCATGCTCCGTTCCTCCCGCAGAGCGAGAGCGGGGACACGATGGCATTCGCCAAGCGGGCCTCGCCCGCGCCCGCTATCCACAGCCGTTGCGCCGGTCCACCTCAGTAGTAGAAAACATGCCGCGGACACGGCCCCGCAGTGATTGTCTTCTTTTTCGCGTCCTTCGCGGCTTCGCGTGAGACCGAAGCCCGCGCCGATCGCCTCGCCTCTCCCTCACCCGTCCAGCGGACTCCGCACCCCCAGCACGTTCCGTTTCGCCACATGCGTGTATACCATGGTCGTGCGCACGTCCGAATGGCCGAGCAATTCCTGCACCGTCCGGATGTCGTACCCCTTCTCCACCAGGTGCGTCGCAAACGAAT
>JAADHN010000131.1 GCA_013151865.1 Kiritimatiellota bacterium
TCTCGGCCAAACGCTTCAACCAATATCGAAACTGCCAAACCCGAATCCCATTCTCCCGGCAGAAAGCGGCCATGCTCAAACCGCTCTCCCGTCAAACTGCCAACACCCCTTCCCAATGCGCCCGCTTCGCTGCTCGCGTCTCGTTTGCCGTGTCACCGCCGGGGGATTTCTTTCGGATTTCGCCGCCTCAGTTTTTTCGGTGTTGGGCTTATCGGAGGGGTTTTCGCATGCGGTAGCTGGTTCCTTCGATGATGACGTGTCGGTGATGGTGGAGCAGGCGGTCGAGTACTACGCTCGCGAGTGCGGCGTCGTTGTTGAAGACCGTGGCCCAGTCTTTGAAGATGCGGTTGGTTGTAAGGATGATGCTTGAGCGTTCGTATCGTCCGCCGACGATTTGAAACAGGAGGTCGGCGCCGAACTTGTCGATGGGCAGGTATCCGAGTTCGTCTATGATGAGCAGATCGGGTTTGAGATACTTCGCCAGTTGTCGGTCGATCCGGTATTCGGCCTGTGCGGCGGCCAGGACGTTGACCATGTCGATTGCGGTGGTGAAGAGCACCTTGTATCCGGCGACGCACGCCTGGTGTCCCAGGGCGATGGCCAGGTGGGTTTTCCCCATTCCGCACGGTCCCACGAAGATGACGTTGCCGTGTTCTTTTACGAAGTCGAGGCCGAAGAGGTCTTTGATTTCCATGCGGTCGATCTTCTTGGGGTGGGTGAAGTCGAACTGGTCCAGGGTCTTGAGGTAGGGGAACCTTGCCTGTCGGATTCGGCGCCGGATGCTTCGTTCTCCGCGTTGGTGCGTTTCTCCGTCGACGAGCATTGCAAGGTAGTCGACGTGTCCGAGGGCTTTGGCCACGGCGTGTTTTGCCAGATCGCGGTAGTGCTCGCGCAGGAAGGGCATTTTGAGGTCGGTCAACTGGCGGTCGAGGGTCTCATTGATCGTGCTCATCGTCGGTCTCCCCGGGGTTGTCCGGATAGATGGTGAGGTCGGGTTGTTCTAGTTCGATCTCCAGCAAGTCCCGGTTGCGCTGGAGATGGAGAGGCGCGGCCTGAGGGCGGTGTCGGGCGCGTTGTTCGAGGAGGTTGAGGACGCACTCGCTGCTGAAGGCGTTGAACTCGGCGGCGTCGGTCATGGCATCGACGACGCTTTCGGCGCCGTATACGTCGACCAGGGTCAGGATTTGTCGTGCGTGATGCATGGCGTTGAGGCGTCGTTCGCGGAGGGCGTGCCAGTAGGTCTCGGCTACGGGGCCGAGGGCGAAGAACCTTCGGACAAGCTGCTGTTGCCTGGCTTTGGCCCGGTGGGCCAGTACCGGTTTCTCATGGTCGGGGTCCACGACAGGGGCGCGGGATCCGTAGCTGCGCGGATGTTCGGCGATCAGCCGACGATCGTGGTAAATGCAGACTCTGTCCGGGTAGGCGCGCAAGGTCAGGGCACGGGTGGAGGCGTACTGCGCGGGCACGCTATAGAAATTGGTCTCGAAACGGACCCGGAACTGGCTGTTGCTCAATGTGGCATGTTCGACCCCGCAGTCGTAGGGGTGGACCGGCAGGGGCTGCAGGAGCGGCTTTTCGGTCCCGAACAGATCGACGGGGCGTTTTCCGGTGGTTCCGTGTATCCGGACGTTGGCGACTTCGTCGCGCCAGGTTTCCGCGGCAAGGCAGAGCGCACCGAGACTGCCGAGTTCCAGACCGTTCAACAGGTTTTTCCTGACATACCCCACGGCATTTTCCACCCGTCCTTTTTCGTGAGGGGCGCGGACATTGCAGGGAACGATCCGGAACCCGTAATGCCGGGCGAATTCGACGTAGGTCCCGTTCAGTTCGACGGCCCCCCCGCGCGGATGCTTCGTTACCGCGGTCTTGCAGTTGTCGACCATCATTTTCTCCGGTACGCCGCCGAAGAACTCGAAGGCATGACGCTGACAGGTCAGAAAATGCTCCATGGCCTGCTTCAACGCGAACTCCACGTACAGCATTCGGCTGTAGCACAGCACCATGACAAAGAACGAAACCCGCCTGCGGACTTCGCACACCTGCATAACGCCGGCCGTTCCCCAATCGATCTGAGCACATTCGCCGGGGGCGAAACTCAGCGTCAGATAAGCGGTCTTCCGAGGCGGGCGTACTTCCCGCAGATAATCGGTCACCGCGGTGTACCCGCCCCGATACCCCTGTTCGCGAAGGATACGCAGGACCTGGACGCCGGTGTAGTCGTGCCGTTCGAGCAACCGGCGAATCAGCGGTTTGTGCGGTTCGACGATTCGCGCCCGGCCCGTTCGATTCGTCTTTCCGTAGTTCTCCGCCGCGAGCCATTTCTTGACGGTCGGCACGCTCAGTCCGGTGGCCTCGGCGATCTGTGCGGGCGTCAGGCCTTCGCGTTCGGCAAGTTCCTTGATCCGATAGAATGTGGCGACATCTATCATTGTTCCGTGCTCCCCTTTTTCCATTGCTCGATGATCGCCCGGATTTCCGCGGGCGTTGCCGGGCGTTCCGCCTCGGGGGCAGTCCGTTCCGACGCCGGCGCCTTTGCAGCGACCGGCATGGCGGGATCGAGACCCAGGACCTGATAAAACGGAAAACGGTAGGCGATCAGACCGGCACGTCGCAGGTCCCGCCGAGCGCCCCTCAACTCGAGCGGGGTCCACCTCAGCATCCGACACAGACTCCGGTCGCCGTAATACGACACCCCTTCCCGGTCGGCCACCGTCGCCAAAACCAGATACAACGCCAACGCGGCGGTCCCGCAACGCTCCACGTACCCTTCACGAACCAGGCGGCGGTCCACCCAACCGAATCGTTTCGGAACGCCCCGCACACGGGCGGGATCGGGAAGGACCCGCGGTTTCATCGGCTTCATGGTTGCCTCCGTACGCTGAAGGGCTTCGAACGCGGGGAACACCCCGAACAGGACCCAGGCGACGACCCTTATCGTACCATGCAGCAAACACACCCGCGAGCTCGGCTTGTAACGCAGTGCCGGTTAAAGACGATGCAAGACCTTGAAACGCAAGTCCTTGCCAATTGATCGCGGCTTGTAACGCAGTAACGGTTAACTGCAATTCAACAAGCGAACTGTCAAGAGGTTGTGGCTTAACCTCGGCTTGTAACGCAACAGAAGTTGGCGGCCCCGGTCCAACACGCCTGCGCCCAGGACCCCCGTTGCGTTTCTCCCGATGCCAGTACCCCGGATGCCGACGACGCCACGCCCTGACTCGATCCCCGTGAAGCGGGTCCTTGAAATAGTCCGGATTCCGTTCCCGCCACTTGCGGTTGTTCTTCGCTTTCCGGGCCCGTTGGCAATCCGGTCCGGAACAGTACTCTTGACGGCGACCGACACTCGGATGTGGAACGAACAACTCATGACAGTTCAAGCACTTCCGTCTACGAATTCGCTTTGCCATCGGCCGTCTCCCGGGGTAAGGAAAACGAGAGTATCGCTCGCAACCCGACACCTTGGGGGCGAGACCCAACGACGGCAAGACGAAACAAAGGAAGGAGATGGCAAGAAGATGCAGATATCGAAAAAGAGGAAGGAGAAAAAGAAATAAGACGGCAGCTTACGAAAAAAACCAGACGGCGCTATTTGAAAGTTTTATCATGGTGCTGACAACTGGCGCATGGCGTTCGTGAGAAAAGCGAAGCGCCGGGAATCGGACGATCCGCTGATCCACGCCGCCTGAGCGCGGCCATGCTTCCCGCCGATCCAGTCACCCCGTGCGCCGGGGGGTTCCGGCGCGCCCGGACGTCCCGCGAAAACACGACAAAGCCGGACAACTCGGCAGCGGAGCCCCATGACGGATTTCATTCGGCCCCGGGACAGGCCTCCTTGGCCGTCTCGTGGTCGAAGAGAAGCGGATTTCAGCCCGCGGGCCTGCTGCCGAAACGCTATGTGACCGGGGTCTAGCCGGCGCCGGGAACGCTGAAGCAAGAGGCAACTCTCTGCAGGCCAATTGGCTGAGTGTCAGCCGATTCGGGGAAGTTTGGACTGAAGCGCCCGGTAATCGGTCTTGCCCGTGCCGAGCACGGGGATTTCGTCCACACGGCGGACATCGCGGATGTTGTGCAGACCGGACAGTCCGGCGGCGCGCAATGTGCGGTTGACGGTTTCCCGGTCGAGATCGAGCGTGGTAAACAGAATGAGTTCCGGATGCTCGTCGTCGGGAGTGGGGACGACGGCGATGGCGGGGCCGTCGGCCTCGGGGTCACCGTGGCGCGCCTCGATGGCGGCCTCGATGGCGGGCAGGGAGACCATTTCGCCCCCGAGTTTGACGAAGCGTTTCAGGCGTCCGGCGAAGGTGAGGACGCCGGCAGTGTCCTCCATCACCAGGTCGCCGGTCCGATACCATTCCTTTCCGTCGAACTCGATGAACGGCGATTCCCCCGAATGCGCCATGTACCCGTTGAAGATGGAGGGGCCGCGCACCAACAGCATTCCGCGCTGCCCGCGGGGGACCGGGGTCAAGTTGTCCGGATCGATGATCGCGTATTCGAGTCCGGGCAGCACTTTGCCGATGGTCCCGCGTTTCGGTGCGGCGGGGTCGTTGACCGCTACGACCGGGGAACATTCCGTGATGCCGTAGCCTTCGAGAATCGTGGCGTTGGGGCATTGGGTCTCCAATGCGTCATAAACGGATTCCGGGCATTTTTCCGCGCCGGTCACGACCAGGCGCAGGCTGGTCAAACGGCGATCCCCACCCGAACGCAGGATTCCGGCCAGAAAGGTTGGCGTCCCGACCATGAGCGTCACTTTGTATGTCTCGATCAGGCGAGCGAGCATGGCGCCCTGGGTGGGGTCGGGGTAGTGGACGACGGAGACGCCGGCGCTCAGCGGCAAGATCATCCCGACAGTCAGGCCGAAGGAATGGAACGGCGGCAGCATTCCCAGCAGGCAGTCGTTCCGGCGAATGGGGGCGACTTCGAGCACGGCCCGGCAGTTGCAGAGAATGTTTGCATGGGTGAGGGGGACCAGTTTGGGCAGGCTTTCCGAGCCGCTGGTGAGCAGCACCACGGCCTCGTCCGCAACCGATGCGCGCCGCAGCCGGGTCCAACAAATCCTGGCCCGAATCCAGGCCCCCAGTTTGACCGGGAGCGTGATCGAGGCGGCCATGTCCTCGAGAGGGGCGAAGTATTCGTCGAGGTCGGACAGGTCCGTCCCGGAGCCGGCGAGGCGTTCGAGCAGGGCCCGGGCGGTAAGTATCCGGCGGACCTCGGCTGCCTCGACGGCGTGACGCACGTTTCGGGGGCCGGCGGTCCAGTTAATCATCACCGGGACCTTGCCTGCGAACAGGCATGCCAGGTAGATCACATCGGCGATGCACGAGGCAGGCAGCATGACGCCTACGTACCTGCCGGGAAATGCTTCGATGCGCGGGGCGAGTACCAGGAGGGCGGTGACAATGTCGCGGTAGGTGAGTACGCCCCGGATTTGGTCTGCGATGATCGGCCGGGCGGGCGTCCGCCGGGCTTGGGCGAGGAAGGCGTCGGTGATGCGCTTCGCTTCCTGCGGGACCATGGCGCGGGCGTCGTCTCTGCGGCGGAACCAGGCGGGGGGCACGGGCTTCAATTCCTCGAGGGCAGCGGACACCAGTCGACCGCAGGCGGCCAGCAGAACATCGGCGACCGTATTCAGGGCTTCCACATCCGGCTGGGCGAACCCGAACTCGGTTTCGAGCCAGACGAGCAAATCCGTCCGGGCCAAGCTGTCCAGGCCGAGGTCGCGCGCCAAATGCATCTCGGGCTCGATCCGTGCTGTTCCCGTCATGCTTCGAAGGTAGTCGAGGACGATCCGGCGTGTTCCCGCCGGCACGGTTTCGATTTGGTCGGCCCGGACGCTGAAGTCCGGATCCGGGAGGTATCGAATTCCGCCGCGCTCCCAGCGGGAGTAAGGCACGTACGTATTCGGTTCTGCGTCCCGGTTGTAGAATTCTTCCAGGAAGCGATTCAGTTCTTCCCTGGGGGCGTTTCGAGGCAGGTCTCCGGGCTCGTCGAAGTCGATGACGACCCGTCGGCGCGGCATGAAGAAAAGGCCGTTCGCCAAGAGCCGAAGCACGCCCTTCCGCAGTACTGCGGCCACATTCGGCGGGCCGCCCCGGGCATGACTGAAGGCGCTGCCCCACAGTCCGCGGGTGCGAATCAGTACGACCCGCACGTTGGGCAGGGCCTCGAGGATGCGGGCTACGGCGGTATTGCCGCGCAGATCTTCGAAGCGGCTTCGATAGACATGTCCCGACGGATAGAGGAGAACGTTGTCGCCGGCCTCCAGGGCGGCAATGCACTGTTCGACGGCGGCCTCTACTCCGCTTCGTCCGCGGGCCCGCTCCCGGACCACGTCGGGGATGCGGATCGTACGCAGGCGGTCCGCCAGCAGTCGTACCGGAAAACGGTCCACCTGTCGTTCGTCCGCCAGGGGGCGGGGCGCAAACCGGCCGGTGAGCCGGCTCAAAAGGATGATGGGATCGATCAGGGCCGGGTGGTTGGGAAGGAAAAGGATGCCGCGGTCGCCGCGCCGGGCCACGGCATCGAGTCCGCGCATCGTGACCCGGTATCGCAAGGCGAGCAGCAATCGAACCGTCCGTGCCAGCAACCGGTCGATCATTGTTTATCCTCCCCGTTTCGCGGCAGCACCCAGTGCAGCCAGAGTGCAAGCGGCAGGGCCAGACTGCCCAGGGCCGCCAGGAGGACGGATGGCGGCAAGCGGTCGTCGATCATGTACATCAACCCGCCGGAAAGGATAATGCCGGTAAACGCGGCGAAGTTCGCCGCCGCGATGACGGCCCCTCTCTTCTCCGGCGACGGGCGGACCTGGATGAAACTCTCGCACGGAATCATGAAGATGCCTCCCGCCATTCCCATTGCGAACAGAATGCCGAAGATGAGTCCCAGGGGCGTATTTCCCGCCGATCGCGGTATGAACAGGCACAAAAGGGAACTGACCCCCAGGCCGAGCGCCGCCGGCGCCAGGGTTCGGAACCGGTTCTTGCCTTTCGCCAGTTTGGTGCTGAGCAGGGCGCCCCCTGCGATCCCGGCCATTTCCGCAAACATGAGATTGCCGGTCATCGCCTCGCTCACGCGCAGTTGGTTGGCCCCAAGCGCCGCGACGACCAGCACTTGGAGCGACCCCATGAACCAGATGAACGCATTGGCCCAGACAATAATGGCCAGTAGAGGGTCCCGGTGGATTTCCGCGAATTCCCGGAACGTCTCGAGTGGGCCGACTCGGGGGAAGGGGGTATGTGGGGCGGCGGCCGGCCGGCGTTGCACGCCGAAGCTCAAGAGCACGCCGAGGACCGAGACGCCCACGACCACAACCGCTACGATGACCCGCCCCAGCCGGACCCCGTGCCAAACCGGCGTCTTCGGCTCGATGGCGTGTCCGGCCACGGCCATGCCCAGCAGAATCGCCGCGGTGGTGACGGCCTTGAGGATGCCGTTCGCGGTGGGAACGTAGGAGGCCGGGTACAGTTCCGGGATCGAGCCGTTCAGGGCCGGGCTGAATACGCAGGACTGGAACCCCATCATGAAGATCATGGCCAGAATCAGCCCCCAGCCGAGGGGGCTGCGCCCCAGGAGCATGCCCACTGCTCCGCACAGCATGGCCAGCAGTTCCCAGGCTTTGGCGGCGATCACCACGTTCCGCTTGGGGAAACGGTCCGCCAGCCAGCCGGCATAAGCGGCGAACGCCACGTACGGCACGGCGAACAGTGCGGCCGCGATCCCCTTCAGAGAACCCTCGCCGGCATACTGCGCCAACAGAATCGCGGCTTGCTTGAAGAAGTTGTCGTTGAAAACCCCCAAGGCGTACGTGCCGGCCATGGCGGCGAATTTGCCGCGGCCGCGTCGGATCTGTTCTCTGGTTGTTTCGTCCATTCATGGCTCCCGATCCGGCCGGCCGCGTCTTCTTTCGAGAAACCGGCTGCTTGGACGCGACTGAATATACCGCGCGTCCCGGAATTGTCCGGCGATCATCGTGCGGGACGTACCGCGTCCGCCGGGATACGGCCTTTAGGCGGGTCCCGGGCCGTTGTCCCCCGGCCCGAATGCGCCGCATGCGCGCCAATAAACCCGCGGGCTTGCCCGTCCTTCCAGCGAAAGCGCGCCCCGGGCAATTCGGGCCATCTCCTACGATGATGCACCCCGCACACCTGCGGAGCATTCCCGGTGCGCCCCGACCGAAGCAGTACTTCGACACAGTCTCGCTCCCGGTCCGGCGTGGACACGGTGAATTCTTGCAAACCGCGCCCCTGCGCGGTGATACTGCATGGACCATTCGGGTGAGAAGTCGACCCCGTGCATCCGGCGGGATGGGATCGAGGGAATTCGCGCGTTCCGATGGTTTTCAGTTCACAACTCTTTCTCTTTTGGTTCCTGCCGGCTGCATTGCTCGTCTACTATCTCATGCCGCGCCGGGGGCGGCATCTGGCCCTGACGCTCCTGAGCTACTTGTTTTACGGTTGGGCCAATCCGTTGTTCGTCGTACTGATGTTTACGTCGACCGTGATCGATTACGTGTGCGGACTGTTTCTTGCCCGACAACACCCGGCCGCATGGAAGAAGCCCGTGCCGCTTCTGCCGAAGTACGGCCCTCGGACTCGGGGCCAGCGGATTGCGCTGGCGGTATCGATCTGCTCGAACCTGCTGTTGCTCGGGTTGTTCAAGTATTTCAACTTTGCCACGGGCAGTTACGATGCGCTCGTTTCCGCGCTGGGTCTGACCGACCTGCGCCTGGACCTGGCGCTCAGGGTAACGCTCCCGCTCGGCATCAGTTTCTACACTTTTCAGTCCATGAGCTACTCGATCGACGTCTTCCGCGGCGAGGCGAGAGCGATTCGGAACTTCGTGGATTTCGCCTGCTATGTTTCCATGTTCCCGCAGCTGGTGGCGGGACCGATCATTCGCTTTCAGGAAGTGGCCGATCAGCTTTTGACCCGCACGCATACGTTCGAGAAGTTCGCGCGGGGCGCGGCGTTTATTTCCCTCGGTCTCGCCAAGAAGGTGGTGCTCGCGAATTCCTGCGGCAAGATTGCGGACATGGCCTTCGGCGCCGCCGGTGTCAATTTCCTGGACGCTTGGTACGGGGTGTTCGCCTATGCGTTTCAGATTTACTTCGATTTCAGTGGGTATTCGGACATGGCCATCGGACTCGGTCTGATGCTGGGGTTCGTCTTCCCGAAGAACTTCGATTCGCCGTACATCTCGCAGTCGATCACCGAGTTTTGGCGTCGCTGGCATGTGTCGTTGTCCACGTGGTTGCGGGACTACCTCTACATTCCACTGGGCGGGAACCGGAAAGGCAAGCTCAGGACGTATGTCAATTTGGCGACGGTCATGCTCCTCGGCGGTCTTTGGCACGGGGCCTCATGGCGGTTCGTTATTTGGGGTGGGATGCACGGGGCGATGCTGGGCGTCGAGCGGGCCATGGGCAAACAGAGCGTTTACCGGCGTTTGCCGGGGCCGTTGCGGATGGGGGTCACTTTCATCCTGGTGTGCTTCACCTGGGTGTTTTTCCGTGCGGAGACCCTCGGGCGTGCCACAGCCTATTGCCGTTCCATGCTCGGGTTCGGACAGCCCGGGCCGGGCTCGCAATTGATTGCCGGGGTGATCTATCGACCGTACTATGTGCTGGCCATGGTTGCCGCTGCGGCGACCGTGTGGCTGGGACCGCAGACCTGGGATTTCACGCGGCGGATCCCTCCGTGGAAGGCGGGCCTCTTGCTCGGTGTGTTTGCCGGGTCTGTCGTCCTGCTCACGACGCAGGCATTCAATCCGTTCATTTACTTCATTTTTTAAGTAACGAGGCATCTCGACGTGTCGGGTTTGCGCAACAAACCAATGAGCCGGGAAGAGGTTGCCGCGCTCGAGGTTGGGCGTACCGCGATCTCTCCGGGAACAGCGCGCGCTCTTGTGCTGGTGTTCCTGGGGGTTATCGGCGCTGTTCCGCTGCTGCAGTTGGGGGTGGAACTGCGACGTCACCCGCGGCGCTTACCCCAACCACTCACGGTGTTTGCGATTCCGGGTGCCGCCCATCGCGTTTTTGAGCGGAGCACGGGCTCGCTCGTCCGGCGCATCTTCCGGGCGAATGCCGCGGCCCTCGAACGGATGAAGGCGTACGAGGACGCCCTCGACAATGGTTCGCTTCTCACCGTTACGCTCCTGGGGCCGACTCAGGAATTCCTCCTGGCGGTCTTCGGTCAGGGCAATGAGAACGTTTATCCCGGTCGCGACCGCTGGCTTTTCTATCGGCCCGGCATCGATTCGGTGAGTGGCCCGGGGTTCCTCGATCCGGACCAGCTCGCCAAGCGCCGGAACAGCGGCAACGAAACCACACCTTCACCGCACCCGGACCCACGGCCGGCCATCCTCGATTTCCAGCATCAACTCGCGGCTCGCGGCATTCGGCTCATACTCGTGCCGGTCCCGTCCAAAGCCACGATACATCCCGCGAAATTCACGGCCCGGTTTCGCGGAAACGGACCGGCGCCGCGCAATCCGTCATTCCGGCGCTTTGTGTGTGAGATGGCGGCTGCCGGGATTCCGGTCTTCGATCCCGAGCCGGTTCTACGGGAACGGAAGACGGCTCACTCCGGGGGACCCCAATACCTGGAAGCCGACTCGCACTGGACCCCCGGGGCCATGACGCGTGCCGCCCGTGAACTGGCGCGATTCCTCCGGCGTCGGACCGATTTGCCCCCACCGTCTTTGCGATACCGGCGCGTCTCGGAAACCGTCTCGAATTTGGGCGATATCGCGCGCATGCTGCAATTGCCCCCGGACCAGCAGCTCTATCCCCGGCAGAGCGTCACGGTCCGACGGACCCTAACTGCGGCAAACACCCTTTGGCGCCCCCGAAGAGACGCGCCCGTCCTTTTTCTCGGCGACAGTTTCGCCAACATCTACTCCAAGTCGGAAATGGGCTGGGGCGAGGCGGGCGGGTTTGTCGAGCAACTCAGTTGTTTTCTCGGCCTCCCGTTGGACCGAGTCACTCGGAACGACGGCGGCGCCTTTGCCACGCGCGAGATGCTCAGTCGCGAGCTTGCCCGCGGCCGCGACCGGCTCGCCGGGAAACGCGTCGTGGTCTGGGAATTCGCGGAACGGGAGTTGGCGGTCGGCGACTGGAAAACCTTTCCCATGGCTGTCGGGCGTCCGGGGCCGCGCCGTTTCCTGACCCCGAATCCGGGGCGCCCCATGACCGTTGAAGGCGTTGTGAGAGAAGTCTCGCCGGTCCCTCTGCCCGGGACCGTGCCCTATAAAGACCATATAGAGACCATACACATGGTCGACCTCCGCACAGACGCCGGACCGCTCCCCGGCGCCGAGGTATTGGTCTACATGTGGAGTATGCGCGACGGACGCTGGACCCCGGCGGCGCATTATCGCGAGGGACAGCGCGTCCGCCTCCGTCTCCGGGCCTGGAGCGAGGTGGCGGAGCGACTCGAATCCATCAATCGCAGCGAGATCGACGACGATGATCTGGCCCTCGAACTGCCCTGTTGGGGCGAGGAGGCACACCGGTGAAACACGGACCGCGCTCGGCAGTTCTTGCAATCGTCGGTCTTCTCGGGCTGACAGTACTCGGAACTTTCTCGTGCACCGGGGGCCAGGCGACCGAGCCGTTCGGTGCTTTCTTTCGGTTTTGCGGGCAAAAAGCCGCCGTGGCCCGGCGGGACGGCGCCATGACAGTTCCCGGGCTGGACGGATGGCTGTTCCTGGGGGCGGAACTGCGGTCCGTCAGTGTCGGGGAGTTCTGGGGCGGTCGCGCCCAAACCGCCTGTCGCGCCGCACGCGCCGACCGGCGTGACCCGTTGCCTGCCATCCTGGATTTCCGAGCCGGGCTCGCCCGGGTCGGGATCGAACTGTTGCTCGTGCCCGTGCCGCCCAAGGTCCTGGTCTACCCGGACAAGCTCGACCCGGCATTCCCGGGTGCACAGGCGCGAACTCCGCAACCGCCGCCTCTCGATGCCGTGTTGCGGCGGTTCTACGGCGCGCTCCGGCAGCACGGCGTGCAGGTATTGGATCTGTACCCGCTGTTCTGGAAAGAGCGCGCCGGCCCGGACGGCCCCGTGTATTGCCTGAGCGACACTCACTGGTCGGGGCGCGGTTGCGTTCTTGCTTCCGAGGTCGTTGCCGACTGGGTGCGGCGTCGGCCGTGGTTCCGGAAAGGCGCCGCGGCCCGGTGGCAACGGCGGAAGCGCGAAGTCCGCATTCGCGGCGACCTCCGGCGCGCGGACGCCGGCGCCGAACTTCTCGACGAATCCCTGCCGCTCTGGTTCGTCGCGGACGAAAAGGGAACCCCGCCCGAACCGGACCGGGGCGCCCCCATTCTTCTGCTCGGGGACAGCCATGTCCTGGTCTTTCACAGTGGGGGCGACATGTATGCACGGGGTGCCGGATTGGCGGACCAGCTCGCGTTCGAGTTCCGTTTTCCTGTGGACCTTCTGGGAGTGCGCGGGTCGGGCGCGACCCCGGCCCGGATCAGTCTCTACCGCCGGGCCCGGGCCGACGCCGCTTACCTGAAGACCAAGAAACTGGTCGTCTGGTGCTTTGCCGCCCGGGAATTCACCGAAGCCGTTTCCGGCTGGCGCAAGGTGCCCGTGCCGCGATGAGGTGGACGAACACCGGAATGAAGGCTTGAACGCCAATGCCGCGGGAAAGATGCGACGGCGGTTGAAGCGCCCCTCCAGAGTGCAAGCCCTGTGCGAATCTCCCCCCCGGGCGTTCGCGGGCTGGGATGCGGTCGTCCCGCCGGGGCTGCAGCAGAGGCACTTTCGGCGAACGACCGGATCAAACAGACGGCGTTCCACCGTCGCGCAACCGCCACATTCTTTCCGACACGATGGGTCTATGAGAGAGGGCCCCAACGGCCCGGCATTACCGCAGCCTGGAGCAAAGCGGAGCGCCGTCCTGGGTTGAACGACCGCCGGACACATCCCGCTCTGGGTGAGGCCGGTCCAATAGACATTCCCGGCAATCCGTTACGTCGGCCGGATACAGCCGGTTGAATTTGACTTCCGCGGCTGGGCGTTTGCAACGGACCGGAGAACGGGGCATGATGTCTTTTCGGGCAGGGCTGCAGGACCGGGGCGGCCGCCGGCGACGGGGCCGGGCCGGGGTCGTTTCCGTGGTTCTCGCGACCCTGACCTGCGGGGTCCGCACATCCGCCGCGACCACGGCGGCCCAGGCAACCGGGCTTCGCGCTCTGACCGGGGCCCATACCCGTGTGGTCTGGGTCCAGGACATCGGGGACGGTCGCGACGTGTTTTGTCGGGGTAACCGTCTCCTGCTCATGGGGATCGACAGTGACGACGGGAAAGGGGAGCGCCCGATCATCGGCACGCCCGGGAGTGTGGCCAAGCCCTTGATCACGCCGCGCGGCGACCGTGTGGTTTTCACGGACCGCAAACGCCGCAAAGTCTGCATCGTCGGGTTCGACGGGACCGGTGGCGCCGACATTGCCGACGGCGAACTGGCCGATGTGTGGCAGGACCCGGACACCGGCCTCGAGTGGGTCCTGGTCGGCCAGGATTCCCGACGACTGCGCGGATCCACCGTGTTCGGCCGAATCGTTCGGATCGCCGTCGACCGTCCTTGGGCAAAGCAGGTGGTGTGGCGCAACGGACCGGGACAGTTGGACAATTTCCAGGTTTCGGCCGACGGCACGCACGCCTCCGGACTCTTTCCCTGGCCGCACTGTGGGGTGGCGGACCTGGGCAGACATACTTGGCGCAAACTCGGCTCGGGCTGTTGGCCGTCTTTGGCCCCGGACAATTCGTATCTGTTTTGGGTGTTCGACGGACCGCACCGAAATGTTTACATCCACACGAACGGCGACACCCGGCATTGGAAAGTCAGCATCAATTCCGCCCCGGGGATCGGGGGGTTCGAGGTGTACCATCCGCGCTGGTCCAACCACCCTCGGTTTATGACCATGACCGGGCCGTACAAGGTTGGGAAGGGCGGCAACAAGATCGGGGGCGGCGGCACCGGAGTCGAGGTGTATCTGGGCCGATTCAATGCAGGGTATACGCGCATCGAGGCATGGGTGCAGGTAAGCCGTAACCGCCGGGCCGACTTCTATCCCGACGCCTGGATCGCGCCGGCCGGCGCCAAGGCCCGGGGATCGAACTCCGCACGGGCGAAAAGTGCAGCTGCGGCCGCTTCGTCCGCGGTCCGCGGGCGGGTGGCGCGGGCGCCGTGGCCGGGGCGCGTGGGCGGACTGGTGTTCGCTTGGGAGAACAACAATGCCACGAACCTGATTGCCC
>JAADHN010000039.1:0-14128 GCA_013151865.1 Kiritimatiellota bacterium
TGTAGGTTGAAGTACGCCTTCAGCGTACATCGGTACGGCGCCGACCAACCTTGGGCGTTGCCCAAGGCTACGGTAAAGTCGGCCCTTCAGGCCGTCTGGGGACACGCACAATAATAAAGCGACAGGCCCTGAAGACGGAACTCCGACCCGGATCATCCCGCGCCATCAGGCGCTATCATCATCTCTTCCAGCCAACAGGCGAGGCAATGAGCGTACCCGTTTTCCGCCCTGATGTCAAGGCGGTGCTTTCGGTTTGGCGAGAACCGAGGTTTCGGGATTCGCCCGATAAGCTTTGTCGGTAACCGGCAACGATTTGTCCGGGCGACTCCGTGCGGGGATCCGGCCGGGAGGCGATTGTCATGGGCGGAAATGGAGAAGGAGGACGAAGCGACCGAAGAGGACCAGGTCGGCGGGGCCGGCCGTCCATTTCGTCCCTGATATCCATACTGAATCCGAGTTGTCGCGCCTCTCGCGTAATGGGTGTACGTTGTTGTCCATGAACAAGCCTGCGTTCTGTTTTCTTCTGGCCCTGGGGTGGGCGGCTGTCGTTCGGTCGGCCGAAGTGAATCTCGCCCTCGCAAAGTCGGGCGCGATGCCGACGGCCTTGGCTTCGGCTGCCGATTTCAGGTTTTCGGCTGCGAAAGCGTGCGATGGCAACCCGCGGACCGGGTGGATCTCCGCGAAAGGGGTCCTGCCGGTGTGGCTTCGGGTCGAGTGGCGGGTGCCGGTCGAAATCCACGAAGTGGTGGTGCTACCTCCCAGCCAATCTCTTTCCAGGGAAGCAGGTCCCGTCGGCGAGTACGCCATTGAAACCTTGCGGGACGGCGAATGGCGGCAGGTGGCCGTCGGCAATGCGTCGCAGGTGCCCGGCGGCCGGGAGATCAGGCACAAACTGAAGGAGCCCGTGAAGACGACCGCGATTCGCCTCGTGATCGAGTCCGCTCCCACGGGGCAGGCGGCCGTCGGCGAGTTTCAGGTGCGAGGCCCCAAACTGATCCTTCCCAGCGAGTGGCTGCCCCGCTGGCAGGCCAATTGGATTTGGTGCGAGCCCTCGCTCTACATTCCCCATCGCGAGCCGTTGAGACGCTACCTGCGGCGCAGCTTCCGCATCGAGGATCCCGCCGAGATCAAGGAGGCTTGGCTGCTGGCTTGCGCCTTCGACCGGCTCAACCAGATGTGGATCAACAACCGCGCCGTGCTGAAGCACATCGGGTACAGCGGCGGGTCCCTGCGCGAGGCGCGTGTCGAGCGGGTCCCGCTCGACTGGCTCGTCGCGGGCGAGAACGTGCTGGCCGCGGAAGTCGAGGATCTTTCCGAAGTGGGCAGCCACGGTTTGCTCGCCGAGCTGGTGCTGGTGCGTCAGGACGGCGGCCGCACGATCATCGCGACCGACAACAAGTGGCTGGGTCAAGCCGACCGGGGCAGGGTCTCCGACTGGCGCAAGCCGGGATTCGACGCGAGCGCATGGGTGCCGTGCCGCGTGAAGACGTGGCCGAACACTCGCTGGCATTGGCTCTGGAACGTGCCGCGACCGACCGTGGCATCGGCGGACCGTCTCAAAGTGGTCGGCTTCACGCTCGCACCTCGGCGCGTCGAGGCCGGGGGGCGCGTGAATGTGAACATCACGTTCGAAAGCGCCGGGACCGTGAGCAGGGACTACGCGGTCGTGGTTCGACTGGGCCGTCCGTCCTTCTGGCGCAATCACGATTTCGAGCTATGGGGGGCGGTCCTGCAGCCGGAGAAAGTCGGCACGAGCCGTTGGGGCCGGGGGCGGCATCGAGTCTCGTTGTCGGTGCCCGTTCCCGACTACGCCCCGCGACGGACGCGCGCGACGCTCCGGCTGTCTACGCCGGAAGGCGCCGCCGTGCTCGCGACCGATCTGCCGGGCCTGGATACAGACCGCTACGGGCTTCATTTCCTGTTGCCGGTGGATCGCGGAACAGCGGCGGGACCGAGAGGTCGCGACTTTCCCCATTGCGAGGTCCGCACAGTCGACGGTGATCCGACCCTGCACATCGACGGGAAGCCGACCGCAGCGATCCTCTGGTCGTCTTCGTACGGCAACTACCGGCGGTACAGCGAGTATGCGGCGACGGGTGTGAAACTGTTCCGGCCGATCCTCCAAGGCTCGCCGATCTGCGCTCCGGGGGAAGAGGACGAGTTCTACCCGTGGTGGTTCGAGCAGGTGGACCGGATGTTGTCCGCGGCGGTGGACGTGGATCCGGAGATCAGACTGTTGCCCGCGGTGTGGATGGACCCCAATCCCGGCTGGCTTTTCGCGCGACCGTCCGAACAGATGCTCGGGGGCCGGGGTCATCCCGTCATCCCCCTGAGTCTCTCCGTGCCCGACCGGGGGCAGGTGCGGCCGACCTTCATGTCGCAGGCCTGGCGGCGGGCGGGCGCCGATGCGCTGAAGCGTTTGGTGCGGCACATGCGCGGACGGTCGTACGCGCCGAACGTCATCGGCGTCTGTCTGCTCGCGGGCCGCGCGGGCGAGAACTATTGGGGCGGAAACGAGCGGAATATTTTCAAAGACGAGCAGGGACGCTACGAGGCGAAGCCGCGCGGACAGTGGGACATCGGCGACTTCTCCATGGCCGCCCGCCGCACGTTCCGGGAGTTTCTCATGGCCAAATACGGGACCGACGATGCGCTGCGTCGGGCTTGGCTGCAAAAGGACATCCGCTTCGACGACATCCTGGAGCCGGCGCGTTTCGATCGCGAGAAGGTGTGCAACACGTTGGCCTGGGTGAACAAGCCGGCGGACGCCGGCTCTTTGCGCGACCCGCTGGAAGCCGGCGTCGGTACGTTGCCGATGGACTATTACCAGTGCTTCGCGGAGGCGATGATCGACACCTTCGCCGCGTGGGGACGGGCCGTGAAAGAGGCATCGGACGGGAGGTTGATTGCAGGCTGCTACTATGGGTATGCCATCCCGCAGCTCTATACCTCCTTGCCGGGGTTCCATGGTCACACGGCCGTGGCGAGGGCCTGTCGCACGCCTTTCCTCGATTTCTACGTCAGCCCGAGCGAATACAACGCGGCGCGCCGGGCGGGCGGCCCCTACTGGGGGCACAACATCATCGATAGCCTGCGGCTGCACAACAAGCTATGGATTTACGAGCAGGATTCGCGCACGTTTCTCGCCGAGCACATGCCGAAGACGTTCAGTCGTCGTGAGACGATCGCGGTATTCAAAAGAGATGCCGCGGCCGCGCTCACGCGCGGGGTCGGCTGGTGGTGGTACGAATTTGCCGAGGGCCAGGGAGGTGCGCGGGCGCGGGAGTGGTTCCTCGACCCCGCGATCCTCGATTTCGCCGCACGCATCAAGAGGGTGGCCGATTTTGCGTTGACCTTGCCCGACCGCGGTCCGTCGGCCGAGATCGCCGTGTTCTATCATGGTGAGTCGCTCACCGCGCAGGATCTTTTTCCGCCGACGCTTCAGATCAACGCCGCCATCGGTCGCCTCACGCTCGTGAACGGGATGCAACGCGTGGGTGCACCGTACGATCTTTACAACTTGGCGGACATACCGCGATTGGCCGAGACCGGACGGCTGGCGCAGTACAAGATGTGCCTGTTCCTCAATCCCTTCTACTTGACGGCGAAACAGCGGGAATGGCTGGAACTGTGCAAAGGAGAAGGGCGCACGCTGGTGTGGCTGTGGGCGCCCGGCATTTCGCAGGCGGGCAGGCATCCCTCGCCGGACAACGTGTCGGCGGTTACGGGCATACCCGGCGTGCGATGGCTTCAGCGCAGAGCGGTTCAAGCCTACCGGCTGAGCGACACCGAGCATCCCATCACGAGCGGTCTGCCGGCAGGGCAACTGCTGACGGCGGCGCCCTTCCCGTCCGGCGCGACCTGGGAGCGCTTCGGGAACGAGGTTTGGCCGGTTGTTTACGTCGACACGCAGATTGCCGGCGACGACACGCGCGTGCTCGGCCATTGGGTGATCGACGGCAAAGTGCGGCGGGACATGGGAGCGCTTTGCGTCCGAACGCTCGAGGGCGGCGGGCGCGGGAAGTGGAATTCCGTGTACGCCACAGTGCCGTACCTCACGCCCGAACTCATGCGCAACATTGCCCGTTTTGCGGGTGTGCACATCTACTGGGACGCCAATGACATCCTTTTCGCCGGCCGGCACTTCGTGGCGATTCACACGGGCAAGGAGCCGGCGCTTGGAAACCTGCGCTTGCCGCGAAAGACAGGCGTTTGCGATGTGTTCGCAGCCAAGATTCTGCAGCGAAACGCCGACACCGTTCGGATTGACATCCCGCCGTATTCGACGAAGCTCTACTACCTGGGCGATCCGGACAAGTTCGAGGCAGGCGTCGGTCTCCGGCCCGAGTGATTTACCGGCCGTCCAGGACTGGCCTGCCGAGATTGGGAAGCGCAGGTCGGAGGACATTTTCAGCTCTTGGTCTCGATGGCGTCAGCAGACCCCCGAGAAATCGCCAAAACGACCGACGCGGACACTCCCTCCGGAATACTGAACCGCGGATGGACGCCGCTTCACGCGGATATCGAAGGTAGACCGGCGAACCCTTCTTCCGTCCCATTCGACTTTCTCATTTGTGTGCTTCCGCTCGTGCGCAACCGCAATGTTCCGTGCGGTCGGGCAGTGTCGTCAATCGCGTCGTCGGCGAAGGCTGCGCGGGGGGGAGCCGGATGTTCTTGCGCTTCGCGGTCCAAGCCTGGATGCTGCGCGGGAAACGACCCGGGACGCCCAAGGCGTCACAAGGCGCTTTGCAAACGATCCCGGTTGCGGCTACTTTGCTTGCCGGTGAGCGGTGGCACTGACAGCGTCCGTTGCAGATGAGTCGAATCGGAGTACGCTGATGTCCAGACTGAAGCTCGCGGCTGTGTTTGTGCTGCTCGGACCGTTCGCCTGCACCCTCGAGGCGCGAAGCGCCGAGCCCCTCACCCCTCTGCCCGAGGCCCCGTATCGGGCACTGGAGTTCGACCGAACAAGACTCGGCCCTGCGGGCTGGCGCCTGAATCCCGTGCCGTCCGATTGGCAGACGGTCTCGCTGGACGGCACATGGAAATACAAAGAACTGCCGCTTGGAAAGGCCGCGAAAGATCCCTTTGCGAACCCGCTCGACGACGCCGGAATACACGAGGGGTACTACAAGAGCGACTTCGATGACAGGGGCTGGGACGACTTTCCCGTGCCCTGGAGCTGGTATCGCGCCGCTGATGGCGGGCGGGGAAAATACGTGTCCGGCAAGCTCGCCTGGTATCGGCGCACGTTCGAGCTGAAGCCGTCGCAGCTTGCGGGAGGCCGGCGAATCGTCCTCGACTTCCGGGGCGTGGCCGCCCAGGCGGACGTATGGGTGAACGGCCGGAAAGCCGGGCCGCGGCACGTGGGCCGGTACGACAGCTTTCAATACGACGTCACTCCCTTGGCGCGAGCCGGTGCGAACACGCTCGCGGTGCGCGTGTACGAATGGCGCGGCGATACGAGCTACCGGCGCCGCGACGTCGGGGGCATCTACCAGCCGGTGCGACTGCTTGCCGTCCCGTCGCCCCTGTTTTCGAACCGGATGATGGTCACGAGTCTTGTCGAACGGAAGATGATCGAGGTCGAGGCGGAGTTCGTCAATCCCACCGGCTCGGCCGTCACGCGTAAGCTGACCGCTGAAGTGGCCCATTGGCCGACGGGACGGGTGGCAAACACCCTGCCGTTGAGGGCGGTCGCGATTGCGCCCGGCAGGCATTGGCTCCAGCTCGGTCGAATCGCCCTGCCCAACCCTGTGCCGTGGTCGCCCGATAATCCGCACCTCTACACGCTGCGCCTGGCCGATGAACAGGGCCGCTCCGTCGGGCTCCAGCGGTTCGGCTTTCGGGACTTCCGCGCCAGGGGCGAATGGCTCTATCTGAACGGCAAGAAGTTCAAGCCGCGCGGGTTCACGTTCTCGGTGCGGACGCTTTCGCTGCTGCACAACCGGGACGGCGACACAGAGATGCTCCTGCGCTTCATGAAATCGTTGGGCATCAACATGATTCGGCCCCATTCCGGGACCGGTATGCGGCGGGAAACATTCTACAACTTGTGCGACGAGATCGGGATCGCCGTCTACGAGGACTGGTCCGGCTGCTGCTATGCCCACCGAACCGGCGACCGGAACAGGAGCGACAACCTGCTTTCGTCCTGGCCGGTTTACGAGGCGCACGTGCGCGACTACTACAGCCACCCCTGCCTCGTCATGTGGTCCTTTGGCAACGAGTTTTACGAAGGACAGGGCGGAACATACTACAGTGCGAATGTGGACAAGCTCTACGGCTTGCTGAAAGACCTGGACCGACAGGGCCGGCCCATCTGCGGCTCTACGGGCCGGTACAATATCGGCCTGATCCAAAGCGGCCTGCTCAAAGAGCGCACCGACGTGCTCGACGACCATCAATACCGCGGCGCGACCGTGGGTTCGTGGCAGGACAACATCGACCACATCGAGAAGTACGCCAGGGCCGCGTTCAAGTTTTACGGGCGGCCGAAGCCCAAGATCGACTGCGAGTACGCCGTGCCGGGCGATAACCTGCGCTATCGCACGTTGACGTTCAAGAGGCTCTTTCCGGCGTTCCAACTCGATCCGGCGAGCGCCGAGTTCAAGCGCCGCTATATCGACTTCCTCACGAGCAAGACGGCGGAGATCGGCGGGTACATTCGCGGCAAGCTCAACTATTGTTCTCCCCGCATCTACGTCACGGACGAAGCGGAGTGCCGGCGGCTGTACAGTCAGAAGCTTTTCAAGCGGGTCGTCGAGGTGTATCGCCGGGCCGGGACGCGCTGCCTGGGCGGCCACACGAACGCGCAGTATTACGATCTGCTGCTTCCGCCCGGCGCTTGGGGCAACACCGCGTCGGCCTACGGCAAGCCGGGCCCCATCCCCCAAGGACGCACGGAATGGTTCGTCATGCCGCTGGCCTTCACAGTCAAACGCGTTTACAACCCGGTGCTCGTGTCCGCCGGTGTGTTCAACCAACACCCTCTGCCGGGCTCCAAACAAACCGTGCCGATCTTTGTTACGAACGATCTGAACGAGCCCGGCACGTTCGAGGTGGAGGCGCAACTGCGCCTCGGCGACAGCACCCCCGTCGCCTTGCCGCGGCTTGCTTTCGGCACAATGGAAGGGATGACGCAGAAGTCGATTCCGCTGACCTTCGTTGTCCCACGGCCGGCCGCGACGGCGAGGGGCAAACTCGAACTCCACCTCTTCAAGAACGGCGAACGCGTGGGAGACAACGACTACCCGGTAACCGTCGTGGCCGACGATTCGACACCGATTCCGCCAGGCGGGAAGGTCGCTCTGTACGATTCGGCCGAACGCGTGTTCCGGGGCCTGATTACGGACACCACCACGCAGGCGCTCAAAGCCGTCGGCTGCCGTCCTGAACCGCTCAAGAGTTTCGACGAGCTGGACCGATATCGCCTTCTCATCATCGGTGCGAACAGCTTCGACAAAACCCTCATCGACGCCGGCGAGCGAATCCATCGCTGGGTGAAGAACGGCGGGAAGATTCTCTGCTTCGAGCAACGTCTGTGCGGAAAAGTGCCGTTCTATCCGAACTACAGCATCGTGGCCGGGTCCTCTGCCACCTACGTGTCGATGTCCGTGCCCACTCACCCGCTGTTCCGCGGCCTGGAACAGGAGGACTTCGACAATTGGTTCGGGCAGCGCGGATACGCGTTCGAGTTCGCTCTCAACCCCTTGAACGAAGGGCTGGTCGCGGTGGCGCCGACAGGGTCGCACAATGATCGCGAGGATGCGCGTCCCGTCATCGCCGACGTGAAGCTGGGCAAGGGACAGATCGTCTTCTCGCAATTGACGGTCACGAAACGCTCCGCCTCGGACGGCGTGGCTCGCGCCTGCTTGCGCAACCTGCTTCACTATGCGCTCCGGGACGGCGTCTCGCGTTTCGCGTTGGAGCTGCCGGAGCAGGCCTTCACCAAGTCACTCTACGTCGAAGACAAGGACGCGCTCTTCATCGATCTCCGGCGAGCCGCCAACCGCGGTTTCCGCGACGACGTGCAGGGCGACCGGAAGGGCGGCTGGACCGACTTCGGCGCGAGCGGCGACTTCCGTGAAATCCCGACGGGGCCGAGCCGGCTCCAGGGCAAAGTGCCCTTCCGCATCATCGACCCCGCGTCGAACGGGGGCAAGAGCTGCATCGTGCTCAAGGGCGAGAAACGGCCGTACTTCCCCGACAAAGTCGTGGGCATCCCCGTGGGCGCCAAGCTCAACAGTGTGTACATCCTCCACACCGCCATGTATGCCAAGCCCGGCCCGTCGGTGCGCTATGTGTTCCACTACGCAAACGGCGAGACGCGCGAGTTCGTCGCGACCACCGGGAGAGACATCCCCGACTGGTGGCGGCCCAAGGATCGCGCGAATGCCATCGTCGTCTTCCGGGCAGGCAAGAAGGGCTTGTACATGAGCGAGTTCGCCAACCCCTTGCCCAAAGTCGAGATCAAGACAATGGACATCGTGTCGTACGGCAAGTCCATCCCCGTCGTCGTGGCCGTCACGGGTCGCAAGCGATTTGTGTCGGTCGTCGCCGGGCAGGGGGAGGAATAGCATGAAGGCAAGTGGACACAGCCTTGTTGTTTCGTTGCTCGCGGTGCTCGTCTTCGCATCGCCCTGTCGTGCCGCCGCTCCGAGCGAATGGCTGGCGTATCCGAAGGGCTTCGAGTACACCAGCGAGTGGCTGTCGTGCGTTGTCAAGCCCAGCGGTGAGATCACGGCGGTGAAGGCCCGAGACGTCTTGCTCGTGCAAGATCTGTTCTTGCACGGCACGTACAAGCCGAAGGACCGGCACGATGCGCGGTTTTTCCAGCAAGCCGCGGAACAGGCCGGGTCGCTCGAGGTACGGAAGCTCGAAGAAGGTCGCTACGCCGTCGCGAAATCCGGTGTGTTGCGCAACAAGCGATATGCCGAAGCGGCCAAGTACTCGCAGCACGTGACGCTCTCGCCCGACCGCATGGAGTTCCGGTACGAAGTCGAGACGCTCGTCCCCCTGTCGAGTAACACCAAGATTTTCCTCACGCTGCTCACCCTGCCCATGGCCACCTATGCCAACCGCGGGTATCGCCTGCGGAAAGGCGAAGGCGGCGGGAGTTTGAACGTGTTTCCCGAAGCGTACGACAAGCGCAGCGACATCCGCGCCGGCGGCGTGACCGAATTGCGAGTGGTCCTGGACAAAGGCCACTTCGTGCTCGAAACCGGCGACAACACGGTGATCTCCCTGAGCGACACTCGCGGTTGGGGCGGCAAGGGGCTCCGCGCGGACGTTCATGCGTTCATCCCCTGGCGCCAGAAACCGGTCACGTATCCGGCAGGAACAAAGTTCGCATGGTCGTTCCGTCTTGTGTTCGACCACGAAAAATGACGAGTATTCTCGCCCGTCGGCGTTCCCACGTCGTTCGGACGACCATGCCGACAGTTGCTCCCACAGGGCGCTCGGGCTTCCGGTACTCGCGACGTTGCAGTGATGTCACAAGGCTCAGCGCCCGGCATCCCGGGAATGCCATGGGCAGTTGGTGCGAAGTCCGAACGTGTGGGGACCGGTTATGTAGTGTGTCGGCGGCGGGGGCGCCGACTCGTCGATGCTCCCGGTGTCCTTGCCGTCGATAAGGCGGGAAAAGGCGAAGGGCGTCACCCAGTCGTCCGTGTCCGTCAACACGTCGTGGAGCAGTGACCTGAGGCGCTTCAACTCTCGGGCGTACCGGGGCGCATCGATGCGGTTCCGCATTTCTGCCGGATCGTCTCTCAGGTCGTACAATTCGTCGATGTCGCAGGCATTGAATATATACTTGAAACTGTGTGTGCGGATTGCGCGTACCGCGGCCAGTGTCGTGGGGTCGCCGCCGTTGCTCAGGAAGCAGTAATCGATCTCCCCCCGGGCGCGGGGCCTGCCGTGCAGGGCCGGCGCGAAGCTTCTGGAATGCATTTCCGCGGGGGGCGTCAAGTCGGCCAGCTCCATAATCGTCGGGAGGACATCCGCATTTTGCACGAGTGCATCGGAGAGCAGGCCGCACTCGAGTTCGCCTCGAGGGTAGCGGACCAGGAGCGGTATGCGATATGCTTCGTCAATGATCCGATGGTCTTTGTCGAAAACGCCATGCGCCCCATTGGGCGCCCCGTGGTCGGCGGTCCAGACAACGATGCTGTCCTCGGCAAGTCTGTTGTGGTCCAAAAACGAGAGGAGATCGGCCACTTCGTCTTCGACGAGCGAACACAGACCGTAGTACTTGGAGATCGATTCAGCCCAACGCTCCCACGGTTCCCCCCCCGTGCGCCAGATGTCGCGGGCTATCTTCGAGCGCAACGGATGGTCGCCGAGCGGATCACGGAAGTTCGGCCACTCTTTCATCTCTTTCGGACGATACATTGACGCATAGGGTTCGGGTACGATGTAAGGCCAGTGGGGAGCCTGATCGATGTTCAATTGGATCAAGAACGGCTTATTGAGGGAGCGATAGCACTCGATCATCCGCTTCCCCTCATCAAAGGTGCAGGCCGTATAGGTGTGCTCTCGCCGGTAATTGGTCAGTCGCCCGCTCATGGCATACCAACTTCCTTTATACCAATAGCGCACGGCGTGCTCCGTCTGATCGATGAGCGGCGGATCGGCCTCGATATCAACCTTTTTTTCGGCAAGGTATTCGGAAAAAGTTCGTCCCTGGAAATGCCGGTTTCGCGTCGTGTCGCGGAAGTCGGCCTGCGAATAATCGTCGTAACCGTAATCGAGCGGACTGCCGCTCATATGAAGCTTGCCGACGAAACCGCAGACATATCCCGCGGGTCGGAAGTAGTCGGGCAGGGTTCTCACACCGCTCCCGGGCGGCAGGAGTTGGGTCCGGACCCGGCGCCCCCCCCAACGGTTGTTGGGCAGGCCGAGGTAATTCGGATACATGCCCGTTTGCATGGCGCAACGGGCCGGTCCGCACATGACGGTCGTCGTGGTTGCATGACTGAAACCGACTCCTTCGCGCGCCAGGCGGTCGCTCCCCGGCGAGTACCGATTGAAGCCGTTTGACGCGAGTGCGTTGTACGAGTGGTGGTCGGTGGTTATGATGATGATATTCGGCAGTTTTCGAACAGTGCCCATGGGCGTATTCTCCTGCAGTGGGGAGGCAATTCGCAGTTGCAATCGGTTCGGCCGTTCGGGGCGGTGGAGAGGGGGAGTTGATCCTCGCATGCCGGTTCGCCGGCCATCCCATCAGGCTGCCTTGAACGGAGTCGCCCGTGGCGTGGCGGGCGCCGCGGCGCATACGGTGTGGCCGCTCCGACGCTTGGCAATCCGCCTCTGCCTTTCATTGTATCTTCTCGGTGCGGGTCACGGTAAGATGGGCCGGTTGCTCTGCCCACCCGTTCAACGCACCGGATGAGAGATCCCTTTTTCGACCAATTGCCGCGGTTCGGTGGTGAGTTCTTCCAGTGCGAAGGCGACGCGATTTCCGCCCCAGGTCCGAAGGGTCACCTCGTTGCCGGCGGCGGGAAGATCGAAGGCCATGTTCCGTGCCAGGACGCGATTGCCCAGGACGGCGTCCACGCACCCGTCGCGCAGGGTCAGGACCAGCAGGCAGGTTGACTCGGGGTCGACCGGCACTTGGTAGACCGTTCCCGTGTTCCAGCCCGCCAGCGGGCCGAGCATGCGCCAACCGGCGTCGTGTTGCAGTCTCATGGGTCCGATGGCGAGTTGAAAGCGCTGTTGCAGGCGCACGCGCAGGGCCAGGGTGCCGTTGCGCCCGAGGCGGTAACGCTTCAGTTTGGCGGTCGCGGGAGCGCGGTAGATTCGGCTGGCAAGCTCCATCCCGCTGGTCCCTCCGCCCAAGTCGGCCGCCTCCTCCACCGTAACCGAAGGATCATCGGCATTTGTCTGCCACAGCTTGCCGTCATGGCCCTCGATGGCGAACGGGACCGGATCGGGCGCCTCGAGTGCCGTCCCGGCGTCCCGAACAGGGGCTTCCGTTTCCACCTTCACCTTCACCTTCAGGGCGAGACAGTGGTAGCCGTTCAGCACCGTGCGAAGACGCCGGTTCACGATCGGTACGGGGCGGTCGGCGAGCATTTCCCTGGCCGCAATCGGCCGGCCGGGAAGGAGCCGGCTCAGGTCCAATTCGATGGGGTCGTCCTCGAAACTGAAATTGCTCACCACGATCAGTGCCTCCCGGTCTTTCAGGTAATACGAGACGAGCGAGTGGCGTGCCTGGAGCCGGACGTGCGGGCCGTTTTGCCAATAGGGATAGTATTTCGTGGCGGGGTCGTCGTCGAATCCGCGGTAGAACGTGCCCGTGATGGGGCTGCCCTCGATCTCGCCGTCGTGCAACAGGGCATAGGTGAGGCCCCAGTACCGGCCGCGCGTGTTCCGTCGCCAGGTCTTCTCCCAGAAGATCGAGCGGAATCCCCACGGATAGCCGTTGTAGCCGACGGCGTAAATGTGGCGCGGGATCATGTATCCGGGGCGGAATCGACTCAGTTGCTCGCCTTCGATGTAACTATCGAAGAACGAGAGGGTGTTGATGTCCAGGCCGCCGCCGCAGTGGGCGCTCAGGTGGAACGGCCGGCCGGTGTCGCTGAAGATGCCCCGGAGCCGCTTGAGGAAGTTGCGCGTCTCGACCACGCGGGAGCGCGCCACTTCATCCCAGGTTACGGTGACCGGTCGGCCGCAGCCGTGTGCATGGCCCGGATTGTCGCACTTCCACGCCATCGACAGACCGTCGCTGACGACGCCGTCGATGCCGGCCTGGCGAGCCAACTTGTCGAACGCCCACAATTGCAGGTCGCCCTCGGGCCCGCGCTTGCACGTGTGGTAGCACGGTACGCCGCGGCCGGGATCGTAGCGCCGGCGATAGAACACCCACGCAGGCTGCACCATGAGATCTTCTTTGTACTCCTGGAAGCCCGGGGCGTTTTCGGCCAGGCCCTGACAAGCGTAGAGCAGGGCGATTCTGCCTTGCTCATGCAGTTCGTCGCTCCACTGTTTGAGGTGGTCCGCCTTGGCCAGGTCGGGATAGCCCTGCCAATCGCTCCAGTTCTCCCATTTCCAGGCCGCTCGCGGGTGGACCTTCTCCAGATTCACCGGCTTCGTCGGGGTAGGGTGGAGGAAAAAGCGGAAGATCTGGTCTTCCCGCAACACCTGGCCGGGCCCGTCGACCAAGTTGAACTCCATCCAGGTTCGCCCCTTCTCCCCTTCGATCACCCGCATCTGCGTGCGGCGGTTGCGGGAGAAGAAGAGCGGAGTGTCGAAACTGAACGACAAGCCCTTGCTCTCCGAACCCACCCAAAGCGGCCCCGCCGGGGCCTCGAACCCGAACCCGGTCAGGGGTTTGATCTCCTGCACCAGCGCCCGGTGCGCAAAGCGGGCGTGACGGGGGCGCAACGGAATGCGTACCGCCAGGCGCGAGATGCGTCTCGCATCCAAACCCGGCAGGCGCAGTTTCACCACGGTGAAGCCGTCGTAGTCCACCCGGCTGCGGGTCTCCAAACGCAGGTTTGCGGACTCCGCAACGGCCGCGACCCGCGCGCCCGTGCCGTCACTGCGAACGCTCAACGATTCAGGCTTGAAACGGAGCGGTTCGCCGTCGACCTCGACCCGCACCTCCGCCGGCCCCGCGAGCAATTCGCCCGCTGAATCGGCAATCGAATCGAACAGGCCGAAGCGTCCAAAGCGCAGTTTCTTGTCCACCAATTGCACCGTGCGTCCGCTCACGGCCGGTTGGGTCCAGGGCCGGGGGATCTTGCGGTCCAGGTACTCCAGCCCCGCGCCGGTCCCCAACCACGGCGGGGCCGCCACCGCCTCGAGTCTCCTTTCCGTCTTGAATATCTCCTGTCCGTGGCGGTCCACGATTCGCAATGCGGCCCGCCGGGCGGGTTGCGAGCCCGGTTCCATCTCGAAAACGATCCGTTGCTCGAGTTGGCCCCGGAGGACGCGCTTCCGTTGGCCCAGGGCCTCGACTTCGAGCGTGGCCTCGGCACCCTCGAGGCGGTCGCTACCGTGAATCGTCGCCACGACCGCGCCCGACAGGGGATAATACCCGATCCGACCGCTGACCGGGGCCTCGCTCGAACGGGGAGGGGCCTCCCGAACGGGGGCGGCAGGCTCGGGTTCGACGGTTCGTTCG
>JAADHN010000039.1:14142-20940 GCA_013151865.1 Kiritimatiellota bacterium
CAGCAAGGTGATTTGGCCGAACTGCATGGGAACGTAGCCGCCGAAGTTGGGTCGATACCAGGCGCTCCTCCCCGGCGGGCGGAAGCGAAACAGGTTGGCGTAGATCGTCCTCCCGACGACGCGATCCAGGCCGAGGCTGCTCCAGGGAATGCGCATTTCTACGGACCAGCCGCCTTCGATCAAGGCCGTGCGCGATTCGAACAGAGGGCGCTCGAGCAGCGACTCGTTGTACGTTCGGGCCCGGGCGTTGACGGCATTGGTGGTAAACTGGTAGTAGTGATCCGCGCGGGCCGCTTCCGTGCCCATGGCCCCGCGATACCCGCCCATGTTCAGGACTTCCCGCACGATCTCATGCTCGTCCGCCATGCCGAGGACCACCTGCACCGCGTCGTCCTGCGTCAGATCATCCGTCGGCCGGCGCGGATACGCCCGGGGATACCCGTCCTGACGCTCCCGGCAGACCCACCCCACCCAAAGCGCTTGCTGGTCATACTTCAAGTAACAAGTGGTCGTCACCGCTCCGTCCGCTGCGGATTCCGCGTCGTCCGGAGCGGTGGCTGCGAGGAACCGCACGACCGCCGCATCGTCCCATTCTTGCGATGCCAAGCGTCCGTCCAGGACGACGGCGCGCGACAAGGGCGGGACGTCGGCGGCGGGCGCGGTATTGACCGCAGCGGTGAGGGAACCGGCAATCAGCATTGTTCCCCCTGCAAACCATGCACACCCCATTCGGCGGTTCCTTTCATTTTGGGAAACGGCATCTGTGGACTGTCGAGCGGAATCCATCCAGTGAGTACCCCAGTACTGCAAAACTGCTTTGGTCCGGCTCTGAGAAACGGCCGTTTCCCTCGGCGACCTTGAGCAGAATACACATCGCGGATTCGTCGCTCCGCCCTTCAAACGGGCCGTGCCCAGGCAATCTGCGTTGTTCCGAGCGTGTTTACCGAACAGGAAACTCGAACCACGGAAACGGCTTTGGTTCCTTCTGACCTGATCAGTTCATGGACTTCGACGCGCGAGGGCATAGCTCATACGGATTCAGATCACTGCGTCGAGCACTGGACGAGGCCGTGTCGAAACACCGCCTCGGTCGGTGAGTGGCGGCAATATTCTGAAGATGTGTGAGATGCGTCATCGCAGCAGTTGGCACATGCATTATTCAGGGCAATCAGGTCAGGCAAACGCGGCTTGGAGGAGCGCCTTGGCGCTATCGACCACGGTCTCAAGGCTTCCAGGGGCCAGTTTGGCCCAGTACGTAACGTCTCTGTTGGCCTCGTGGCCGCCCCGTGCATAGGCGTCCCGAGTCGGCAGATAGCCGACGTAATGCGTGGTGAGGTGTGCAGCAAAGACATAGGACGCCGCGGAGTTCGTCTTGAGCTGAAGCTGTCCTTCCACAAACGGCTCCCCCGGCAATCCGACAATCGCCAAATCGCCAACCCGGAAAACCTGGATCTCGTACCGAAACCCGGGTTCGCGTTTTCGACAAAGCTCCACGCTTCGTGTCGATGCCGCCCTGAACCAGCGGGGGTCCACCTCCCCGTTGTCTCCGCGCGGCGGTTGCGGGTCCTTTGTGAGAATCTCTTCCACCTCCACCCGCCGTTCCGAAGGAATGTCGCGGTATGAAAGTGCCAGACTATCGGTCGTCCAGTCCACCCGGGCGGAACTCGTAAATGTCATGTTGTAAATGATCCGTTCGCTCATGGTTGCGAGTTCGCGCCCCATGCGCCGATGGTCCGGTTCGCACGCCGGATCAAACGGATGCCAGGGATTGATGTTGCCGCAGCAACCGTTGATCACCAGCGGGACCGTGCCTTGTCCGAATCGCCTCTGCATTTCTTGTGTCCAGGCCCCCGGCCAATCTGCGGATACTGCGTTGTATGTCTCGCGATGCCCGAACACGTTCACAGGATGGCAAGTGTAATGCAAGAGAAAGGCCAGCGGTCGCATGTCATTGTCCTGCACACAGAATACACCGACCTCCGGATCAATTGGTCCTTCGAGGTAACAGAGATCCGTGATCCCGAACGGTTGCTGTTCGCGTCCGGCCGGTTTGGGCATCATGATCGTTCCGTCCCGGCGTACGCCGCGGCGATTGAAGGCGAGACCGCCCAGGATACCGCGGCCCAGGCCGATCCGAACCGGTTGCAGTTTTTGGGAGGCCTCGACAGCGGCGCGCACCGCGGCCTCGGCCGCAAAATCGGCGTAAGCCCTCTCAGCGCCACGCAAGTATTCGGTCTCGGGCGTGGTTTCCAGGGGAAAATCCGGGTCCAGCATGAAGTAGCCGAGGCTCGGCGCGGAGTGCGTCTGTATGGCATGGACCATGATGGCGTCCGACGCTATCCCGGTTTTCTCGGAAATGGCGGAACGGATTCTATCCGTGTAGTCACCCGTGATGATCGTAACATCCAGCGTCACCATGCACGTGCGCCGGTCGCCCGACTCGAAAACGATTGCCTTGGCAAACAGCGGATCGATGACGGACCGGGCTGGACGGTGCTCTCCGCAACCGCTGCCCGAAAGATGCGTTCCCGGCGGCGGAGTGATGTCCACGAGACCTGCTCCGGCCCGCAATGGTTTCGTGTTTGTTTTGCTCATGATCGACTCCGTCTACTATCGAGGCGCCTGCAAGGACCCCGCGGGAGGCGCGGGCGTCGGCGCTCACCTCGTGCCGCGCGCTCCGCGGTCCCTGACACACTCGGACAGGCTCGCGCTACGGCGCAGTAGGGGTGAACTCGATCAGTCGCCATTCCATGGAACGCAGCGGCAGATGGAGTGTGCCGCCGCTGGTCGTCAGCGATTCGTGTGTCAACGCATCGCTTGCCCTGTACGTGCCGGACCCGAGTCCGAGTCTTGCCGTGTCCAGCACGAGCATTGCGTCAACCTTGCTTTTGCCCAGGTTCGAGACGACGAGCAGGACGCCCTTTTTCGCCCGGTTGTACAGACTCACCTTGACGTCCCGCGGCGTAACACGGACACAGTCGCCGTTGGACCAGTAGGGCAACCACGCGGCGTGTCGGCGGCCGAAGTCATCCATTGCCCGCCACAGTTGTCCGGCCAGAACGGGATCGTTGTCAAGACGAACAATGACATCGTGAATCAGCGTGAAAGCGAGGGCGCGGTGCTGGTTTGGCACGCCGTAGGCGAGAAACTCGGTGGGCACGCCCTGGCTGCGCCCCATGAACTCCGCGCGAAACGTGTCCAGGGGGATGATGTCGCCGAAGTACACCCGCCGCAAGTCTTGGTTGGCGATTTGCTCTCCATCCCAGAGCGAAGTCGCCCATGCGATCGTCGGCGCGATCATGCATGTGGAACTGTGAGCGTTGATCTGGCCGTTCGGCTTACGAGTTTTGACAATGGTGTACAGGCGCTTCATCAAATCTCTCACGGCAAAGATCGGATAGGCATCATGCCGTTTTCCGCCGGCCCCTGCATACCCGCAACCGTGGTATTCATTGGAACATGGAAAGAGATACTCGGTCCCGTCCAGATAAACGCCGTCGATTCCATAGTCATCCATGAGTTTGGCGACGGACCAAGCGAGGTAGTTCCGCCACGGACTGCGGTAACAAACATGATAAGCGTGTTGCGGCGGGTTGGGCCGATTGTAGACCTGTTGGCGAGAGGGGACGGCATGGGGATCGGAGCAGACCTGAAGGCATTCCGCGTGGTATATGTCCCAGTCGGGGTTGGCGTCCGACATTTCGAAGCCGAAATACAACAGCAACTGCATTCCGTTCTTGTGACAGGCCTGGACCAGGTCGCGAAGGGCCCGAGGGTCCGCCGGGATTCCGGAGTTCTGAATGTTCGACCACGACTGATGAAACACAATCGTCCGGCATCCGAGCGCGGCCAGGTTCTCGATGTACGTCGAGTCTTCCGGAATGTACAACAGGACGCCTTTGCAGAACTTTCCGGGTGTCGGACGGCATTGTGCGTTCATGGTTGCCTTCGACGTTGCGCGCAGATCGGCGTCAAAATGCTCCACGAACAGAATGTCGGAACCCGAAACGGACGGCTTGTCCGGCCCCCTGGACAGGTCTTGGACCCGGCTGGATATGGAGAGTTCATCGACCGCAACGGGGTTGGAAATCAGGCACAACCGCGTGTTTTCCAGCGCTGCGTCCGGGGATTCCGGAGGCGTCGGGAAAAAGCCGGAAAACTTGCGGGAATCGGCACGGCGACCGTCCACCCAGAGAGTAAACTCGGGACCCCATGTCAGACCGATTCGGCGCCACTCGCCTTTCTTCCAATGGGTGCAGGGGAACGACGCGAGTTTCTCGCGTACCACCGTTGGCTTGCGGCCAACGGCCGCGTACACCCGGAACCGTTGCTCGACCCTGTCCCAGAAAAAGTCGATGCATTGACGACGAATGCCCGGGCCTTCGGTGTACGCGTAGAACAGGGTTAAGCCCTTTGGGAGTCCGGCGTCCTTCCCTGTCGCGCTCGGATCGAAATCCGGGCGCACCCACAGTTCGAGGCTGCCTTTCCTCAGGTCTATCTTCCCGCGGCCCGGCCATAAGACCCTCTGCGTGTTCCAGCGATTAGCCCTCTTTTTGTCGAGGCCGTAACTGCCGATGCGCAGAATACGGTAATCCCAGGCATCGTGTTCCGGCGCCTTGACCGGCGTGGCTTGAAACCCGAAAACGTAGCGTCGTGTGTGGCGAAGTACCGCGTTCTCAAACAGATGGAGCCGCAACACGACCTTTTTGTGAGCGCGGGTAACGGTCAGCGCCTGTTCCGGGTCCCGCGGGCGCCAGCCTTGCGCACTTTCGCAGAACCATGCGACGCCGGCATCGTTGTCGCCCAGCCATACGTAGGGTCGGAAGGCGCTGCGCCAGCCGTCGGGCGGCAAAGCGCCGGCATTCCGAGTCGATCCCCATACGCCCGGGAAGGTGTAAAGATACTCGACCGCGTCCGGTTGCAGAGGGACCTCGAGGACAAGGGATACAGTTGGATTCCGGACCAGCGGAACAACGTTCAACTCCACCTTGATCATGCCATCATACTCGATGACGGCAGTGCCCGTGACACGGACCCCCGCCGAAACCATATCCCCCGTTAGCGCAACCATTTCTCCCCGTGCCTCTTGGACGTTCCCCGCAGATGCTTTCCAGGTGGATGTCTTTCCATTGACGGTGGCGGCAACGGCAATAGGGCCGGCGAGAAACTCGCGTCCGCGAATACGGATCGAATTCGGCAAGAGGCCGTTCGGCATGGCATAGACGCGCCCCTGGACGTGAACGTTCAAGCGTTTGTCGAGCGTGATCGGCGTCCACGGAGGCAGTACCTTGTGGGTCATACCACCTGTGAAGTGGCGCCACTCGGGGGTGCGAGGTTTGCGGAACGTCCCGTCGGTGCGCCTGCTGATGGTCTTTCCGCCGGCATCGAGCACGTCCGCCTCGATACGATACCGTCCGACCGGCAAGTCGTTTGCGCGGATTGTGCACCGAACCTTTTTTGTGCTCGTTACCGGCAACCGGATGCTCCGCACGAGTTTTCCGGCAACGTCGGACAGTACATGGAGTCGAACCGACACAGGCGCCGCAGGCCGTTTCAAGCGGCTCAGGTCCACGGATACATCCACGACCCCGGCCAGCATGCGCTGCGTGATTTTCCAATCGAACGGAGGGAGGACTTCAAACCCGAACGCGCCCCGTGCCAGACCGTCGCATCGGTACGTGATCCGATACAGTCCGGGTGCGAGCGGCGGCCTCTGCGCGTCTGGCGAAAAAGAAGCGCCGGCGGTGTCGATATGGTGTTCCGTAGAGAGCATGGCCTTGTCGCCGGTCGAGAACACTTGAGTGCGCAGCACCGCTCTCCCCGAGGTGACGCAAAAGGTCCAGCGCGGCACGCCGATGTCCGTGAACGACAGTCCCGTGAACCGCACTGCCGGACCTGTTTTCACCAGAATCAGTGTGGCAAAGTGATCGGGCTCGTGATAGCTGGACATGACAGGCGCCCACGTCGTCTCACTCGTCCCACCGCTCCTGCGATTCCAGCAGAGGTTGGCGCGGAGTGACTTGGGCGGCGCCTTCACCCCCAAGTTGCTCCACGGCACGCTGATCTCCACGCTCCATTGGCGGGGCCGGGCACGCGTCGCCGATCGCCAAACGCCATTCCACACCGAACCCCGCTTCCCGATTTCATCGTAGCGTACGTTCCGCGCGCTCACAATGAAATGCCGATACGGCGCGGCGCCCACCGCAAGGAAGAACTCGACGGAATCGTCATCCCAGACCGGGCCGTCGCGGTCGGTGGCGTTGCACACGAGCGGTGCGTCGGTGGGGCGGGGGATGGTCAACGCAAGGTAGATTGCATTCCGGTCGAACCCGAGGAATCCGACAGGCTGGTACCGCGCGGCGGCACGCCGTCCGATGCCCGAGAAACCGGTAATGCCCGCCGCCGCGGACCATTCCTGTTCTCCGACAATGCCGTCGATTTTGGGCGGGGCCGGGAGCCGCGGTACGGACCACTCGAGAGGCTCGTTTGCCGGGACGCCGGCGGCCTCCGCTTGTGACAGTGGCGCAGCCACGGAAAGCAGCATCGCCGCAATCGCGCCGTGTCTCACGCCAACCGTCTTGGTCATAACGAAATCCTCGCGGAGTCTACGGACTTGCGCCGGTGCGGCGTGAATTGGGCCAATGGGCCTAACCACGCCTTTCCCAGCGGCGCGTTCAAATGGAATTCCATCAAGCACCGGCTCTTCAGCCAGAGCACCGGCAAATGACAGGGAAAGCCGCTGCGAAGTTAGGAGGTGATTCTGGGCTTCCTTGCCTCAACGGAGACGACAACAGCACT